>CP070712.1:1823027-1824075 GCA_020350365.1 Thermoplasmatales archaeon | reverse complement strand
ATGAATACGGATCCAATGTATATTAGTGGTATTCGCCAGTTGATTATTTTAAGTGCTATTAGAAATAATCCTCCTATTAGTATGAGTAGTGCTGATGTTTCTCCTATGCTTCCTGCAACATTTCCTACGAATAGGTTTTGGTACAAAGTCGTTTGATCTACGTTTTGTACGAAGCTTTCGCTTAGTGGTGTTGCCGTGGTTATTGCATCTCCAGTTAGTGTTTCTACGGGCAGTACGTATCTTGTCATTAGTCCTGTAAAACTTGTTGTTAGAAATGCTCTTCCAACTAGTGCCGGGTTGAATACATTATGTCCAAGTCCTCCAAAGGCTTCTTTTGCAATTGCTATTGATACTGCTGCTCCTATTACTACTGCCCAGAGTGGTATTCTTGGTGGTAGTATTAGTGCTAGTAAAAGTCCTGTTAGGATTGCACTTCCATCCATATAGAATTCTTTTTTCCTTAGTTTTTTAGCTACATATTCTGTTAATATCGCTGTTATTATTGATACAAGTATTACAGCTATTACATATACTCCAAAAAAGTATATTGAACCTATTGTTGGTAGCAATAATGCAATTATTACAAGATACATGGTTTTGCTGATTGCTTTTTTTGATGATAAATGTGGACCTGGTGATACTAGGGTCTTTTTAATATTGTTTTCTTCTTTCATTTTTTCGCCTTCATTTTCTGTAGTTCATTTTTTGCAATTTTTATGTATTGTACAATCGGTATTTTTGCTGGGCATGAATATGCACATGATCCGCATTCTACACAGTTATCTACATAGTAATCTGTTCCACATTCTTCGTATCTTTTCTTTTTTACCAAGTTCACATACATTGTAGGCATCAGGTCCATTGGGCATGCAGATATGCAATTACTACATCTGAAGCAATCTCTTTCTGCTTCTTTTTCTGCTTTTTGTAAAAGTATACAGTTTGTTCCCTTGGTTGTTGGATAGTTCATATCAAATTGTGAAAGCCCCATCATAGGGCCTCCGAATATTAGCTCATTTGCATCATCTGTGATTCCTCCGCAGAAATC
>CP070712.1:1821856-1822927 GCA_020350365.1 Thermoplasmatales archaeon | reverse complement strand
TACTGAGCATGATGTTTCTTTGAAGAGTATCGATTCTCCACAAACTGGTCGTGCAGAACCAGATATGGACATGACCATAACAGTCAAAAACGTTGGAAATAACACAGAGACATTTGACGCACAAATGGAAATAATTAAGTGTGAAGCCGGACCATTAATCTTCGAAGAATACTTCGATGATTGTGTAATGCCAGATGGCTGGGAAACCGATCACTGGAAAGTTGTGAACTCATCCCATGCTGGTGGGCAATCTTGTGAAGCACGATGTTACAAGTATGACCAGTATGGTGAAGGGGATTACTATGACAACTATATTCAAACACCTAAAATTGATTGTACAGGTGCTGAAAAGGTTAATCTGAGGTTCAGATGGGGAGGAGACTATTATTACCCACAATATGCAAGTCTTTACGTTAAATTTAGGAGGAATTCAACCAGTCCATGGAAGGACGTAACTCCTTGGGACAACCCAATTGGTGAAAACCAAGACGGTGAACTTTATGAAATCGGCTGTTACGGTTTTGGTGAACCAATCGGAGAGGAATTCCAGGTTAGGTGGGAGTATATTGGTTATTATTACTACTACAACTATCTATATCTTGATGATATTACCGTTGAAGCTTGTGGTGGTTGTGCAGAGTATGCTGAAATAGTAGAGGATATAACTCTTGCAAAAGGAGAAGAAACACAAGTTTCATTTCCAGGATGGACACCAAGTGAATGGCAGAATGAATCAGCAGAAAACACATGGGTAGAGTATCCAGTGCATGCATATGTCATACTTGAGGGAGATGTTAATCCAAGAAATGATGAGAAATGGAAACTTATTGACTTGTGGTATCCTTGGATGCATGACATCGAGGTTATGAAGATTGACTCACCACAAGGCGCTGGAGAATCAATTCCAGGACAAACATTCCCAGTACAGGCAACCATGAGAAATGTTGGACAATATGCTGAATGCTGTATCCCAATTGATATGAGCATAGGTAATCCATACATTATTGATACACTGATGACAGAATATGATTGGCCGGGTGTTACAAATCCGTATGGTTCTGGTTATCAAAC
>CP070712.1:1820672-1821756 GCA_020350365.1 Thermoplasmatales archaeon | reverse complement strand
CCGGTTCCTTTGCATTTTGTACAAGGGGCAACTTGAGTGAACATTCCAAATGCCGTTCTTCTTGTTTGTTTTATCTGTCCAGTTCCCTGACACTGTGAACATGTTTTTGGTTTCGTTCCAGGTTTAGCACCGGACCCTTGACAGTTATCACATATTTCAGTTCTTGGAACACGAATATTTGGCTCCAATCCATGATATGCATCTTCTAAATTAATTTGAATATCATAACGTAGATCTGCTCCTCGATAAGCTCTTTGCCTACCGGAAAAACCCCTTCTACCTCCAAAGAATTGACTGAAGATGTCATTGAAATCAAATCCCATGCTGCTAAAAATATCCCCAAAATCTGCACCTCGAAATATATCTTCTGCACTGTATTGTTGATCAATTCCGGCATGACCATATTGATCATACATTTGTCGTTTTGTATCATCTGAAAGCACTGCATATGCTTCTGATATTTCCTTGAATTTGTCTTCTGCATCCTTTGAAGGATTCTTATCGGGATGAAATTTTAAAGCGAGTTTTCTATATGCTTTTTTCAATTCACGTTTATCCGCTTTTTTATCAACACCAAGGATCTCATAATAATCTCTTTTCGTCATAATTCAGCCGCTGATAATTCAATATCTCATATATAATTCTTTTAACACTAATTCTCATTTATATTACATTTATATAAATAATTTCATAATTGCACTAAGAAAATCACCTAGGAAAAATGCAGTGATAAAACCTCCAAGTAAGGGGATCATAAATGGAATTTTTGGAGTCACCCATATTTCTTTATATCCTTTTTCTTCCAATCGTGAAAAATCCTCAGATGGATCAAAGTTTGAAGGGACATAAGAAAATTTCAAGGTTCCATCTACAATTCGTTCAAGCGGCCAAACAAAAATCTTTTTTGCTTTTTCAATACTTATCTTATAGCCAATGAAACAATGAGGAAAACGAATATTTTTATTAAAAATATTAATAATTAACAAAGATAGTGGGATAAATAAGAATAGAAGAATTGAATTTGAAAAAATCACCCATGAAAACGGCATAAATGAAGAATATATTGGAAATGAAGATAACGTTT
>CP070712.1:1819467-1820572 GCA_020350365.1 Thermoplasmatales archaeon | reverse complement strand
CCTGTATTTTTCCAGTCAATTGTAGTGTCAAGCCCTTCACCAATTTGTACTTCGTCTTGATCAGTTGCTTTGAGTGAATTCCTTGTAAGTTTTCTAGATGGTATCTTGTAGGAAAGTTCTGTTTTAGGTCTTTCCATCCCATCTTGTATTGGCTTAAAAAAGAACGGGTAGTTGATCGATATAGGTACAATCTTGTCGGTAAACATTTTTTTTGCATCTCCACCGCTTTTTGACAGTACCCCAAATCTTGCATCTTTTGATATTGTAGCTTGATTAACTGTTTCTGCGCTAGCCATAAAGGAGAAGCCACTCCGTCTATTTTTGAGGTAGCACATTCCGTAACATCTGTAATCCGCTTTGCAAGCTTCCCAAAAATAAAAGAATATTTTGTTTGATTGTCTGAACTCAGGTGCACCAACATCAATTTTTGTCCAGTTAAGGTACATATAGTGCGTTCCTGTAATGTAGGTTGCTGTGCCGTTACACATAAACCAGTAGCCATCACTGCGACGATCAAACTCTGAATTAATATATTCGTAATATTTTTCTTTAATGTCATCTGGATATAATTGAAAATCATGTATTGATTTAATTTTTGATAGCGTAGCAGGTTTTAAGGTTTGCTTAAAAACTTGATCTTCAGGTTTTTCGCTATTTGAATATACTTCTTTCGGTATTGCAGGAAGTGCAATACGTAAACCTTGTACTTCAAAAATTTCACCTATTGTACCATCTTTACTTATTACTACACAGTCAAGATCGTCATTATAACCGTACTTATAATTTTTTAGCTTATTATTTCTTTTTACATTTTTAGTAGACAAATGCGCAGAGTGTATAGCATATAGATTTTGTTTATACATTATTTAGCTCTGTTTTCTACACCATAAAAACTATCCTTAGCAGTCTTCGGTGATTCGTTCATCATTTCATTTATTTCTTCCACTCTTTGTAAAAGTGCAATAGCATCTTCCATTGCAAGCCTATAAGCCGAGGCTGATATTTTTACTTTTTCAGGATCTAATTCATCTGGATCCATTTTCTTATTCATTACTTTTATTAATTCATTAATTGAATTTTCAGCAGCTTCAAGAATAAGTTTGCG
>CP070712.1:1818251-1819367 GCA_020350365.1 Thermoplasmatales archaeon | reverse complement strand
GGACCAGGGGGAAATGGTGACCTTTATATTGTCGTTCATGTCAAGAATCATCCTAAATTTAGTCGTCATGGAGCAAATCTCCATATGAAAACAGACATATCATTTTCTGAGGCAGCACTTGGAACTACTAAAAAAATATATACTCTTGGAGGAAGTACAGACATTATTAAAATTCCTGAGGGTACTCAACATGGAAATATAATTAAAATAAGAAATGCAGGTATGCCTCATCTAAGAGGATCTGGTTATGGGGATCTTTATGTTGAAACACAAGTTAAAATCCCAATAAAATTAAGTAGAAGAGCAAAAAAACTAATAATGGAATTGAATGATGAATTATCAAAATAAAAATTTGTAATTTTAAATGATATAATAACAATAACTTTTATTTAATAAGATAAAATATGCTCAATAGGAGTAAGTAGGTCATGAGATTTCTGCTCGCAAAACAATTGAAAGGAGTCTTTATCATAATATTAATTTTCTTATTTTTCCAAGGATGTACTGAGAATCCAGATCCTATGAAACATCCTGCAGATATGGTTTTTGTGAATATAGATGGTACTGAAGATTTCACTAAAATACAGATGGCAATTGATGATAAAGATACATTAGAAAATTATACTGTTTTTGTATTCAGCGGGGAATATAAAGAAAACATTGTTATTAACAAATCAATTAATCTTATTGGAGAAGATATTAATTCAACTATTATCAATGCAAATAATACAGCAGATGGAATCCGAATCAATGTTGATAATGTAAATGTTTCAGGATTCACTATTATGAACTCAGGTCCGGGAGACTCGTATCCTGATATGGATGCTGGTATTGATATTATATCTATAAATAATAATGTTTCACATTGTATATTCACCAATAATTCAATTGGAATCTATACCAATAGAGCAGCACAGAATTATTTCTATGATAATGTGTTTTCTCATTGTACTAATTATGGCATGTATCTTTATTCTGGATCAGATTCGATAATGATAAAAAATAATATTTTTTTAAAAAACTCGAATTATGGATTACGGGTCAAAGGGTCAGATAACACTCTTGTAGTAGGAAATCTTTTTATGAACAATAAGAGAGGTATGTATTTTTGCTGTG
>CP070712.1:1816999-1818151 GCA_020350365.1 Thermoplasmatales archaeon | reverse complement strand
CCCAATTTTGGAAGACACTTTCGAAATTCCACAAATTTTGGTACTTTGTAAGCTGATATTCTTTCTTTACAAAATTTTATTATATCACTTTGAGTAGTATTTTTTCCATCCTTCAGAACCACTATTGCTTTTACTATTTCACCCCATTCTTCATCTAAAACACCAATGACTGCTGTCTCTAATACAGCAGGATGTGTGTATAAAACATTTTCAACTTCTATAGAATAAACATTTTCTCCACCAGTAATTATCATATCATCCTTACGGTCTACAATGTTTACATAACCATCTTTGTTGATTACTGCCATATCTCCAGTATAAAGCCAACCGTTTTTGAAAACTTTCTCAGTTTCTTTGGGTAATTTCCAGTATCCTTTGGTAATGGAATCACCTTTTACAATTATTTCTCCTACTTCCTTGTTATTATTTTTGACATCCTCATCATTTTCATTAATAACTCTTAATTCAACACCTTTAAATTTTCTACCAGTGGTTGATTTATATTGTAACTGTTCTTTATAAGGCAGGTTTCGTAGATAGTTCTTTAAAATTGACATAGTAAGAAAAGGGCTTGTTTCTGTCATTCCATAGGTTTGTATATAATCACATTTGAAGGTATCAATAATTTTTTCTACAAGACTAGGTGATATCGGGGCACCACCACTCATTAGTAATCTAAGAGATGAATAATCGTGTTTTTCTACTCGTGGATAATTTACAAGACGATAATACATAGTAGGTACCAAATTTGTTAATGTAACCCTATTATTTTCTATACAACTGCATACATTACTTGGTTTAAAATCACTTACTAGAACATGTGTTCCTCCAACAATTGTGATGGCCCAGGTTGCCCATGCATCTGCCAAATGAAATAAAGGGGCTGCATGAAGCCAAATATCTGATTTATTAAGAGCTAATTCATCTATTGTGCAAAGAGCATGATAGTAAACATTTTTATGGGATAATATTACACCTTTTGGTCTACCTGTGGTTCCACTTGTATAATAAATTTGAGCAATGTCCTGTTCGTTAACATCTATAATTGGTATTGAAGAATCTGCAGATGCTATCAAATCTTCATAGTCCTTGCCAGTCCAAATAATTTTTAAATCATTTTTTATTTCATTTCTTGCATCTTCAACTTTTTTA
>CP070712.1:1815745-1816899 GCA_020350365.1 Thermoplasmatales archaeon | reverse complement strand
TTAAAAAACCTTTTTTATCTGTTTGTTTTTTTGTCCCCTTTTTTGAATCGCAATTATTACAATTTGTTGAAGCGCATGACATGTTTTCTAACCTCCTGTCTCATTAGCATTTTCTTGCAGTAGTTTTATCTTTTTCAAAGTTGTTTTTTTAATTGCATCAACAACTGCACTTGAACTAATTGTTGCACCAGATATTGCGTCAACTTGTCCATTATCAGATCGCAATGCTATGTCTTCTATTGCAAGATTTTTAAATTGATCAGTAAAAGAACTTTCAGTTATTTTTGCACCAAGACCTGGTGTTTCCATATGACTAATTATCGCTATTCCATTTAATGTTTCAAAATCTTTTAATGTAACAAGCATTTCGATTGTTCCACCGTATCCACTTCCTTGAGCTTCAAATGCATATCCAATGATATTATCTTCATCTGATGTATTTCCCATATATATGGTGTATATACCTAGTTTTTTATCAAAAATAAAATCAGTCATATCTGGAAATTGAATTGCTAGATTTTGCTGTATTTCCATTCTTTTTGCTTCCTCTATTTTTTCACGTGTTATACTATCTGTGACAGCCAATGTTGCTACCGATGTGGTTACAATAATTGTAAGTACTAATATTGGAACTATATCGTCTTTATTCATTTCTTCATCTCCTTCTTTTTAGAAGTGGTTTTTTTAACAGGTTTTTTTGTTGTGGATTTTTTTCCTTCTTTGGTTTCTTCTTTTGGTTTTTTTCCTTTTTTCTTTTTTTCTGGTTTAATATATCCCAGTGGTTTTGGTATTGTATAACGGTCGATTAATGGTGTAAATGCATTCATTAAAAGTATTGAAAATGCTACTCCTTCTGGCATTCCTCCAAATACTCTAATGCTTACTGTGAGAAATCCACATCCGAATGCAAATATTAGTTTTCCTTTATTTGTCAATGGTACTGTAACATAGTCTGTGGCCATGAAGAAAGCTCCTAGAAATAGTCCACCTGCTAGTATATTGAAAAGTGGGTCTTGTCCTAGTAAATATGTTAAAATGAATACGGATCCAATGTATATTAGTGGTATTCGCCAGTTGATTATTTTGAGTGCTATTAGAAATAGTCCACCTATTAGTATGAGTAGTGCTGATGTTTCTCCTATGCTTCCTGCAAC
>CP070712.1:1814482-1815645 GCA_020350365.1 Thermoplasmatales archaeon | reverse complement strand
ATTATTTGTTCAGATTTTTGCCATTTGTCAAATTCTTGTTATTATAAATTTGATAAAAATCAATAAAATAATCAAATATGAGATATTTGAAGGTTAAATACTTATAAAAAAGAGAAAAAGATTCTATTTCTTAGCTATTATCAGTTTTCCAACTTTGAACTTTTCATTGCCCTAAAAAATGTCATTGCCCTATTCTTCTTTTGTATGTAACTACGAGATTCAATAATCTGATTTTATGTTTTTTCTTTTTCAATTCCAACAGTTGACGGTATGATTACAGCTACAACAAACAAAAATATTATTCCAAGAACAAATCCTTTCTTAAATAATCCCTTTTTCATGTTTTTCCTCCCTCTTAATTTTTAAAATATACTATTTGTTAATAAGATTTTATTATTATCAGAAAATATATACTCATAAAATTGAACAAATTTTATTCTTTATTGCCAAATATTCATTAATGTACAAATTTTTACAGAATAATTTTATGAATTATTCAATTATTTGTAAACAATAAGGTGATATATATGAAAATTAAAAAAAATAAAATCTATGCCTATATAGGTATAATCACCAGTATCTTAATGCTGTTAATACCAAGTATTTCAGCTACAGACGAAACAAATTCATCGAATGAAGTATATGGATTTGGTAGGTTATTCTTAGTAAGTCCAGATATTGAAGGTATTGAAGAAGGCATCCATTTTGGAGGTTTGCATGATTTAAATATTACAATACGAGGAGGAAATACGTTTATTCTTCGTACAAGACCAATCTGGGGTTCAACTTTTATTGCTGATTATGTTGATATAAATATTCAGATGAAAAATTTCTTTGGTTTTGCTGACATATACATGGATGAAGATGTATGTCAAGGAATATTAATTGGAAGATGTGAAGACATTTCATGGGAAAAAATATAAAATCATCTCAATTCTTAACTAAAAATTAATCATCTGAAAAAAAACGAAGATGCTTCGTAATATTTTCAGATTCTCTTTTATTTTATTCTTCTTGCTTATGATATTCTTGTTCTAATTTATTTTATCTTATAAGGTTTATCAGTCTTTTCAGCAAGGGGAAGTGTTCTAACAGGCAACCATACCATAGATAGGATGATGTTCTGGTTCTTGGTATAGTAATCTCAAGTGGATCTGACCAAT
>CP070712.1:1813150-1814382 GCA_020350365.1 Thermoplasmatales archaeon | reverse complement strand
ATCATACCAATATTTACCTCAAGAATGGTTCCTTTAAAAGGTTTAAGAAGAGCAAAAGCCATAACAGCCCCTGGAATAACTGCAGATACAGTCATACCAGCATATAGTCCAAGATAAGCATTTGCTGCACCTAAAATAACTGCAAGAATTGCACCAACAAGAACAGCTTTTAAGGTTAGTTCAGGTATAGATTTAGATGCAGGAATAAAAGATTTGAAATCTTC
Source organism: Thermoplasmatales archaeon (assembly GCA_020350365.1). Lineage (GTDB taxonomy): Archaea > Thermoplasmatota > E2 > DHVEG-1 > DHVEG-1 > SG8-52-3. The sequence goes on along the minus strand of CP070712.1, from coordinate 1,814,158 downwards.
TCTAGATGTCATAAGAATCCCCATTATTTTAATTAATTATTATTAACTGTTAACTTTATTATTAATATATTTTCCCATTTATAATACCATCGATTTGTATAATTTACCCATATACTATTTTTCGATATTTAGGAAAACATCACCTATATTTTAATATTACGATAAAATTATAAATCAATGGGATATCGTAAAATTCCAGCTAAACCATTAAAAGCTGAATACAAAGAATCACCCTCTTCACTGCCAAGAGAAATAATTTCAATTTTACCACCTGTTTTTTCAATAAGATCAGAAAGCTCATCGATTAAATCTATTTTTTCTACAATATCCATCGGTGAAGAATTGTTACATTTAGGACAAGCTGGAGGGTTAAAATCTTTTAAATCATCCTCAGTAATAGTGCGCTCATCATAATAGTTGCAGGATGTACATTTCAATTTAACCCTGTATTTTCTTATATTTTCAGATATAAGAAGGGTATCAACAGCGCCCATTTCTAAAGCTTTTCTTAATTGATGCTCACCATAAACTGCTAAACTTCCTTCTGTTTTGGTAACTTCTTTTAAAAATCGCTTCATCAATTTTTTTTCTTTGGATATTTTCAGATCAGTCATCGTTTCTGATGCAGTTGATACAAGTTCTCTTAATCCAAACTCATCTGTATATCCAGTATCAAATGTATCAATTATCTTATCTTGAACTTCATAATGTAAGTAATTTTCATCAACAAAAAATTGTTTTGTTGGTCCTGGCCCCCCAATTAATATGCCTTGAAGATCTGGATGGTTTTGAAATATTTCGCTAGCTTGCTCCCCACATTTTACAAACCACTCATGAGCAGCAATTTCAGTCAGTCTCTCAAATCTACGCTGAGACTGTCCACCACGACCATGCTTACCAGGGACTTGAGATGTCATATATTTTAACATCTGAATTCTATTACCTTTCAAAATTCCAACAGTGCATTCCCTACGATCAATTAGTAAAAGGCCATAAATTTCCTTTTCT
>CP070712.1:1811687-1813050 GCA_020350365.1 Thermoplasmatales archaeon | reverse complement strand
AAATCCAATAAGACCTAATGCAAGTGCGCCTCTGATTATATGGGCTGAAACTGCGGCATTTTGATGATCTTTAAGGAACCATATGACAGTAAATATTGTGATAATATCAACAGGTATAATGAAATATATATACCATAAACTTACAATATTTAGAATATAGGGCAGGGGACTTACCGCTATTGCAAGTAATAGAAGAATGCTGCTGATAAAAGATGCATTGCGAATCCCGATTTGATTAGGTAATGTGAGCCGAATTTGTTTATCACCATGGGCATCACGAATGTCCATTAGGATTTCTCTACCAAATACGATTAGAAATCCTAAGATTGTAAGTGGTAGAGTTGGATATGGGTTTCCAACTGCTGCTCCACCAAAGGTAAAAGCCATTGATGATACAAATGCAACAGTTATGTTTCCCATAATTCCATATTTTTTGGTAAATAGTTCATAAATAGCTAAAAACCCTATACTGAAGAGATAAATGCCAGTACATAAAAAATTTATAAAAAAGGTAATTATAAGGCCAATGGTAAATAGAAAAGCCGTGAATTGAAGCATTTGTTTGGGAGTAATAATTCCTTTAGGAATTGGTCTATTTGGATGATTGACGGCATCAATTTCCCAATCATATGCATCATTGAAGGTCATGCTTCCAGCGGTAATAAAAAAAGTGACAACTACTGCAAGTAAAAGTGGAATAGAATTAAATGGTGCTCCAGCAACTAGACCTCCAATATAGACTGTTACCATTCCAAGAGGTGTAGTCTCCGGTCGAATTGAGAGAATTAAAGCAATTAATTTTGAATTATAGTTTGAAATCATCTATGCTCACATGTTTAATTGTTTTTATCCGTTATTTATCATAATACTATATTAATTACAATATATAAAACTTCGTCATATTTTATTTTTTAGATTTCCGATTGCTTCAGAAACATTTTCAGCTTTAACAATATATGAACCTGAAACAAACATATTTGCTCCTGCCTTATCAACAAATGCAATTGTTTCATCGGTAATCCCCCCATCAACCTCGATATCAAGAGTATTTTTCATTTCTCTAAGTCTTCTTATTTTTTCGAGCATCTCAGGTAGAAACGGACTACCATAAAATCCAGGATTTACAGTCATTATAAGAACTTGGTCTAAATCGTTTATGAAACTTGAGATATTATCAATGGACGTTTCAGGATTTAGAACAAAGCCAAATTTTTTCCCTTTTCTTTTTACAATATCAATTATTTTTTCTGAATCGTATTTTGACTCAAAATGAACAAGAATCGTGTCAACTTTTTCACCATATTTTTCAATCCAATCCTCTGGGTCTTCAACCATTAAATGAGCCTCAAAAAGACAATTTGAA
>CP070712.1:1810221-1811587 GCA_020350365.1 Thermoplasmatales archaeon | reverse complement strand
TATTTTGGTTCAACAAGTATAATATAAAATTCTGGAATTTTTTCACCATCATTAAGATTATTACCTAATACTTAATTCTTCTTCTTTATCTTTTAACAATTTTTGATATTTTTTAGGTAAATGTTTAACAATATTCTTAAGTTCGGCATGCTTTTTTATTAGTTCAGATCTTTTGTTAGTTTTTAGTTCATCTAAAAGAAATTTTCTATTTTTAAAATAGCTGTACAGATACCATAGTCCAGTTCCTAACACAATTAAACCTATTATTAAAAAGTAAAATCCCCATTTTAGAATCTCATTTGTAAGATTTAAAAAATTCATAGGATGGTCTTCCAGTACTCCTGTTATACCTATAATAAGTATAAAAAATCCTAAAATAATCAAAATAGCGCTAAAAATAAGTACAAATTCTCTAAAAAATCCTGTTATTTTTCCAGCCATATTTTCTGCCCTCTTTTAATAAGATTTTGCATATCTCATCCAGGTCGTACCAGGCTTGTTACAAACTGGACAAGGTATATTACATTCATTATCCTGAATTGGTTCTCCTAATGTATTTCCATCTAATATATTTTCTATTTCAAGTGCACAATCTTCAGTTCCGCACCATGGAAGTTCCACTATTCCTTTTAAATTTTTTGCTTCATCAATAGTATTTACTCTATTTATGTTTTCATCAAGAAGCTTTTTTGCTTTGTCGTATAGGCTTTTTGAAATTTTGTTAATTTCTTCTTTTATGATACTTACAGCAGAATCATTTGAAATCGATTGCTTTTCAGAAGTATCTCTTCTTACAACTACAACCTGATTGTTCTTTATATCTTTAGGACCAATTTCAACACGCAATGGTACTCCTTTTAATTCCCAATCATAAAATTTATTTCCAGGATTAATATCACGTTTATCAACATATGATTTAATTCCCTCTTCGGAGAGTTTTAAATTCAGATTATCACATGCTTCTAAAACTGTTTTTTCTTCTCCCTTAAAAATAATTGGTATCAAAACCACTTGAACTGGAGCAACCTCTGGAGGCATAACAAGCCCTTTATCATCTCCATGAATTCCAACAAGGGCTCCTAGGATACGTTCACTCATACCATATGTTGTTTGATGGCAATAACTATGTTTTCCATCCTCTGCTTCATAAGATATCTCATAAGGTTTTGAAAAATTATCTTTATACTGGTGAATTGAACCAAGTTGTAATGTTCGATATGAAGGCATTAATACATCTATACTTATAGTATAAAATGCCCCTGCAAATTTATCCCATTCTGGTCTCTTGCTTAATATAAATGGGAGACTTAGTTTGTTAAAAAGTCTATGTGCTATTTCTTTGTCTTCTTCAATTTGTTTTTCAGCA
>CP070712.1:1808698-1810121 GCA_020350365.1 Thermoplasmatales archaeon | reverse complement strand
GTTTTTTACTAAGTTTTGATCTTATCAATTCAAGTTCAGATACCATACGTTTTTCTTTTCGTTTTGATGCCCAATAATATCCTTCATCTGGAGTTCCTTTAGTTATTAATATTATTACTTTCCCAGCCATTTTTCTAGCAGTTCTCCCCCTTCTCTGAATAACTCTTATCTCTGAAGGAATGGGCTCATAAAAGACGACTAAATCGGTAGAGGGAATATCAAGACCTTCCTCGGCTACAGACGTTGCAATTAAAACGTTATATACTTCCTCTTTAAACTTGTTAATAATTATGGATTGCTCTTTTTGTGTAAGACCTTTATCTCCATCTTTTATAGCTTGACCTATAAATCTTGCAGGTTTTGCAAATTTTACATTTTTTAAGATATTTAGGATATGTTGTGAAGTGTCTCTATAATGTGTAAAAATAATAATTTTAGAATTAGGTTTTATTTTTAGTTGATGTTCGACAATATTTGAAATTTTTTCAACTTTCGGATGTTCAATATTTAAAGATTTTGCATAGGCGACTGCATCTAAAATATTGGTATCTGACATAATTGATCTTGAGGCCTTACTGCTGTCTTTTGAGGTTGCCTCCTTCCCCATCCTTTGAAAAAAGTTACTGAAGGCATTTACCCCTTGAGTTTGTAACAATTCAAGAGCATAATGTATTTTCATGGCCTCACTTTGAGTAGAAGCTGCTTTAAATAATATTTTTGGAGGTTTCAATCTTGATTTTATCTCCATTTGAATTCTTTTTTGCGTGTCAAGTAGTTTAGTTTTATTGATTAAAGAAACAGATGAGCTCTCTATTAAATCTAGATTTTTTAGAAATTTCAGCCTTTCAGATAATGCTTTTCTGAGGAGTTGAATTGTATGTGCAAATTCTTTGGGCAACGTTATTTCTTTCCAAGTAATCTTAACATCATGCACATATGGTTTAACATCAGGATCATATTTAGAACGTATCTCAATATTTTTTATGTTTAGATTTTTACATACCTCAAAGATTTTAGAGATATCGTTTCCAGGGGATGCCGTCATTGCTAGAATCAATCCATCTGATCTTTGTTTTTGATACATTTCAGAAACAAAAACATATGAATATTCTCCAACAGCATGATGACATTCATCAAATATAATAAAAGAAACATCTTTTAGATTCAATCTATTTGATAAAAGATCATTTTCAATTACTTGAGGTGTAGAAACAATAATTCTACTTTGTTCCCACAATTTATTTCGTTTTTCAGGAGAAATCTCTCCTGTAAAAACAATAATTGATTCTTCATTAATTTCAAGAAACTGCTTTAGAAATTGTGCATGCTGAATAACAAGAGGTTTTGTAGGAGCTAAGAAAAGAATTTTGTTATTATTTTTAATAAGTTCTTTAGCAATTATAATCAAAGCAATAATTGTTTT
>CP070712.1:1807169-1808598 GCA_020350365.1 Thermoplasmatales archaeon | reverse complement strand
CCTGGAGAAGGTTACATCCTTATTTTTAATAATGGTCTTGGTCGCCCTGATATGGATTATTCATCCGTAGATGAAATAATTCCACCTATTGACAGCTTTGGCAACTATACTTACCAACCCGGCTTACCTTATGGACCTGATGAACCAATATGGTCATATAGAGCAGAAGATCCAAGTGATTTCTTTTCAATTAATCTAGCAGGAGCTCAAAGACTTCCCAATGGTAATACAATAATCTGTGACGGGACTCATGGAAGACTTTTTGAAGTAACACATGAAAAAGAAAAAGTATGGGAATTTCTAAATCAAATTCCAGATGTCATTGATAATCATGTGTTTAAAGTAAATCGATATGCACCTGATTACCCAGGGTTACAGTATTTATTTGAATAAGGTCTATATTAAGGTGATTTCATTTATTCAAATTAAATATAAATTTTTTTATTCTTGTATTAATCGAAAACCATATAACACTCTCACAGCATACCAATAATTGGTGATGAGGATGCAGAAAACCTTATTTGATTTCTTTGATGAAAACGAAGATTTGGATGACCTTCAAGAAAAAATCGACAATATGTAAAATAACTATTTTATAGCAATTTTTAGAACTATAATTTCGGTATCTTATTTTTACTATAACGCCAAATTGTTATTGTAAGCAATATCCCAAAAGTAATAATGCAGGCAACAGCTATAAATTGTAATGCAGGATCATGAACAACAGCAAATATAGATTGTGGTATACTTGACACTTGACCTGCTAAAGGTTCAGCTCCATCTAAAGAGGTCCATTCGATTTTTGCATCTGAAATAGTATTTCCAAAGGCTCCTTTTAAACTAATATTTGTATTCAATGTTTTAGATAGGTCTGAAACTGTTAGATTTTGTAAAGGTACTTGGGCAATAGGTGCTTTTAAAAACCTAGGATCTGAAATTTGAAGTATTGAATTTGAGTCTTCAGCTGCCAGTAATTTCATTTCACCTGTCTCAATAAAAGGTTGTGCCATTGCTACGATTTTACCTTTAATAAATTGAAATAAAAATATTATACCAAAAAATAAAGAAATAAATGTTGTTGTAAAAAGTACTACTATTCTAGAATTTTCAGGATGTAATAATCCCTCACCTTTCCAAGTCAATTTGTAATATACCCATTTATGTCCTTCTCTTTCCTTCTTTTTTACTAGACCTGCTTCAGCTAATTTTACTAAATGTTCATGAAGAGTAGCTTTGTTTAGTTTTGTTGCTTCACTAATATCTTTTAATCCCATCTTATTTCCATCTAAAGCTCTTAAAATATCTAATCTAGTATCTGACGCAAGAGCCTTAAACGTATTCATATCTAGTGTAATTTTTGGCATTTATATAATATACTTAATCTGATATTATTTAAAAAATATTTGTTTTTGTTCGGAAATTTCCGAAC
>CP070712.1:1805640-1807069 GCA_020350365.1 Thermoplasmatales archaeon | reverse complement strand
TTTTCTTTTGGAATATCAATAATATTAGGACCTCTTGCTGAAAAAGCGCGTCTTGAAAGCAATATCGTAATTGGCTTTCTTTTTTCATTTATGATAGCTCTCGCTTTTATTTTTCTGAATTTTATACCTGGAACTGCTGCTAGTTCAAGGGCACTTCGTATTTTATGGGGAAGTATATTTTCAGTTAGCACAAACGATATACTTCTTCTTTCAATATTTTCATTAATCATAGTTGTTTTTGTTGTGGTATTTTACAAAGAATTAATAGCAATTATGTTTCACAGAAAACTAGCGGAATCATCTGGTATAAACACAAGACTATATTATTTTGCAATTTTGTTTCTAACAGGAATTGCTGTTTCATTATCAATTCGGGTTGTAGGAGGCTTGCTTGTTTTTGCATTGATAATTAATCCGACATCCACTGCTTATCAATTCTTTTTTGATTTCAAAAAAATATTTATATTTTCACCAATAATTGGTATAATCAGTTGTCTTGTTGGTTTTTGGTTATCCTTAGTTACTGATTTTCCGATTGGTGCATCAATTGTGTTAATCTCTGCAATAATTTTCACAATTGCAATAGTATTATCTCCCAAAAGAAAAAGAGGAAAATTAGAAATTAATCAGACAGTATCTTAATTTCAAATTTACTTTGTTTCTTTTTTTGATAAATAACCAATACCAATATTAGTGAGTTCAACAGTATTGAAATCTGTATATTGCAACATCTCCATCTGTGAAAGTTTACTAATTATCTTATTTAAATCATCCCTATTTATTTTAAGCATATGCATTGCTGTTTCTGCATCCATATCTCTTTCCAGCAGTAGTTTTAGCAATTTGTATTCCTTTTCATATATACTTGCTTCTTTTTCAATTTCACGAGGATCGACATCAATATAACCAGATAACTTCTCAACGTAATTTTGTATTATCCTATCTAGATTTAGCCTATCTAGGACATTGCCTGCCTTATCATATAAAGTACAATATTTACTACCCGGTTGATGTTTCCAATGAGAGACCTTATCCCAAGTATATCCTATTAAATTTTCAGGTTTTCCGCGAGTAAGTTTACCTGTTTTTGCAGCCTCTGAAATATATTTTTTTCTTTCCCTTCGCTGATATGCATGATGTTGTTCAAGCTGTAACTGTCCAAGATCAACATCACAATCTGCAACCATTCTTGTTATTTCTTTACCAGCAAGTTCCTTTAGTTCTGATACAAAATAAAGACCTGCTTCTGAGTTCATATCATTATAAACGACTCTTATAAGTGCCTCAATTGCTTTTCCCACGAGAGCAGGATTAATAGAGTCAATATCTGAAGAGACGTTAACAGCAAAACCTTGATCTGCACTATCATTTTTATTTACTTCAACAAGCTTTAAAAAATCATATTTTCCTTCCAATGTTTTAATGGTAG
>CP070712.1:1804091-1805540 GCA_020350365.1 Thermoplasmatales archaeon | reverse complement strand
ATTTACATGAAAAGGAGTTTTATGGTAAACCATTTGGAGAGGGTTTGCAATTATCTATAGTTGAAGCATTGTATCTTTTAGAAAAAGACGTGTTTGATATTTATACAGTTGATAATCAAAAGGTTTCGAAAGCAAATTTGTTAAAATTAATAAAAAAAGAACAACCAGATATCAATTTAAGATTTAGTGTTTTCAAAGATTTGAAAAAACGTGGTCTCCTTGTTAAAACTGGTTTTAAGTTTGGAGCTCATTTTAGGGCATATACAACAAAACCAGATCATACCCATGCTGAATATCTGGTACATGTAGTGGATAGTGGTTTCAAGAGCACATGGGCAGAAATTAGTAGAGCGGTAAGGCTTGCTCACTCTGTAAATAAGGAAATTGTTTTTGCTAAAGTCGATAAGACTAAAATTGTCTATATAAAATTTGGACGATTACGGCCATAATTTTTTTATAATCATTTTGCCATTAGTAAAAAGTTGTCTGGGGAGGAAAAATGTTACAAATTAGATGGCATGGTCATGCATGCTTTGAAATTACAAATGATTTGACGTTAGTAACTGATCCGCATGATGGAAAATCAATAGGTATTCCAGCACCAACTGTTTCAGGAGACATTATTTTAGTATCCCATGATCATTATGATCATAACAGTGTTAAATCAGTCGAGAAGGAAGATTCAAAGGTTGTCACAGACACGCGAAAAAGAAACATATCAAATATCGAAATTTATGGTGTTGATTCCTTTCATGATGAATCAAAAGGCGCAAAACGTGGAAATAACATAATGTATAGATTTAATGTTGATGAAATAAAGTTCTGTCACCTTGGAGATTTGGGTCATGATATAGATGATGAGGCTGTAAAGCAAATTGGTGATGTAGATATTTTGTTTGTGCCTGTTGGTGGAACATTTACTGTTGATGACAAAAAATCTTGGGATGTAATAAATAAAATTAAACCAAGAATTATCGTACCGATGCATTATAAAATAGGCGGACTGTCTCTTCCAATAGCAGGAATTGACCCATTTTTAGAACAGACCAAACATAAGATAATTCATGTTGGAAATGAAATAGATATAGAAAAGGATGATTTACCACAAGATACTGAGATTTGGACTTTCACATTGTAATTCTATTTATTTTGAAAGATTTCAGGATTTATACAATTTGGAGGCATTTCACCCTTTAGTCCTATTATCATATTTTCAGCAGCAATTATTGCCATTTTAGAACGAGTCTCAAATGTTGCAGATGCCGAATGAGGCTGAATTATTACATTGTCAAGTTTTTTTAGTTCCTCATCTATCTTTGGTTCATGCTCGTAAACATCAAGACCTGCTCCAAAAATCCATTTTTCTTTCAATGCTTTTACAAGGGCCTTCTCATCAATAACAGGACCTCTAGAAGTATTAATTAGAACTGAATTTTTCTTCATAATTTT
>CP070712.1:1802523-1803991 GCA_020350365.1 Thermoplasmatales archaeon | reverse complement strand
CTACGACAGATACTTGGACTATAAATATTATCCTATTTACCACAATCTCACCTGATACATTATAATTGTGGGATTAAAAAGGGTTTGAAACAGATATATGATTTGGTTATGAATACATTTATAAGCTCATCTGTTTGGACGCTAGTTTTATATACTTTAAATTCTATTGAATTTTGATTAGAGGGAGGTAAGAATATGAAAATTTTTAATTTTAGAAAAGGATTGTTTTTAGTTTTTACAATAGCAGTATTATTAATTTTAAGCTCGATTGGTTCATTTGGAACTTCCACGTATATACTGGATAAAAAAGATGTGGTTAAAAAAATAGATTCATGTGTAAAAGGTAAATTGAATTGGATTACAACTACATCTTCACCCGAAACAACCTCTACTATTTCCGTTCAAGATAATAAATTACAGGCATTTGTTAATAATTTTTTAATTAATTCAGATAATATAGTTGTATCAAATGCTTACGGAGATGAATCCTATCCATCCTGTGTCATGGAAAAAAATAATGGTCTTGTAGCATATGAATATAATGTTAATAGTGAAACTCATATTTATATCCGAAATTCTATAGATTATGGTTATAACTGGTCAAATGCATTTAAAATAGTAGCTCATCATGAAAATAATCTAGATATAGAGATAAACTCTCCTAGTTTAAGCTTAGAACCTGTTTTTGAAAAAGCTTATGGTGTATTTAAATCACCTTTAAAAAATTCATCAGTTCTTGGATACTTTGGAATAGATAACATTTCAAACCTAAATTATATCAATACCTATACCTATGAATTTTCAGGCTTTCCAGACCAAAATGACCCAAATGTAACTTATGCTTTTTGGGGTTTTAAAACTCCTAAGATATTAACCTTTAATTCTCCTCCATGGTTTATGGTCTTTATAGGTACCTCTAATTACACTGTTCAAGGCAAAGTAGAACCTTTTACCAACGCTCTATTGTTTTTATTCGAATTTAAACTAGATCCTGAACAACAAGGTATTGCATTAGGAATGCATCCAGATCACCAAAATTTAAGTAATCTTTCAATAACTAGATATTACGAATCCTCATCGAAATATATTTGTGGTGTTTGTGAAACAAATAATGACTCGAATCAAGACTTATTTTTCTTTAAATTAAAGATTGGAACACTGGATTATAACGATGTTTTTGTGTATAAATTCTTAAATAGCTCTGAAGATCTTATCCATCCGCAAATATTCGTTGAAAAAAATAACATCTACATTGTAGCTGATTCAGATTCAGGAATTGTTCTTTATAAATCATCTGATGAGGGTAACTCTTGGGGTATTAACCAAGTAACAAGAGACATATTACCAACTGGTGCAGACCCGAACTATCCAATGATTTATGCAAATGAAACACATTTATTTTGTTCTTTTATTGAATCTGGTAACATTTATTTAACTATGTCAACAGATTTTGGTCTAAGTTGGAAAG
>CP070712.1:1800954-1802423 GCA_020350365.1 Thermoplasmatales archaeon | reverse complement strand
GGAGATTTTGCAATACATTCATCAATTGCCCTTTCTATCATCTTTTTATCATTAACACCAATCAAATTAATAACTTCTATTTGTTTTTGAAACCTCTCAATCGCTTCGTTATTTAGATTTTCAATATAAGGGATTGCCCCTGGTGCATCTATAATTCTGTGGTTTTCATCGATTCCATTTTTACTTAATGCGATAAGTGATAATCCTGAACGATGACCTCGAATATCATCTCCACATATTATTAGATATCTTATATGAGGATTTGAAATTACATTTGCAATAATTTTTTCAATACCAATGTTTTCAGTTTTCAATGGCCCATAAATTGCAACCTTTTTTGAAGGAATATAATTTAAATTTAGTATTACAACAGCTACGCATCCCGAATTATTACATATAATAAATTCTCCGCCCCAGGGATAGTAATCATCAGCCATTTTTATTCCTCATATTATTTATGATAATATTAGAAATAGTTTAAATATACTCTCCCACACTTTTATAAATGTTTATTAATTACAGTTTACCAGGTTTTTTATATGGAGAAAGATAACACTGATGAAATTGATAGTTTACCGGGTGTTGGACCAGCTACCGCAGAAAAATTAAAAGATTCTGGGCTTACTGAATTGATGGATATAGCAGTAATTAGCCCCCAAGAATTAACGGATCTAGCAGATCTTGGATTAACCACAGCTTCAAAGATAATTCAAGAAGCTAGAAAAATGGTTAAAAAAGATGATTTTAGAACTGGAAAAGAGCTTTTTGAAAAACGTCAAGATATTGGAAGAATCTCTTGTGGTTCAAACACATTAAACGAATTGTTGGGAGGGGGTTTTGAATCTCAATCGATAATAGAATTATTTGGTGAATTTGGTTCTGGTAAAACTCAAATTGTTCATCAACTTTGTGTAATGGTTCAGCTTCCTGTAGAACAAGGTGGACTAGATGGTCATGCTTTCTATATTGACACTGAGAACACTTTTAGACCTGAGCGAATTATTCAAATGTCTGAAGCCCGCAATTTAGATCCAGATGAAGTACTTTCAAAAATTCATGTTGCAAGAGCATATAACTCTAGTCATCAAATGCTACTTGTAGATAAGGTAAAGGAACTTTCAAAAGAATCTCCAGGTAGATTACTTATTGTTGATTCGCTAACAGCACATTTCCGAGCAGAGTATGTTGGTAGAGGAGCACTCGCAGATAGACAACAAAAATTAAACAAACATATGCATGAGTTATTAAGATGGAGTGACCTAAATAATGGTGTTGTGTGTGTTACAAATCAAGTATCTGCCAAACCAGATGCTTTTTTCGGTGATCCAACAAGACCCATAGGTGGTCATATCGTCGGGCATACTGCTACTTTTAGGGTATATTTGCGTAAAAGTAAAGGTCCGAAAAGAATAGCAAGACTCATTGATTCTCCTCACTTGCCAGAGGGCGAAGCTGTTTTTTCAATAACA
>CP070712.1:1799379-1800854 GCA_020350365.1 Thermoplasmatales archaeon | reverse complement strand
AATTTTTTTGTACCTGGTTTTATGAAAATTGCTCATATATCTGACATTCACTGTAATTTTGGAACTGATTTCAATGAAAAGATCTTTGAAAAAGCAGTAATGATGGTAAATAAGGTCGATGCAGATCTAGTTTTTATTTCAGGTGATCTGACAACTGATGGTCTTCTTCCTGAGTACAAACTCGCCAAAGAAAAATTAAAAAGTATTAATGGAAAGCTTGTAATTGTTCCAGGTAATCATGATGAAAGAAACCTTGGTTGGAAGTTGTTTCCTGAGTTTTTCAATGAAACAGATTTCATTCATAGCTATGATGAAATCACACTTGTAGGTCTTGCTTCAAGTGAACCTGATAGAGATGATGGTAGACTTGGAAGAGGAAGGCATAAACTTATTGAAGATGGTATTAAAAGTAAGAAAACAACTGTTATTGGTTTTCATCATCATGTAATTCCAGTTCCTCATTCAGGCAGAGAAACAAACATTATTGAGGATGCTGGTGAAACACTTGACATTATTCTTAAAAATGAAGTCCCTCTTGTTCTTATGGGACATAGACATGTTCCTTGGGCAGTTAAAATCCATAAGACACTTCTTGTAAATGCAGGAACATTTTCTTGTAACAGGACAAGAGCTCATTTTGGAAATACCTTTAATATTATCGAAATTGAGGATGATGAAATTGAGGTATCTGTTGTTAATATTGGAAAAGAAAAAGAAAGGAAAATGATTGAGTTTAATCTATCTGATGGTTGTTGTGAAAACAAGTATTATGATTATTATGAATTAAAATAATTTATTTTCCTTCTTCCCCAACTAGATAATTAATTGCAGTTTCAGAAATATCCTCTGCATATTCTGCTATTCTTCTAATGCTTTCAACAATATATCCTATTGATATTGCAATTGTTCCTTTTTCGATTAGTGCCAATTCATTTATTTCTCCACAAATAGCCTCAAGTTTTTTAGTTTCTTCAATATTTTTATTTGAAGCATGAATATCTTTTCTTAAAAATGCACCAATACTTTTATTTACAATATTCAAAGCATGATTACTTGCTAATTGAATCTTGTCAGATATTCTCTTATCTAAATCACTATCTATAAGATGTGTTATATTTTGTGCAATTCTAACTACATGATCTCCTATACGCTCTAAAATTCTACTTATTAGAAAAATAGTAGAGGTCATCACAATAGTCATGTTCAGTTTTTCAGCGAGACTCATATTTTGAAGAATAATATTATGTTGACGTGCTACTAACCAGTGTAATCTGTCTATTTCGTTGTCCCTTGTAACAACTTCTTCTGCAATTTTTTTATTATTAGTTTGAAGAGCATTCATTGCATCTTCATGCATTACTTTTATTATTAAATGCATCCTTTTAATAGTACTATTAAATGGCAATTCAGCAGGTTTCAATAAATCCTTTATAGTTATAGATGAATTTGTTTCCTCAATTACTTCCTGTCCAATT
>CP070712.1:1797770-1799279 GCA_020350365.1 Thermoplasmatales archaeon | reverse complement strand
TTTTTATACTTCCTGAAGTAGAAACGCTCCTAAAAACTTTAGTTTTTCTTCATATGTATCTGGGTATAAAAAACGCTCAGTTGCAGCTATACTACTTAAGATTGAATTACCATCTTGAGGTGTAAAGCAAAATCCAAAAACCTCGTTATCATTCAACACATGAATTGTTGGCAAAACAACAACAGTTTGATCAAGTATCCTTCCATAATGACCATGATCTCTGCCAAATGAAAATACTAAGTTAGCTGATTTTTTCTGGGTAACTGCGACTCTAGGGTTATCAATAAATTTTTGAACTGCATCCTCCTTTGTTATTTTTGAATTAAGTTTCAAGTCATACCATATTGAGTGCATATATTGAGTATTCAATTTTAAAGCACTGGAAAAAACATTAAGTTCAATTCCTAATGTCTTATATAAATGGTATACATCTACTGCATGATGTGTTCCCATTTTTTCATCTTTATGAGTTCCTACTTCTGGAGAAGGAATAAAGCTTTTTACCTGACTAATATCATTTGCTCTTCTTATACAGAGGAATCTTCCTTCTTTAAGAATGTTCTTATCATTTTCCATACCAAGGGTTTTAATTAAAACAGCAATGTTATGTGTGTTACAACTTACTATATGTATAAATTTATCTTTAGGTGTAATTATTTCATCATTTATTCCTAGCGCATACATCTTTCCAAAACCAAACTCAGATCCCTGGGCTAAAAATCCATTTATCTTGTTCTTATATTTTGTATAGTACTTTTCTTTGTTCATCATCCCAGTACCTTTTGGTGTACAATCAACAACAACAGACGATCGCTTTATTGCTTCTTCTGCATCATACATTGGTTCAAGTCCTAGTTCCTGAAAATCTTTGATTTTTGTTTCACCAACTGCCAGATTTGCGCCCCTGTTTATTAATCCCTTAATTTTTGGTCTGTCTGTTAAGACTGGAGTGTGTTTATAAAAAGTAACTTCATCTATTCCTAATTCATCACGTGCATCACTAAGTAGTCCAATTAACGGCTCCCCAATGGTTCCTGTTCCTACTACATGAACAATATTTCCATCAGACATAGATTTAAACCTCCCCTTAGGCAGTTCTGTAATCAACATTAAACATTTAATGTTTACCATTTTTAATAGGAAAAACCAAGGGAATACTTTAAAAAGGCTAACATATTTCACCTTCCCCATGGCGTTACCTTTAGATGTCCTAGAAAAAGCTTTGAACCAGAAGCTCTCACTACTTTTAAAAGATGGAAGATTGATCGAAGGAAAGCTATCTGGTTACGATGAGTACATGAATATGGTTTTATCTGATGTCGAGGAGACATTTGAGGAAAATAAGAGACGACTAGGAACAATTATTCTTAGAGGAAATAATGTAGTAAGTATTTCCCTTTTATAGTCCCCTATTTATTAGCGAAAAACATATATATACGTTATTTATTTGTTTTTAGTGGAAGGAATCGGGCTGGTAGTTTTTGTTAGAGTGCATCCCATCCCCTCCTA
>CP070712.1:1796152-1797670 GCA_020350365.1 Thermoplasmatales archaeon | reverse complement strand
GGTAACAATTTATGCAAATCATTCTTGGAATGACCCGAGTGACTATGAAATAAAGGTAAAAGCTAAAGATATAAATGGTAGTGAAAGTCAATGGTCCGAACCACACTTGATTCACATAATCAAAGGACCTTTTTTAGAGATACAACAAATTAATGGTGGACTATTTACAGTTGATGTACTAATAAGAAATCTAGGTGAGATTGAAGCATTGAATGTAAGCTGGAGTATTAAATTAGAAGGTGGAATAATACTTCTTGGTAGGAAAACAACTGGACTGATCAGTTGCATTCAACCAGCAAATGAACATTTAGTTAAATCAATACCAATATTTGGCTTTGGTGAAGTAATTGTTACTGCAAAAGCTGAAATTCCAAAAAACGCAGATGAAAAAACAAATAGTGGTTTTGTTTACATTTTTTATATTAAGGTTAATCCTGGTGATGGTTAATATCTTTAATATCTTTTTATATTAGGAGCTAATCCAGTTACATTCACATTTTTGCTTAGAATATTATTAGAAATCATTAAATAATATATATACTACGACAAAACATTTTGTACGTATTATATAGATACCGACAAATAGAGTTCTACAGTAAAATTTTAAAAATAGATAGGATTTTCTAAGTACTAATTTATTTTAACCTCCAATATTCACATGAGTATAGATCAATAGAACAAATCCACCTCGGCTTTGTGAATCAGAAGATTCAGGTATATCAGCTGTTATAGTTAACCTAGTTGGTCCAAATCCAAATATAAATTTTGAAAAAATTGTAATATCTTCACCTATTGGAATATTTTCAACACCCGTTGTTTCATTGCCTAAAAATGCACCCCCTTCAAGTGTGATTTTCCAACTAACGTTGACTGCTTCTAGACCACCTATATTTTTAATCTTTGCACTGACCCTGAATAATCCACCTCTGATTGAATCTATCTCAATTTCTGGTCCTTTGATAATATCAATAAAAAAAGACTCTGACCATCCACTACTTAAACCTAAAACATCTTTTGCTTTTGCCTTGATTACATAAACTCCATGTTCTAACCATGTATGATTGACTGTTACTCCTTCACCTGAGGAATAGGGACCAATCCATCCGCTACTAGTGTTATCACCCCACTCAATGTAGTAATATATATCATCTCCATTAGGATCAGTAGTATTAATGGTAAAATTATATTCTTGATTTATTAATCCATTTTCTGGACCTGATATAGTGGGAGTTTTAGGTGGAACTGGATAATATGTGCAATTTTGAATTATAATAGTTCCAACAATTTCCATATCACCTCCAAAGTTACCAATAAGAGTACATGCTCCTGTATCTTCATCACATTCATATAAAGCTCCAGTGGTAGTATAAGCAGTTAGATACAAAACATCTGTTACTCTACAAAAATCACCACCTTGAGCATAGTTGATGTTTATACCTAAAGGTCCAACTTCTGTTGCTTCACCAGTTTCTGTGTCAATTGTCCAAAGTTTATCTGATGCAAGATCCCAACCATATA
>CP070712.1:1794443-1796052 GCA_020350365.1 Thermoplasmatales archaeon | reverse complement strand
ATCTGGTGATCTTAGTGTAGTTGATTTATGGAGTATTAGCGATCGTCTTGGTTTAAACTCAGAGTGTTACAGTCTTGAGGAAGTAAATATCTTATTTGAAGTCATTCGTGATATTACAAAAGAACTTGACGCAAAACGTCTTATCATTGATTCAATAACATCTTTATGTTATAGGATTCAAACCCGGGAAGCAATTAGAGATTTTCTGTTTAAGCTGGGATCATCTCTTACTGCGTTGATGTGTACAACTTTTTTAACTTCAGAGGTACCACCTATGATTTTTCAATATTCTCAATATGAAATTGAAGAATTTATTGCTGATGGTATAATCTTTCTAGGTGATGTTGAAAGAAAGGGTGATCTGATAAGAACCCTACAGGTAATAAAGATGAGAGGCACTTCTCATGGTAGGTCAAGATATGTCCTAAGCATGTCATCAAATAATGGAATTGAACTGGCTCCAATGTTAAAATCAGAATTATAACTAATTAGTTTTTATTATGCTTTCAGCTAATTTTTTATAAGTCAAAGCAAGCTCTTCTGCTTTGTTTTTATCTTTGGATTCTGAATAGACTCTAAATATAGGTTCTGTTCCAGATGGTCTCATTAGAACCCAGCCATCTTCAAGATAGAGTTTAACACCATCCGTTTCATCTACATTTTTTACATTTTTATCGTTCTTTGTTTGTTCCGCCAGTGTTTTCATGACGATTTCTTTTTTATCATGAGGACATGGCATTTTTACTTTGAATACCTCGTATTTTGGAATCTCTTCGACTAACTCTGATAATTTTTTATCCTCCTTTGCCATTATTTCTAAGATTTTTGCAATTGACATTGCAGAATCCCTGCAATATTGCAATTCTGGAAAGATCAATCCGCCGTTTTCCTCACCACCAAAAACAGAATTGTTATCTATCATAACCCGGGCAACAATTGGTGAACCAACTGCTGTATGAATTATACTTCCATTGTTTTCCTTTACAACGTCATCAAACATACTAGAGGTTGTTACAGGAGTAACAGTTACCCCTCCATTTTCTTTTGTCGCGTATTTCGCACCTATTGCTAAGGATTTATCACCCCATATATAGTTACCTTTTTCATCAATAAAAATTGCACGATCTGCATCTCCGTCCTGTGCGGCACCAATATCTGCATTTACCTGTGGAACTTTTTTAATTAATTCCTCAAGATTTTCAGGTAAGGGTTCTGAGTTATGTCCTGGAAATGTTCCGTCAGGTTCACAATATAGCTCTGTGATTTTACATCCTAGTTTTTTCAGAAGATTTGGTGTGACAAGACTTCCAGCTCCATTTCCACAATCTAGAACCACATGATATTGTTTGCTTTTGATGAGATCTACATCTACAGCATTGAGTATTCCATCAATGTAGAGATCTATTGCACCATCCCAATTTGTATAATTTCCCACATCATTCCATTCAGCATGTAAATAACTTTTTTGAAAGTAGATTTTTTCAATTTCCTCTTCAATATCCTTTGAAAATTCAGTTCCATCACTTGCAACTCCCTTAATTCCATTAAAATGTGGAGGATTATGAGATGCAGTAATGATAACACCTGAGTCAAACCCTTTTTCTCTTAC
>CP070712.1:1792698-1794343 GCA_020350365.1 Thermoplasmatales archaeon | reverse complement strand
TCTTCTAACATTCAGATGTTCATCCTTTATTGATGTATATTGAATAGGCATCTCAAAACCTGCAAATTCAGTGAAACGTGCTCCTAGTTTTTTATGTAGTGAATATAATGGAGATTTTATCAACATAGTTATCTTTCAGGTGAATGTCATAACTATAGTTTAAGGATTTCTACTTGTAAAAAAATTAATTTATGCACTTATCATTTCTTTTTCTATTAAATGAAGGCAAAAAGGATCACAATGTTTTTCTCCGGTGGTAGAGTATGAAACAGTTAAACATCCACCCTTACAACTTTTTCCAAATTTGCAATCCTTACAACTTCCTTTTAAATCATCTTTTGTAAATTTTCTATTATACCCAAACATACTTGAATCATTCCAAATATCCTTGATATCTCGATTTCTAATATTATCTTCAACAAAATCATCTGGTAAAGAAAGGCATCCAAGTATACCTCCATCACTTTGTATACCGATTGTGCTTATTCCTGCCTGACATCCCTTCCAAAGAGGTAGAAGCATAGGATTTCTAATGAATTTTGGATTATATCCAATACTATGGGCAGCCATTACTGGAAGTCTCTTTTTTGAATATTGATTCTTAGATTGCGAGATAAACATAGACGCTGAATAAAATTCATCTTTTGAAAGAATTAATTCATTAGGAAAACGACCAATTGGAACAGCCAGTTGAATTTGCCAGGCAATGTTTCTATCTAAAAGCATACTTCTGAGTTCGGGAAGTTCATTAACATTATTTTTATGAATTGTTGTAACAACAGTTGTTGGTAGGTCATTTTTTGTTAAAGAATTTAATACTTCAAGACATTTGTTAAATGATCCATTTAACTGCCTAATGTTATCATGAGTTGTAGCATTTGCCCCATCAATACTTATTGCTACTGCATAAGGATCAAGTTTTCTAAATTGAGAAATCATTTTTTCATCGATGATAAAACCATTTGATATTATAGAAAGATCCATTCCAAGGTCTTTTACATTTTGACCTATTTCAAACCAATCCTTTCTAAGTAAAGGTTCCCCACCGGTAAATACGACAAGTTGAGTACCCATATCTTTTAATTTTCTACTTAATTCTATCCACTCTTTTTTTGTAAGTTCATTTGATCTTACATTACCTGCTGCTGAACCGCAATGCATACAACGCATATTGCACCCTAGTGTTAGTTCAAAGGCAACGCTAATTGGCACATTTTTTTTTCTTGACATGTTAAAATAAATTTAGAAAAAAATCTTTTTAGTCAATAGAGGAGATTCTGTTTTCAATTTTAATTAAAAGAATCTCCATAAGAATTTAAAGTCTTTGATACTTGGAGGCATATAATATTCACCGGCTTGATCTAATCTAGTAAAAATAAATATTCCAATTATTGCAATAGCGCTAGCTATTATACATGCATTAATTACATTTTTTATTGTCTTTTTTGATTTCATTGTTTCCATTTCACTCATTCCCAGCCTTTGCCCAAATTGCTTTAGTTTGGTGTTTATTATATTTCTTTTTTTGTTCATTTTATATACCTCCATATTATGTTACTTTGTAACATGGTATCGTGCAACATGTATACATGCTATATTTAAATACTTTTCCATCAGAATTCATTGTAATCTTAAAGAAAAGATT
>CP070712.1:1790810-1792598 GCA_020350365.1 Thermoplasmatales archaeon | reverse complement strand
CAATTGGAGTAATAGGCTTAATTCTATCAATTGTTGCAAGAATGCTTGCAAAAAAAGAATGAAACCCTTCAAGTTTTCCAAAAATATATATTATAAATTTACTGGATCAGAATTTATATACTCAAACCAGGTTAGATCAATATTTTCCCAATCATCAAAATCTCTTTTACCATGTGAGCCATCTGAATAATCCAAAATAAAGTAAGTATATCTGTAGTTCATAACACTTTTATAATTTCTAAATAACCAATAACTAAGTCTTAATGGATTACCTGAACCTGGCAGGTCGCAACCCAATGGATTACCAAATCTAATTCCAAGATTATGCCCCATCTCATGCATAAATAGATAGGTAATTATATACTCATCAGATTTTCTTAATAATTCAGCTTTCCTCTGTATGAGATCCTTACTAATAACAAAACAATTTGTCCCACGACCGTATCCCCAATTTGGCCAAACGTCACCACTAAATCCAAATCCGCCTGGACGACAATAATCAACAATTAGACCATAATGAAAAATACCTCTTTTCCAGCTTTGTTCATCATTATGAGTAAAATATTCTTGATAAAGATTTAATAAATCTTCAAAGGATGAATCATTATCAGATGGAATTATATCTCCACCATCAACTTCTCCAATATCTAAATGAAAAATAATATTTCGTCTATGATATGGATTTTTAATAATTTCTTTCACTTTTTTTAAGATTTCAATTTGTGCACTATTATTTTCATAAATCATATAATCAATCTCTAAAAAAATATCTTTTCTATAAGGATCTGATCCAAATTCAGATGTGATAAATTCTTCAGTATTGTTTAGACTATCTCCATCAGGATCAATGTTTTGATGGTTCTCGTGAATTAATGGATTAAATCCCCATCTATGTTCCCACTCGATTGGAATACCATCTTGATCAGAATCCTGACCCAAATTATTTACTGTTGGGTCAGTACCATAAACATTTGTTTCAATCCACCATGGAAGACCATCGGAATCATAATCATTTTGATAAATATTAAAAAATATTTCACAATCATTTTCATCTTTGTAAATACTACCATCACCAGAGCCGCAACCTCTTCCATATCCACTAGAATCTCCAATATTATAGTCATCACCAGACCAAATACCTGTTTTTATATCATAGAAAATATCTATACTATAACCATTGTCATCAACATTATCCTCTGAACTAATATCACACATTTTATTTTTTAACAAATTTGAGTCCCATAGCTCAATTTTTATTGCTACATTTTCAATATTATCTGGAATGTCAGTTGTGACAGTCCAACAGTTGTATACACAACTAGTATCTCTCCAGGTTGGGCTTTTAAAACATTCATCGTTTATGAATACCTTTAAAAAGAAGTCAGGATCTGAAAATTGATCAATCTTGTCAAAAGCTCTAATTCCAAGTATATCTATTGTTATATTGAGGTCAACTAAGGGATCAAAATCTTCAATAATAATATAATTTTCTTTTACTTCTTCAATATTTTGTGAGACTGTTGTTGATCCAGATATATTAATAATTAATAAAGCTAATATTATAAATACAGATAATTTTTTCATTGTTACCCCCTATACGCGGATTACCGCAAAACAATTAATAGTATAATAATATTACCCGGAATTATTCTAAAATAGATCTTTATCTATCAAATATTTAGATGCCGCTGTGGCTTAGAGGTATAGCGATTCCTTGGTAAGGAATAGGTCGCGGGTTCAATTCCCGTCAGCGGCTTAAATGACCTATTTTTTCTCCTGTAAAAACAC
>CP070712.1:1788888-1790710 GCA_020350365.1 Thermoplasmatales archaeon | reverse complement strand
AAAGTTAATAACTGATTATCTATTATTATTTTTAACTTAAATTAATATAGAAATGAAAGGGAGGTAAATTCATGAAAAAATTATTGGCAGTTCTATTAGTAGGTGTATTAGTCTTTTCAATACCTGCAGTATCATCGTTAAGACTTCCAAGAGCAATACAAAAAGAAATAATAAAAACACCAGTGGTAAGAACTGATATTCCCGATTGGGCTGATGGAAATATCTCTGGAGTATATGCAGAGAAAAATGAAACATCTGGCTATAATATTCTAGGAAATGTTTTTGGATATTATCATATAAGCTGGGAAAATGTTGGATATTATGCAGGTGTATGGGAGACACTTGATGGTAATATATCTGGAGAATTCGCTGGTTGGTTTTTTTATCATATAACCTTTGGCGAATATAATATAACAGGTAGCAATGAAACTGGTGGATTCATTGGTTTAATGGATTTTAATGAGTCAGATATGACAATAAAATCAGTGGCACTTGCTTATAACGAAGAGGATTACTTTTTGAGATATTCATTGTGTTCATACACAAAATTTGAATAAAAAAAAAATTCCTTCTTCTTTTTTATTTATGAATAACTTAATATATAATATCAATACTATATTATTGATGCTAGGGGATTAATTAAATGAACAAGAGAACTGTAATTCTAATGAGTATGATTTTCATTTTATCTACATTCATTCCAATAGTTGATAGTAATTACCAAACATCATTTGGAAATAATAATTATTTTATTCAACAATCAAGAGGAGAAATCCTTTATGTAGGAGGGTCCGGACCAAATAATTATTCAGGTATTCAAGAAGCAGTTGACGCTGCTCAATCTGGCGATAAAGTTTTTGTCTATAATGGGACTTATAAAGAGTACATTTTAATAAATAAATCAATAACACTTGTTGGAGAAGATAAAGATACAACAATTATTGAAGGAGATTTAACGGAAAATTGTATGAAAATAACTGCCGATTCTGTTAT
Source organism: Thermoplasmatales archaeon (assembly GCA_020350365.1). Lineage (GTDB taxonomy): Archaea > Thermoplasmatota > E2 > DHVEG-1 > DHVEG-1 > SG8-52-3. The sequence goes on along the minus strand of CP070712.1, from coordinate 1,789,717 downwards.
TGTCAAAAGCTTTACTATTAAAAAAGGGATAATTGCAGTTTATATTGTTCAATCATCAGGACATGAAATAAAAAACAATATATTAAAGAACAGTTGGGAAGGAATAGGTCTCTACCAGGTTACAGATTCGAAAATTTCTGAAAACTCATTATCAGATAACTATTTTGAAGGAATTAATCCGATTAAGTCAAATTATAATACAATTTCTAGAAATAGGATTAATTGGAACATTTATGGAATTTTGTTAACAGAGTCGGAAAATAATTCTATTTATGAAAACGAAATCAAGGGAAATACACGCGGTATAGAAGCCCTGCAACAATCATACAATAACAATATTTTCCACAATAATTTCTATGCAAATGAAGAAGACAATGCCTATGATGATTTTTCAAATAAATGGGATGATGATTATCCATCTGGTGGCAACTACTGGGATGATTACACGGGAGTTGATTCCGATGGGGATGGAATTGGTGATACACCTTATGATATTCCTGGCGATGGTAGCAATAAAGATAATTATCCATTAATGGAGCCATTTGTTCCACAGCAACCTCCAGAAACACCGATAATTTCTGGACCAACAGTAGGAACTGTTGGTGAAGAATTAACATACTGTATATCAGAAGTCGTTGACCCTGAAGGTGACCAGATATATGTAATCTGGGACTGGGACGACGGAACCAACACAACCTGGCAAGGACCATACCCATCAGGAACAGAAGTCTGCGAAAAACACACCTGGACACAGGAAGAAACATACAACATAAAAGCAAAACTAAAAGATGAAAACAACGCAGAATCAGAATGGGGAACTCTTGAGGTT
>CP070712.1:1786902-1788788 GCA_020350365.1 Thermoplasmatales archaeon | reverse complement strand
TTATATCAAAGAAAACTTGAGCCCATTTTATAATATCTACTTTTGATGTGACTACAAACTTCTCAAGTTTTATTTCAAAAGATAGGTTTACAAATGGATTAATATCTGAATTATCTCCAACACCGTCCTCATCGGTATCTAACCATTCATTTGGATCATATGGAAATGTATCACTATTATCCCCAACTCGATCACCATCTGTATCTTTCCATTCATCTGGATCGTTTGGAAATTCATCTATCTCTAAAGGCGGATTGCTTGTGCTATCTTGTTGATTTTTTCCTGGATTCCATCTATCAGGATAACCATCATCATCTGAATCAACACTAGCAGAGGGATCATCAGGGAAATCATCTATTTCATCAGGAACCCCATCTTTGTCTAAATCTGGTTTATTTGCTATATCAGAACTAACTGAGTCATTGTTATCAAGAATTGTGCATCCAGTTAGACTGGTTAGTAGAATTAATGTAATCAAAATTAAAGCAATTTTTTTCTTATTCATTATCAATAAGAATAATAGTATATGTTTTTATATAAAAAACTTCTGATACAATAGGCTCTGCACGTAAAATGCCTGTTTTTATCTAATATAAGAGTAAGTTAATGAATTTAAGTGTAGATTAACAAGATATAAATAAGAGTATATTGAAATAAATATTATTGTTTCATATAAAAAATTATTTTTTTCGTAATAACTTAAAAAATGACTATTCCTGTATCTATAATCATAAAATCTCTCATTAGACATCGTTAAATATCAGAACCGCAGCAACTTGATGTTTGATTACTTGGAGGGCAACACGGTGAATCTCCTGTCTCATCCTCTTTAGGTTCTGTTTTTATTCCCAAAACTAACATTATTGCTTCTTTTATCATTTCCTTAGGAATAAAATCACTAATCGTTCCATTATATTCATAAGTTCGACAATTTGTATCTCCACAACAAACTTCCGAGCAAGAGCTACAATAATTTTCTTTAATCTCTAATTTTCCTGTAATAATCTCTTCAATATCTTTACCATTTATCCTTAAAGTTGGAGAACTTATTAAGTTATATTTTTTCGCTTCTTTGTCACTTAATATCTTAATCTTATTTACACTTATTTGCTTTACATTCTTTAGTTCATCTCTTAATTCAATTAATGCCTCATCAAGCACAATATCAGTTGCCTGACATCTTTCACACAATGAAAGGTCTAAGTATAAAAAATCTATTATTAATTTATTTGTCTCGTTTGCCATATCAATTCCTCCTTCTTCAGATATACAACCACTAATTACAATCACACCAATCAAACATGTTAGAACAATACTTTTTTGCATTTTGTCTTTTAACAGCACGATTTTATCCCCTTTATTCCGAATTTCAAAAGTGCATTTTTTATATTCTTATCTTTTATGCTGTAGATAATATTCCTGCCGTTCTTTTTAAATTTCAAAACACCTGCATCCACCAAGACCTTAAGATGCCTCGATACAGTAGTCTGATCTTTCTTTGTCATAGATGTAAAATCACATGCACAATATTCATGGTTCAAAAGGTACCTGACTATTTTAAAACGTGTTTCATCTCCTAATGCTTTGAAGAATTTTACCATGTTTTTTACCATATTTTATATGTATATATGTACATATTAAAATATTTTATGACAATTATTTGCTAATCAGTAAAAAACGGAATAAACGTGCAAAGGGGATACAATATTTTAAAAACAACATGATATCGCAAATAATATATCAAAAACTATTGCTATTTATTATTAAAAAGATTATGACATAAAAAAAGAAAAAGAAAGAGATTTTAACTACTGCATTCCAAGCAAATATCTTATTAGAAGTATATTTGAGAACCTTTCAAATAGCCAATTTATTAAGTTGAAGTT
>CP070712.1:1784912-1786802 GCA_020350365.1 Thermoplasmatales archaeon | reverse complement strand
TAAGCCGTGTTGACAAGAAACAATATCCTGATATTAGAATATATAATCAAGAAAAATACAACGGAGGAAATAGTGGCAAAGGCGTCGAACCTTATTATACAAACTCAACTCAGCTACCAGTTGGTTATACAAGTGATGTATTTGAAGCATTAGAACTTCAGGACTCCTTGCAATCCAAATATACTGGCGGAACAGTATTACATATCTTCCTTGGTGAGGAAGGCCCATCTTCAAAAGCAGCAAAAAAACTTATTAGAAAGGTTGCTGAAAACTATACGCTTCCTTATTATACATTGACTCCTACATTTAGTGTCTGTCCTGAACATGGCTATATTTCTGGTGAACATCAGATATGTCCAACATGTAAGGGACAAAATAAAACAATACCCTGTGAGGTGTATTCAAGAGTTGTTGGATACTTGCGTCCAGTTAGTCAATGGAACCTAGGTAAACAACAAGAATATAGTGATAGAAAGATGTTCAACATGATGGAAAAGAAAGTTATGGTTACTAGATGAAGATTGGAGGAATTCAAAAAACATCGCTGTTGGACTACCCAGATATTATTAGTGCTATAGTTTGGACTATTGGATGTAATTTTAGATGTCCGTTCTGTTACAATAAGGAAATTGTTCTTGGAAATGTAAAGCCTATTTCTGAAAAAGAGGTTTTTTCCTTTCTTGAAATGCGTAAGGGGATGCTTGAAGGTCTAGTAATTACAGGTGGAGAGCCACTCATACAGAAAGATATCTCTGATTTTTGCAAAGACGTAAAAAAACTTAACTATCTTATAAAAATTGATACAAACGGAACAACCCCTAAAAAATTAGAAGAGCTCATAAAAAAAAATCTTGTTGACTATGTAGCAATGGATATCAAAGCCTCAAAAAAGAAATATGATAAACTTACAAATGCAAAGGTAAACATAAAAAAAATAGAAGAATCAATTAAAATTTTGCAAAATTCAAATATTGATTATGAGTTCAGAACAACCTTTGTACCTAAATATCTTACAAAAGACGATATCATAGAAATTGCTAAATGGCTTAAGGGATCAAAAAAATTTTATTTACAACAATTTAAACCAAATACACCACTAATTTCACATAAATTTGAAGATATTATACCATATCCTAAAAAAGAGTTAATAGATACATTAGAAGATATTAAATCATATTTTGATATCTGTGAAGTGAGAGGAATTTAATGATTGTAAATGACGAAATTATTCAGGATATTTCCCTTGCTCGAAAGATATTATCTTCTGAAGATTATTCTATTGTTGTAATTCGAAACGAAAAAATTTTAGGTCATGACAAAGGAGATGGGATTAAACCCATTCTGAGAATAATAAATAAATTAGGAGAAGAAATTGAAGGTTCTGTTATCGGAGATAGAATTCTTGGAAAAGCATCAGCCTTCCTTTGTAGATATTCAAAGGTAAGTGGGGTTTATTCTCCTCAGGCAACAAAAACTGCTATTGCAATTCTCATTGTTGGAGGAATACCTTGTCAGGCTGATGAAATGATACCTTTTATAACAAATAGGAGTGGAGATGGACTATGTCCATTTGAAAAAATGTTACAAGACGTGGAATCGCCAGAAGAAGCATACAAAATTTTAAAGGATAAAGTGATTTGGGATTAATATGGAATATGAATTAGCAATTATTGGAGGAGGAGCTGCAGGATACACCGCTGGAATTTATGCAGTCCGCTCTGGGATAAAACCACTAGTTATTGAAAAAGAGATGGGCGGTGGTTTAGCAAATGTTTCTCCCAAAATTGAGAATTACCCTGGTTTCGAATCCATTTCTGGTATGGATCTAATGGAAAAGATGAAGCAACATGCCAGTAATTATGTAGATATCCATATTAATGAAGAGGTAAA
>CP070712.1:1782897-1784812 GCA_020350365.1 Thermoplasmatales archaeon | reverse complement strand
AATAAGGATTTATTAGAGAAGAGTAGAATAAAAAATGAAAAGTAGAGACCCTCTATACTTTTCAAATTTTAATATTATTCTACCCATCCATTTGTTTGCACTTTAACCATACAATATTTAAAACCATATTGAGCACTCTTATCAATAAGGCTCTACTTGAGTGGTTAATTTCATATATTTTGCAGATTATTATTTAAGATTGTGTTAAAATAGGTTAAAAATAGGAATAAAATAGTGATAAATATGCCTTTTGTTCAATTAATTTTTGTTAACCCCATTCTCCTTCAAAATAGGAAAGATCCATTCTGCTCCAATCATCATAGTCTCTATATGGCCGTGAGCCATCTGAATAATCTACTGTATAGTACATATAACCATAGTTCATACAGCTTTTATAAGGGCGAGAAAGCCACCAACCTAGTCTAATTGGAGATGTACTAAATGTATTGTGTCCAGGAATTGGCCAAAATCCAAGCGTATGACCAGTTTCATGCATATAGCAACTAGCATAAACCTCGTCTCTTTCAAAATATTTAATTTCTGCTTTTTCTTCCATACCTATGCTTGATAGTTGAAAACGATTATTTCCAAAAGCCATACCTCGAGGTCCATCAAATTGATAAATTAAAATTCCATAATGAAAAACTCCACGTCTCCAATTGTTTTGATCTCCATGTAGGAAATATTGCTGATATATTGATTGGAGTTCGTACCATGTTGTTAATTCATCAAAGGTTATCAACTCTGAGCCAGTATCTTCCCAACTACCATCATCAAGATGATAAACTATGTTTTGTCTATCATATGCTGTATAAAGAAATTCCTTTGAGTTTTCTGGAAAAAAACTAGATTCTCCATTAGGTCCCTCTTCCATTTGATCAAGCTCAATAAATAAATCCTTTCTGTATGGATCAGAATTCCATTGAGAAGTCAGAAATTCTTCATAATTATCTATACTGTCCCCATCTGGATCAAGGTTTTTATGTTGTTCTGTTAAGAGGGGATCATATCCCCATTTCCACTCCCATTCAATTGGAACATCATCTTCATCAATATCTTCACCTGAATTATCAGTTTCAGGATCAGTTCCATAATCATTTATTTCTGTCCAGTATGGAATACCATCTTCATCATAATCATTTTGAAAGATATCAAACCAAAGTTCACAATCTAGATCTCTAATGTATATACTCCCATCATCACATCCATTGAGTCTTCCATAACCACTTGGATCATTTGATTGATCCTCGCCAGTCCAATGACCTGTTTTAATACTATAAGTAATATCTACATCATCCTCCTCATTTCCAATATCACAAAGAACATCACCATCCTCATTCCAATCCCATAACTGGATTGTTATATCAACAAATTCTTGATCGTCAGGAACATTAAGTGTTGCAGAAAAATCAGGAGAATAAATATACTTGGTATCCTGCCAAATGTCACTTACAAACTCTTCATTGTTTATTAATACTTTCAAATAAAAATCAGGATTACTATTTTCATCTATATATTCCCTTTTTGGTATGGGTGATAGATTGTAGGGAAGTATATTAATTTGTTTATCATATTTATCAAAAGATCGTATTTTTAAAATTTCTACAGTTACTTCAATATCAACTAACGGATCGAAATCCTCATTGTTTAGCGGATTAAACCCATTACCAAAATCAATAGCAGGAACAGAAATGGTGTTTAGAAATAATGCACTTATGAATAATACTATTATTGTTGACATTACAGAGTTTTTATTCGTATAATTCACCCCCAATAATATTAACATATAAGAAGAAGCTCTATATTTAATTTTTTCCCAATATAATCTGTTATATTTTATTTGCATTTATATATCATAAAATATTAATCAATAAAAGTATCTCTTAATATTTTTATAATACTTAAAAATGTTTAA
>CP070712.1:1780847-1782797 GCA_020350365.1 Thermoplasmatales archaeon | reverse complement strand
TGGTATCTTTTTGGCAAGATCATAATTCCAAATTAAAAACAAGGCAACAACAATATCAACAAATGCTATTGTTAAGGCCATGATAATAGGATTAATCGGTGGAACCTCCATAATTCTATTAATAAAAGGAATAGTTATTTCTCCACCAGCAATTCCAATAGGAATTATTGACTCTTTACCTAAAGGTGGGATAAAATAAGCAAACATTAGAAAAAAAAGCTTACCAACACTATCTTCATCAACTATCAGATATAATGAAAGTATGCCCAATAATGCAATGATAAATGGTAGAAAAAATTTTGAAAGTCCCATTATTAAGTTGGTAGTTGTTTTTTTCATATTTGCTGCTCATAATATAATAGGATTCTAAAGTTTATTTCGATTAAATTATATTGATATCATAATTGCTGAATGATCTTTTTCATAAGGTTTTAAATTAATTCTTTTTAAGATTTTTAAACCATTTTCTTCAAGCTTTGAGCAAATTATATCAAATGCCTTCTTTGGCTCAAGGGAAACATCTATACTTCTTGCCTTAACCATTATAATTCCAAAGCCGTCTTTCTTAAGATATCTTTCAATATTTTCAATAAAAATTTCTGCTTGATTTCTTTGTGATATATCCTGATAAACAAAATCAACAATAGGAACAATTGAACTATATCGATCTGGATGATTTGCATCCTCTAAAATTGGAATTATATTTTTTCTTTTTTCACATACTTGAATAAATTTTTTTACAGCGATAGGTGAACTTTCTACTGAATACACTAGCCCCTCATTTAAAATATCTGATATGTGACTGACGGTTGTGCCAGTTGCTGCTCCTAGATATAAAAAATTTGAATTAGAGTTTATGTTTATTGAAAGACCATTAAGTATTGCGGCTGCAAGTTTACTTCTATACGGATTCCATGATCTATATTCCTTACCTTTAATTTTTATCAACCTTTCATTATAAACTTTGCAACCTTTGCAAAGATTTTCTGTAAATATTTTGTTTTTTTCCCTATAGAATCCTTGCATTTTTGTTGTTATCATTATTTGATGTTATGTAATTTTCTTGAAAAATGTTTTGTTTGTAAAATAAACTAATTTTAATTTGTTTCACATAACTTACATAAAACATCATGAGAACGCAGTAAATCCTCTCCTTTAACAATAAATAACATCTCTGGCGGGCAGGTCATAACTTCTATTATATTTATTGCATTTATTGCCAATTCATTTGCAATTACTGCCAAAATTCCAGGTGTAGCCTGCATATCTGGATGAATGTAAATGTCAATTTCAGCAAGATTTTTTTCTGTTGAAATAACTTTATCTTTTGGAAAATTTTTTTTAACACTTTCCAAATTTTTTTCATCAATTAGAAGTCTTATTGACTCGTTTGCTTGCATAATCCTAAGTATATCTCCTTGAATATATTTGATTATATCAAAGAGTTTTGGAAGTATTTGTTGAACGTCATCATCCTTTTTTAGACATATTTCTGCAACTTTTCTTCTTGTAAATATGTTTATTGTTTGCCCCATTAGTTCATGAGCGGTAGAAAAAATCTTTTCATGTTTGCCATGATCATAACGACGAATTGCACCTATTATTGCATCTAGACTCCCTTCAATTTTTTTTTCCTTTATAAGATATCTAGCCAATGCACTTGTATTGATTAATCCAAGACCCATATCTCTACGAATAGATGGACTGTTGTCTAGAATTCTCCAAACTTTTTGAACTAAATTTGACATAATTACCAAATATTTGATAAAATATAAATATTTTTGCAATTCTTGTCAATTATAATATAAACTAATTTTTGTATTCCTCACAAAAAGGTGAAAAAATGAGCAGGAAACGAAAAAAAATAAACTACAAGCTACTAGAACTTGGTAAGAAGCTAGGGCTTGATAAAAATGATGTAAGATCTTCAAAAAGAAATATAAAAAATAT
>CP070712.1:1778737-1780747 GCA_020350365.1 Thermoplasmatales archaeon | reverse complement strand
TTTGTATTCCTTTTCATATATACTTGCTTCTTTTTCAATTTCACGAGGATCGACATCAATATAACCAGATAGCTTCTCAACATAATTTTGTATTATCCTATCTAGATTTAGCCTATCTAGAACATTTCCTGCCTTATCATATAAGGTACAATATTTACTACCTGGATCATGTTTCCAATGAGAAACCTTATCCCAAGTATATCCTATTAAATTTTCAGGTTTTCCACGAGTAAGTTTACCTGTCTTTGAGGCTTCTGCAATCGATTTTTTCATTTCCCTTCGCTGAAATGCATGATGCTGTTCAAGCTGCAGCTGTCCAAGATCTACATCACAATCAGATACCATTCTTGTAATTTCTTTACCAGCAAGTTCCTTTAGTTCCGATACAAAATAAAGACCTGCTTCTGAGTTCATATCGTTATAAACGACTCTAATAAGTGCCTCTATTGCTTTTCCCACAAGAGCAGGATTAATAGAGTCAATATCTGAAGAGACGTTAACGGCAAAACCTTGATCCTGACTATCATTTTTATTTATTTCAATAAGCTTTAAAAAATCATATTTTCCTTCCAATGTTTTAATGGTAGAGCCAATTGATTCATCTGCAAATTTATAAGAAGTTCTTCTACTAGCAACATTATATATGGCAGTAATTATAGCCTCTAGTAAAATTGAATTTTTTAATTCCACCATCCTAACTCACTTATATAGAACAAATTCAATTAGATAATACATTATTTAGTTCTTTTGATTTTCTATGTTTCCAACATCCTTTGTGATAAGCATAGCTTGCAAGAAGTGGAAAGGTAATTGTTGCTTCGCCATAAACCATTTGTTCTAAACCTTGTTTCACTTTTCCCCAAGAACTCGCTTCTTTAAATGTTGAACCTGATAATGCTCCGTCTCTTTCATCGGCAACTGTCAATTGAACAGCATATTTGTGCATTGGAGCATCAACACCCAAAATATCTGCTGCAACAACTATGTCTTGTACAAAATTTTTTGGAACTCCCCCTCCAACCATTAAAAGCCCTGTATTCTTTGATTTAATTTTAAGTTCAGTTAGTTCTTTGAAATCTTTAACAGAATCAATGGAAACATGATTCTTTTTTTCAGTTTGATGATGAACAAGACCAAATCCTGCACTTGAATCTGAAAATGCCGGGCAAAAGATTGGTAATTCTTTTTTATATGCAGCATAAACAAATGATTCAGGATTCTTTCCATTTTTATCAAGATAATTGCCCATCTCTCTAATAAACTCCCTTGATGAATATGCATCAGGTTTCATTGAATCTGCAATTTTTTTTATTGTATTATCACAATCTCTGAGATTTTCTTCATCGATGAATGTATCATATATCCTGTCTATTTTTAATTTTCTTAACTCATCGTCATCTGCATTAATGAAACCTTGATAATGATAGTATCCTAAACCTTCGAAGAAATCTTGATCTACAATGATTGCACCTGATGATACAACAATGTCAATCATATTATGATTTATCAGATCAATAATTACTTTTTTAAGGCCTGCACTAACAAGAGATCCTGCTAGACATAATATGTTTGTACAATTATCATCTTTTAACATATTGTTATAGATTTTACAGGCTCTTGCAAGATTTCTGGATTGAAAAGCCATTTTTTCAAATGATTCTATTATTGGTATACTATTGAATGTTTTAATATCGATATGTTTAATTTTATCTTTTAACAGTTTACTTTTTTCATTATTCATATTAAATTCCAAAATCGTTATTTCCATATAGTTTTTCAATTTTTCCACAGTAAAATTTAAACCATTATTAATTCTACTTGGATTTCTTATGCATGAATGGGCACTAGCCGAATCAATTCTTACTACAGCAGTAAATGCAGCTGAAAAAGAAAAAATTAAAAAAATCAAAGAAATAGTTGTAGGTCTTGGTGAATTACAACAAGTCGAACAGGACATTTTTGAGTTTGCTTTAGGTGAATTAATTAAAGAACAAAATGAAATTCTTAAAG
>CP070712.1:1776610-1778637 GCA_020350365.1 Thermoplasmatales archaeon | reverse complement strand
TTCCAGAACCATTCAGTAATGTATCCATCAGAATCATAACTTAATGTACCATCAAAATCTATGTCCTCATCTACAAAGCCTATGTACAGTTCACCAGCCGATAGATCTGCTACTGGAGCTTTATTTGATATTTTAATGGGAATACTTGTAGTAGTTGTTCCACCGCCTCCCGTATTTCCACCTCCATTTTCATCCTTTTCATCTTCGATTTCAAAATGTGCAGTTACAGTTTTGTTTTCAGTCATGTTTAATTGTGCAGGATTGCTATCACCGCTCAGATTTCCGCTCCAATGATCAAATATACTTCCTTCCGCTGGAACAGCTGTTAGATTTACAATATCACCAAATTGATACGGACCAGATAGATCGAGATTAACAACACCTTCTCCTTCGATATTTACAATGAGTGTGAATAATTGCTCTGGTTCATATATTGAAAAGACCGCAACTATAGTTTTGTCATCATCAATCATTATAGATGTTTGATTATCATTACCTGAAAGATCTCCTTCCCAATGGTCAAATTCCCAACTCTCATTTGCTTCTGCAGTAAGATTTATGACAGATCCATAAGTATAATTTGATAAATCAGGATCTATTTCTACACTGCCATTTCCTATTATTTCAATATCTAAATTATATTTATTTTGAACAAAATTTGCAGTAACTGATTTATTACTATCCATGAATATTTCTTCAGGATTTATAACAGAATTTAGATCACCACTCCAATTATCAAAGCTCCAACCCAGATCAGGTTCAGCAGAAATATTTACAACTGTGCCATATGAATAAGTGGTTTGATCAGGGTCCTTAATTACAGATCCATTACCATTAACACTTACTGAAAGTGTAAAATTTGCATCACATACATTAAAAAATGCAATCCTATCAGAATTTATTGTCCACTGCCAACCATCTATAAAAACTCCTAGCTGAATATTCCAGGTTCCTATTTTTGCTGAATCATTCAATAAATAAGAACAATTCACAACATATCTTGATTCATTCGAATAGTATACAACATTTCCATCAGGATCTCGGATTCTTAATTTTAGCATATAAGTAAATCCATAAGCATTTCCAAGTCCATATATGGTTTCCCCTTTGAAAAAGGAAACTTTTGGGGTCTCAAAATCTTCTTCAAAAGTTCCAACACTATGGTGACATGCACTAACTGGAATTGCATTTATTATCAATATAGATATCAAACTAAATATTGTCAATATCGAGACAACTTTCTTATCAATTTTTTTTCTATATTTCATAATCATTTTTCCCACCTATTGACATCATGTTTTGTAAGTTCCTTTATTAACGTGTTATTGTACAACTGTTATCAGGTCACTTTACAGTCGTTGTCAAAAGATTTTAATCTTAATTATTACAAAAAATATTGTTATTATATATAAAATAATTAATAAAAATATTAAAGGTAAACAAAAAAAATTTATAAAGAAAAAAATGAAGATTGAATCTTAGTACGGATATTGTTTACCTAAAACTTCAGTTGAGCTTAAGGCAGCAATCGCTCCTTCAGCACAGGCAGTTACAACTTGCCTTAATCCGCCTGTTATATCACCAGCGGCATAAACTCCTTTTAAATTTGTTCTTTGCTGTTTATCTACTATAACAAAACCTTTTTCATCTAGTTTTACACCTAACTTCTTTGCCAAAGTATTTTGGGGTTCTTCACCAATTGAAACAAAAACTCCATCAACATATAATTTTGATTTTTCACCTGTATTTACATTATGAGTCTCAAGAAACTCAACCTTTTCGTTACCCTGAATAGACTCGATATGTGTACCATAAATAATTTTAACACCTTTTTCAACAGCCTCATTCTTATATGCATCCTCAGCACGTAATTGATCACGTCTATGAATTACTGATACTTCCTTACAACCAATTTGTTTTAAAAATATTGATTCAATGAGTGCAGTGTTGCCACCCCCAACAACAGCTACCTTTTTTCCCTTAAAAAAGAATCCATCGCAAGTTGCACAATATGAAACACCTTTTCC
>CP070712.1:1774429-1776510 GCA_020350365.1 Thermoplasmatales archaeon | reverse complement strand
TAAAACCTCTGCGATTCATAGGGATAATTCTTTTTGTAATGGTTCCCTTTCAGGGCTCTGGAGGTATGGTTGGATCTATTGTTGGTAGATTAATTGGTATGAAGCCATTGAATACCTTTTTTGCAATATCAATAGGAGCAATTATTGGAACCTTACTTATTGCATATTTTGCTGATGCTATATTATCAGTTCTTGTTAAAAACCTCTTAATTGGACTTTTAATCATCATAATTGTATTAGTGATTGGTCTCATGGTTTTCATATATAAAAAGAACAATAATTTTCTTAAAAACCATTAAATACCATTTCTGATAACAGTTGTATAATAATATCTTTATAAGGATAATCAGAAGAATATTAATATAATAATATAATTTAAATAATCAAATCCTTAATATAAATCATATGGGAGGCTATCCAGCCAAATGCAGAAAAGACTAATTGTTTATTTCATTCTGTTAAATATTCTTCTATCTATATTTATTCCTAATATTTCCACAGCAGAGGAAGCACCATGGTGGAATGAAAATTGGTCTTTCAGGCAAGAAATTACAATTCCAATAGATACAAGTGACGAATATACAAAATTTCAACCAATTGATATTCCTTTAAGTTTTAATAATACATGTTGGGCTAAAAAGGAAGATGAACATTCAATTAGAGTGATCTATCAGAATGAAGAAAGATTAATTGAACTTGAATCTCAGATATATGATTTAAAATATGAGAATAATGAATATATCAGTTCATGTAACCTTGTTTTTCTTATACCCGACCAGGCTAATGGAAACGAGAAATATTTTGTATATTATGATGATGAAGAAAAATCTGCACCAGATTACCAAAAACGTATTGAAATTGAAGAATCTTATTATAAATACGAACCCATCCAAGGTATTGGATTTGAATCATCTTATTTTAAGATTACAGAGGGCGAGGAAATTATTTATGCAGTAAATAAGGAGGGAACAGTTCTTGGTGATAAAATATCACAGCAGGTTACAAGATTAAAGAAAGGTGCAAAAGATATTCTTCCACATAACTCTGATCAAATTACAGAATTTGCTTTTCGTTATTGGTGGAAAATAGACGAAGAATGGTGTGGAATTAGTTCCAAAGAGAAATTTATTTCAAAACAATTGTTTGTTGATGGAAATCTTATGGTCAAATTTGGAATTGTAAGTGAGTCTGAAAATGGACATCTTAGATCAACTGTGATATACAAATATTATCATTGTCCAACTGAGGAAAAGCGATTATATACTAGTGTAAGACATGAGGTCATTGATTATCCTCTTACAAGGGGAGATGAAATTGATGTAGCTTATATAACACTTACCTGTGGGGGGATTAAAAGCAGTGTTATTGAAGAGTTAAACTTTGGTGAGATTCCACCATATTTACATTTTTATAGTGATGAGGATAGAGTAAAATCATATAATTTTGATCAGTATCCTGATTATAGTAATTGGCAACCAATTATACATAAAAATGATGACTTTGATCTAGGAAGCTCTGCTTGGTTATCTGTTGATAATGGTGAAACAGGTAAAGCACATGGTATAATTTTTAATTCAACAAACATCTTGAAATCAGGAACTGATGAGCGTGATGGAATTTCACTTCAATTATATGAGGCAAAAGGATTTCAATACCCCGGATTAGAAGCACTTTCCGCCGAATTATATATAATGAGAAATGCCTTTGAACCAGGTGAGCCGAATGATGAAATATTACCTGAGAATTATGTTATTGAGTTTGAAGCAGAATATTTCACAACAGAGAACGGTGGCTATCCTACAGTAGAAAAAGAAGCAAGTGTCTATCAAAAGCTAATTAGAAATCAACCTGAAATTGATGATGTGGTAGATGATGAAGAAGACGTAGAGAAATATAATTTAACTGTCATTCCACATTTACCACGTTCTATTTTGTTTAAACTTAGACTTTCCACGTTACTTCTTAGAGGAGCACAAATTACAGCTGGACTATTTGATAGTGAAGAATTGATTGGATATGGAACACCGCATAGGATACCTATTACAGAAGAGGTAAAAATTGATTTTAAGAATATCTCATTT
>CP070712.1:1772223-1774329 GCA_020350365.1 Thermoplasmatales archaeon | reverse complement strand
TTTTAATTTCCATTTCACCATGATTGAAGATATTTCCCTCTTCATCAACTAGTTCAACATCTGTATAATTATCCGATGCCCAGCCATAAGTATTACCCCAAGTCGTACATATTCCGGTTGAGGCAAGATTGGCACAAATATGCGCACCTGCTTCAGCAACATTTGCTCTAAGACCATGTTTATAAGCTTCTTTTTGAAGTTCGAAAGCTGTTATTCCAGCACCAACAGTAGCTGTTAAATCATCTGGATTTATCTCCAATTTTTTCATTCTTAAAAGATCAATAATAATACCATCTTCAAGGCCCATTGCATTTTTCATAACAGTTGAGGAAACCATTGCAAAAAGTGTTCCCCCACCGCGTGCCATGAATTGAAGATTATTTTTATTTGCAAATTTAATAACCTCAGATAACTCCTTTGAATTTTCAGGCATTACTGCATAGAAATTCAATTCCTTATCAGGATTAACAATGTTTCTTCTATAGGAAGCAATAATTACTGGATCATTTGTTGCCCATTTTTCCCCAACGATTTCTTGAAGTTTTTTTAGTTTATCATCTTCAGGAACCTCTTGAAATTCATTTTCACCTAAATTTTGAACATACTCTTTTAATGCCTCATGAACCTTTTGAGGTCTGAGCTGAGTAGTAAAATTACACTGCTTATCACAAATTCCACAAAAAGTACAGGACTCAACAATTTCAAAAAGTTTCTTTGTAGGCTTAACCTTTCCTGAATTTAAGGCATTTACAATCTCCATACGCCCTTGTGGCCAATAAGCAATAAAGCCATTTTTCTTACCAGCAGAACATAAACCTGTTCCTAGAAAATCTATTCTACACATTCCACAATGTGTGCCCTTTTTTGCTATATTTATTGCTTCTTCAAACTTTGAATTTTTATTAATTAAAACATTTTCTAAACACATGTTTATTACATCCTTTTTTCATTATTCAAATTCATCTGTGATTTTTTGCAAAGATACAATTACTCCATCAAGAGGTTTGATTAACTTCAAAGCTTGCATTTTACTGCCTTTTACCTTTAATCTATTCTTTAAAACAGCAATTCCAAGACTCATCTCACCTTTTAGAACACTTTTATAGGTTCCATAGTTGCCTCTTATTTCATAAGCAGCTTTTTTTTCTTCAAATGTATCACCAGTATTTACAATAAAATCCTTTAAATTTCCATCTTCTAGTTCTAAATAAAAATTCATAGTTATATCATCTGGAGGGATATGTTCTACAACACCAAGTAATGAAGTAGTAATACTTTTCAGATCTTTTTGTGGGTCCAGCTTTTCAATTATATATTTTTTTCCTATATCAATCCATTCTTCTGATAGAAATTTTACCATTATAATTCCTCCCCTAGAACAGTTCCAAGTAACTCCTTAAAAAGTTCTTGTTGTTCTTTTGAAATACCTTCAGCAATAGGATATAGAACATGTTCTTTTCTATAAATTCCTTTGAATAAATAATTAAGAATTGTGAGCACCTTGCCCATTTTTAAAGACTGCTCCATGGAATCAACAACAATCTTACTTACCCTATCGCATACCTCTGGGTCATTATGATCATAATAATAATCATATTCCATATATGCAAACTTGCCATTATCAAGTGGAGTTATAAAGCCTAGTGAATGTTCAACATTTAATTTATCTCCCATGTCCGAAAACATTTGAATCCAGTTCAAATAATGATCTTCATCACCAGTCCACATAGCACCACCAGGACCCATAAACATTTGTTGTCTCATCATTCTTGTAGGAAGTATTCGAAAGGCATGAAGCCAAATAATATCAGTCATTTCTGGCTTGGAATAAACCTTTTTGAAAAAATCCTGTAAATCCTCATCAAAAACCCTTGCAACATTTTCAGGTGAAGGATCTAAAGCTTCTTCTAAATGAGCTCTCATTGGACCTGCAAATATGGCTCTTAGAGGATCCTCTTCCTCTGAAAGAATCTTCATAAATTCACTATCCTTAAGAGTCGGAAATCTAGGAGCGCCCAATATTAGGCTCTTCATAAGTGATTGGTCAATGGTATAATCTACCATATCTTCTACTAATTTTTTTTCATCATGATTGCAAATGACAGA
>CP070712.1:1770013-1772123 GCA_020350365.1 Thermoplasmatales archaeon | reverse complement strand
GCATCAAAAAAAGAATTGAAAATCCCCAAATCGTTTATATTATATGCAGTTGGTATTAAATTAATCCATATACTATTAGCAGCATTACCATTTTTTTTGGGTTATACCTCTATATTTGTATTTAAAATTCCAATTCCAGGAATTAGTTTTCTTGCAATATCTATCATAATTTTTTATTTTGTTATAAAAATCCTAACAACACCGATGAAAGAAAGAGAAAAAATGCTGATATATGCAGGACTTCAGGAGGGCCTTGCAATTCTTTTACTTCCAATATTTCTTATGAATATTCTAATAGATATTTTTGGGATAGTTCAAACTTTTTTACTGATTTTACTGTTTATATTTTGGCCGTTATTTTGGTTCAGATTACTTTTCGGGAAAAAAATGATACCTTTGGAATAACTATTTCTCACAAATTTTTACAAAATTTCTAAAGATTTGCTCGCCATATTCAGTGTGCTCTACTTCGGGATGAAACTGCAGTCCATAAAATGATCTTTCCTTGTGTTTCATTGCCTGAGTCTTACAATTTTCACTATCTGCAAGAAGGAAAAAACTATCTGGAATTTTTTCTACTTCATCGTTATGAGATTCCCAAACAATAGATTTTTCAGGGACTTTTGAAAATAGTTCATTTTCTTTAAGTATTGTTAGTTCAATTTTTCCAAACTCAGGCAGTTTAGATGGTTTTACCTCACCACCAAAAAACCGTGCCATGAACTGATGTCCTGCACAAATCCCTAGAATTGGAAAGTCAGCCTTTTCAAGATATTCTGAACAGTTTCCCAGATCACCTTCAAGACCTATTCTTGGAGCACCCCCTGATAAAATCAGACCATCGATATTTTCTTTTACCAAGTCATCAAATGGAGTGGTATTTGCTACAATTTTCGTGTCAACATCAAGATCCCTTAACCTTCGCCATTCTCTATGAGTCCACTGTCCACCGTTATCGACAACAAATATTTTGACCATTTTATTCCCATTCAACAGTACTTGGAGGTTTATTTGTTATATCATAAACAACTCTATTTACTTTATCCTTCAATGTATTTGTAATACGGGTAGAAATCTTATCAATTATATTATTTGGAATCTTACTGAAAGCACAAGTCATTGCATCTATACTATGAACTGCTCTGACGGCAATTACATAACCATAAGCTCTCTTATCGCCATGAACACCGACTGACTTGACTGGTAGAAGAACCGCAAAATACTGCCAGGGCATCTCCATCTTTTTATTTTCAACAGCTGCTTCAATTTCCTTTTCAACTATATCGCATGCTTCTCTGACAATATTTGTTCTTTCCGGTGTTGCTTCACCAATTATTCTTATAGCAAGTCCCGGACCAGGAAAGGGTTGACGTTCAGAAACTGATAATTTAAGCTCTCTAGCAACCTTTCTAACTTCATCTTTATAAAGATCGCGAAGAGGTTCAACAAGCTTTAACTTCATAAATTCAGGAAGACCGCCAACATTATGATGAGATTTTATTGTGTCTCTCAGTTCTCCACCAGATTCAATCCAATCAGGTGCAATTGTCCCTTGAACAAGATATTCAATATCTTCATCTTCGGCAACTTTTTCAAAAACTCTAATGAATTTTTCTCCGATTATTTTACGTTTTTTCTCAGGGTCTTCAATATTTTTTAAAGCAGAAAAAAATTCTTTACTTGCATCAATAAAACGATAATTGAGCCCAATTTCTTCCATTAATTTTTTAACGTTATCTGACTCATTTTTCCGCATATATCCAGTGTCAACATGAACAGCAATCAGTCTATCTCCAATTGCCTTGTTTACAAGTGCAGCACAAACAGTACTATCAACTCCTCCAGAAAAAGCAATTAATGCTTTGCCAGTGATTTCATTTTTTAGTTTTTCAATAATTTCTTTAATAAATTTCTCAGCGTTGAACATTTTTTCTCTTCATTTATTAATAATCTTATCTCTCATCTTTTTTCTATAATCATTTAATTTGTTTGTTAAATTTTTATCTTTTATTGAAAGTATTTCAATTGCAAGAAGAGCTGCGTTATCTCCTCTGTCTAGACCAACTGCACCGACTGGAATACCAGGCGGCATCTGTACAATTGAAAGGAT
>CP070712.1:1767758-1769913 GCA_020350365.1 Thermoplasmatales archaeon | reverse complement strand
ATTACTAATGAAAAAAATAGAAATGAAAAATTTACATGTCTTATTGATGGATGCATTCATGGAAGTGAATGGGAATCAGGTGAAGCATGCTTGTACATTGCTGAATACCTTCTAATAAATTATGGGAGAAATAAAACTGTCACTAACATTTTAGATACCACAAAAATATATATCGTTCCTTTGTTGAATCCTGATGGAAGAGATAGTGATTATAGGTATAATGAAAATGGAATAGACCTAAATCGTAATTTTGATATAGATTTTGGAAGTTTAAGAGGACGTTGTATACCTATTGGTAAAGTGTTTGGCAGAAAAATTCCTTATATTAGATTTCCCCGATTGAATTTATGGTTTACAAATAGTGGGCGCCGGCCTTTTTCAGAGCCAGAGACACAGGCAATAAGGGACCTTATGAGATTTCTTGACCACCATCGTTTTTCTTTTTATATTGACTGTCATACTGCAACTCATTCTCTAAATACACCGTGGACAGCCTTTAAACCTCCATTTGAAATGACTTCGCAAGAATCAAATGTATACAGCAATGTTAGAAGATGGGTTTCTGAAAATTCAGAGTATGAGGATAGCCCTCTATGGTATAAAGCGAGTGGTACTGCTACAGATTGGTGTTTTAAAGAGTTTAGGATACCATCATTTACTTTTGAAATATTATCATTTGATTATGAACCTGGAAGTGGGGGTGGCAAACATGATAATCTTGTACATTGGATGAAAACAACAATACCTGTTTTTATGTATCTTTTTGTAAATGTTGAAAATCTTTACTTTTGGAATATACCAGATAATGAACCATCTTTTCCGGAAGGAGTTCCACCAGAACCTTTGAGTTAAACTACTTTCTAAGCTCACCCAGAGTTGTTACTCTTTCAGCAAAGGCATTATGTTTATGAATTGATTCCTCACTTTCGCTTCTTACAACAACAATTACATCGTCTGGGAGATCTTTATATTTAATAAGTATTGAACGTAAAATATCTCTAACAACATCTTCCACAAACTTTGGATTTTTATGTGCATTAAAAACTACTTCTCCTTCCTCTTTTCGTTTTAAAATACTATATGTGGGACTGCTGAATGATCTTTCCACAAGGCCTATTAAATCGTTTGCATCAACAGATTTAAAGTCGCCTGGAACCTCTATCATAAGCGTTGTTATATTCCTTTGATTGTGTGTAGGAGGAATTAATTTTTTATCATATTTACCAAGAGTTTTTATTACCTCAAATGCACATGGACAAGCAGTCATTCCAATAACTCTAACTCCGATAAGCTTTTTAATTTCCCCTGTTGATTTTGCCCTTGCTTCTGCTACAAGTTTGAAGGGCTCTAAACCTTTTTTTCCAGATGGATACATTCTATCCAAAAAATAATCAGCTTCAGCCTTTACTTCTGAAAATGTTGCATACTCGTGTTTCTCAAGTAGTAATTTTGCGGTTTGTGCACAAAAACTTTCAAGGTCTGACACAGGTTTCTGAAGATTTACATCAATTATGTCTGAAACAAGTTCTAAGTTTCTTGACATATGACTTCCTTTTTGGGATGCTGGTAGATCAACAAAAAGGTCCATTTTAACTACCAAAGATACTGCAGTCTTTTTTCCCGGTCTCTTAATATTTACTAGTTTTTTTACGCCAGTAACTCCAACACGTGTTAACTTAAAATTGGATTGCGAGGGTCTTGATTGAACATCTGGTAAATCTATAGATTTCATAAATATATACCTCAACCCAAAAATAGGTAACATTATTTATTTGTTGGCTTTAATTTTATTTTTGGGTAGGTAACTCATAAAAATCAAAATAAACAAACACTTAAATTCAACCAAATATTTGCAATTATTATGGGATCAAGAAACACTCAAGCTATGGTAATTGCTTTAGTAGCAGGAATATTTTTGATAATAGGAGGAATAAGTGGTCTTGCAACATGGGAAACGATTAAGGATTTTGTAACTGAGCATATTGCAGATAATAATATTATCCAAGTAGTTTTTGCAATATTAATATTCATCGCATCGCTGGGGGGAATTTCAGTAATTGCCGGTGGTATATTAATTGGAAAAAGTAAGGTTAGACTTGGAAAATTAATAATTACCTTGGGAGCTGGACTTGGACTCATTGGACTAATATTTTCA
>CP070712.1:1765488-1767658 GCA_020350365.1 Thermoplasmatales archaeon | reverse complement strand
GTAGCAGGTGCAAGTTGGGAAGATAAATTAGCTTGGTGGGAAAGTGATCTAGATAAACAACCATCGAAACCTGAAAAACCAATTGGTCCAACAACTGGTAAACCTGGAGTTGAATATACATTTGAAACAGTTTCAACTGACCCAAATGGTGAAAAATTATACTTTAATTGGAGTTGGGGAAATGATAATTACAGCGACTGGCTTGGTCCATATAATTCTGGAGAGAAATGTTTCGCATCTAATATATGGTTGGAAAAAGACTGTTTTGAAATCAAAGTAAAAGCAAAGAATTTAAATGGTGCTGAAAGCGGTTGGTCAGATTCATTAACATTTAGTACACCTAAGAATAAAGTAATTAACATATCATTCTTAATTTTAATAGAGGATAATCCATTTTTTTTCCAACTATTAAACCAACTAATTATAATAATTAGAAACAAAATCTCCTTTTGATTTATTTACTAATTACTTGACGGGCAATCTCATGAGCCCATATTTTTGCCTTCTCAGGGTTCAATGTTTCTTTTTTACTATTATCATACTTTGCCCATTTCTCAGGAATTATGCCCGGAAAGGAAACTAGCAATTTAGGTTTGAGTCCAAACTTTTCAACAATTGGGGTTAAGAATTTATTAACAGCCTTATCAGGGTCATCAATTGCTGTACCACTTGATAAGAACATGAACAGAGCCTTGTTTTTGAGTGCTTTTTGTTTTAACACTTTCTTCCAGCGTCGATAAACCCTGAATATCCTTACTCCTGTCCCAAGAACAACCGTATTAAAATCTTCTACTTCAGGAATCTCATGAGCAAGATTATATGTCTCAACAGCAAGTCCATCTGCTGCGAGTGTTTCTGAAATTATCTTAGCGTATTTCTCAGAAGCTCCACCTTTCGTAAAATATGCAACAAGTATCTTACTATTCATAAGCACTTCACGATGGGAAATTTACTCTTATACTTAAAATATTCGTACAATTGGAAAATATGTTCAATAACCAAGAAAATAATCAATTAACTAGCATTTAGGCAGTAAATCAATCTTAAAATCTTATTCCCAGCAATTTTACTAGAAAAGTATTGTAACATTTAAATATACATAACCTTATTATATTTTTAGGGAGTAGTAAATGTATAGAAAAATATTAGTTATAAATCTATTTATGCTACTGATTATACCGATTTTTGCCTCAACAGCATTGGCCAACGAACCACCAACTGCACCTCTGATTGATGGGCCAACAAATGGAATAATGGGAGAACCATTAACTTATACATTCACTTCAACTGATCCTGATGGGGATGATATTTCTTATTTGGTTAGGTGGGACTGGTCCTGTGGGGGAGATCAAACCTCCGATATTGTTCCCTCTGGTGAACCAGTATCAATGACACATACATACAACAATAAAGGAACATATAGCCTAAGAGCAATGGCAAGAGACATTTATCAAGCTGAGAGTAATTGGTCTGAGTTAGAAGTCACCATTCCAAGATCCAGAGCATCATCTTTTCTATGGTATCAATGGTTTTTAGAACTTTTCCCAAATGCATTTCCAGTACTTCGACAACTGCTTGGATTATATTAATCTAAAAATCTCCTCTTTTTTTTATTTTATTTAAATTGAACGTTTCCCAATTATGGAAAGACTGTTATCTTTATTGTTGTTGTAACATTTAAATATTAGCAAAACGATGTTAATATTGAGGGAGGATAAGAAAACATGGTTAAAAGCCCTGTCCTGTTGTATAAAACATTGGTATTTGGAGTTATTGTTCTATTTATTGTATTTGGTGTTCAACCATATGTTGTTACAGTTCAAAAAGAAGGAAAATTTTCCGTTGAACCTACAATGCAATTCATTAAAAATAAAGCATTAAGTAATGAAAAATCAGTTGGTATATGCCAATCTTCATATAATCAAGATTGTGAATATATGTGTGGATTCAAAGTATATCCTTCTCCAGAAGAAATAGTTTGTTTTCCGCTTTATGAACCTGCAGAGGTTTCCTCAGAATGTTCGTTAGGTGTTACTTTATATTCTGGTACATATGGTTGTGATGGTATATGGTATGCAACAGAATATGAGACTGGCATATTATATGGAGTAAATCCTTTTGATTGTAATATTTGGTTAATTGGTGGCGGTGGTGTCAATATATTGGATTT
>CP070712.1:1763209-1765388 GCA_020350365.1 Thermoplasmatales archaeon | reverse complement strand
AAGACATGAAAGTAGGAGTCTACTGCCGGGTCTCGACAGATACGCAGGACCTAATACAGCAGATAATGTCCTGCCGGAAGTTCTGCGATTACAAGGGCTTTGAGATAGGCAAAATCTACTGCGATGTAGGTTCGGGTAAGGACTACTTCAAAAGAACTAATTACAACAAGATGCTCGAGGACCTTCGTGCTATGAAATACGGTGGTGTGGTTACCTTCCGGTTTGACAGGCTCGGTAGGAATGCAGTGGAAGCTGTAAGGTTCTTTGAGGAGATGGAAAACAAAGGGATAAGTATCTTTTCCCTTAATGAAAATTTGGATACAAGTACAGCAATAGGTCGTGCCGTTCGGGATATTATTGTCCGGTTAGCACAGCTAGAAAGGGAGTCTATTGCGGAGGCGACGAGACACCGTTTACAAGCCCTTAAGGCATTGGGAAAGACACTAGGGCGACCGAAGGGTTCGAAAGACACTAAAACACGTAGAAAGGCTGGATATTATGGAAATTACAATGCTTCAAAAAAACGGGGGTCCAAAAACCCTGGTTCTGTATAAGGGAATAGGTCCTCAATCGAAAATATGGCATTTATTTGTATTTTTAAGAGTACGATTGGTGAAATTACTAATTTTTTCTAACTAAAATTTTTTTCGCTATATTAGAGAGAGATAACGGCTTTTAGGCAAAATTTTCGTCAGGGTCTAGATATAGGTAGAATTATTCCTTCTAGACTACTACTTATTGATTTTTGGATATCTCTATCTAATAATAGTCAGTAGATTTGTTTACCATAAGATTTATTGATTTTACTTTGATTACAATTTGGGGATTTATATTAAAATATGTAAAAGTTGTAATAAGGTCTTTCCTGATGAATATATTTGTTGCCCATACTGTTGTGAAAAAGTTATATCATATGAAGGTAAGTATAGGACTCAGGTAATTTTATCAAAAGAGCCTTTGGATATTAAATTTGAAAGAATTGATGACAAACTAGATGATATGTCTGCAGAGAATAGGGTTCAATGGATGTTTAGTGTTTTATTTAGTTTATCATTAGGAACAATGGGATTGTATTTTGCTACTAAGGATATAGAATATCTTTATATTGCTGTAGTTTCTAATATTGGAGGTGTTTTCATTTCAGCCTTCTCAAAAAGTATAACAGCTTGGTTAAAGAATAGAATAAAAAAGAAATCTACCTAATCCATCCCAGCAGTCTCTCCAGCATTGGGAAACATTCTAAAAATCGTAAAAACACAGAATTATAAAATACATTGTTCCTTGGATAACTTATTTTAATTTCAAACTCACCCCACGGGCTTAAAAGCCCATCGGTATCCTTTGCCCTAGCTGAAACCTGAAAATACTCACCTCGATTACTTGGCATTTCCCAAGAATGTTTTACCATGATCATTTCACCAGAATCATAAGGGCCAGCCCAATCCTCAACATTACCATCACCCCAATCAACCATATAAAAAACATCCTTATCAGATGGAGATGTAGCCTTAATGCTGAACCAATGATCCAACAAGGGTAATCCATAATTTTTACCAGACACCACTGGTGTAGATGGCGCATCAGGATCACCCATGCCGATAGCATGAATATAACCAATATCATAATAACCATGAAAATCAGTACCAAGCCATGAGGTGACATATACAGTTCCATCATTAGAAATAGATGGATCACCATCAACATACATAAACATATAAGGGAAAACATCTGTGCTCAAATGTTCCTTCCATTTAAGAGTACCATCAGGATTAAGCGCACTAAGATAATTAATGCAACCAAAAAAGATCGTACCATCACTTCCTATAGCCGCATTAGTTATTGTCTCTCCAACTGGATTATGAGCAGTATAAGTCCAAAGTATACTACCATCACTTGGATCAACAGCCATCACACCATGAAATTGACCGCAGACGATAAGAGTACCATCAGGCGCGATAGAAACCTGTCCACCTGAATCTATCGGTAGCTCCTTCCGCCATTTCTCAGAGCCATCAGGGTTAAAAGCAAACAGCCAGTCCCATCGTGGAACAGCATAAATCGTTCCATCACTGCCGATAACTGGACCGTAATCAAACGCAGTTATTCTATCTGACATCCATTTAAGACTTCCATCATCGTTCAAACAATACACATGTCCATCACGAGAAGTAAAATATAT
>CP070712.1:1760921-1763109 GCA_020350365.1 Thermoplasmatales archaeon | reverse complement strand
ATATTCCTATCTTGTCTTTTACCTTATCAAAAGATTTACTGATATCTTCTCCAAGTATTTTTATGATACCGGCTGTTGGAACGCGTATTGATTCAATCATTTCCACAGTTGTTGTCTTTCCAGCACCATTCGGACCTAAAAATGCAAATACTTCGCCCTTATTAACATGAAATGATATTGAATCTACAGCAGCAAGGTCACCATATACTTTCTTTAGATTTATTGCTTCAATTGCAATATCACCAGATTCAATCGCTTTTTCAAAAGTGACCTTTCCTCTTTTTCCGCAGGAGGTACAGGTAACAAGTACAACTTCTCCAGGATTCCCGGAACTATTAATTATGTTACTGCATTGTGGACATCGAACCTTCTTTTCAATCATAAGTCAGCCTTTTATTTTACATTTAAATATAAAAACTGTATATATTTTTAATGTTTAAAGGATTTGTTTGTTAAAAGAATCTTTATTAAAGCTATATATAATAGGAACACCAGTAGGAATTTCGACATTTGGTATCTCACTTTCTGATATTTTTTCAACATGCATGGTAATTGCACGAAGACTATTTCCATGAGCAGAAACAAGAACTGTTTTACCTTCATC
Source organism: Thermoplasmatales archaeon (assembly GCA_020350365.1). Taxonomy (GTDB): domain Archaea; phylum Thermoplasmatota; class E2; order DHVEG-1; family DHVEG-1; genus SG8-52-3. Next base: position 1,762,505 of record CP070712.1, on the reverse strand, counting down.
TAAATCCTTTAAAATATGCTTTTTGTAGTATGGGATTGCTCTTTCACAAGTATCCTTTAAACTTTCACCATCGGGTGGATTTACATCATAGCTACGACGCCAAAGATGGACTTGTTCATTACCGTATTTTTCTCTTGTTTTTTGTTTATTAAGCCCCTGAAGATTCCCATAATATCTCTCTGCTAAATCTGTGGACATATAAATTGGAATTTCAGTGCCAGTATCACCTGTATGATGTTCCCAATTGTGTATCCTTTCATCTTCATGATATATAATTGGAGTGCGAGAGTCATTAGAACTAATCAAAATATAATGAAGGGTTTGAATTGCACGTAACATATGCGAAATATACATAGAATCAAACTTCACATCTTTTAATTTCTCACCTGCTGAAATTGCTTCTTCAATACCTTTTTCAGATAAAGGAACGTCGACCCATCCTGTAAAACGGTTTTCTAAATTCCATTGCGATTGCCCATGTCTTACCAATATTAATTTAGACATAAATCCAACTCCTCTATATGTCATACAATTTGTAATATTTATTTTTTAAATAATTTACAAAGACTTTTGCATTAAGTCCCTCACCACATGCATTTTTTATTATTTCATCAGCAGTCATAATTCGTCCATATTTATGAACGTTTTCTCTGAGCCAACTTAAGATATTTTTAAAATCTCCCTTTTCAATTTCAGATAAAACACCTGAATTTTCATCTGTCAATTTATTGAAAAGTTGAGAGGAATAAATAGAACCTATTGCATAGGTTGGGAAATAACCAAAATTGCCTCCACTCCAATGCATATCTTGCAAAACACCTTCTTTGTCACACTTCGGATTAATGCCAAGCATCTCATCCATCTTATCATTCCATAAGTCTGGTAATTCGGATACATCTACCTTATCATCCATTATAGAATTTTCAAGTTCAAAACGAAGTATTACATGTAAACAATATGTCAACTCATCTGCTTCTACTCGAATAAAAGATGGTTTAACTTGATTGACATATTTATACAAAGTATTAATGTCAATATCTTTTTGCTGAGCCGGTGAATTTTTATTAAAAATGGGATAAAAATAATTCCAAAAATGTTTGCTACGACCTATCATATTTTCCCAAAAACGAGATTGAGATTCATGCAAACCTAAAGAAGGAGAATCTGAAATCACGGTATATTTGAAATTATCTTTTGGCATTCCTAACTCATATAATGCATGTCCTATCTCATGCACTGTAGAAAAAATTGAAAACAATGGATTTTTTCTTTCATAATTTGTTGTGATTCGTACATCATTATAACCCATAGAAATTGTAAAAGGATGAGTTGATACATCCAGTCGAGATTGATCTTTTGGTAGAAGTAAGGTTTCAAGAATAATGTTACTAAGTTCCCTTTGTTTTTCAATTGAAAAATTTAAATCTAGTTCCTGTTGATCAATAAAACACTTGCTTGATTTTATTTTCTCAAGAATTTGTACTATCTGAGTCTTAAGAAAATTAAATTCATTTTTTAATTTATTAACAGTCATTCCCTCCTCATAATCATCAAGAAGACTATTGTATCTAGGACCTGGAAGAT
>CP070712.1:1758602-1760821 GCA_020350365.1 Thermoplasmatales archaeon | reverse complement strand
CAAAGGCAATTGATAAAAAAAATATGGATCTTACTTCGCTTGCAATAGTTGGAGCATGTGGGGATCTTCAGGATAGAAGGTTCAGAAAACTAACAGGACTAAATAGAGACATTCTTTCCGATGGAGAGTCAATAAATGCTGTCAAATCAAAAATCGACATCAGATATTTCGGAAGAGAGAGTCGCCCAATCTTTAAGATGTTGCAATATGCAAGTGATCCAATAATTCCTGGACTTTCCGGACGTGAGCAAGCCTGTGTTGGTTTTCTGCAAGAACTGGGAATAACTATGAAAGATGGCGATTCCTGGAGGAAATGGATCGACCTATGTAAAGACGAAAGAAGATTAATAATTTCAAGTATTGCTCAATTACTTCTAACAAAAGGTTTTGGCCATAAAATTACAAAACGAATAATTGGAGAAGTCTATATTTTAGAAAATGAAGAGGAAGGAACAGAGATTCATGATTCTAAAGAATTTGCTACACTTTTGAATTCAACGGCCAGATATGGAAAATGCGAGGTAGGACTAAAGGTCTGTTTGGGTGATAGAGACAAATGGCTTGCTAAAGCAAGAAATCTTTTACTTGGACATAGGCAAAATCTTGTTGTCGGACTTCAGTTTGCAAAGGAGGAGGGAATTATCAAAAGAAATCACCTACAGTTCTTCCATGCTGGAAGCGGTATACGTGATACAATTGTTGGAATTGTAGCAAATATGCTATTAAATTCAGAGGATGTAAGCAGTGACTTACCCCTAATAGGTTTTGCAGATAAAGGGCAAGGTGAGGTGAAGGTTTCAGCAAGAGGAACAGAAGAACTAGTCGAAAAGGGTCTAAATCTATCTCAAGCAATGAAAAAAGCAGCAGCGGCACTTGATAGTATCGGTGGCGGTCATGATATTGCAGCAGGTGCAACTATTCCAAAAGGAAAAGAAGAAGAATTTTTAGAAATACTTGAAAGAGAGATTAAGACTCAGTTATCTTCTAGTAAAACTGATGTTTTATAAACCTTTACTGCTTCTAGTTCAAAAACAAGAGTTTGCCCTATAAATCTAACCTCTGGCGCATCAAGATTCATTGCTAGTCTTGCATGTGTTTCATTAACTGAAATAACTTTGAAATGCATTGACCCGTAAAAACTTTCTATGCTGAATATGTGATCATCTTCAATAAGTGAGCGCATTGTAAAATGAGTATCATTTTCCACAATAAATACAATGGTCCAGTTAAACAATGGAAGATCAACTGATGATCCATTCTCAGGTGTCAACTTATATGTCACATTTTCATCTGTCACTTCCATTACTGTTGCATTGAGAACTCCAGTCTGTTCGAATGCTACTTCACCATAGTCAAATGATGATCCTTCGATTAATTCTACCCCTGGAAAACTACTGAGCAATGCTGTTTTATTCTCTGTTATTTCACTTTCAATTACACTTTCAAGAGGGTACGATCCCATTCCAAACATCTCAGCCATTGTTTCATTCCAGACTCCATAACCCTTATCAGGTGGAATTGTCACCTCTTTTGTATCACCCTCTTCCATACCAATCAGTCCTTCAAGAACACCTGGTATAAAAGAATTTGAATAATTCTCATATCCCTCCGGAGGATAAAACTCATAACTTGGATCTACAAAAATCTTAATGGGTTCATATGGAATACTTTCATTATAAAATCCCCATTCTCTTGCAACTTCTTCTATAGTCGAATCAAAAACAGTGCCATTTAAAAATTTACCAATATAAATTACATCGACACTATCACCATATGTAATCTCTCCACCTACAGGAGTTGGCTTATCATCCTTTGGCTTTCCAAAAAGATTATCAAAAATATCATCTCGAATATTTTCATCTGCTAGAATATATCCAGATATTGCTACCACTATTATAATTGCTAAACCTATTGTTGCCAATTTCTCAAGTTGCATAAAAGAGCAGAATAAAGTCACAATATATTAAGCTACCTCTAATTTAATGACTTTATTTGTTCAATTATATATCTTATATATTTCGCAGCAAGTAAGGCAGTTTGACCATTATCATAATTGGGACATACCTCAACAACATCAAATCCTATAAGATTTGCAGAAAAATAATTAATACATTCCAAGATATCAAAAGGTTCTAAACCAAAAGGCTCAGGGGTGCTAGTTCCAGGAGCAAAAGAAGGATCTAAAACATCAATATCAAGTGAAAGATAAGTTTTTTTAT
>CP070712.1:1756238-1758502 GCA_020350365.1 Thermoplasmatales archaeon | reverse complement strand
GGAGGGATTTGAACCCCCGTATGCGGATCTGCAGTCCGCCACATAACCACTTTGTTACCCGCCCAATTATTATATAGTCGCCATATAACAGTAATTTATCTTTGTTTTTAATCACAATGAAATAAACAAGTGGTAAATATGATTTTTGATGCTAGTAAGATTGAGTAATCTACTAAATTTGTAGATTATTTTTATTTTGCGATAATATTTGAATAACAAAATTCTTCTAAGTTGTTTTTTATTATTATTCCAATCTGCTGTATCCTACTTCTCTTTTCAACAAATCAATTATTTTTATTTCTTTATCTTCTACTACATATATAATTCTATAATTACTAACTCTTAAACGATGTTTCTTAGGCCTTGTATCCCGTAGTAGTTTTATATCACAATTTGGTCTGGATGTATATGGATCTTTTTCAAGTTCTTTTAATGTTTTTCGTATTAGGTTTTGTATACTTTTTTGAAGCTGGTAAAATTTTTTTTGAAATGTTCTAGATATAAACACTTTATATTTCATTTATTCACAGCTCATCAAGAGAAATGAAATCGTCGCTAGCTAAAATTTTATTCCATTCATCATCAAGTTTTTTCCATGCAAACCGTTTTATTAATTTTTTTATTATTGAATCATAAGTTTCACCTTTTGTTCCTAATTCAATTAATGCTTTTTTTGTTTCTTTTGTTATTGAAATAGTTGTATTTGCCATAAAACCACCATAGTTATAAACTCTATAAATATTATAATTATTATAGTATTTATAATTTACTATTGGTATTCACAAATTATGGGAAGATATATGTACTAAAACGTACATATTTGTATTTATAAATATTTGGTGTTACTATGGCTTTAAAACAAATAAGTCTAACTATTCCTGAAAACTTGCTTAAAGCATCTAAAGAATATTCTAAAGAGTTTGGGTATAGAAATATTCAAGAATTTATTCTTGAACTTATTAGAAAAAAGGTATTTTTTGAAAAATTAGATAGATATCAAAGAATTGAAAAAGAAATGATATCAGGAAAAAATGTTAAAAAATTCAATCAAAAAGATGCTATTGATTATTTAGAGAATTTGTAATATGACATATAATGTCGAATTTAGTTCTCAATTTGAAAAATCAATAAAGAAATTAAAGAAAAAAGATAAAACATTGTACAATCAAATCCAAAAGAAACTCATAGATATCGTCCAAAATCCATAAGGTTATAAAACTCTAGGAAATGTTTTTGCTGGATATCGACAATTATTTTGGTCCATTTGTTCTTATTTACAAAATAGAAAAAAATGTAGTTAGAGTTATTTCGTTAGATCATCACGACAAGGCATATTAAAATAATTTGAATCACTGTTTCTTGATAAAATATAAATGAAAGAAAGAAGAGAAATTTTTAAATTACTCATATCCGCCCAAAAATAAGCTTGGGTCACCAAGAAGGATCCATTGTTCAACCATTTGCCTGTCTTCGGGATCTATGTTAATATCAAATTCATTTACGTAATCTGTTATTGCATTGCTATAAGCTGCTCCACAATATTCCTCATCCATTTGACCTACATGATAGAAAAATCTTGGTAATAACCATCCATCAAGACCAGTTGGATATTCAAATCCTGGAATACCCATACCAAATCCACTATTACCTATAGTTGCAATTGCACCACCATTTTCCTTAGCGGTTAACCACCATGAAAAGCACTTAGGAGGATGATGACCATAACCATATGCACGGGTAAATCCTTCTCTAAGGATGTTAAATATTGAGGTGTTGAATTGACTATTATGGCAACCACCAATAACCATGACTGGTTGTTTTTCAGAGTTTCTTAATCTTGGATTTATCGGAGATAAAAGATATTCTAATACTTTTTTTAGGCTCAATCCATTTAATAAACCCCAAAATGCGTCTATAGGTGGAATAGCATACATTTTCATAATCATAATTTTCTCTGTTTTTGGGGCATCTGGAGGATGTGTGACTAAGATGCTTGGATTTGCATGACCTGCCATATGTACAAATCCAGCTCCATTATTTATTTCATCAACAACTGATTTTTGACCTGTTAAAGTTTCTAGAGACGCCCATAGTCTGATTGGAGTAAAATTTTGCATGTAACCCGCAGAGACATTAGTATCAATTTCAGCTTCATATGCGCCCAAAGGTCCATGATCTGGATATGTATCTCCACCAATTAATATCATTTTTTTATACCATGAGTCAGCAGCTTTTGTCTCTTCATAATCTATTATTTTATTTAC
>CP070712.1:1753838-1756138 GCA_020350365.1 Thermoplasmatales archaeon | reverse complement strand
TTTAAAAATTGCTTAATCAACCACATGTTTGTTTGGGCATGATTACTGATTTTCCTAACAACGCAAGAAGACTCGCCTTTTGCAAGTGCCATATAAGGAAGAACTTGATCGAAAGCATAGATATCGATGGTAGCCTGGGAGTTAATTTCTTCTAAAAGATTCGCAACAACATTTTTTCCAATTTCTTCAGATTGAAGCCCTCTTTCCCCTAACACCGATGCTCCTAAAATAACGTCTCTTGAATCTGTCCATATAGTAATTCCTGTACCAGCGGAAAGAGTAGAATATTCTACATCCTTGATATCTGGTTGTAACTCATTTCTTACAAGTGCTCTTATTGCTGAATGTTTAATTCTTTTGCTGATGTTTTTTGAAAGTTGACCGATATTTACAATTCCTTTTACCTTTGTAAATTCAGTTTCCCCAACAAGCTGTATAGGTTTAACTTTACTACCTGGATGAATTGTAATTATTGCCTCTCCTCCACCTTTTGGATAATAACCACGTTTTATAAGCTGAACATCGACTTTAACACCTATTTTTTTAATAATTGGATAAAAAACATGTTCAAAATAATCCCAAGATGGAGACCATTTAACATCAGTTCCGCCAGATAGTTTAATTCTTATTTCGTTTTCAGTTTTTAAGGTAGCTAAAATTAGTGCTTGAAAGACCAGCGTGATGCTTCCGGCAGTACCTATATCAAATTTATAGTCTCCCCCTTTGAACTTGCCAGGGATGAAGGTAAGCTTGGATGAACCAATCTCTAGATTTTTTGTTTCAGCATTGCTTATTTCCTCAATACTTTTAATTATAACATAATGCTGGGCTTTAATTCCAGGATTTGGGCGATTTGCACGTATATTTGTAATTTTTACTGGCTCGTTAATAAAATTTGAAAGGCCAATTGCATTTCTCAGGATTTGTCCGCCACCTTCGCCATATGATCCATCAATTTCAAACAAAATATACCACCGACATTACCTACTAATAGACTCAAGAAGCATTTCAAGAGCTGCCCTGCACGTGCTTTCTTTATTTTCTAGTCTATCACCTGGGAATTGATATTTTTTAACTATTGTATTATTAGTTGTAGAAATTGCAATATAAACAAGACCAACTGGTTTTTCTTCTGTTCCACCGGTAGGACCTGCAATTCCAGTAGTAGCAATTCCGATATCTACATTTGATTTTTTTCTAATTCCTTTGGCCATTGCTATTGCAACCTGCTCACTCACGGCGCCATATCTTTCTAAAATATTTTCGGAAATATCCAAAAGTTCTAATTTTGCATTATTGCTGTATGATACAATTCCCCTATCAAAATATTCAGAACTTCCTGAAATGTTAGTAAAATTATGTGAAATCAAACCACCTGAGCAAGATTCAGCAACGGCAATCTTAAGATTGTTTTCCTTAAGAATGATAGAAATTTTTTTAAGAATTTCTTCATTATTCAAATTCATAAGCTTAATTCCGGAATAAGAAATAGATATATAAATCAAGTACATAATAAAATTTTTAATTTAGAAAAATTTTTAAAATTTACAGGTCAACAATTATATATGAATTTTTTATGTGTGTTAAACGGTATTAGATATGAAAGAAACTATAATTGAGAAAAATTCATTTGATTTTGAAGGATTTGTTGATGTTGTTTATAAATTTTTAAATGATATCTATGCAATAGATCCAGCGATTTTAATTCAAAATGTTGAAAAACCATGTATGACAGACAAAGAAGCAGGTAAATTACTTCAAAATAGAAGTGCAAATGATTTATTAAAAGAACTGGAAAATGGTAAAAACTTATATTTTCCATTTACACAAGCGCAGATTACATCAGATTCTGATAATATTGGATCTGTTGATGGTACCAAGTATGAGGTAAAAAATAACCTTGAAAATCTTTTATCAGGTTATGACACAATTGGATTTATTGTATCATTTGAAGATTCAAATTTCATATTCAAATCTGGTATTCATAAAATTATTACTCCGGAAAATAGTGCACCTTCTGAGGAAATCAATGAAATCAAAGGAAACGATTATGAGCAATTCTATAATCCAATGGAATCATTTTTAAAAAATTACATAAAAAATTAAAATAATTATTTATCAAGAGGAAATATCAAAGATATAATTCCATAATATGAAATTGGATTCATAAATATCGTTTTCTTTGGGTGAGTTTTATATATGGAAATTCTTATGCACTGCATTAATATTAAACGCTCCCGTGGTGTAGTCCGGCCAATCATTCTGGCCTTTCGCGGGTTGGAGGAAATCAAAAAATGGAA
>CP070712.1:1751407-1753738 GCA_020350365.1 Thermoplasmatales archaeon | reverse complement strand
TTCTTCAAATCTTTCACCAATTTCTTCTGCGACCTTAAGTGATGTATTATTTCCTCCAAGATCATAGGTCTTAACCTTTCCTTCTTTGATTACACCTGCAATCGCTTTTTCAAGTTTATATGCATCATCTACTTCCCCAAACCAGTCAAGCATCAGCTTTACAGATTGAATCATTGCTATTGGATTTACCTTGTACTTACCAGCATATTTTGGAGCAGAACCATGAGTTGGTTCAAAAACTGCATAATTATCACCAATATTTGCACTTGCAGCAAAACCAAGACCACCAACAAGCTGGGCAGCAATATCAGAGATTATATCACCAAACATATTTGATGAAACTAAGATATCATAATCCTGAGGATTTTTCACAAGCCACATGCACATTGCATCAACATTTGTTTCCCAAAGTTTTATTTTTGGATATTTTTTAGAAATCTTTCTTGCTTCTCTAATCATCATCCCACTTGTTTCTCTTAAGACATTTGGTTTTTCAACAACTGTTACACTTTTTCTGTTGTATTTTTTTGCATATTTAAAAGCTTGCCTTATTATGTTTTGACAGCCAGTGCGTGTAAAAATCCGTGTAGATATTGCCAAATCATTTAGAGGAACATTTTCAAATTTCTTCATTTTTTTATTTATCATTAAGGCTTTGAATAACTCATCTGGAACAGGGTGAAACTCAACACCAGCATAAAGTCCCTCAGTATTTTCCCGAAATATAACAATATCAATATCATCTCTATAATTCAAAGGATTTCCTTCGAATGCCTTACATGGGCGCATATTTGTATGGAGATTAAACATTTGTCTAAGCCCAACAATAGGACTAGAATAAACAAGTCCTTTACCTTTCAGACTCTGTGTAAGTTCTTTTTCTGCTTCATCTTTAGGTTTTGATGTTATTGCACCAAATAGACAGCAATCCGTTTCCTTTAGAATTTTAATAGTTCTTTCAGGAAGAGGATTTCCTTCTTTTTTCCAAAATTCCCAGCCAACATCGCCATGGATATATTCAGCGTCAAGTCCGATTTTGTCAAGAATTATTCTTGCTGCATCCATTACGTCATTTCCGACTCCATCCCCAGGTAACCAAGCTATCTTGTATTTTGACATAAGCAGCATTAAATATAATTTTATTATAAAGTTTTTTGAGGATAGTTTTCAGCTAACAAAATATTTTTCAAAGGTCTTTTTAGATAGACGATTAATAATTCTTATTAAAATTGTTATAATCAATATTGTAAACATAACTCTTGCAAATAAAACACCAAATAAAGTTGCTCCTATTGAAAGAATTAAAAGCGTATCCTCAATCAAACTATGTGAAAGCCCCATTAGAGATAATGAAAGAAACGTATCTTTTTTGCTTAGAACATTTGATTTAACTTCTCTTATAATGAGTCCTCCACCATATGCAAGACCTAGTGTCATTCCAATGATAGTTACTGGTGCTGCATTTTTACTCATACCTAAAAGCTCGAGACCTGGTTTTAAAAAAATATTCAATCGATTTATTAAACCAGTTTTTTTTAATATTCTCATAAGAGTAACTAGACTTAGAATAATTAAGAAAATTAAAAAATAGTATTTTATTTGATCTAAAATCCATTGAAATAATGTAGGATCAATTATATCTGGCTGCCAAATCATGTGACTTTCATTTTGAAATAAATTAAATGTCGAAAAAATAATGTTTAGTACGAATCCAAAAGCAATTGCTCCAAGAATCCTTAAAAAAAGTGTAAACCATAGTTTGACCCCTGCTTTTTGTGCGATTCTTGCCTCAATTGGGAGTGCATGGGCAAAAAGCATCATTCCTCCAAGAACTGTAATCTGTGCAACTGTATATGTGCTTGTTAGTGATAAGGTGAATAGAACTACTATTGCGCCATATATATTTGTTAACATTGCTGTTGCCCAAACAAGTCCAAATTCTCCAGGCAGTCCAACAACTCCCATAGCATGTGACAAATAATTACCAATAATTTCTATTGCTCCAAATTCACTTAATATCTTAACAATAATACTTACAGGTATCAAAATTTTCAATAGTGTTAATGTCGTAAGACCTGCATCTTTTAGGGTTTCTTTTATCTCAAAGATTATCTTCATTTGTTATTTCGGGAATATACTTACTGATAATACATTTTTTGATAAAACAAAACAAAATTTAAATTATAATAAAAATATAATTATATACTTTAAATTCATATTATTCTTCATAGGAATGAATAATGAGTAATAAAATAACTCACGTAAAATTGATTTTTCTAAGTTCAATCTTACTTTTAGTAATTTTTTCAGGATGTATTGATGATAAAGAGA
>CP070712.1:1748967-1751307 GCA_020350365.1 Thermoplasmatales archaeon | reverse complement strand
TTTTTAATGAAGTATTTGATTTTCTCTTGGTCATCTCTTCCTTCTACAGGAAAGTGAGTTCCCGCAAGGATTTCAGGAATAGTTACTAATTTTGTTGATATACCTCTGCTGTTTTTATGTGTAACAAGATCACCTAGTTGGGCTATGAAATCATTTGGTGTAATAATAACAAATACATATGTTTCATCAGTTACAGGATCTGACTCAGAATGTTCATATTCAATTTGAATATCATATTCATTTACCCATTCAATTGTCTTTTCTTGTGGATAATACTGAATTGGGTATAGCTCTACTTTTACAAAAATAGCTCTTTCAGATCCCTCCAAGCCACAACCAAGATTATATTGATACCATTTGTTGGGATAAGGGTCTGTTCCATAATCAACAGTTGTAAAAACATCATTTTTTACCTTATCACTTTCAACACCAATCTGTGGTGAAGGCATAATTTCCTTTTTTAGAGTTTGTGTTTGAATATTTTTCGGATTACAAGATACACTTAAGATTTTTGTTCCAAAAGGAAATGTGAACGTCTCAGTGTATATTGGAAGCATTGGCTTTCCTGGTTCCATTAAAAATGAATTACCTTCTTCAAGATTTATCTCAACATATTCATTTTGATTATTTATTGTTGGTTGAGAAAATGAAATATTTTCATTTTTTTCAAAAACTTCTTCTTTTTCTTGTGCATTAACAGCGCCGAGTCCACCGAGGACAAGAACTATTACCACTATAAGTGGCCAAATTTTATTCATATATTTACCCCCTATTAACGTTTGTTAATTTAATATATTAGCCTAACATATTTAAAAGTTTCTTTGATAAATATTTTTTTACTAATTATTTTAATTTTCTTTAAAACTTATAATCTTTACTAAAAATGTTATTTAAAATAAATTTTTTAACTTTTTTGATACCTGAATCAAGATATATTGAACCAATAAGTGCTTCTAAAGCATTAGCAAGATTTGTTGGATTCTTATGCCCATTTTGTTTCTTTTCTCCCCGACCTAACAATAGGTGTTGACCTATTCCTAATTCCTTTGCTTTTTTAGCAAGAAAACTATTACTTACAAGAGATGAACGTCTCCTGGTAAGTTCACCTTCAGAGAAATATTTATTACTTTTATAGAGTTGCTCAGCAATAACAAAATCAAGAATGCTGTCACCAAGTAGTTCTAATCGTTCATTGAATTCTATAGGAAGGCGGGATTCAAAAGCATAGGTTTTATGTGTTAATGCACATTTAAGCAAATCTTTGTTTTTGAACTGGTAGTCTATTTTGGTTTCTAGTTTGTTGAAATTATCTTCTTTCATTCCAATTACCTGTAATATGTTTTCTTTTTTATTTGTTACCCTGGAAATTTGGTATATTATATGTAGAGATTTTTATTATATGTTTTTTCAAATTATATTTTTTAAGGCTTGATAGTTATATAATCAAGAACTTTTTCTAAGGATTCAAAGTCATCTAATGCATCAATAAATTCTTTTTTATTTTTAAATGGTCTTTTTGCAAGAATTCTTATAGCTCTTTTCTTACCAATTCCAGGTAGTGCTTCAATTGTTTGTCTTTGTGCAGTATTGATATCAAGTGGATAAGGAATGCAAGTAATAGATCGAAAACCATAATCAATTACTTTTACATCAAAAAATTTATTTACCTGAAAGAGCCCCGGAATGCCTATTAATAATGGGTAACTGCCAAGTTGTCTGCCGAATGTGAGTTTTCCAGTGTGTTTTTCTAGATAAATATCCTTTAATTTTGTTCCTTTAGGTAGCATTCTTTCAAGCAAAGGTCTTTCAATATTTGTTTTAACGTCCATTTTGAATCTTTTAAAATATTGTTTGTTTTTTGAAATTATTTTACTTCCAAAATCAAATATCTTTGTTCCGGGAATAGGTATTACTTGACGAAGATTTATACGCCTTACAAGAAGATTTTGTTCTATTATATCTTTTAAAAACTCATAGTTTAAATTATAGGTATTTTTTGTTTCACCAATAAGTCCAAATACAAAGTTAAGTCCTGGAAGAAGTTCAGGCATACCATTAAATCCTTTTTTTGAACCTACCTCATTTAGAAGTTTAATAGCACTTAATACCTCTTCAGAATTTGTTTTTAGATTATTTTTTGAAATTACTAATGGATCAACACTTTCCACTCCAAATGCAGCAACATCACCAGGTGTATGATATTTTATAATCGTCTTGCTTATACGTTTACATTCAGAAGGGTAACGAGCTAGTATTCCTGGATTTGCATTGTCTATATGAAGGGTTTTTAAGTTGGGAGCAACGTTTCTAATACCTTTGAAGAGTTTTTCTAAGGCATCT
>CP070712.1:1746453-1748867 GCA_020350365.1 Thermoplasmatales archaeon | reverse complement strand
TATCAAAAGGTTCTAAACCAAAAGGCTCAGGGGTGCTAGTTCCAGGAGCAAAAGAAGGATCTAAAACATCAATATCAAGTGAAAGATAAGTTTTTTTATTTCCAATATGTTTTTTAGTTCTCTCCAAAGATTTTTTTATACCGTTTTCTTTTATTTCATAAGAGTTAATATAAAACAAGCCCAATTCATTTGCATCAACAAACTCCTCTTTTTCAGCAGATCTAATACCTAGAACGGCTATATTTTTAATTCCGACATATTCAGCAATTCGTCTAGATGCACAAGCGTGATTAAAAGAGGAATTTTCATATTTTTGTCGAAAATCAATATGAGCATCAAGAGAAATAACAGAAATATCATCAGTATATGCTTTTACAATTCCTGGAGTAATTGAATGCTCACCGCCTATACCTATTGGAAATTTATTTTTCGAAAGTAACTCAGATACAAATTTACTTACATCTATAACCATATTTTCAGGTGTTTTATTTTTTACTTCAAGATCTCCATAATCATGAAATTTAACATCCTTCAGGTCAAAACCTGACCTTAGATTAAATGTTTCAAAATTCCAACTAGCTTTCCTTATTTCTTTAGGTGCAAGACTAGCACCTGATCTAAAAGAAGAAGTCCTATCATAAGGAACTCCAAAAATAACAAATTCTGCATCGTCAAAACTTGATTCAGCATCTGCAAAATAATCTGGAAATTTCATATATAACAAATTAACAAATAATCTATACTCTTGTTATTTTCTTTCTACCAAGTGCCTCAAGATAAGATATTTCATTTCCGGCTTTTAATTTACCTTTAAATTCATCAGGTATCGCCATCTCAAAGGTTTCATATGTCTCCAAATCCATAAGCTGAACATTGTCACCCATTAGAGCAAGTACTTGTGCATTTCTTTTATCAATCAATGGAACATGAACCTTATGCTTCACCGGATGAACAACGCTCCTTTTCTGACCATCAAAAACACCAATTGCTTCAATTCTTGCCTTTGCTTCACCATGCTTTCCGGGTTTGGAGGTAGACAGACTCATTATCTTACATGGTTCATCATCAATAATCATATATCGATTTACTCTTAAAGTTCTAACCTCTGCTAATTGCTTCATATTTTATTCCTCTGGTACTTTGTACACAACATCGTGTTCTCGAACCCTATCTTTAACCTTGATACCTACATCATCACCAGGTTTAACCGACTCGACAGGGACTCTATCTATTTCCATACTATCAATCTTTTGTTTAAAATCTGTGGTTGCGCCAACTATATGAATGGTATCACCTACTTTTAGTTCGCCATCTGTTATTTTTATTGCAGCTACCATTACATTAGTGAAGAAATGTTCTACAATACCAATCTTTTCTTCAACCATCTATAATCACCGACCACTAATACAATAAGAGCTACTTAAAGTGTATTACTTTTTAACCTTCATCTATGATTTCATAGATTCCTTTTTTTCCATGTTTATTGCAAATAAATGCTTCCCATTTTGAATCCCAACTCATTGGGTTTGCACAAACTGGGCAGGCTAAACTTTCAATAACTGTTCTATGTTGTTTTATTTTTGTTTTTATAACCTCTGCTTTAATTTTTTTTGTAGGATCTAGTGAATCCATAACAAAAACATTACCCTCAGCTGGTAAAAATGGGGTATTATCCTTTGCCATTCTCTTTCTTCTATAAGCCTTCATCTGTTGCTTATATTTTTCCATCATAGTTTGTCTTCGGCCCATATGTATCATCTAGATTTTTTTCTGTACCTAAATAATACTTTTCTTTTATAAGTGCTTTCATTATACAGAAAAGCAAATGAAACTTGAGGAAATCCCTTTAAACAAAGAAATAATTGAAATTCTTAAAGATCATGAAGTTTCAGAACTCTATCCACCACAGGCTGAAGCTTTACCCCATATTCTAAACAAAAAAAACATGGTACTTTCGATTCCAACTGCAAGTGGAAAAAGTCTTGTTGCATATTTGGCAATTGTTAACAGGTTAATTCACGAGAGTGGAAAAGCACTTTATGTTGTACCATTGAAGGCTTTAGCTCGTGAGAAATATGAGGAATTAAAACTTTTTGAAAAACTTGGATTAAAAGTTGGAATTTCCACAGGAGATCTTGATGATTCTGATCCCAGGCTTTCAAGATTTGATATAATTGTTTGTACCTCTGAAAAAGCTGATTCTCTTTTAAGACACAAGGTAAATTGGATGAATAAGATAAAGGTTCTAGTTATAGATGAAATACATTTGATACATGACCCTAGTCGTGGACCAACTCTTGAGGTAATTATCTCTCACTTTAAGGCATTAAATCCAAATACCCAGATAATTGCTCTTTCTGCAACAATTAAAAATGCAACTGAACTATCAATTTGGTTGGATGCAAAGCTCATTC
>CP070712.1:1743900-1746353 GCA_020350365.1 Thermoplasmatales archaeon | reverse complement strand
GAACTAGTATCTGATTGGAATGAATTGATTAAAAAGGCTAGAGAAAAAAAAGGACTAAGTCGAGAAGAACTTGGTTTTAGGATCGGTGAGAGAACTGTCACTATTTCAAAAATTGAAAATGGAGATTTAAGACCTTCAGATAAAACGATTGGAAAGCTGGAGAAGGAATTGGAAATTACACTTGTTGAAAAAGTTGCAGGTATTTCTAACATGCCAAGTAGTTCTCATTCCAGAGGTTTAACTATTGGTGATTTAATTAAAAAAGAAGAAGAGTAGAAATGGTTAAGCTTGACTTATCCAAGGCAATAACTGCTTTGAAAAGTGGTAATATAGTTGTATATCCAACAGATACCTTATATGGTCTGGGAGCAGATATTTATAATGTAAAAGCTGTTAGAAAGATTTTTCAAATAAAAAAACGCTCATTTGATAATCCGCTTTCAGTTGCAATTTCAGATATTTCTGAATTAGAAAAAATTGCTTTTTTAAACGAAACATCTCGTCGTTTAGCTAGAGCCTTTTTACCTGGTAGATTAACACTTATTCTAAAGAAAAGAAGTATTATACCAGACATTGTTACCGCTGGTTTAGAAAATGTTGCGGTTAGAATTCCAGATAATAAAGTTGCTTTAGAATTATTATCAGAGTTTGGACCTCTTACTGCGACAAGTGCAAATATTCATGGTAAGAAAACCCCAGATATTATAAAGAAAATTAGTATGCAATTTAAGAAAGAAGATATTAGTGTATATTTAGACATTGGAAAGCTAGATGGAAAACCTTCAACAATTGTAGATGCTACTGGAAAATCTATCAAGTTACTCAGGTTAGGTGCCATATCAGAAAAAGAAATCCTGGATGCGATTTAATATGGATGATGATGTTTATGAAAATTACATATTTGCAGGTAAGGTTGCAGCAAAAGCTAGAGAGTATGGTACTAGTTTATTAAAACATGGAGTTTCATTTTTAGAAATTGCTGATAAGGTGGAATCAAAAATAATTGAAAGTGGAGCTGGACTTGCTTTTCCAGTTAATATTTCAATAAATGAGATTGCGGCACATTTTAGTCCAAAACATGATGATAAGTCGTTGTTTTTAAAAAAAGGAGACGTTGTAAAGTTGGACATAGGAACGCATTTTAATGGTTATATTGCTGATACAGCAGTGACAGTTGAAATTGAATCTCATAAGTATGATAATATGATTAAGGCATCAAGTGAGGCATTGGAAAATGTAATTTCACTTATTAAACCTAGAATTAATATATCTGAAGTCGGAAAAAGTGTAGAAAATACCATCAAATCCTATGGTTTCAAACCAATCAGTAATCTTACAGGGCATAGTATGCAAAGATATATTCTTCATGCAGGAATGACTATACCAAATATTGAAGATAAATCTTATAAAACCAAACCAAAAATTGGTGATGTTTTAGCAATTGAACCATTTGCAACAAATGGTGCAGGTCATGTAATTACTGGAGAGGGGAGCAATATTTACTTATGTAAAAAAACCTTTAACCCTAGAATCATACGAGATAATCGGGCAAAAATCATTTTTAACAAAACAAAAAATATTTTTAAAACACTTCCATTTGCCCAAAGATGGTTTGAAAAGCAGTTTTCTAATAGTGACATATTATTAAGAAAACTTTCATTTCTTGGATTGTTAAAACATTATCCACAACTGATTGATGCAAATCAGGGAATTGTTACCCAGAAAGAACATACGATTATAATTACAGAGCAAGGATGTGAGGTAATCACATGAAAGATAATGTTAATAATATTACAAAATCAAAAATCATCAAATTAGAAGAACTTAGTTGGAAACATATCGATGAACTTGATAGAAATAAAACAATTTTCTTTTTACCAATTAGTCCACTTGAAGAACATGGCCCTCATTTACCAGTTGGAACAGATCTACTTGCTATAAAAGAAGTTGTAAATGAGGCAGTTAAAATTCTAAATAAAAAAAATCCTGAATTAACATATGTTGTGATACCTTCAATACCAATAGGTTATTGTAAACATAATGCTGAATTTCCCGGAAGTATCTCTATTAGCGGAAAGATTGTAAGAGACGTTGTTTACAGTGTTGGATCATCCCTTGGAAATCATAAATTCAAATATATGGTTATTTGCACGTTTCATTTGGCTGTTGCACATCTTAGAGGGATTTACTCTGCTATGAGTAAGTTAGAGTCTGAATTTGGAATGAAGACTTGTGAACCATGGGGTCCAATGTATTATAACAAAGAAATTGAAAAAAGAGAACCAAAATTAAATTTTGATACGTCAAAAGAAGTTCATGGGGGTTTTAGGGAAACCTCTCTTATGAAATATCAATATCCCTACCTTGTAGATGAATCATATAAAACATTACAAAGTATTTATAGAGATGTGTTTTCACCCAGAGTTCTTGGGAAGAATTTTAAAGAAATTGGT
>CP070712.1:1741310-1743800 GCA_020350365.1 Thermoplasmatales archaeon | reverse complement strand
AACACTAATAAGTGGTTCTATTCGTAAAATTCGTTGGCTTTCAGGGGTTCCACCATCGCAAGGTGATTCAACTGTTGAAATTCAGGTATCACTAAATGGTGAATCTGGACCGTGGGATACTATTGTTGCAGGCATTCCGAATAATGGTTGTTATCAATGGTTGGTTGATTCAGGGGGATCTAATAATTGTAGAATTAAAATTATTGTTACAACTTCTTCAAGTACTGCATCTTCTATTTCCGCATCTGATTTTACGATTATTGGATTTAGCGTTAATGCTCATGGCCCTTATTATGGTGAAATAGGAGAACCTATACAATTTACAGGTTCTGCAGAAAATGGTACTCCACCATATGAATATAATTGGGATTTTGGTGATGGTAATTCGTCCAATGAACAAAATCCAACTCATACCTATAGTAATAATGGCAATTATACAGTTATTTTGTCTGTTACAGATAACGATGATATTACTATTAGTGATTCAACATGGGCCTTGATTGGTGGTGATAATAGTGCGCCTACTGCTCCAATAATAAAAGGACCAACAAATGGAAAACCTGACGTTGAATATAATTATACTTTTGTTTCTTCAGATGACGAAGGTGATGAATTATATTACCTCATTGACTGGGGAGATGGTATTGAAGAAGTAATTGGAGTATTTCCACAAGGCACTGAAGCCACAACTTCACACTCCTGGCTAAAAACAGAGACTTATACAATAAAAGCTCAAGCAACTGATCAATGGGGAGCAATGAGTAATTGGGGAGAACTAGATGTTGAAATACCAAGAGGAAGAAACATTGTAAAATCAAGTTTATTGCAGTTGTTTAAGATTTATTTTGTGATAAATCAACTATCAGAAATATTAAATATAATATGTAAAATAAATATATTAAATTAAGGTGCAAAGATATGAAAAAAACTATAACACTATTAATATTTGTTCTTTTGATAATTCAGTTTCTTACTGTTAGTTCAGAATCCTTAGATAATGATGTAGAAAAATTAGGTTTTCCTTCATATTTCAGTTGGCAGGATATTGATGGTGTTGATTATACAACTCCTATTAAAGATCAATCTCCAGCACCAACTTGTGAGGCTTATGCCTTGGTTGCTTCTCTTGAAACTATTATGCAATATCAAACTGGTGAATTATTTGAACCCGATCTTTCAGAGTGTCATCTCTACTTTTATGCAGGTGGAACAGTTGAGGCGGGATATGTTAATCTTGTAGATGCAGCCAATTATTTAATTGATATTGGTGTTCCTGATGAAGGATGTTTTCCTGATCCACACAGAGCTTTTGATTATCCATTTGAAAGCCTGGAAGGTTGGGAAGATAGAACAGTTAAGATAACTGATTGGGGATGGGTTGATTATGATATTTCCTCAATAAAGGCGGCCTTGATTGAATATGGACCTCTTGTTATTTGTATTCGTTTTTGGGAAGATTTCTTCTACTATAGTGGAGGAGTTTATGAACATAAATGGGGAGATAGGGCTGGAGGACATGTTGTTACAATTGTTGGATATGATGATAGTCAAGAATGCTGGATTGTGAAAAACAGCTGGGGAACAAAATGGGGGGAAAATGGCTGGTTTAGATTGGCGTATGATGCTGATATGTTTGCAGACTGGTATGGTCCTGGGACAGGTATCATGTATATTGATGGTGTATATGGAAACTTAAAGCCTGATGTTCCAAAAATTAAGATCGAAAGACCTTTAATTAAACATACATATTTTTTCGGTTTTCAAATTCCAACAATATTTAAAAATCTAGATATACAAAAAGCTGCCCCAAGAATTATCGGAAAAATGTCCTTAAAATTAAATGTAGAAAATGCAAATAAAGTAGAATTTTACCTTAATAATCTACTTGTATCAACAGATGATGAAAGCCCATTTGAATGGATAATCGATACTAAATCTGGTTTACATATTGTTGAAATTTTTGCATATAATTCTGTAAATATCTCCAAAAATATTATTGACGTTTATATTATACTATAAAAATTATAGCAAAAAACTTCACCAATAGATTTTTTTATTATAAATAGTAATACACCTAATTAGATTTTGTTTAAGTAGGTTAAAATGACAGTAGAGGAATACTTTCAGATTATTTCAAAAGAAAATCCTTTGGAGTTTCTATCAAAACATATTTGTCCATATCTTGTTGGTACTCAATGGGATATAATTCGAAAATGTGCATTATTGTTAGGTGTTACTAACGACAGACCAAATATGCGAATGAGACTTCATATATTACTTTGTGGAGGTCCAGGTACTGGTAAATCAGAGTTTTTAGGATGGTGGCAGCAAAAGATGAATGGTTTTTTAATAAATTCTGAATTGACATCAAAAACTGGTCTTGTTGGAGATGCAAGAGGTAAGAAAATTCATCCAGGTTTGCTTGCCCAATGTAATGGTAATGTACTATTAGCTGACGAACTTGACAAGATGTCACTTGATGATCAAAAT
>CP070712.1:1738696-1741210 GCA_020350365.1 Thermoplasmatales archaeon | reverse complement strand
CTAACAACAGCTGTCCAACCTTGATCATGTGCCATTTTAATTGCATTCAATGTTTCAGTTACTGTTCCAATTTGATTAAGTTTTATTAAAACAGAGTTTGCTGCTCCAATTTTAATTCCCTTTTTTATACGTTTGGTATTTGTTACAAATAAATCATCACCGACAATCTGGACTTCAGTACCAATTTTCTTTGTAAGTTCAACCCAAGAATCCCAGTCGTCTTCTGCAAGACCATCCTCTATACTTATTATAGGATAAGTTTTACAGAGATCCACATAAAAATCGACCATTTCCCCTCCAGAATATGTTTTGTTTCCAATCTTGTACTTTCCTTCATAGAAAAACTCACTTGAAGCAGGGTCTAATGCTATATGCATCATTCCGCCATATCCTGCATTTTCAACTGCTTTTAGCATTAGATCAAGCCGTTCGTTTATGGTAGTGATCTGGGCTGGGGCAAAGCCTCCTTCATCTCCTATAAGAATAGCTCCGGCACCAAATTTTTCCTTTAAAATTTTTGCAAGATGGTGATAACTTTCAGAAACAATTCTGATTCCTTCAGAAAAACTCTTTGCACCAGTAGGCATCAGCATGTGTTCTTGAATAGAGTTCTCCAGTCCAGCATGTTTTCCACCATTAATAACATTACACATAGGAACAGGCAATTTATGTGGAATAACTCCAAATAATGCTCCAATATATTCATACAATGGCAGATTTTTTGATGCAGCACCAGCCTTTGTTACTGCCATTGAAATTGGTAAAACCGCATTTGCACCAAATTTGTCTTTGTTTTCTGTACCATCTAATTTTAACATTATATTGTCAATAGTTTCTTGATGTATACAATTAAGACCGATTAGTTTTGGAGCAATTTTTTTATTAACATTAGCAATTGCCTTTAAAGTCCCTTTACCAAAATATCTTGATTTATCCTTATCTCTCAATTCTAGAGCTTCATAATTACCAGCACTTGCTCCACTAGGTGTCATTGCTCTAAAAATGCCTAGATCTGTTATTACATCAACTTCGACGGTAGGATTACCTCTTGAATCTAAGACTTCTCTAGCTTTTATTTTATTTATCTCAGACATAGGTTATTTTCTCCCCCACGACATTTATTCATATCAATAAGTTATTTATTTTATTTTTTACGAAATTACAGAAACACTTAATATATGATTGTCTTATTTGGCCATGGAGGTAAAAGAATTATGCCAGAGACATTGATTTACATACTAATAATAATCATAATTTTTCTAATACTTATTCTTGCATCTGCAATAAAAATAATGGCTGAGTATCAAAGAATTGTCGTATTTAGATTAGGCAGATTAATCGGTATAAAGGGACCAGGTCTTGTTTTTATAATTCCGATAATAGATACGTATATTAAGCTAGATTTAAGAACACGTGTCATAGATGTTCCAAAGCAGAGAGTAATAACAGAAGACAACGTAACAGTTGATGTTGATGCGGTAGTATATTTTAGGATTGTAAATCCAGAAAAAGCAGTAATTGAAGTACAGAGATATGACGTTGCTACAAGCTTGCTTGCTCAAACAACATTAAGAGATGTACTAGGGCAACAAAGCTTAGATGAACTTCTTTCAAAAAGAGAGGAACTAAACAAATCACTTCAAACAATTATTGATGAAGCAACAGACCCATGGGGCATTAAGGTATCAGCAGTAACAATTAGAGATGTAGCTCTACCTGAAGAAATGCTAAGAGCAATTGCAAAACAAGCTGAAGCAGAAAGAGAAAAACGTTCAAGAATAATCATTGCTGAAGGAGAACTTCAAGCAGCAAAGAAAATGACAGAAGCAGCTAATTTTTATGAAAAGACACCTACCGCATTAAGGCTTAGAGAACTTCAAACTCTTGCAGAGATTGCTAGAGAAAAAAATCTGATAATTGTTCCAGGTGGAGATATTGGAACGACAGCTGGTATTGCAAAAGCAGTGAACAAAGAAGTTCAAAAATGAAACTAAAAATATCATTAATCTTTCTTTTTTTTCTTTTTGTTTTTTCATCTATTAATTCATCTGCGCAGGGTTCAAATGTATTAATTGTTGAGGTAACTGGTACAATAGATTCATCCACAGTTGAAATTTTTAAAGAAAGTCTTGAGCAGGCAAAATCTGAAAACTCAGAAGCGATAATACTTCTTTTGGATACTCCCGGTGGAGGTCTTGAGCAAACCTTTGAAATAGCTGATATCATTAATCAAAGTGAAATCCCCTTTATTGGATATGTTTTCCCTCAAGGATCCGCTGCTTGGTCAGCTGGAACATTTATTTTGATGTGTACCCACGTTGCAGCAATGGCTAACCATACTCAAATAGGTTCAGCACAACCTGTTGAGATTACTATAGAGGGTTCAAAACTAGTCAATGATTCAAAAAGAATCAATGCTTTGGTAGGCTGGATTGAGATAAGGGCAGAAATGCACAATAGAAATAAAACAGCTGCAGCAAAGTTCATTACTGAAAACCTGAATTTGAATGCTAC
>CP070712.1:1736022-1738596 GCA_020350365.1 Thermoplasmatales archaeon | reverse complement strand
AATTGTATTTGGGTGATTATTACATCACCTGATTTAAGCATCTTCCCATGCCTCATCTTCTTTGTTATCCCATAATTCTTTCATTTTCTGTTGTTGAATTTTATGAAGAAATTCATCATATTGATTTCTTTTTTTTACATTTTTAAAAAGTTCTATCATTCTAGAAATTAGTTCATTATATGTTTGTCTAGGATGTTCTCTAATTTGTTTAAGTGATTTCACAACAGATTTATCTAATTGAATAGTAGTTGGATTCCCCATTATATATCACCTATAGTTACTATATAACTTATTATATATAAACATTTGGTTATCATTAAATATAAAAAGTGCTGGGAAATGATATCTAATTAAGTTTGATACTAATGAAAAATCATTTAATATCTTAGTTATTTCATGGTTTCAAATTCAAGCGCGTGGTTAAAAAATCATAAAATTATAAAACGTTAAAAAGTAATATAATATCCTCATTAACGTTAAAATATAAATAAAATGTTATGCTAAAATATAACATATGTTACAATTGTAACAAAGGGCCAGTGGTCTAGTGGTTATGACGTCGCGCTTACAACGCGGAGATCGCCTGTTCAATTCCGGCCTGGCCCATATTTAAATATAATAATACATATTAGGAAGAAAATATGAGTGAAAAAATATTGTTTTCTTTGGAAAACTGTATGAAATGTACACAGACTAAAGAACTTTTAAAAGATAGAAATGACATAAAAATTGTGACTTTTCCTCACGAGATTAATGAGTGGAATGATGATAATTTAAATGAAGCAAAATCTCATGATGTATTTGAGGATCTCCAAATAACTGCTCCAATTTTGTGGATAGATGGAGAAAAAACTATAGGTTATCTTAGAATTAGAAAATGGTTGCAGGATACTATTAAATGATAGATAATGAACTTGAGGAAATAAAAAAAAGAAAAATAGAACAGATGAAAGAACAATATTTAAAAGGAGAAAAAAATATGAGTGAAAATTTACCTAATTCACCACTTGAAATAACAGATGCAGATATTGATAATGCAATCAATAAATATCATACAGTTGTGATAGATTGTTGGGCACCATGGTGCGGCCCTTGTAGAATGGTAGCACCAATAATCGAAGAACTTGCAAAAGAGCTTCAAGGAAAGATTGTATTTGGAAAACTTAATGTTGATCAAAATCCTGGTACTTCAACTAAACACCAAATAATGAGCATCCCTACTTTGCTTGTATTTAAAAATGGAAATCTGGTAGATAGACTTGTTGGAGCCTACCCCAAAGAGGAATTAAAAAAGAAACTTGAATTATATCAATAATCTAAATTTAGATATTTTATTTAGGTATCTGATTATGAAAAAAGTATTATTTGCAGTATTAATATTATTCTTATCATTTTTGTTTTTATCAGGTTGTTTGGATTCATCAGAAAACAATGGTAACGGTAATACTGGTACTGGAGAAGAATTTATTTTTACAGACCTTGATGGAAACCAGATTCGTTTAAGTAATTTTAGAGGTAAAGTGGTAATTTTAGATATGTGGGCGACTTGGTGTAACCCATGTCATGCTGTTATGCCTGAACTAAAAAAAATTTATGATAATTATAGTAGGGATAAATTGGAAATTATTTCTGTAGATATAGATTCACGAGAGAGTGTAGAACTAATTGAAAGTTTTATAGATTGGTTTGAAGATGAATATGTTACAGAATTGAATTGGATATTTGGTCGAGACGATGGCAGTATTTCAGAAAAATATATGAATGAGAGTGCGATTCCCACTCTAGCTGTATTTGACCAAAAGGGGAGATTATATTATAGGAAAGCTGGTGTGCACGCTTATAAAGAAATCCCTGCGGGATTTCCTGAAAATACACCAACACTTGCCCCAATATTAGAGGAGTTAATCAGCTAAAGTTGGAGGTATAAGAATATGAAAAAGATATTAACCGCCACAATTGTGCTATTAAGCTTGTGTTTGTCCAGTGCAATCGTAAATGCCGAAGTAGATGTTGAAGATGTTACAGTAGATCCAGCAAATCCTGATGCTTTAGATACAGTAACAATTACTGCTACAATCACCAGTGATGATGTCATAGATGATGTAATAATAAGAATAAAGGAATGTGACGATAATATGTGTTTGCCAACAGAAAATTTTGATATGACACTTTTAAATGGTAAATATTCTATTACACATAAATTGACATATGAAAAAGCTACATACTTTAGTTATAATATTGTTACAACAATAAATGGAACTGAAATTGAGGCTGGATTTACAAACGTAACAGTGACACCTGCTAGTAATGGTGGAAATGGTGGTAACGGTGGTGATGGAGGAAATGGAATACCAGGCTTTGAACTGATTCCACTGTTTATTGCTACGTTAATTGTTATATTTTACCTGAGAAGAAAGAGATCAAGATGAAATTTCAATTGAAACGTCTCTGGTTTCAAATTCTCACTTTTTTTTCTGTAAACCTAGGAGCTCTTGGTCTAAGAACTGGATTTTGTTATCCTTTATTTTATTGTCATGCTTGTCCATCGGCAACATCTGCTTGTCCATTGAGGTC
>CP070712.1:1733314-1735922 GCA_020350365.1 Thermoplasmatales archaeon | reverse complement strand
AGGTGCTATTGCAATCTTTGGGATGTCTCTTGGTATTTTACTAGTTATAATATTACTGGTAGGACTTGCAATTTATGATGCTATTTCTGTTTATAAGACAAAACATATGATTGACCTTGCTGATACTGTAATGGATCTTAAACTGCCTGTACTTTTAGTTGTTCCAAAAGTAAGAAATTACTCATTAATTAAGGAAACTAAAAGTTTAAAACAAAAAATTAAGGATGATGAAGAGCGGGATGCATTTTTCATGGGACTTGGAGATATAGTTATGCCTGGGATTCTTGTTGTGGCGATTTATAATAATGTTTCCGGTAGTTTACCTATTTCCTTATCTACTATGATTGGAACTCTTATTGGTTTTGCAATTTTAATGATTTTTGTATTGAGAGGTAAACCACAAGCAGGACTTCCATTGTTATGTGGTGGTGCAATAGCAGGTTACATTATTTCTAGTCTGATTTTCTTTGGTGAGTTAAAAGGTCTTGCTTTTTCATTTTAGTAACTTGATCTAAAACCACAATGTTCGCACCAAACTTTTTTATCAAAATGATTTAAAGAATTACTACATTTTGGACATTTTGCTCTTTCAAAGAAATGTTCAACCCATACGTCTCGAACTTGTGGTACTGTTTCACTTTCAACTCTATTTAACATTTCCTTTAGTTCTGGAGTTGTTGCTAGTTTACGCATTTTTCCATAATCTATTTTGCTAGGGCTAATGGGTTTGTATGAATCATAATAAATCGTTTGGCCTTTTTCAGTATGGGTCTTTTTCCTACCAATTAGGATTGCTGCTAAGACAAATCCAGAGATAAGACCACCTAAATGGGCAAAATGAGCGGTATTGTCTTGAACATCAAACATTACAATTACTGTTTCAAGGGCGGCAAAAAGAATTACTGCATAAATTACCTTTACACGACGAAGAAGCATTATAATACCTAGAGGAATAGGCATAACTACTTCGTCACGAGGGTAAGAAAAGGCAAATGCACCCATTATTCCAAAAATTGCACCAGATGCACCTATTAGTGTAACTGCCGAACCGATATTCAATAATGAATGAGTTAATGCACCACAAACTCCAGTTATAAGATAAATAATTAAGAATTTCTTAGCACCAATTCTTTGTTCAAATGCCATTCCCAGGAAGAAAAAAATAATCATATTTCCAATAATGTGGGCAAAACCACCGTGAACAAACATAGATGTAAATAACGTATAAATCTGAGGAAAAAATTCAATAGAAAGATAGATTGGTCTAAAGCCCAGGTCCCAAATTATTACACTTACACCGCCAAGAAATGTTTGCTTGTAAAAAATAATACTAAGAATAAATACTGCAAAATTAGCAACCATTAGTGCATATGTCATCATCCATTTTTTTGCATATGCAACTACAAGTGATCCTATCATTATGCAAATTGCTATTATCGATACAAGGTCTATTTCCAATACTACTATGTCCATTGACGTTTTCTCCAGTCACGTGCAATAAGAGCGAAGGTCATGGTATATATAGTTATTATATAAATAGTGTTCTTGTAATCTTCTTGCACTGTTTCTATCTTTTGTTTTTGTGTATTTGGAACAGTTAAGTTCCAATCATAAAAAAAGATATTTTTATAGTATTTTGCTACCTCAAAATTATCAATTATTAAACCTACTTCTCTATTGCGTGTAACTGAATTTTCATTCCAGTTTATACTAGAAATTAATACAGATCTATTATCAACAATCATGCCCTTATTATGTATATTTGAAAAAACGGACCAATTTGTATAAATGAACTTAACATCGATTCCGTTTTCTTCAAAGAACTGTTTTGTTATAATTAATCGTTTATTTGTTCCTTCATAATTTGGATTATAATTTAAAATAACCTTAACATCTACTCCTTTCTTTGCCTTGTTTACCAATTTTTTAACAAATGGATTGATGCATTTACTCCAGTTCTTATAGATATAAAGTTGCTCAATATAGATACTTTCTTTGCTTGATTCTATCATGTTACATATAGCTTTATTGCTCGTATCAGGTGATAAAATTGGCATAATTGAATAATTGCCTTTGAAGGTTTGTGATTCAAATTGAGGTTCATAAAAACCCCAATAATATGACTCATCCATGTAAAAATCTGGAGAAATAGATAGATTCATTTCCTCAAAAGTGCATATATCACATCTGTTTGTATTCCAATCATCAATAAACACATCAAGAAAATATTGCGCAATATCAGTATTATTTACAATTATTCCCCACTCACGATTACCATATGTTGGATTTTTTGGCACACCTGTTTTTGCCCAGTTACAACTTTCTACAATAACAATTTTGTTATCTATAATAAGATATTTTCCATGATTGAAAATATATCTCGAGTAAACATCGTTTTCCTGGTCATTAACAATAAATCTGATATCTCCTCCATAGTTTGCAATTCTATTTAGAATATATTTTTCTTCGTCTGATATTCCTCCAATTGGAGAGCCTTCAAGAAAAATATTTACTGATACATTTCTTAGTATTGCAGATATTAGTTCATCACAAAGAAATGGGTCGGTAAACTCATAAATATTAAGATAGATAGATTCATTTGCAGATC
>CP070712.1:1730600-1733214 GCA_020350365.1 Thermoplasmatales archaeon | reverse complement strand
ACAAATGAAAGAAGGGAAATTTAAAGAGTATGCTAAATTGTTTAGATTACCGTCTTCACTTGGTATATCAATTGTTGGTGTCATTGGAGCTTTGAGTGTAAAAAATGCAAATCTAGATTTTTCAATTTTAATTATTCTTCTAGTTATGGGTGTAATTGGCAACATATTTGGTTATGTTTTAAATGATTATTTGGATAGTAAATTTGATAGACTTACAAAGGACTTATCGGACCGTCCTCTTGTCAAGGGAACAGTTACTGAAAAAAATGCATTGGCAATAATTATTATTAGTTCAATTGCAATTTTTGTAATTCCGTCGATATTCTTTAGAAGCATTTTATTAATTTTTATACTTATAATCTCTGTAGTTCTTGGCATATTCTATGACTTGTTCTGTAAAAAAATCGTATGTTCGGAGTTTTTTTTAGCAGGAGCAATGGCCTCTTTCTGTCTTTTTGGTGCTGTTGCGGTTACTGGTGATATTAAAAGTTTTAATGAATTGGGTAGTTTGACCTGGATTGTTGTTACATTGATGTTTATTTATGTTTTTATAATGGATGCTTTTGAGGGAAATTTCAAGGATGTAGAAAATGACAGGAAAGCAGGAGCAGTTACACTTCCAGTTTATTTAGGTGTCAAATCTTCAAGTAAAATTAAGGTACCACTTTGTTATAAGGTCCTACTTATTTTCTTTAAATTTGTTATCATTTTTCTTATTTTTATACCTTTTATTTTCTTAGAATATTCGTACTGGAATTGGCAGATTCTTATTCTTGTATTACTTGCATTTGGAATGGTATGGTCCATGATCAAAATATTAAATATTGGTTCATTTGATAGACAAAGAATAGCAATATATTCAAGAAGACATGGAGTACTTAGTTACTTTGTTTTTCCCTTTATACTTATTAGATTTATAGGTTTTGAGTGGGCAATATTTTTAATTTTCTATCCTGTAATTTGGCCCTTAATATTTAATTATATTTTATATGGTAAATCATTAACTCCTGCAGCTTATGTTAAATAAAGTGTAAAATTACAATTTATAAATACTACGTACTAAAAACATTTTTATTTCTGATGTTACTCTAGGACTTGCAGATGAATCGTTTATCAATCAGATGCCAACCTCTTGATGATCTTTTAGGAGGTGGTATTGAAAGCAAGACAATTACAGAAATTTATGGAGAACCTGGCAGTGGAAAAACTAATTTCTGTTTACAAGCTTCAAGAGAATGTGCAATAAAAGGTAAAATTGTTGCTTACATAATTAGCAATGGTTTATCATTAGAAAGATTGAATCAATTATGTTCATATGATGATTATAAAAAAATATTTTCAAAAATTTTATTTTTTAAACCAACATCTCTTAAGCAACAAGAGGAAATGATAAACAATGCAATGAAAATTAAAAATTTAGGTCTTATTGTACTAGACACCTATAATTTATTTTATCGGCTTACTCTTGAAAATGACGAAAAATTCGCAGATCGTTCTTTAAATAGACAGATAACAGATTTACAGGTAGCTGCCATGAAAAAAAACATATTTGTAATAATTTCCGGACAGGTTTATTCTACAAAAAATGATGATGTTAAGCCATTTGCAGGTAAGGGAATTGAACGAATTGTAAAAACGATTTTGAAATTTGAAAAAATTGGAATGGGAAAAAGACAAGCAACAATAATGAAACATCCATCACAAAATATTGGCAAAAAAGCTGTTTTTAAAATAACTGCTAAGGGTTTGGAATGAAAAAGATTAATACCTGGCTAAATGAAAGTATTTTTACAAAACCATTGTCTCCTGCATGTAAAATGTGTAAAGAAGGGGCAAAGATGGTGGTTCTAATAACTGGTCTATGCCCTGCAAAATGCTTTTATTGTCCGTTAAGTACTAGAAAATTAGGTAAAGACAGAATATTTGCAAATGAATGGGAGCTTTATAATGAAAAAGATACTAACAAGTTGATTCTTGAGGCAGAATTAATCAAAGCTACTGGTGCAGGAATTACAGGTGGTGATCCGTTAATTGTCTGGAAAAGAACAAAAAATTATATTTCAATTTTAAAGGACAAATTTGGCTCAGATTTTCATATTCATTTGTATACTTCCGGATTAAAAAATAACGAGCATATAAATGATCTTGTATCTGCGGGTTTAGATGAAGTCAGATACCATCCTATTCCTGGGTATTGGGATAATATGAGCAATAGCCCAATAAATCATTCAATAAAAGATGCTATAAAAACAAATATTGACGTTGCAATTGAAATTCCGGTTATTCCAAATATGGACAAAGAAATTATCTCCTTGATTATGTGGGCAAATGAAATAGGAATCAAATGGATAAATCTAAATGAACTTGAATATTCTGAAACAAATGCAAAAATATTAAATGACAAAGAATTCAATGTTAAGGACGATATCTCAGCATCTGTCAAGGGAAGTCAGGAATCAGCGTATAATATTATTAACAAAATTTCACAAAAGGATTTAGATATAGGTGTTCATTATTGTTCTTCTTCGTTTAAAGATGCTACACAACTTAGAAATAGGATAAAACGAAGAGCAAAATCTATTGCTAGAAATTATGAAGTAATTACTGAGGAAGG
>CP070712.1:1727846-1730500 GCA_020350365.1 Thermoplasmatales archaeon | reverse complement strand
TCTGGACATTCATTATAAAAAGCATCTTCCTTAAAATTTTTACCGCAATCAGCACACTCTAACATATATTTCATTTTAAAGCTTCCTGATATTTTTATGGGAGGCCGATATGCACTTAGCCTATATAATGTTAATTAATGAACTTTAAAAGATTGACATTATTTATAGGAGGGTCAGCATATTTTCCTTGAAGCATATCCACTTCGCTAAAATGCGAAACATCATCTTCATAGACATTATTCCAAATTACGAATGGTACTGGACCTATAGAATGAGATTCTCTTCGTCTTGAAGATTCGTTCTTAATAAACGTATTAGTATAATGATCCGTTGTAATAATAACACTACCAAATTCTTTTGGATTATTTTTAAAATACTTGATCACCTTTGAAACTATATATTTATCAATTTGCTCAATTGAATAAATCTTTTTTTTAATATCTCCCATATGTGATGCTTCATCTGGTGCATTAATATGACAAATAATAAAATGATAATCTTGATCCAATAAATCCACTAATTTACTACCCTTTCCATTATAATCTGTGTTCCAATTGCCATTTCCCATTTTAAAACAATCTAGTCCAGATGCTTTTGCAATTCCTTGTAAAAAATCCATATGAGTAATAATACCACATTTTCCCTTCTTCAAAAGGGAAAAACGGGGAAGATGTAAAGGTGAGGAGGGACTCCAGGGAATTATTACATTCGCCCTCTTATTTTTTAATATTTCTGCAGATTGAGAAATATAAGAGTTTATTTTTGAAGCGATAATTTTTGATTTGTTATCCAAACCTTTGATTAATTCTGAGAGTATAAATTCCTCTCCCATATTTTCATGTGGTTCTGGACAAACAAGATTTAAAGGGTGAACATTTGCATTACGAATAATTAATGTGTTTCTAAAATCAGAATTATGATAGAGCTCGAAATCAGAAAACTTATTTTTTAAATTTTTATTTAACAAATCGATTAACTTACTGGCTTGAACGTCTTTAATATAATTAGCATTATAACTTGTTAAAATATTGTTTTCAATACATGCAAGGTTAGTACGAAAAGCAAGATCTCCTTTATTTAAATCAATATCTAATGCTTTTGCTTCACAAGATGCTCTACCGTGCGGGTAAAATTTTTTTGGATCGAACCCTAATATTCCTAAAAGGGCTACTATACTACCTTTAGGAAGGTTTTTATGAAGTGTTTTAAGTAAACCTGTAAATCCCATTCTTGTGATAAAATCAATATTAGGTGTAGAAGCCGTCTGAAGAGGTGTTTTTCCATTCACCTTGGTTAAATCAGCCGCACCGTCTAGAATTATTAAAACATGTTTCTTCATTTTTATCTATGCCTTGTACTTAACAATAAACTATCTCATTATCTAATACTTGCTATTAATTTTTATTATAAGCTTTTTAACAGCTGTTAAAAACGTATATCTATAAAAAACATTATATATCTAATAATTATCATATTTTCCTGGAGAATATGAAGATTCTACTGGTATTTCCAGCGATTGAACATGGGATGACAACTTATAGAGATAAGCACTCATGGCGTAAAATAATCTCTGGATATCCAATAATTACTTTACCACATATTGCGGCTATAACACCAAATAGACACTCTGTTAAAATCGTTAATGAAAATTATGAAAATATAAATTATGATGAAGATTATGATATTATTGGTATTACCTGTTATACTATGACTGCACCTAGAGCTTATAAAATTGCAGATGAGTTTAGAAAACGAGGGAAAACAGTTATTTTAGGGGGATATCATCCAACAGCTTTACCAGAAGAAGCAAAACAGCATGCTGACAGTATTGTAAAGGGTATGGCAGAAGCTAATTGGCCAAGAGCTCTTGATGATTTTGAAAATGGAAAACTAAAATCCTTTTATGAAAGAGATAATAACTTTGATATATCAAAAGTTCCTCCCTTAAGAAGAGATCTTATTAAATCCAATCCATTTTTAGGAGCAATTCAAACAACACGCGGTTGTTCAAATAAATGTGAGTTCTGTGCTATCAGTAGCTTTTGTGGAAATATTGTAAAACAACGACCTATAAAAGATGTTGTTGAAGAAATAAAGAATATGCCAAATAAAATGTTTATTTTTCATGATCCTCACATAACTCTTCACAGAAAATATGCACAAGAACTTTTTAAGGAAATGATAAGGCAGAAGGTTCATAAGGGATGGGTAGCAAATGGAACGACAAATATCCTTGGAAATGTCGATGAGGAATTCTTAAATCTTGCACGAAAATCAGGTTGTGTTGAATGGTTTGTTGGCTTTGAATCTGTTAGTCAAGAGGCATTAAATAACATAAAAAAGAGTCATAATAAGGTTGAAAATTTCAAAAAGATGATAGAAAGAGTCCATGATCATGGAATGACGATTCAAGGTGGAATCATATTTGGATTTGATGAAGATAAAAATGATGTTTTTGATATAACACTTGAGACAATTAATGATTGGGAACTAGACGTTCTTGAGGTTAATATATTAACTCCATATCCTGGAACACCACTGTTTGAAAGATTGAATAACGAAGGTAGAATATTGACACGCGATTGGAGTAAATATAATCAGGTTGATGTTGTTTTTCAACCTAAAAATATGACCGTTGAAGAACTTTATAATGG
>CP070712.1:1725073-1727746 GCA_020350365.1 Thermoplasmatales archaeon | reverse complement strand
TTGAAAAAAAGTTTGTTGAAGATTCAACGATTATAGCTAATCTGGAAACACCTGAAATACCATCTGTAAATGTAAACTCTGTTGCAGATATAGTTGCTCAGATGGCCTTGATACAACAAGGTATCACAATTCCCACTATTGATCAAAAAATTTCTGTAGTTCAAAGCATGAATGATGATCAAGTAAAGCAACTCATTCGTGAGATATTAATTTCAGATCAAACACCTATTGAAGTAAAGGGTATATTTTCAATTTTTTTAACAAAAGATTTTGATCCCGCAAAAGAAGAAATTAAAGCTAAGGGTTCAATGATTATTATTAATTTAAATCCATCTTCTAGTGGTGGTTCAAATGGTATGATGAGGGGATCTGGGTCCTCTGAAGCAGAAAGAAGAATGGATGAAATTGTCAAAAACACTGAACTGGAATATATAGAGATGGCTGTGATGGGTTCAAGCATAATTATGGATGAGATTATGGAAGCTAATAATGCGTCCATGGCAATTCTTCTACCACTTGCTTTTACTTTAGTAATAATTATTTTAGCACTTATTTATCGAAGTGGTATAGATATGATGTTCAGTCTTCTTGCTTTGGGTTTTGCGATAATATGGGTTTATGGATTTGGATCTGCATTAGGTTATACTTTTAATCCAATGACTACAGCGGTCCCCATCTTAATTGTAGGTTTGGGCATAGATTATGGAATACATATAACAATGAGATACCGTGAAGAAATTAAAAGTGGTAAAAAAATTGGTAGTTCAATAGTTATAACAATAGCATCTGTTGGAATGGCATTACTTCTTGCTACTGTTACAACAGTTGTTTCTTTTATGTCTAATCTGGCTTCCCCAATAAGTCTTCTTGCTCAGTTTGGAGTTTTATGTGCTATTGGAATTATTGGAAGTTTTGTTACTATGACTACTTTTGTTCCAGCATGTAAACAACTTAGGGATAACCGAAGATTGAAAAAGGGGAAAAAAATGGATGATGAATCAAATAATAATGGTTCAGAGAACAGGAGAAGTAAAATAAAAAGTTCTGGTTTGCGAGTTCTTGATAAAACTATAGGCAGTGGAGCAATAGCTGCTGAACGTCATGCTATAACTGTTATTATCGTGGTATCTTTAATTACAATTGTAGCTGTTTTTGGTGCATTTCAATTAGAAACAACCTTTAATTTCGAGGATTTCCTACCAGATGATTTGGAGATATCAAAAGATTTAGATTATATGATGACTGAATTTGGAATGAGCGGTGGGATGGCAGAAGAGGTTAATATTTTAGTAAATGGTGATATTACTAATCCTGATATATTAAGAGATATTGGTCAAACAATAAATAACATGAGGGATGATGAATCAGTAATCAAAAATGCAGATGAACCTGATGTCCAGTCAATTTTATCGGTTATGAAAGATTGGGCAACAAATACCACTCTTTATGGTGTTCAGGATGCAAGTTATGACCCAGATTTTGAGATTTTGTATTATAATGTTATGACAAGTGATGGTATACCTAATCAAGATGCCACAAGAGAAGATATTGTTGATTTGTATAATTGGCTTTATTCAAATAAAAATTCGATAAAAGCTGTAGAATATGTTTTACATAAAAGTGAGAATAATAATTATGAAAGCACAGTTTTAAGAATTTCTATTAATTTAGACTCTAATGATAATGAAGCAGTTGAAACACTTCAAAATGATTTATTAGAAGATAAAAAACCATTAGATGATAGTGCAGATAAAGCAATTGTTACGGGTGGACCTATTTTAACAAAGGTTATAATGGATTCTTTAAATGATAGTCAAATCCGTTCGTTGATTATCACGATTATTTTATCTTTTATTGTTCTGACTATTGTATTTTGGTATAAATGGCGATCCTTTATACTTGGATTAATAACAATGATGCCTGTAATATTTTGTGTGGCATGGACTCTTGGAACAATGTATTTAGTAAATATACCACTTAATATGATGACAATTACGATTGCATCCTTAACTATTGGTTTGGGTATTACTTATGGAATACATATTACGCATAGATTTCTTGAGGATCTTGAAAAGCATAATATAAAAAATAATATTTCTATTCAAAAGATAGTCAAGTGCCCGAATTGTGGTGAAATTGGAAGAGTTACTGCTAAACCTAGGCAGATTGTAAAGGTTATCTGTCCAACATGTGATAAGTTAGGAAAAGTCACATTTAACAAACCAACCTCAACTACTGAATATATTGATGATGCATGTAGAAGTACGGTTACTCATACTGGTACTGCATTATTTGGAGCTGCTTCAACAACGATTTCAGGCTTTGGTTTACTGGTGTTTGCATTAATGCCGCCTTTACAACAATTTGGAGGTATAACTGCTTTAACTATTTTATACAGTTTCTTAGCATCGGTATTTATCCTACCAACATTTCTAGTATTATGGGCAAAATGGAAACAAAAAAATAAGCATATTAATATTTAGAACGCCCGCATCAGGATTTGAATCCTAATTTGGGATTAATTTATACATGTGTTCCAAATTTTATCATATGATCTTTTAGTAACTCTTCAGTAATAAACTTTCGTCCACAATAAATGCATCTACAAATTTTTTCCATATTTTTTCCTTCTTTTTTGATAACACGAATTACATAATCCTTTTACTTTAGCTT
>CP070712.1:1722276-1724973 GCA_020350365.1 Thermoplasmatales archaeon | reverse complement strand
TAAATTATGTGGATATTCTCAATCAATTTTTATTAAATTGGGAAAAATTTTGACTTTATTCCAACCAAGTTTAGGTGAAACCACAGATAATAAAATCCTTTTGGAAAAAGTTCTAGGTATAGTTAAAAAATTCAAAAAGGAAGTCGATGAAAAAAGTATTGAAAATTCAATTGATTTATTACTTGAAATTAGGGAAAATGCAAGAAAAAATAAAGATTGGAAAACTGCAGATGCAATAAGAGATGATTTGGATAAAATTGGATTTGAAATACAGGATACTTCAAGGGGTGCTATTTGGAGAAAAAAATAGATTATGAATAAGATTCTTGTTGGTTTTGATGGATCGGAGGGGTCTAAACAGGCTTTGAATAGGTCTATATCTCTTATTGATGAAAATGGAGAACTTTTTTTATTAGCAGTTATACCAATCCCTTCTGACAAGACCTTTGTTGATAATGAAATGTCTAAAAAAATTGAAAATAAAGCAAAAAAAATGATTGATGAAATAGTCCACGATTTTAGCCAACAAGGATTTACTATAACAGGTATTATTGAAAAGGGAGATCCCTCTGTCAGAATTATTGAAACTTCAAATAGATTGAATGTAGATTTGATAGTTTTAGGAAGCAAAGGAACAAGTAAGATTGGGTATTATCTACTTGGAAGCGTTGCAAATAAAGTTGTTCAATATGCTCATAAACCTGTTATGGTCGTAAGATAACAATTTTTTCTTAAAATTAATATAAATATCTATAAATAACTACTAAAAGTTTATTTAGCATAAACATTATATATGTTATAAGGATAGCAAATAACGATTGTTAATTGGAGGTAGATTATGAAAAGGGTAGTAATTGGAATTTTTATTAGTATGGTGATGATCGGTAGTGTTCTTGCTAATGCTACAGTTTTGAATAACGATGTTGAATATAAGGATGGAAAAATTACCATTTCAATTGAAATCGGTGATTTTGAAATCGAAAATAATGGAGAGGGAATAGATATTAATGTTGAAAATTTCGGTCATTACCTTGTTGCAGGTAAACCAAACTTACCATCAAGGATATTTCAAATTGCAATTCCACCAGGTTCAGAATTTGTTGATATGACATATAGCACTGGAGAAGGTATTGTTCTACTGGAAAGTTATTATGTTTCACCTTGCAAGCTTCCTCAGGTAATTGGCAAGGAAGACCCACTTGTACGTGAAAAAGAAGAGAAAGTTTATCAAGAAAACTATGAAGGTATTTACAATAGTGATGAAGCTTATCCCAGTTCTAATGTAGAATTTGTAAGGACTGGAGGTTTTAGAAAGTATAATCTTGTAGATGTAAGAGTTTTACCATTTTCTTATAAACCATTATCAGGTGAATTAACATATTTCTCTGAATTTACAATAACTGTAAGTTATACATATCCTGAAGGATTTTCTCCTGAGAATATTATGAATGACAACATATTAGAAATTGAACAAAAGGCAGAGCAAATTGTATATAACTATAACCAGGCAAAGGATTGGTATCCAATAGGTAATTCTGGAAAACAAAGTAATCATTTTGTTATTATCACTCTTGATTCTTTAACTTCGTCAGTACAACCCTTAGTTCTGTGGGAAGAAATGAAAGGAAAAAGTGCGTATGTTGCTACAACTGATTGGATTGACTCTAGTTATAGCGGTTATGATTTAGCTGAAAAGATGAGAAACTTTTTACTTGAGAAATACCCATCAGATGAATGGGGCATTCTTGATGTTTGTTTAATAGGAAGCTATGATGATGTCCCAATAAGGCTTACTGCCCAGGATAAGGGATATGGGCGACCTGACACAGATTATTATTATGCAGAGCTCTCTTATCCAGACAGCCAATCCTGGGATGCTGATGGAGATCATCTATACGGGGAGGATACTGATCCAGTTGATTTCACAGCGGAAGTAAATGTCGGGAGAATTCCTTGGAGTGATCCTGATACAGTCGAACATATAATTCAAAAATCAATTGCTTATGAAGAAAATGATGACCCAAATTATAAGAATAATATCTTACTTGTTGGTACTTTTTTCTGGCCTGACACAGACAATGCAGTTCTTATGGAATATAAAACAGACCCAGAGCTTCATCCCTGGATGGAGGATTGGACAAGGACAACTATGTATGAAGAGTCTGAATCCTCATATGAATGCGACTATGATGTAAGTTATGCAAAAGTTGAAGAAGTATGGTCTGAGGGTTCATTTGCCTTTGTTGATTGGGCAGGACATGGATCTCCTACTGCTTGTTATGAATATTATCCATCTCAACCATTTGTTAACACTGATACTTGTTTATCTTTAAATGATGATTATCCAGCAATTGTCTTTGCCGATGCCTGCAGTAATTCTGATACTGATTATGATAATATTGGTCAGATGATGATGAAGCAAGGAGCTGTTGGATTCTTAGGATCAACAAAAGTTGCATATGGAATGCATGCTTGGAATGATCCCATGGATGGTTCAAGTCAATCACTTGACTATTGGTTTACAACCTGTTGTACATCAGGTGAATATACTCAAGGGGAAGCTCATCAATATGCTTTATATCAGATGTACATAAATGACCTATGGTATTATCAAAAATTAGAAGCGTTTGAATGGGGAGCACTTTGGGGAAATCCCGATCTAACAATGGGTACTGTTGTTACAAGTGATCCTCCAGC
>CP070712.1:1719449-1722176 GCA_020350365.1 Thermoplasmatales archaeon | reverse complement strand
AGAAACATCAAAGAACTCATTTACAATTGATATGGACCAAACAATTCCTGAAATGTTTTTTAGTTATAAGGTTACTGGAGGAAACAAAATCACAGGTTGGGAATTTACATTTACAGTAACCGCAACAGATGAAACAAGTGGTATGGCCTATGTTGAGTTCTATTTAAATGGTCTAATCCAGGAAACAGTATCTGGACCAGGACCAGATTATCATTGGATTATTAAACTCCCAGATGGTGTAAATATGACAATTAAAGCAATAGCATATGATATAGCTGGAAACTTTAATTCTGATGAAATCGATGATCCAGTAAGATCTTCAAATAACCTTATAATAAGCAAGCCAAGAATTGATATCAATAATTATCAAGAATTTGCAAATCCCATATTAAAAGTGGTTAACAATCGTTAATATTATATATAAAGTGTTTAATTTCTAATATTGTGTTTAATTGTAAGCTTGGAGGCAGAAAAAATATGAATAATAACTTTTTTAGAAGGAATTTTTCAATAATTGTTACATTTTTTTTTCTTATAGGCGCAATTATACCGTTTGTATCTAGTATGTCAATTGAGACTCATAATATTTTTGAGAATCAATATGCACCACTTGATATAGATTGGTGGCCAATGTTTCATGATGACGCTGATCAAAATGGCTTTTCAACATCAAGTGCTCCAGACACAACTGGTGTATTATGGTCATATCAAACTGATTATCTAATCACTGCTTCACCTAATGTTGTTGATGGAAAGGTATACATTGGATCAATGGATAAGAAATTCTACTGTTTTAATATGACTAATGGAAACGTTTTATGGAACTTTTCAACAAATGGTCAGATAACAGGTTCTTCAGCCGTTTATGATGGAAAGGTATTTTTTGGTTCTCAGGATATGAATTTTTATTGTCTGGATGCTGATACCGGTAGTCAAATTTGGAAATTTGAAACCTATTTTATGATTGAATCATCACCAACTGTAGTAGATGAAAAAGTTTTCTTTGGCTCTAGTGATGGATATTTTTATTGTTTAAATGCTAACGATGGAAGTCAAATTTGGGGATACTTGGTAGGAAATGTTATTTGGACAGCTCCAGCAGTTTCTGATGGTAAAGTATACTTTGGTTCGCTTAGTGGAGATATGTTTTGTTTAGATACAAATAATGGAAATTATTTATGGTCATACTCAACAACTAGTGGAATATGGTCATCACCTGCAGTATATGAAGGAAAAGTATATTTTGGATCAAATGACAATTATGTATATTGTTTAGATGCAGACGATGGAAGTCTAATATGGAAATTCAATGCAGAAGGAGAGGTTCATTCATCTCCTGCAATTGCCTATGGGAATGTATATATTGGCGCATATGCCCAAGGTTTATATTGTTTAAGTGCTGAAAATGGAAGTCTTGTCTGGCAATTTCTTATGAACAATGGTATATGGGCTCCTCCTGCTGTTGCAGATAATAAAGTGTTTTATGGTAATGATCCTTGTTGTGGCATGTCTGCTTATTTTCATTGTGCTGATGCATTTACTGGCGATATGATTTGGCAATATAACATAGGTGGAGAAATAGGAATGAAGTCATCACCGGCAATTGCAGCTGGCAATGTATATATTGGAGCAGGGAATGGAATGGTCTTTGCATTCGGTGAAAATGAGCTATTTGCTGATGCACATGGCCCATACAATGGCATTGAAAATGAACCTATTCAGTTCAAGGGCAGTGCCTATGGAGGAAAACCTGAGTATGAATGGTTCTGGGATTTTGGAGACGGTGAAACATCAATTGAACAAAATCCAACACATTCATATTTAACATATGGGGACTATTCTGTTTCATTAACAGTTACAGATTATCATAACAATATTGCAATTGATGAAACCTTAGTAATAATTAAGGAGGACATAAATTATCCACCGACAACTCCAACAATTGAAGGGCCGATAAATGGTAAACCAGGTGAAGAATACACTTACTGCATCTCAGAAATAATCGATCCAGAAGGAGATGACATATTTGTTTATTGGGATTGGGATGATGGTACAAATAGTGGCTGGCTAGGACCTTATGGAAATGGTGAAAAAATTTGTGAGAATCATAGCTGGCAAAAAACAGGCGATTATACAATTAAGGCAAAACTAAAGGATGAATATGGTGGAGAAAGTGATTGGGGATATCTGCAGATAACAATGCCAAAAAGTAGAATGTTTACAAATTCATTTTTTCAAATAGTTTTTGAACGATTGCTAATTTCTTTTCCCCTCTTAAAAATAATCTTTGGTATTTAGAATAGAATACCAAACATTTTTTACATTAGAGGATAAAAATATATTTATACTAAATAAAAATTAATTATATTATGCACCCTAGTAAAAGGCTAATAATTACAATACTTTCATTAATCATTCTACTACTCACTGAAAATACAATTGCTGCAGATGAAATAGACTTCATATTACCTGAATGGGGTGGTGGTATGGTACATAGTGACCCTAGTCTTTCAGATTATATTTCTTTACCAGTTCCTAAAAATAATGTTGAAATATTATGGCATCGTAGTGAACTTTTCGGTGAGAAAGCTGGTGCAAAAGGAAATTCTATCTCTGGAAATGGTGAAATTGCAGCTTGTACTTTTTCAGGAATAAAAGATAACCTTGTGATTTATGATTATTTTGGGAACCGATTATGGACTTCAGGTGATTTGTTGAATTGTTTTG
>CP070712.1:1716602-1719349 GCA_020350365.1 Thermoplasmatales archaeon | reverse complement strand
TTTTTGTCCAAATAAGCTACAATAGGCAGATAGGGTTATTTCATCACCAGGTTCTAAGATGATATCAAAGTTAAATATTAAGAAAATAAAGCGTTGCTGTTGATCATAATCTTCTTGTTGAACTATTTCGCCATTTACTTCGATTTCTATTCGGTATACATAATGGGATCCAGTTGGTAATATAGAAAAGTGTGTCATAAACACTCTTAGGTTGTTTTCTTCATATTTTAGATTGATAAACCCTGGTGGATGAGCACTTGCCTGTGTACCTATTAATGTTATACACATTATTAGGACAAGCAATATCGCACTTGTCTTTGTATATTTCAAATATTACACCTCCATTAATCAACTATTATATGCCAAACCTCCCCAGATTTTAAAAGAGAACCTGGAGTACGGGTTGTTAAAACATATATCTCATTATTTTCATCTTCTCCAAAGCCTAAAATAAACCTTTTCAAAGGTTTGTCATTGTACATATTAAATTCATATCGTTTCCAAACATCAGGCTCAATTTCTTCAAGGTAAAATAGTTTACCTCTTGGTAAAACAAAACCAGAACTCCAATCTCCAAAGACGTATTTTCCGACAAGATTTGGTGATTGCGTTCCTCTATAAACATAACCCCCTATTATTGATCTACCTAAATTATGACTATATTCATGAATAGGTTTTTCAAGGTCATCCAGTGATATATTTAAAATTTCTGCTAATTCAATATCATACACGTGGTTTCCTTCCATTATTCTCCATCCATAGTTTCCACCTTTTTCAACAATATCAACCTCTTCATATTTATCTTGACCAACATCTGCGAGAAATAGCTTATTTGTAGTTTTATCAAAAGAAAACTTCCATGGATTTCGGAAACCAAATGCATATATCTCATCAAGTCCATCTTCTCCTACAAAAGGGTTGTCAGGAGGTACTTCATAAGGAGATCCACTATCAACATCGATTCGCAAAACAGAGCCTAATAAGGTGTTAATATCTTGCCCATTTCCAATTGTACCATGGCGATCTCCTGCCCCTCCACCATCGCCTAATCCTATATAGAGATAACCATCAGGTCCAAACTCAAGTTGTCCACCATTATGATTTGATTCTGGTTGATCTATTCGCATAATAATTTTTTCTGAATTGGGATCTGCCTTGTTTTTATCCTCAGACGATACAAGATATTCTGCAAGTATACTTTCATGGTCAATTCCATTGTCTGATTTTGGTGCGCTATAATATACAAAGAATCTATCATTATTTTCATATTCAGGGTGGAATATTAGGCCAAGTAAGCCTCTCTCATCATACATTGGATTGAGTTTAACTATCTTTTCTGTCAAATCTAAAAATGGTTCTGAAAGCTTAGTTCCATTTTCTATCACATAGATAATCCCATTCAAATCTGCAACAAAAAGTCTATTTGAATTATCTCCTGCATTAGTTAAAACTGATGGTGATTTGAATCCTTTGGCAACTAGTTCTAATTTGGCTGTTAATGCATCCAGATCACCTGGCAAAATTATTACTCTTAAACCTCTAACCTTTGCTTTTACTGTTTTTGTTACAGTATTTCCTTCAGCGGGTGTTGCAGAAATAGTAATTGTAGTTTCTCCTATTCCAACAACTAGAGGTATTTCTACAATTTCACTTCCATTTTGGGGTATATTCTGTATAATACCTTGCTCAAATTTACCAGTTAAAATTATACCTCCTGTTAACTCAATGCTCCAATTTATTTCATTTACATCCTCGTTTCCTATATTATTAATTATTCCAGAAATCCCAATACCTCCGTTTATAACCTCTATTTCTATCTGTTGGATTTGAGAATTGATTAAAGTATTCATTTGAATGTATTTTTCAGATGTAACCGCTGGAATAAGATTTGCTATGAGCAAAAATAATAATAAAATTAGTACCAATTTTTTCATAATCTTCCCCCATTAAATAAGTAAAAGATATATATTAGTCTAATATAAAATTATTGTTAAATTAGATTTTACTCAAAAAAGAAAGTATATTCAAAGTGTTAAATTATTTTTATTAAAGTTCATTTTTTAGTTTATTTTGAAAGTTTATGTTCATTAGTGTTATTTTTAAATACCATAATGTATTTCAAAATAATGATATAGGGAGAGGTGAAAAGATGGATAGAACTGACTGTGCTCATTTTGAATATAAGTATTTTGAGGAGGAAGGAAAGAAAATTAAAATACCATCATGCAAGATTGGTAGAATGAAAGGCGTAAATGGGTGTGAAGAATATTGTGAATGGTTTGAA
The DNA here is from genome assembly GCA_020350365.1 of Thermoplasmatales archaeon. GTDB lineage: Archaea > Thermoplasmatota > E2 > DHVEG-1 > DHVEG-1 > SG8-52-3. Next base: position 1,717,065 of record CP070712.1, on the reverse strand, counting down.
TTAGTAGGTCCAGAAATACCTAATCCCCCGACACCTCCAGAGCCCCCAGGACCTTTAAAACCACCGTAAGTTTTATTATAGAATTAAATCAAAATTTTAAAGGACAAGTTGAATTTATGGTATCTTTTCTAAAAGTTTATAGAAATTAAAATAATTAACAGTATTTTCAAATGCGTTTTTATCTCTTGTAGCAAAGGACAAGACAAAATCACCTGTTTCAGGACTCATCACCCATTGATAAGGAGTTGAATAAATACCTAATTTCTGCATAATGAAAAATCTAATATCTGTTTTACCAAGATAAATATCACGAAGAATAGTCATTGTATTATTCAAATCAAGATTCCCCCACTGGGATTTAATACCTTTACTTATTGCAATATAATGCATCCATGGACTGGCAGCTGAAATAGAAATTCCACTCATCTGATTTAATTTAAAAAATATTGAAAAAAGAGGAAAT
>CP070712.1:1713729-1716502 GCA_020350365.1 Thermoplasmatales archaeon | reverse complement strand
TTCTTTTTCCAAGGAATAAGATAACCTTTTTGCATTACCTTGTTGACTTGAATTTGACTAATAGCAGTACCCGGTCCAAGGCGAGATTGAAGTTGCAATGGAATATTTGCACACCTAGATATATCCACTAATCCTCGAAGTCCACTTTCATCATAAAGAAAAGAACTATGCTTATCAATATGAACCCTTCCTTGAAGTGTGTAAAAAGCAGGTCTATAAACAATTTGACCATAACTAAAATATGATTTTGCCTGTTTTACAGGTCTTTGTCTTTGAATTTTTTCTCTTCCAAAGTTGACATCTTTAGCGATATTACATTCTTTTGCTCTATAATAAATATAAGGTAGTAAGAAACTGTCTCCCTCTATGGTATAGATAATATCAGGATCTTTCCTGTGGATATATTTTACAGCATTAAGTAGGGTATCCTCTTCATTTTCTTCCACGATTGTCTCATCATCAATATTAATAGATTTAATTGGCTCGTGCAAAGATTGAAATCCTGTTTTTCTTTCAATATTCATATTTAGTGTCTTGAACTGAGGATAATCGTAATCAATCGCCCATTGTTCATCTAACAATATGAATTGTATACCATCCCATTTTACTCTTGCATTACTAAACACACCTCTATGCTGTAGATATCTTGTAGAGAGACGAATATCTACATTATACAATTGATAAGTACGATACTTACCCCATCTATCAATCATTGATGCCAGTTTTTTAAGTGAAGAAAGTGTCCTTGGAGTGATTTCAAGAACTAGTTTCTTTTCTTGATCTAAAGATAATCTATAACGTGTGAAATTTAGATTTTTAACTTGAGAAATATCTTGTAAATCAGATGCAAGCTTGAAAAGATTGCTTTGAGAGGAATAAACATAAAATGATGGCTCAAATCCGTCTTCAACTCTGCGTGATTTACCATTATCAATAAGCCATGTTACCATAACGTTCTTCTTGAAATCAACATAGGAATCAAGAATGTGCCCTCTTATCATTCTTCCTAAGTTTCCTTAATTCATTTTCATGTTCAACAAGAATGGACATCACTATAGGTTCAAATGGGTTTGGATTGGGCATGTTTGTACCCGCTTCTGCATGACGACGTGCGTGATTCATGAGATTTTCAAAGGATTCTTTATCAATATCTCTAAGAGCTCGTTTGAACTCTAACCACTCCCAACCAAATTGCTCAATAACTATTCTAAAAGAAGGAACTGTCCGACCCATTTACATCACCATACCAAAATGCTCTAAACGTAATTGTCCCTCTGTCATGTGAAGTACAGTTGTGTTCTCCTTTTTTCTTAGAAGATCAACATAGGTACATGGTTCGATGTATTTCATTCTAACTGTCTCATGAGCATATGATTGTATTGTATTTCTGATTTTATTTGAATACATTCTACTATCAACATTAGTTAGAACTGTAATAAGATTATAATTTGATGTAAGTTCGTGGAGTTTTATTATTGTATTTTTCAAAATAGTTTGAACTTCTTTAGTTGGAATATCAGGATCTAAAAACAGGGCAGGAAACTTTCCGATGATTAACGTACGAGGATCATGTTTCTTGATTTCTTTCTCAAGTAAATGATCAATAAATGATGATAGTTGATAGATCGTAAATGATCGGCTAATATAAACATGGTTTAGGACATCATTTTGGTTGATTTCATTCATTCTGGCATATTTTGCGATTCTATAAGGATCTGCACAGATTCCACCATCTATGTAAATCGTTGGACTTTTAAATGTCATATAGGTATTAACACAGAGTTGATTTGGAAGATTAGAAATAAGTTTACTATCGCCATCTATATATGTAATTTCTCCTGCTTTGAATCCGCCAAGCAAAACGTCAAGTTCTATAATTCCTGACTTAACAATTATATCAAGTTTTGCAAAGGAGTTAGGTTCCAGTAATGCCTTTTTGATATCGTCAGATTTCATTGTTTTCCCCCAAAGAAATAGTTTGGAAAGTCAAGATTGTTGATATACATATTAAAAGTGTAAATGGGGCAGCCGAAAGTATTCACTTGGTTTTTTCTTAAAGTTTTCAATTATATTATTGCAGTTTGAAAATATCCTTCTTTCTTATATACTAAATTGATAATTCAATTATTATGGTTTTTAAATTTTGGAAAAAGGAAACACCGGCAGTAAGAGAAGATTACAGGTTAATAAAAAAGGTGAAAAAAGGAGGGAAAAAACTCGATAAAGAGCAAAAAAAATTAGCTAATATGCAGGATAGAAAAGAAAAATCCTAAACAATAAGTTTAAAAAAGGCATTTATTAATATATATAAAAAGATGACATATTATATTCATATTGTGATTAAAAAGAATGATATTATCAGTTTATATCATCAGTTATTAACAAATTAATATTCTTTTTTGGATACATTTAAATAAATTAAGCTAATATTAAGTATTTATTGGAGAAAAGTTTACCTTTTTATGAAAAGGTTAATAATAGGTGTAATAATAAAAATGGGGAATATTAGATGTGGCAGAAATATATCTTCCTAACAATAATCATAATTTTTACAATTAGTATGACTGGATGTGTTGAAAATAATTCTGAAAAGATAGTTGGTACATGGGAAGGAGTTTCAATTACACAAAATGATAGTAATGAAGTGATTTTTACTTTTTATGAGGATAATACTGCGTTCCAAGAAGGTCAAGAAAGTCATGTTCATTGGTTTTATTATGAAATAGACGATGAATGTTTGTACCTAACTCTTCAGGAATTTCCTGATTTTCCT
>CP070712.1:1710833-1713629 GCA_020350365.1 Thermoplasmatales archaeon | reverse complement strand
GGAACAAATTATGGAGAACAAATTAAAATCGGAAGTAAACAATTTTGGATTTTATCTCCATCCCTTCAAGATAAACTCCAGTGCATAAAACGTCGTGCACAAATAATTCTTCCACGTGATATTGCACAAATTATTATCAATTGTTCTATCGAGCCAGGCAAAATTGTTCTTGAAGCAGGTATTGGTTCAGGTTCTCTTACTATTGCTCTTGCAAATTTTGTTTCGCCAAATGGAAAAGTAATATCTTATGATATTCGGGAAGATTTTATTAAGCATGCAATGAAAAATCTAAAGATGGCCAAACTTGAAAATATAGTTGAGACAAAGATAAAAGATGTTACTTCAGGTATTGATGAAAAAGAAATAGATGCAATAATTTTTGACATACCAAATCCATGGGAAGCTGTTATACATGCATGGAAATCGCTTAAAACAGGTGGATATTTTTGTTCATACTCCCCACTTATTTCACAAATGGAAAAAACAGTAAAAGAAATAAAAAAATATGGTTTTATTGAAGTAAGAACATTTGAAAATATTCAAAGAAAAATGGTTGTTTCAGAACAAGGGTCACGACCTAGTTTTCAAATGTTAGGTCATACGGGATATCTTACCTTTGCAAGAAAAGTTTTATAATTTGATTCCTCTTTGATTTTGATAATTCCCGGATTTTTTATCATAAAGATCTTCAGGCTTTGAAGAAAGATTTTCAAAAACTATTTGGCAGAATCTATCACCAATCGGAATTTCTAGTGGACTATCGTTTGAATTAAAACAACTAATTGTAAGTGTTCCATGAAATCCTGCATCGACTTTTCCAAAACTTGCCATTACTCCTTTTCTTGCATAACTTGAACGTATCCATAACTGAGATGCTAGCTTCGGCCCCATTTTAACAAATTCTTTCGTGCTTATTGCAAACCAGGTTAGTGGTGGAACTGTTGCAACCCCATTTTTTATATGTGATTCTGTTTTTTTGATATAAACCTCGTCTATTGTTAGATCATAACCATTTGGTGTAAGATTCTTATTTTCAAAAGGTTCTATTCCTAATTCATTATTTCTGATAAAATCTTCTATGTCCTTATCTGAAAGAATAGTCATTAGTTTCCCTTTTATTTGATTGTTATATTTTTTATTACAATATCCTGTAGTGGTTTATCAGATCTGTCTGTTTGAACTTTTGATATTTTATTAACAACATCCATACCTTCAGTAACCATTCCGAAAATTGTATGTTTACCATCAAGCCAGGGTGTTGGTACAACTGTGATGAAGAACTGACTTCCGCCTGTATTAGGACCAGCATTTGCCATTGAAAGAATTCCCGGATTATCATGTTTTAGATTTGAATCAAATTCATCCTGGATGGTATAACCTGGTCCTCCATAACCCGTACCTTGAGGACATCCACTTTGTATCATAAAGTTAGGAATAACTCTATGGAAAATTAAACCATTATAAAATCCTTTATCAACGAGTTTTATAAAATTTCCTACAGTTAATGGTGCCTTTTCCATGAAAAGCTCTATTTTAAAATTACCCATATTTGTGTTAAATTCTACAGTTTTGTTCATAAAATTCATTCTCCTAAAATAAATTATGTATAGAAATCGAATTAATTATTATATCATCTAATGGCCTTCCTCCTCCTGCTGAAGAACTATCATCATGAGGATCATCTGCTATATCTCTAACAACATCCATACCATATATTGTTTTACCAAATGCTGCATAATTTCCATTTAGGAAATCTTGATCGCCATCACATATAAAGAACTGTGAACTACCTCCAACACCGGCTCCACTACTTGCCATTGAAATTGTACCATCTTCGTGAGTTACATCTGAAACCTCAAATTCAATATTCCCAAAAGGACTGGTCTTTGTTGTACCATCAGGATAAGTATTTCCAGCTTGTATCATAAAATCATCAGATATTCTATGGAATATCATTCCATCATAAAATTCACTCATTGCTAGATTAATTAAGTTATCACAAGTAATTGGCATTTTATCATAATATAATTCAACTGCAAAAGCTCCTTTAGATGTTTGAAATAAAGCAACTGGATTTATAGTATCTGGTATTAATATATTAATTGTGGCAGTAGCCTCTTTATCACCATCACTAATTGTATAATCAAATGAATCTTCTCCACTAAAATTAACTGTTGGAATATAAGATATTGTTCCTCCCTCCATTATTTCTGCTTCTCCATGTTGAGGTGTTGTAATACTTGTGATATTTAAATCATCATCATTTGAATCATAATCATTATTAAGAGCCTCTATTCTAAAAATATACGAGTTTTTATTTACTATAAAATAATCTTCATTTGCAACAGGTGCAATATTTGTAGTTTGTCCATTTGTATTTTGGTCATCTTCTTCGGAACCCATATTCGTAATTACATAATATGCACCAGCAATTCCACCGATGATTATTACGAAAAAGATTATAAAAACCGGAAAATTACTTTTTTGCTGCTGTTTACGCTTTTTTTGTTTTAGTTCTGCTCTTTTTCTAGCTGTTAATTTTTTTCCTGGCATAAGAATCGTAGGCAGAATAAGATAACAGATAAATAAGTATTTTGAATGAAAAAAGAAAAAATTAGAGATTTAAGAAGTTATATCATCTATTATTTCTTCTTGTGAGTAAAAGTGGATATTTCCTTCTTTATCTAAATCTCCTTCTCCATAGAGTGCCCATCCTGCGTATGGTACATCTGGTTGAACTAAAACTTTTATATTATTATAATTTGGATATTTTTCTTTGTCTTCTAGTTTAAATAC
>CP070712.1:1707922-1710733 GCA_020350365.1 Thermoplasmatales archaeon | reverse complement strand
GATGAAAAAAGCTTTTTAATTGGAATTTCACAGACAATGTATGTTTCTTTAACAAATATTTATCTTGTTTATACCAAATATGATTATTATGCCAGACCACTTGTTGGAGGGGACTATGAATCAAGTGAGGAAACTACAATGATTCATAAAATAAGTATTGAAAATGGTCAGATTGATTATCTAACAAAAGGTGAGGTTCCGGGTCATGTTCTAAATCAATTTTCAATGGATGAACATAATAGTTTTTTCAGAATAGCAACAACAATTGGTTATGCATGGGATCAATTTAATCCCTCAAAAAACAATGTTTACATTCTTGATGAAAACCTTGAGAGAGTATCTGAAATTGAAAATATTGCTCCTGGTGAACAAATTTATTCTGCAAGATTTTTAGGTGACAAGGCTTATATTGTTACATTCAAAAAAGTTGATCCATTCTTTACAATTGATTTGTCTGATGCTTACAATCCAGAGATTCTTGGATATCTCAAGATACCAGGTTTTTCAACCTATCTGCATCCATTTGATGAAAATCATATAATTGGAATTGGAAAAGATACTGTTGCATCAGATGATCCAAGTTTTGCATGGTACCTAGGACTGAAACTTGCACTTTTTGATGTAAGTGATTTTGAAAATCCACAGGAACTTGATAAAGTTATAATTGGTGATAGAGGAACTGATAGCTCTGCATTGTATGAACATAAAGCATTTCTATTTGATAGAGAAAAGGAGCTTCTTGTAATTCCAGTAAGTCTTTATGAAATAAGCCAAGAGATTAAAGAACAATATGATGAGGAACCAGCAAATATGTATGGAGAGTTCACCTATCAAGGTGCTTATATTTACAATTTAGATTTGGATGGTTTTGAATACAAGGGCAGAATTACTCATATGAGCGAAGAAGAAAAAGAAAGTTCTGATTATTGGTGGTCCTGGTATTACTCTGGTTCTTATATAACAAGGTCACTTTACATTGGAAACGTGCTTTATACAATATCTGATAAGATGGTCAAAATGAACAGTCTAGATGATTTAAGTGAAATTAATAGTATTAATCTAGATTAATTTAGATTTAATCATTCATATCCAACAGCTTCAATAAGACTTATTTTTACAGACTTACGTGCTGGATAGAAGCTTGAAAGCATTCCAATAATAATTGCAACGGTGATACTAAGTAAAATATACTCTATTCATTTTTGTTATTGTAACATTTAAATATTATAAATTAGATTATATTATATATCTACGGGAGGTAAAAAAATATGGTGATAAATCCTAATTTATTTTATAAGACGCTAGTAATTGGAATTATATTTTTATTTATTGGTGTTGGTATTCAACCGGCTATTGCTACTGTACAACCAAAGGAAAAAATAATTATCGATTCACCAATAGACTACCTATTTGAAACAGTTATAGATATTGCTAATAATCCAGATGTAAGAGACCTTTTAGAACAAAATGAAAATGAAATTTTTAAAGTAAATATTGACAGAAGTATATATCGCAAGATACTATTCAAAAATCCAATATTATTCTTTAATCTCTTATTTACAAAACCAACTGATATCAATAGATATCTAAACAAGTGCTACAAAATGGGTAATAAAATAATTAATATCATTGGAGAAGATAAAACACTGAAGATATTGGAATCAGTTGAGGTTACTGATACAGAAATTTTTGATGAACTTGATGAAATTATAAAAAATGATGAGATACTTTCTAACAAACTTACAACATTGGAAGAGTTTAATAAGGAATTGTATCCTGCAACTCCTACTTTAGATGGTCCTATAATGTTTGCCATTTTGATGTTATTATTAGTACCATTATTGATAGCTTTGTCAGTACTAGGAGTTTTTAATTTTTGGACAGAAGGTGAATTTTTAATATTTATGATATTAGAAATAATACTGTGGGAGATCTATTGGAGATTTTTCCATGATTTAACAGAACAATAATAATGGTTGCATAAGATAATTAAAACAAGCATTAACAGATATTTATTATTCCTTACAATGTAAATCATGTAAATATAAAAAATGTTTTATCGGTCGAGATTTTTTAATAGATAAGTGGTCCCGTCGAACATATATGGTGAGAGTATAATGCTCATACATAACTAATCATAATCTCTTTGATTTATCATCCGATATGATTATTAAATAACTTTTTATTGACTACATTCAGATTATAATAAAAAATTTACTGATATGGAGATGAGAATATGAAACAGTGGTATGAATCTCTTTTTGAGAATTATGGTAAAAACTATGATAATGAAAGTTTTACAAAAGGAACAATTGGTGAATGCGATTTCATTGAAAAGGAAATTAATTATGATAAATCTCTGAAAATAATAGATGTTGGATGTGGAACAGGTAGACACTCTATTGAATTAACAAAAAGGGGTTATAATATCATTGGGATTGATTTATCGGATTCACAACTAAAGCAGGCAAAAGAAAAAGCAAAAGCACAAAATTTAGAAATAGAATTTCAGAAACATGATGCAAGAAAATTACCTTTCAAAGATGAATTTGATTTGGCAATAATGCTATGTGAAGGCGGATTTTGTTTGATGGAAACAGATGAAATGAATTTTGAGATATTAAGAAATGTTGCTGAATCTTTAAAGAAGTCTGGTAAGCTGATTTTTACAGCACTTAATGGATTATTTCCCTTATATCATTCAGTTGAAAAATTTCATTCATCAAAAACAGAAGAAGGAAATGCTACTACTTGTAGAAGTAATACTTTTGATTTAATGACTTTAAGAGACCATAATATTACAACAGTAGA
>CP070712.1:1704992-1707822 GCA_020350365.1 Thermoplasmatales archaeon | reverse complement strand
ATATAAAATAAAAAATAAATTTGTAGGTTTAATTTGTAAATAGATAAATTGTTAAATTAATCATAAAAGCAGAAAGTACAATTAAAGTAAGTATTGAATTTGTTTTTAAATCAAAAATATTGATCCATTCAAGTATCGCTATTAGTATATATGCAAGTACAAGCATAACTATCAGAAGTATGATTATTATTCCAATTGATTCAAAAATGGTTGGATAACCTTTAGCATATTCATATAAAACCCAAACACTTGCAAAGAATGCTAAAAGTCCAATTGTTATTTGTGCTTTTGATCTCTCCTGCATGTCTTTTGGGAGCAGTTTTTTCTATATAAAACTTTTTAAAAGAAATAAAAATATTAAGTTTTTACTTGAAAAAAGATAAGAATACAAATTTTTTTCATTTCAAAGGACTGACCCTTGAAATCCATCCTGAGGTTTATAATCCTGCTGAAGATACTTTTCTTTTAATCGAGGCTCTTGATGTTGTAAAAGGCAAATCTGTTCTTGAGATTGGGACAGGTTGTGGAATTATCTCACTTGATTGCGCACGAATTGGAGCAAATGTTGTTTGTACAGATATTAATCCATTTGCAGTTGATCTGACAAAAAGAAATTATTCAAGAAATAAACATTTAGTAAAGGGAGATTTTGATGTTAGAAAAGGCGATTTATTCAAACCTATAAAAAATAAAGAAGTTTTTGACATAATAATATTTAATCCTCCTTATCTTCCAACTGAAAAAAAGGACATAGTTGGTGGATCAGGATGGTTTGATGTTGCAACAAATGGAGGAGCAACAGGCATAAAAATTACAACAAGATTTATAGATGAACTAACTGATTATTTAAAACAAAACGGTAAATCATATTTTATTTTTAGTTCACTATCAGACAGTGATAAACTTGAATCCTTAATAAAAAAAAAGAAATTTCAATTTAATGTCGTTTCATGCAGAAGTTTTGATTTCGAAACAATCTCGGTTTATTGTCTTACAAAAAAATAAAGAAAGATTAGGATGGAGTAAACTCTCCAGATATCCATCCTTTTACCCTTGGTAGTCTAGAAAGCCAGTTGCCGGAAAATTCTGGTCTCTCGATTATACATCGTCCATAAATTGTTATTGGTACTCTTTGTGTTGGAACTTTTATTATAAAATGATTGTCAATAAATATTCCAAAGAATCTTCCTTCTTTTTCCGCTCCTGTTGCAATTCCCCATAATACCTTGAAATCGCCTCTTACTTTATAATTTCCATCAAGCAGTACGTTGGGTTCTTCACTATCTGTTAATCCAATTTCGGCTGTAAATGCTCCATCTGAAGTGGTTAATACTGACCTAGGTCTTGGTATATTTACTGAAAGTGTTTCAGACCATTCACTAACTGCACCGTGATCATCTCTAGCTACAACTCTGACTTGATAAGTTCCGGTTTTCTCCCATGTTTGGTATCCAGTAATTTGTTCTCCACTATTTCTAGGACCTAGCCATTCACTTGTAGTTCCATCATCCCAGTCAAATTGATAATATACGTCATCTCCATCTGGATCAATAGCAGATGTAGTATAAGCTAGTTGTACTCCAACCTTTCCTGAAGTTGGACCGCTTGGCCTTGTTGGTTGGTTTGGTGCCTGAGATGGTTCTCCAATTGCAAGTGTAGGATCTCCAAAGGCTGTCCATTCTTCCATTGTCTTTATATCTTGTACCATAAATGAGGTTGTATCAATATATTTTGTTATTGCTATGTTCCACATCTCACCAAATGTTAATGCTCCCCAGTCCTTGTAAGCCCTGAACATATATATACCAATTTTACCGGCAAGTCCTGAAGCACATCCACTGCCTAAATATTCATATAATAGACCAGAAGATGCAACTGATGCAATTCCTCCACCATTTGAATTTTGAAGGAAACTCCAACCAAAACAATTGAAGTCTTCATCGAACTTACCACAGGAACATCCTCCAACAACAACAATTGGAAGCTCATTACCATTGCTCAAACCACCGACATCTCCGGATAGATAATAACCAATGGGTGTTGGAATCCAGATATTATGTGCACCTTCAAATGGATGAGTGCCCCAAAGGTTTGTATTTCCATGGCCTGACCAATAAACAAAACCACATCCAGCATTTATTGCGTCATTAATTTCCCCTTTTCCAAATGGTGGGGTAACCTTACCTAATCTCCCATTTGTTGCCCATACTTTATCATCATTAAATCCTGTCATCTCATCTAATGCTTTCTGATTATTATACTCACCTTCAGGAGTTCCACTTTCCTCGCCATGATCAGGAACCCAAGTATCACCACCAATTAATACAAAATTATTGAACCATCCTTGAGTATATGCCTGATTTATTTCATAGGTCTTTATTTTATTTACAACAGTTGTTACTTGGCTTGTCGAAGTTGCTGCAAGTCGTCCAAGACTTACATCTGGATATAAATCTACAGTATCGTAGTTTCCATTCCAATTGTATTCACCAAATATACTATTTCCATTTGAATCCCAACTACAGAAATTCATTGTTCCGTCATATATATCTGCATAATATAAGTCACTTACAAAGATTTCATCATCCTCATGAGTTTCAACATAAATATGTGTCTCTCTAGTTGGAAATTTTGAAGCTGAACCAACAAGCATAACAGAGCTAGTTGCCCAGTTCTCAATTGCATTTTTAATGAAGTATTTGATTTTCTCTTGGTCATCTCTTCCTTCTACAGGAAAGTGAGTTCCTGCATAGATTTCGGGAAGAGTTACTAATTTTGTTGATATACCTCTGCTGTTTTTATGTGTAACAAGATCACCTAGTTGGGCTAT
>CP070712.1:1702044-1704892 GCA_020350365.1 Thermoplasmatales archaeon | reverse complement strand
GTGATACCCATATCCCAGACCTCTGGAGCCCTAACAGCTTCAACACCAGGTTCAACCTCTCTTGTATCATCAGGACCACCAATAGGACCTTCGTATACTGGTTCTATAAGTTCGATTCCATAATTTGGATATATCTCTAAAACATCATCATGATTTGATATATCATCAACAATATACGCATAGGTATCAACACAAATTATGTTACCAACCCAATAACATCTATAATCCTTAACAAGATCTTGACTTTTAAGGTCATTAAGATATTCAATAATTTCAGTTTGTGATTCAGATGCAGTTTTCTGAAGTTCAACGACTACAGTCTCATGACGAAGTCTTAATGATGCTCTTTGATCATCCATCTGCTTAGTTATCCCACTAAGATCAACCTGATCCTTCAGATAAACCAAAACAGAAACAATTTCTTCATTATCATAATCTAATTTGCTTCCAAAACTCGTCGCATTTGACATCAACAGCCCAATTACCACAATTATTGCAGTAAAAATTGTTTGTTTTTTTATTTTCATTTCATTGCCTCCCTTAATATTTACATCATACATAGGATATTTAAATGTTACATTTAAGATAATCTATAAAACAATTATATATAAAAGATTTTTTCTAAACTCATTTAAATACTTTGGATTTACATCTAATCTTTAACAACTTATAGGTAGATTTTTTGAATAATTTTTTTTCTTATTTAATCAGAATTCTTTCTATATTAAAATAAGAAAGGATAGAATCCTTTCTTTAATGTATTATAAGATTTATTCTCCTCCAATATTTACATGCACGTAGATTAAATAGATAAATCCACCTCTCCACATTGAATATGAACATTCCGGTAAATCAAAAGTTATTGTTATCCTTGTTTTTCCAAATCCCAATATAAATCCCGATTCTATAGTTACTTCTCCTGATGTAGGAATTTCTACTTCTCCAGAAAATTGTTTGCCAATAAATGCCCCACCATCAAGAGTGATATTCCACTGCACACAAATCGGAGAATCAACATCATTGCTTTTTATAGTTGTTTTTACTTTGAATAATCCGCCTTCAATAGACTGTAATTCAATCAATGGTAATATTTGAATTGATAATGGTTCTGACCAGTCACTTCCCCGGTCATATTCATCCTTGGCTTTTACCCTTACTTCAAAGGTTCCTTCTTTTGTCCAAATATGTGAAACATTTACTGTTTCACCAGAATTGTATGGTCCTATCCAACCACTATCTTCTCCATCGCCCCAGTCAAACATATAATATATTTGCTCTCTATCGCAATCGATAGTGGAAGCACTGAATGTAAATTCTCTATAAGATACTCCATAATCAGGTCCATCAGGGCTATCTGGTGTCCGTGGAGCTGTAGGAGGTGCATTCATGTTATGAGCACCAAAACCGGTAGCGATTTCCCAGTAATGTGGTGTTCCATCGGTTATATTGTCGTTATCATCATCAAGAACTAGATAATCTATTGTAATACTTGGGTCAATCTCAGTACCTGTATGCAAGAGTATAGCATTGACTGCCAGGTTGCTAATTATATCCGTGTAATCTGTAGGGTTTGTAATATTTAATTCATTGCGAGTATCCCATACACAACCAGAGAGAAGTTGTCCACAATAATGAATTGCGCCGCCACAAGGATACTGCATATCATTATCAGCACTTCTTAATGGAGTGTCACATTCACCATAGAAACCCCAAGCAAGTCCTGGATCATCCGTAATTAAAACACCCATTACATCACTCATACCTTCACCATATTGGCCTTGTCCGCTTCCGGCCATTGCCACTAAATGATGGCCATATTCATGATGTACTATAGTTGAATAAGCGGTATTAGGGCATCCTCCTCCTGCTCTGAAAAAGTTTATCGATTGATAATCATAATAAGCATTACAAGAGCTATCAATATTTACATTAACCGGAAATTCATTTTGGTCCAAACCGGGGTAATCTGGATTATATTTAATTGTGAAATCTCGTACGATATTTGATTGTATATAACCATTAACCTCAGCTCTTTTGTACTCATCGTCATTCAATTCATTATGCATGAAATTTGCTGGTCCTGGAGGTGTTACAGTCTCATAAAGTACTGTATCTGGTCCTGCTTGGTTGTAAACCCGGAACCATTTACCACGAAGAGCCGATTGAACGGCTACTTGTGATGTACCTTCATTTGGTATCGTAAAATTACCATATTTATCAGCATATGCAAAATTACCTCCAATGCCAACTCTAGCCCACATCAAATTATCCGCTTGTTCTTCCTCACAATTATCTGAAGCTTTATCCTGGGTTACCATACCTTGAACATTTCCAGTAACGTCTACATTAATGATTAGATTTTCATAATAGAGTATTTCACCGTTTTCTGCATCTGTTACAAATAGATATTTTTCAGGATTGCTGGCACCATTTTCATATCCATTATCACCAATGAAGTTATATGCCAATTTCGGCTGAGCATTCATGCTATCTACACCAGCCCAGATTACCAATTCAGGCGGCGTAAAAAAAACCAAATTTGGTTTCATATTTAAAGCATTATTAATTCCCCCTTCAGGATCTAGATTGATTTGCTCGTAATCCGGTATAAAACCTTCAAGATTACGTAGATCAACTGAGGCATATACAAGTGGATAATTTTCCTCATTTCTAACTAAAAGTATAAGTCGTGATCTAAAGACAGGAATACTATTTTTATATTGGTTGTAATTCAATCCTGTAAATTTGTATTCACCAGTATCGCTATTGTACATTATAGGTTGAATATTTTGAAACTCTAGATCATCAGCATCCACATTAAGAATATGGGCATTTGATTGAAGAAATG
>CP070712.1:1699090-1701944 GCA_020350365.1 Thermoplasmatales archaeon | reverse complement strand
GACATTCCAACATAACAATGGTTTTTCTTCGCCAACTGCAGATAAAATTGCAGCCATATTGAAAATCGTATCTATATCATATTCTTCGACCACTTTTTCAACTGTTTCTCGTAAAGTTATATCAATAAATTCAAATGGACCTGAATTCAATAAAGTTTCACTAGGTTTAGTTTTTCTTCCAGTTGCTAATACATTATCATTACCGTATCTATTACGTAATTCTATCGTTAGTTCTGAACCAATTTGACCTACTGCACCAGTTACAAGTATCTTTTTCATTTTTTTTTGTGTCATATAATAATCCCCAATGATATAGCCCTCGTAATATCAAATCGTATAGATACTTTACTGTTTATAAAAATAGTAATAATTGATTTACTTCTCGATATATTTTACCGGTCCAGGGGAAATGATATATCCTTTTCTTTTTTTCTGCCATTTAGCCCAACGAGAAAGGATGAGTGGGAGAAATATAACTGAAGTTAAAAATGAATAAGTAATCGTTACAGCAAGAATTATACCAAATCTCTGTTGAGGAGGTATTGGTGCTAATACAAGAATGCCAAAAGCAATTGCTGTTGTTAGTGCTGAAATTAAAAGTGCCCCTCCAGTATGTGAAATTGTTTCTCTAACAGCTTTTTCAATATCACCTGTTTTATCGGCAACAAGTCTAAATCGTTCTGTAGGATGTATAGCATAGTCGATCCCAATTCCAATTGTTATACTTGTTACTGTAATAGTCATTACATCTAAGATATAACCAAAGTAGTACATGGTACCCAGTATCCATATCATAGTGATCCCAACCGGTATCATCGCAATAAGTCCTAATGTAAATTTTCGATAAGCTAAGATAAGAACGATTGCAGCTAATAGAACTGAGATACCAGTAGCTGTAAATTGACTTGATGTTAATGAATTTGTAATACTTAATTGAATAAGTGAATAACCAGTTGAAATGGCTGTCGCATCTCCATAGGTTTCTATATCTTCATTAATCTCCTTATTTAATTGTTCCAGATCATCTTGGAGATCACCTCCCTCTAGTTGATACGAAGCATCCAAATAATAACGAATAATTGTTGCTATATATTGAGAATTTTCTTGATATAAAACCATTTTAATCTCGCTACTTCCTAATTCCTCGACGTCAAATTCTCCTATATCAAATTCTCCAATATTGAAA
Organism: Thermoplasmatales archaeon; assembly: GCA_020350365.1. Classification (GTDB taxonomy): domain Archaea; phylum Thermoplasmatota; class E2; order DHVEG-1; family DHVEG-1; genus SG8-52-3. The sequence continues at coordinate 1,700,758 of CP070712.1, read as the reverse complement.
TTTGAACCTTCATATAAATAATCAAAAAGAGCTTCAACATCTTCATCAGTTCTTGGAATTTTTGTTTTTTCATTGATATTGAATTTATCAATCATTGATCGATTATTTTTAACAGCATTTTGAATTACTGAGTATATACTTACTAATTTTGTATCCCCCTTATTGTTTCGACTAACAAATGTATCATCATCAATATTTTGATGCGTTTTAGCGATACCTTCTAAAGCTTCGACTGTGGCTACATTTCCTTCAATTAATATATACTCTTGATACTCACTAGAATAAGGAAAATAATCAGCAATAGTATCAAAAAGTTCCATTGCAGGATTGTCTTCTGGAATAAATTGATCTAAATCAAATCCTCTTTTAAGCTGTACTGCTCCAGATGCAAAAATAATAGTAATTAAAATCATAAAAATTATAATCTTTTTTTGATGCTTTAACACAATATATGAGATTTTTCCCATAATATTTCTAAGGGAAAATTTCAAATAAAAGGAAGAAAACTTTGCATTTATTTTTGGTTTCTTCTTTTTATCAATTACATATCTTAATGATGCTAAAAGAGTTATTGCAGTAATAAATGTATATGTTACTCCTAAACCAAGAAGAATTCCAAAATCTCTTATTGGGGGAACACTAGAACTTAAAAAAGACATAAATGCAATAAAAGTTGTAAGCCATGCTAAAAAGATCGCAGCTCCAATATCTGTAACAGATCTTTTTATAGCCTCTCCAAATGTTTTACCTTTTTCAATTTCCGCTCTATAATTATGAAAAAGATGAACAGCATAATCAACACCAATACCAAGAATCAAAGGAACAAGAGCAACCGCCATTACAGTAAAAGCAATTCCTAAAATCGCCATAGTTCCTAATAGCCATATAGCAGATACTACCAGTGTTATCATTGGAAGGAACACATATGATGTTCTTCTAAAAAAAATGAAAAGAATAAAAACAATAATAAAAAACAGCAAAGGACCTAATATCTGGTTTGCCTCAGTAGTTAATTCATTAATTTGTGACGATACAATGTTTTCCCCCGTTACTTTTGCTGTAATAAAATCATTTTCTCTATCAAGTTCAGCTACTCTTTTTACAACATTCTCATTAACCTTAAGAACTGCATCATGATCACCTAAGCGATCTAACTGAACGATTATTAAACTAGCTATAGGTGATTTAGTTTGCTCATAATCCTTAGAAAGAAATGCTAATGAGTTTATTTGAAATTCATTAAACAAATATGGATAAATAAAAAAAACTGTGTTTGAATTATCTGTATCTGGGGCAACATCAGAATTTATCCATGCTTTTTCAATATCTTGTAATGCAAGTGTTTCTGGAAGAAAATCAGTTACTTTCATCATTTCAAATAATTGATCGAATTCTTCCCATGTTATATCGCCATATTTTTGTAAAATTAGTGTGGCAATCGTTCCAAGAATTGGTCGAGTACGTAATTTTCCCATCTTTTTTATCAAATAACTTAAATTTGCTGAAATTCTACCTCCGGGACATTTTAATATAGAGGTTTGATAGTATCTAACTCCGGAACTAAAATTGCTAAGCTTTGCAGGTAGTTCAAAAGAGCCAACCTGGGTAGCTATGCCATAATCACCTAGTTCTTGGCGAGATACAATTATATTAATTCTATTTGTTTCT
>CP070712.1:1696130-1698990 GCA_020350365.1 Thermoplasmatales archaeon | reverse complement strand
CAGCTGCAAGGCCTCCAGGACCACCACCAATAACGGCAATATCAACACGATTATTTCTCATGAACATGCTCCCGAGTTCTACCAGAAAAAAGATAGGATCCTTCTTTATTCAATTTAATATCTTTTATATCATAATTGAATTCATTTTCTAATATTCTAACCATATGTTGTAAACAAAAACCTCCTTGACAACGACCCATACCAGCTCGACATCTATATTTAATCGATGAAATACTCTGCGAGCCTAATGGATTTGAAAGTGCATTAATTACTTCTGCTTCAGAAACATGTTCACAACGACAAATAATCCTTCCCCATTGAGGATTCTTCACTATAAGATTATTTCGTTCTTTTAAAGATAATTCCGAAAATCTTTTTTCTTTTCTTAAGATTTTAAATTCTTGTTTTCTTTGAAGATCAATATGATTAGAAATCATTTTTACAATATGTAACGCAATTGCTGGAGCAGAAGTCAGACCCGGAGATTCAATACCCAGTATATTTATTAATCCTTTCGTGGTTCTACTTTCTTCAATCCGATAATCTGCCCAACCTCCTTCATTAGGAGAACCAAGTTTACATCGTATTCCAGAGAAACAATTTATGACTGCATTTCTGGGGAGATCAGGAAGAATAATTTTTGCTTCGTCAAATAAGATATTCATCATTTTCTTTGTAGTCCGTTTGTCAGTCGTATCATCAATATATTCTGCACTTGGACCAATCAAAATGTTTCCCTCAATAGTTGGTGTAAGATGAATTCCCAGAACACCTTTTTCTTTGTCGGGTATAGGATAAATCATGGATTGAATAAGATGAGAATATTTTTTATCGAGAACAAGGTACTCACCTCGACATGGATAAATTTGGAAATCCGGTTTTTCAAACATTGAAACAATTTCTCTACAATTAAGTCCAGCAGCATTAATTACTAATTTTGATTGAATAGAATTGCTCGATGTTTCGATATGAAAATAATCGTGGTTTTTTTTTATATTTTTAACAAATGTGTTAAATAAAAAATAAACATTATTGATTAATGCATTTTCAGCAAGGATAATAGTAAATTCATAAGGGAGAACAATTCCTGCAGAGGGAACCCATAATCCCTCTTCACATACAACTTGTGGTTCTTTATTATTAATAATTGAACTTTGATGAATCTCTAATCCAACCACATTATTTTTTTTCCCATTCTTAAAAAGGTTTTTTAATTCCTTTGCTTCATTCTGTGTTTTTGCTATAACATATTTTCCCACCTTTTTATAAGAAAATCCAAGAGTCTTAGCAAGCTGTTGGATTAATTGATTACCTTCAACACAAAATTTAGCTTTTTGAGAACCTGGAGGGGAATTTATACCACTATGTATAACCCCGCTGTTTGCTTTACTAGTTCCTGATGCAACATCACCTTCCTTTTCGATAACAATAATATCTAATCGAAATTTTGAAAGTTCATACGCAATTGCAGAACCAATGACTCCACCCCCGATAATCGCGATATCAAAAATTCTCATCTATCTAACAAATAATTGAGACATATAAATATATTAGGTGGTTTGTCATGTATTGTTGTACAAAGATCGATTCTATGGGGATAATATATGGAAATCGAAATACCTTATGGGAAAGATAATAAGTTAATTAGTATCAATGAATCCTTTGAAATTCTTTTACCAAATAAAATCGAAATAAAAAATGAAATAAGAATTTTAAAGGATGCAATAGAAAAACCAATCGATATGGACACTTTTGATCAATTTGCAAAAAAATCAGATAAGCTTCTGGTAATAGTTAACGATGCAACGAGACCAACTCCAACATCAAAAATATTAGATTTTTTATATCCTTTCCTTTCATCACATCAGCATGTTAAATTTCTCATTGCAACAGGAGTACACAGAGCGCCAACAAATGAAGAATTTCAATATATTTTTGGGAAAAATTATCAAATTTTTAAAAATCAAATAATATCGCATGATGCACGTAAATCTGATGAAATGGAATATCTGGGTAAGTCAAAGAATGGAACAGAGATGTATATTAACAAACTTGTACCTGAATTCAAGAATATACTTGTAATTGGAAGCGTGGAACCTCATTATTTTGCAGGTTATACGGGTGGACGTAAATCATTCTTACCTGGAGTTGCTTCTTATAAAACGATTGAGATGAACCATAAATTGGCACTTAGCGATATGGCATCTTCCCTCACTTTGGAAGGTAATCCAGTTCATGAGGATATGGTTGATGCAATGAATGTTTTAAAGAAAATTAATGTTTTTTCTATACAAACAGTTCTTACTGGAGATCATAAAGTATATGCAGCAACAGCAGGAGATTTGCATAAATCTTTTGATGCTGCAATTGAGCATGCTAACAAGATATTTTGTGTACCGTTAAAACAAAAAGGAAATATTGTCATAACTGCAGCCCCCTATCCAATGGATGTTGATTTATATCAATCTCAAAAGGCTCTGGATAATGGGAATCTTGCACTTGAGGATGATGGAATAATTATTCTTGTCTCAAAATGTCGTACAGGCGTTGGGGAAGAAGCGTTTTTGGATCTTCTTGGATCCGCTACATCATGTCAGGATGTATCGAATAAGCTTGATGAAGAATATAAATTAGGATATCATAAAGCCGCAAAAATGGCAAAAATTGGAACTCGGGCAGAAATGTGGGCAGTCACAGATTTAGATCCATCCATAATAAAAAAAGCTCAACTTTTACCATATTCAAATATACAAAAAGCAGTTGATGACGCTGTTAAGAAAATTAAAGAGAAAGGAAAGAAACCTCAGATTGTTGTTATGCCATTTGGCAGTTTGACAATCCCATTTCATAAGAGGAATTC
>CP070712.1:1693169-1696030 GCA_020350365.1 Thermoplasmatales archaeon | reverse complement strand
ACACCCGAAACACTGCTATGAATATTTGCCGAGATAAAACCAGATGCCTCTCCAACAAGCTGACCAGTTTTAACAGTATCATCTTTATTTACAACAATTTTTGCAGGCGCACCAAGATGCTGCCCCATCGGAATAGTAACTTCAGATGGAAGAGGTGCAATCTCAATTTTGTTTTTTTCAGAATATTTCCTATGAGGAACCTTCACACCATGCGATTTACCAAATATCAAATCCAACATCATTGTCATACAACATCCAACATTCTATTTTTTTAATATTCATAAACTTCTATACCGTCAGATCGGTAAATTTCACCAGATGAATCAATTATAAAACATTCAGTATTATCAATACCATTAATTAACTCTAAACCTTCCTCAGGCCCCATAACAAAAACACCTGTTGCAAGTGTATCAGCATATGTACAGTTATCTGCAATAATTGATACACTCCAGCATTTATTTGCAGAAAAACCAGTTTTAGGATCAAGTATATGACCAACTTTTGCACTTTCATTAAAATAACGAATATAATTACCAGATGTCGCAACAGCTTTATCTTCTACTTTAAATCTTGTAATGAAAGCCTGTGTATTCTCAGGGTTTTCCATAGCAATAGCCCAAGACCCATCAGGTTTACCACCAACAGTTGAAATATCTCCACCTGCATTAATTAATCCATAACTAATATCATTGTTTTTCAAAACATTTATTCCTGCATCAACAATGTAGCCTTTTGCAATACCACCAAGAGTTATGCTCATATTTTCATTTTCAAAACCAATGTATTTAGGTGAATCTATCATCTGAATATAATTAGAGCCAATAAATGGTTTTACAACATTGATTTTATCGATCTGCTCTGAATTATTTAACTCCCACATTTGTTTATCTAAAGAAGGATCATAACTCCAAAGATCTAACAAAGGCTGAACAGTTATATCAAAATAACCCTCAGTTAAATCAAAAAAATATTTTGACAAGGTAATCATTTCAAAAAGCTCATAAGATGGATTATTAAGCTGTTTTTCCTGATTTAAATGATATGCCTCAGCACTTGAATTCCATGTTGAAGCAATATTTTCAATTCTTTTCATTTCATCAAAAGCCATATTTATAACATTATTTGCTTTTGATTCATCACCTGTATAAACAGTGATTGTAACAAAAGTATCCATCATATTTTCAGTTGATTCAAATTTTCTTATTGGTTCTTGATATAAATATGTTGAACCAAAAAATAATATAATTACTAATACAACTACCAATAATAGCATGATCATATCTATTGTTTTATAAGATTTCATGAACTATCACCTCAACTCTTTTTTCCAATGAAATATTTTCATATATTTTCAGTTAAAATATTAACAGTTAAACGCCCCTTATATACAATTACAGGAAAACGTTTAACAAAAAATGGTATTTATGCTTTTTTCTTTTTTATCATCTAGATAAAGGGTTTAAACATTATATTATTCTTTAAAAAAATAATGACACAAAGTATAAAATACAGATAACTTTAATATCTAGATTTTTAATTTCTATAATTCTTAAATTAATAAATAAACTTATAAAACACATTTAATAACAATAGAAAAAATTGTGGATGTTTAAGGGCGGAGATATAATGAAAATTGAAAAAATTATAGACTTATTGAATGCTACCACGCATTATATACCTGATGGTAAAGATCTAGATGTTACATATGGTAGTGCATCTGACTTGATGAGTGATGTTTTAGCGTATCTCGAGGGTGGAAATAAAACAATATTAATAACTGGCCTGCTAACTACGCAGGTTATTCGTACCGCAACACTTATGGAGATATCATTAGTAGTTTTTACACGGGGTAAAATTCCAAATGAACAAATTATTGAAGCTGCTAAAAAGAATGATATAGCTGTCCTTAGCACTAAAATGACAAAATACGCCACATGTGGTATTCTTTACTCCGCAGGACTTGAAAGTGTTGATGGCTATACATTTTCTGGAGATGATAAAGATTCCTGTCGATAAGATAGAGTTCGATTCTTTACTAATGCATAGTAGAGTTTCTGAATTTATGACTACACCTCCTATAACACTTAAAAAAGATGTAACTCTGGCTGCTGCAAAAGCATTGATGCGTGATCATAAGATATCTGGTATACCTATCGTCGACGAAAGAGGAGTTCTGATAGGTATAATAAGCATAGAAAACATAATTATTGCACTTGAAAAAGGCTACATTAATGACCCAATAGAAAAACACATGGTAAAGAAGGTCGTATATCTTTACAATGACATGGCTGTTTCCACGGCAATGGGTTTTTTAATGAATCATGATTTTGGCAGATATCCTGTAATCAATAGAGATCAAATGGTAGTTGGCATAGTTACAAAAGCCGATTTGATGCAGCATATGTATGAAAGATTAGGGCAAATATATATGCACAATAAACGACGGGATCAAGTTCTCACTCCTGTTGATTTTCTTATTGACCAAGAAACCCCTGAATCCAAGGAGTACCGTGATCGTTTATTTTCTTATACAATAGAGAATCAAGATCTCGATAATGCAGGTCAAGGATCTACACAATTTAAAAAGTTTTTACAAGAACGGAATTTCCCACCTGACGCAACTCGTCGTGCCAGTATCGCATTGTATGAAGCTGAAGTAAATGTCGTATTGCACGCTAAAGGGAAAGGGCTAATAAAAGCCTTTTTAGAAAAAAATCAAATCTATATCGTGATTGTGGACAGTGGGCCTGGTATAGATGATATAGATCTAGCAATACAGCCAGGTTATACTACAGCTACTGATGAGGTGAGAGAAAAAGGATTCGGTGCAGGTATGGGACTTGCTAATATAATAAAAT
>CP070712.1:1690162-1693069 GCA_020350365.1 Thermoplasmatales archaeon | reverse complement strand
ATCTATGAGCTGTAGTCTTATTTTTTCTTCCTGTATTTTTTATATGCTGCTATACCAGCCGCCCCGGCGCCAAACAAAAGAATGGTCGTTGGTTCTGGAGTTGGATGTGCGTCAGGTGTAGCGTCAGGGCTACCTGCTTGTAAAGGGTTTCCACCGCTACTACCAGACAAACCAAACGCATGGGCTTCTCCGGCCTGGAAAAGGCCAAAATAGAAAGCAGCGAATAAGACCGAAAGGCATATGGCTAAGCGAAATAATTTCCTTAATTTTGAATACAACATAATGACACCCCCCAAATTTTTTACAATTAATTTTCTCACAACTAAAAAGAAAGTTTTCAGATATTAATTTAGCAATAAATGTGCCAAAAAGATTTCCATAATACTACATAAAAATCTGCAGTAATTACGTTTATTAGATTTAACATATCCATATAACTATAGATAAATATGTAGTTAAATTCAAAAAATTGGGTACTAAATGAATTAGAGTAAAAAGCATTTTTATATTGCAATTTACTAAAAGATAAAAAAGAGAGAGGGCATGTATTGCTTGAGGTGTTAGGGGAAAGAATGAGAAAAACACATAATTGCTTAAAAACCAATATCAGTTAGCAATACCGATACATTGAGAATATCCAAACTTTACCAAAATTACAGATATACCAATATATCACAACATTTATAGGTTTTCAAAAATCTTTGGTTAGTTAAAGATATCTGTAATTATTATGTCTAAAATATATTTAACTTAAGTAGAAGTATTTCAAAAAATTTATGATGTAGTTTTTCCTTTTAATTGTGCTTCTTGAAGCTTTTCTCTAATACATTCATTGCACTTTTCTTTTCTTTTTTTTAAAAAATTAAAGTAAAAATTTTCTGATCTTGATAAAGTAATTTTATCCTCCAATTGTTTCGCCAGTAACCTCCAATAATCCATTTCTTCTTTAACAGTAAGTCGTAAGCAACTTGTTCCTACCAACTCATTAATGGAAGGGACCGATTCCATTGATTTCGCGGTATACCAATCTAAATATGTAATTTCATCCGATTCAGTATTAAGCATTTCATCAATTACATGCTCTGGGACATCCATGTTTTTCAGATAAGATCTAATCCTTTCATACAATAAGCTATAATCTTTTTGAACTTCGGATTCTGATAAGTCCTCTAAATATTCATCCAGAAAATATGGTCGGTGAACTCCCAAAACATTCCCCATTCGATAGACTCCTGCTACCCAAATTAAAAAACACGCACTTGCACAATCACAATCACCGTCATTTAATCCCGGAGGATAACCATTACATGTCCAGCCATAATCTAAAGCGAAGGGAGCATGTGTTGGTATAAATGACTTTCGCACTATTTTACCTATCCGCATTGCTTCATTCGCATCACCTCCACTTGATGCCAAGGTCAGCATATTCACCGGCCTTTTTTTCTGTCTCAAATCTTGGACAATTTTTTGAAATTTGTCTGCATCCCCTTTTTCAATTTTTCCAACAAGTGTGATGGTTACGGTATCTTCCATAGAAAATATATCAATTTGAGCAGCTTTTAGTAATCTTCCATTAAGGATAAATATCAAGCTCAAGAGTAAAAATAATATCTGCTTTCCTCGCATCTTGGCACTCCAAAGATACTACGATAAAATTTTGGGTGATTGTAGTAGAAAAAAGTATGAAACGATCATCTGGTAATTTTTATAATTGATTATGTTTTTCTAATAGCAATATTATTTAAGAAAATAGAAAATCTGCAGCCGCACTGACTACAATGATAGTATTTTAGTTTAGACATTAATCTTAACCAAAACCGGCGTTTGACTCTTATCTTTGCCATATTTTTACAATATGGACACTTCGGGCCGAAAGCTAATTTAGTGATTTTGCAAGTTCTCTTTAATTGAAAATTTTCTCCAACAATTTCAATAAAAGAGCTATAACTAAAACAGTAGTCATTGCACCACTAACAATCATATATGAATTTATAATTGTCATCGCTATTGAATCCATGTTTGCTTTTTTACTTTTTTTCGGGTTATCATAAACATAAAGGCACTAATTCAAAAATTTCGTTGCAATTCACCTTTTCGATTCTCTACGTTTAAGGCAAAATCATATTGGTTTTGCTGTATGACATATTTAAAAGCACGTTTCGTTCAGGACAATTTTGTGCCAGATCTATTAGAGATAATTTGGTTTAAATATTTGTCAATTATTTTACCTGTACGCATATCACGATAATAACCGTTACCTAAATGCTCATAACTCCCATTTTTTAATTTATTGCGTTTGCGCTGTAGAGGGATTATTTGTTTCTTCATTTAAAAACCTCAGTGAATTAAAATTGCACAAACTGGCAGTCCTAATGAAGGATTAACGCAAATAGCATACCATTAAGTAAAAAATTAAAAAAATTATACATAATATCAATAAAATAAGATGATTATTAAGGATGTAAGCAGATGAGCAATTGTGGAAAAAAATTAAGAAATCAGTGAAAAAAAGTTCGGAATATTATTACCGAAATGAAATAATGGTCAAATACTTAAATTTTGAAGTTCCATCATGTAATGTCAAGAAGTTTCAAGTACCGATATATTGAGATAATCCAAACTTTTGAAATTGAACTGATTATTGCAGATACCTTGTGGATATATGAAACTTATCCCATCTTCGATTTTGTTGCCAAATCGTAGGCCCTAAAAATTGCGGCTTTGAAAAAATAAAAGGGGCGAATCTTCAGGCCACTGTCTCTGTGCTATTTTGATGATATATGACGATTTGATATGGTATGGAGGTTATGAACTGTTTTTTTGTTCCTTACTGTCCTTTTTGATCAGATGCTCCTCTTTTAGCTCATTCATATCAAGCTCATCCGGTATGTCTTCAAGCTCCTCTGA
>CP070712.1:1687115-1690062 GCA_020350365.1 Thermoplasmatales archaeon | reverse complement strand
AATTTGAATAAATTTAAATTATAAGAATTATTACTCTCATTTAGCGAGAGGAGATATTTATGCCAAATTTTTGTCCAAGCTGTGGAACAAAGGTTGAGGAGGGCAATAAATTTTGTCTTAGCTGCGGTATACAGCTTCAAAATACAGATACACCTCCTTCAAATAAACCTAATTCACAGGAACCTCCTGCTACCCAACAACAACCATTAGAACAATCAGGCATAACTCCAGCAATACAACCAAAAAAATCTAAAAATATTTTATTTGTTTCAATTATAGCAATAATTGCAATAGTTATAATTGCAGTTTTAGTTTTTATATTTTTAAGTGGGGGAGTACTTGATAGTCGTTTTGTAGGTGAATGGGAACAATATGATGCAGAATTTATGACATTTGATTGGAATTTTAAAAATGATGGATCTTTAGAAATAATGGGTATGGACCTTGCAACTTGGAGTGTAAAAAATAACCAACTTTGTATTAGCTATGATGAATTATGGGAGGAATATATTCCTGAGGGATCATTAGATGAAGTATGTTATAACTTTGAATTTTCAGATGGTGGTAATACTTTGACTTTATCACTAAATGGAAGTGAATTTACTGTTTTAACAAAAAAATAAAATGAATTAAAATATGAGGAGGTAAAATATGATATCAAAAGAGACAAGTATGATAGTAAAAATTCTTGGAATAATTGGTGCAATTTTTCTTCTAATAGCACAATTTACACCTTGGGGTGTTGGATTATATTTATTTGGAGCAGATCTAGGTTTTTTAGGATTTAATTGGTTTTATGTCAGTTTTTTCGAATCAGGTGTGTGGCAAGCAATTTTAATTGCGATAATTATGATTATCTTATTCTTTGTAAATCTTGTAGTTTTACTTTTAAGTGTTCAAGCTATTGTAAGACTAAATACACATGGTTTAAATATCTATCAAAAACTTCCAATATATGTTACTGTTGAGTTTATATTGTACATAGTTGGTTTTAGTATAGCTGCTGGAGGTTTAACAGGATATGGTATTGTTTCTGTAGGTTTTGTTATGATATTAATTGCTATGATTATATTTTGGATAATATTTGCTCTTGCAAAGTCTCAAGGGTTGATTACAACGCCTATGTTTCATCAATCAGCATATCATCAACCACCAGCGTATCAACAACATCCTCCTGTACAACAACCAACTTATCACCCTCCTCCACAACAAGCAACACCTCAACAGCAGCCTCCACCAACAACACATAGCCCACCACAGCAACCACAAGCTAGTGCTACACCAAAATTCTGCTCACAATGTGGAGCTCCATTATCACCAAATACTAAGTTTTGTGCTCAATGTGGAAATAAACTATAAAATTCAATATTTACCTTGTTAGACCCCTTTCTTTATAAACCTTTATAAAGTTATCAATTGACCTATCATAGGTTTTTTCAACTTCATCTGGAAAAAAACAAGCAGGAACTTCTCCTCTTGATAAATGTGATCTTAGACATTCACAACACATGCCTTTTTTTCCACAAGAATAGCTACAATTACATATTACTTTATTTTCATCAAGTTTACAATCTGCCATTTTTTATTCCTCCTATTATGTAACTAATTTTTTAAATTCATCCTCATTAATTATAGCTAGTTTTAGTTTTTTTGCTTTTTCATATTTTGATCCTGGTTTATCACCAAGTATAACATAATCAATATCTTTACCAACAGATGATGCTACAATTCCTCCTTTTTGTTTAATTAGATCTGATGCCTCAGGTCTTGAGAGCGTTGACAAACCACCAGTAAAAACAAATTTTTTACCCTGTAAAGGCAGTCCTTCTTTTTTTATTTCTTTTGTTTTAACACCAATGTCTTTCAGTCGTTCAATAAGTTTAATATTTTCTTCTGTTGCAAAAAAAGTTGCAATTGCCTCTGCTGATTTATCGCCTAGTCCATCTATTTCTTTAAGTTCTTCTTCATCAGCTTTGGATAGCTCATCAATTGAACTATACTTTGATGCTAAAAGCTGAGAGGCATATTTTCCTACATGTCGTATCCCAAGACCATAAATTAGTCTTGAAAGATCCTGCTTTTTACTATTTTCAATTGAGTCAAGTAGGTTTTTAGCAGATTTCTCCTTAAATCCCTCCAATTTTAGAATATCTTCCTTTTTTAAAAAATAAAGATCAGCAATATTATCTATCAACTTTTCATCAAGAAGTTTATCAATTGTTGATTCTCCTAGATGATCAATATCCATTGCATCTCTTGATGCATAATATCTAATTCTCCATTTCAAACGGGCCGGACAAAACTTGTTTGGACATCTTACTGCAACTTCTCCCTCATCTCTAACAACATCTGTTTTACAGATAGGACATTTCTTAGGGATAATCTTCTTTATTTCTTTTCCTGACCTTTTTTCAACGATACTTTTTACAACCTGGGGGATAACATCTCCACTTCGCTCAACAAGAACCCAGTCTCCGATTAATATCCCCTTTCTTTTTACCTCATCAAAATTATGAAGAGTAGCCCTTGATACAGTAACTCCACCAACTTCTACAGGTTCTAATATTGCTACAGGTGTAAGTGTCCCTGTTCTTCCGACCTGAACTGCTATGTCATTTAGTCTTGTTGTGGATTGCTTTGCTGCAAATTTATATGATATTGCCCAGCGAGGATTTTTTGATGTCTCACCAAGCCTTTTCTGTTGTTCATATGAGTTTACCTTGATTACTGCCCCATCTATCTCATAATCTAGAGTTTCACGCTTCTTTTCAAGTCTTTTACAATATTTAATTACTCCCTCAATATCATCTACTTTTTCAATTAAGGGATTTACTCTAAAACCTGCCTCTTTTAATGCATTTATTGCTTCAAAATGGGTTGAGAAATCTTTATCTGTATCAGACATGTAATAAATGAAAATATCAAGAGGTCTTGATTCAACAATACG
>CP070712.1:1684057-1687015 GCA_020350365.1 Thermoplasmatales archaeon | reverse complement strand
TAAATCTTATAGGTGAGGGTAAGGATAATACAATAATTGATGGTGGAAAAAAAGATAACGTCGTTATTATTGCTGTAGATAATGTTTCTATTAAAAATTTCTATATTAATAATAGTAGGTCTTTTGGCTCACAAGCAGGTATTAAGATTTATGGTGAAAGAAAAAATATTACAATAGATAATAACATAATAATAGATAATTTAATTGGAATCAGTGTTGGACAGGCTGAATACTATAAAAGAATCTATTTTGTAAATATAACAAACAATTTGATTTGCTATAATAAATATGGAATTTTACTTTTTGAAGGTGAAAACTCAAGGATTTTAAATAATTCATTTATAAATTGTGGAATTTTCATTTCTACCGGAGCACCTAGAGATAATAAAATTGAAGATAATACCATTAATGGACTACCATTAGTGTATCTTGAAGATGATAGTAATAAAACAATTCAACCAAATGCTGGTCAAGTAATACTTGTGAATTGTTACAACATCATAGTTTCTTCTCAAAATCTTAATATAAAATGTTATGTTGGTATTGAACTTATTTTATGTACAAATTGCAATGTTATAAAAAATAACATTTCAGGCAAATTCTATGGTATCTTTTCTTTATATTCATTTAATAATAATATTCAGGCAAATCAAATTGAGAATGTTACTTGGGGATTAAGATTACAAGGATCTAATGATAATATTATATCCTTTAATAGAATAGAAGGTAGATTTGATTTGGTAGAGATTGTAGACTCATATAAAAATAAAATATCAGATAATCTATTGACAAATGGTAAAATCGCAATAGATATGTTTTATTCTAGTGAAAATATAATTATCAATAATGAATTTAATAATCTCTCTGATAGTGGACTAAACCTTCTTTTTGAATGCAATAGAAATCAGATTCTTAACAACACCATTACCAATTGTTCAAGAGAAGGAATCTATATTTCTGGGACAAAAAGGATAAGTTGGGATTCAGCTTGTTTAAAAAATATTATTTCCAGTAATGAGATAAAAAATAATAGAATAGGAATAGTACTTGATGAGTCGGCAATAACAAAGGTTTATTACAATAATATCGTACAAAATAATATTGGAGTAGAAGTAAGATCTGCAAAATACAATAAAATCTACAATAATAACATCTATGATAATAATGAGGAAGATGCAATATTAAAAAATTCTTTTTCAAGCAGGTTTGATAGTAATTTCTGGAATGAAACAAAAAGAATTCACATAATCAAGGGCGGTATATATCGTTGGGATTTCTGGGGTGATGAATATTACGAAATTATCTCTTTACCCAGATTTGATTGGAATGCTGTAAATGAATCTTATGATATAGGGGGATAAATGAAAAAATATCTAATAATTATAATTCTACTGTTGGGATTAACAATTCAACCATTGACACAAGCAATGGTTTATGAAAAATCTAATAATGAAATGATAAATGGAAATATATTGTATGTTGGTGGATCGGGTCCTGGTAACTATACATTAATTCAAAATGCAATTGACGATGCATCAGATGGTGACATTGTATATGTTTACAATGATTCTTCACCATATGAAGAGTGTGTTGAGATTTACAATAGGATCTCACTGATTGGTGAGGATAAGGCTAGTACAATAATAATTGGTGATTGTATTGAAAATCTGATAACCATTAATGATTGGGATGTTACAATTTCAGGTTTTACAATAAAAAGAAATGATAGCAAAAGCTACCCATATTATGGAATTTATATTAACAGAGATAGAGCCACGATATCAGGAAATATCATTATTGAAATAGAAACTGGAATTTCAATTATGTCAGATTATAATAAAATAATTGATAATGAGTTTATCAACTGTGGTATTTATTCTTCGCAATCTGCTAGCCATAATACAGTTTTGAATAACTATGTTAATGGTAAACCACTGATATATCTAAATTATGAATCCAATGAAAAAATCAATAACGCTGGACAAATAATTTTAATCGATTGTATAAATATAACAATTGAAAACACAAATATTTCAAATGTTTATTATGGTATTTTTCTAAAAAATTCAAAATTTTGCATAGTAAAAGGTAACAATTTAAACAATAGCAATATTTTTCTTAGAGAGTCGGATGAAAATGAGATTTTGAATAATAAAATATCTTACATTAAAAAAAGAACTATGTACACAGAAATTGGAATTAATTTGCAATCTTCAAATGAAAACATGATTTTAGGAAATGATATATCCTCGAATCAGGGTTATGGAATTCAGATTTACATTTCAAATGATAATATTATCTCCCGTAATAATATAATGAAGAACTACAATGGAATAAGACTTGATGATTCGAATTCAAATGAGATAAATAATAATAATTTTGTTGGAAATTTGGAAAATGCCTTTTTTATAGATTGTAAATATACAAAATGGAATAATAATTATTGGGGGCGAAGTAGGATATTTCCAAAGATTGTTCGTGGATCGATAACTATAGTGCCACCGGGTTTTGGAACTCCTGGAAAATATTTACCATGGCTTAATTTAGACTGGCATCCAGCAAAGATACCAAATGAAATAGCAGGATAATCAAATTTAATTTATTTTAAATTAGAAAATCTTTTAATTAACAATTATTCATAGAATCGACTCTGAGATGGATAAATTTGGAATTTGTTTTTTCTCCCAATCTTTTTTATTATATTACAAACATTTAAATTTATAGTTTACCTACATGTAAATAATTTCTGGGAGGTAAAAAATGAAAAATAAAAATATGTCTTATAGAAAGGGCTTGGTATTTGGAATAATAATTTTATTATTTATTGCCGCCTTTGGAGCTAGTAATGTACCTGGAATAAGTAAAAGGACAGATTATGATAATTATCAAAATCCTATTTTATATGATTCAACAGATTATCCAATAGAAAAGTACACACAGATAAAAATCAATGGAATT
>CP070712.1:1680977-1683957 GCA_020350365.1 Thermoplasmatales archaeon | reverse complement strand
AATTATTGCCTTAATTTCAATAGTTATCATAATTGTTTTAATTTGGTTATTTTTTTTAGGAGGTGGATCTGATTCCGAAGATAATGGAGTAATATTAACACCTCTAGAGGTTACAGCAGATCCTGCATCTTATACCGATAGAGAAATTAAAGTTGAAGGAATAGTTATCGCCAGAAATCAGGATGATTCATCTTTTATTATAATGCCTATAGACATTTACATCTCGTGTGATAGAAATGCATATTGTGGTGAAGAATATACTCATTTAAATGTAAAATATGAAAATACAATACCTGCCCTTGAGCATGATGTAATAGTAACAGGCAATCTTAATAAAATTGCAAATGGCACGTACGTTCTCCATTCCACAAAAATCATTGACAAAGGGAAAATCTAGGAGAAAAATTAATGAATTTGATGAAATTTGTTTTCAAATATATAATGAGAAGGAAGCTTAGATTTTTTTTAACGCTTCTGGGTATAACAATAGGGATTGCGACAATAGCCGGTCTTTTCTTACTTGGTGCAGAGATGGAAACTCAGGTTTATTCACGTGCAAATGCATTAGGTTCAGATGCAATGATTACACCACAACATTGGTGTTCCTATGAATATGTAAGTGTTTTAGAAGGTGAACAGGTTGGCGAGGCAATTCCAATTTCAGATTTTGAAAATATTTCAAAAGTTGATGGTTTACTAATTACTGCTCCAATTATTGTTAAGAGCACAGGTATTGATGGAAGACCTGTAACAGTTACTGGCATAAATCCTAGTCAGATGTTGGTTCTTCGAAATTGGAAAACAAAGGAAGGACAGTATCTTAATAATAATGATACTTATTCTGTTATACTTGGATCAAGTATTGCTGAGAAATTTAATTTAAGCATTACGGATACCTTAATTATTAGAGAGAATTTGTTCAATATTACTGGAGTACTCGAACAAACAAATACAAATGATGATATTTCAGTCTATATACCATTTGAAACAGCTGCTAAAATATATAATACAAAGGACAAAATTTCTTTTGTTTTTATAAGAGTAGATGATATCTCAAGAATGGATGAATATATAATTGAAATTCAAAATGTTGCAAATGTAAATGTTATTACAAACAGTCAAATCATTGAGGAATCATTAGACGTCATAAAAACAGTACGAAATGCTTCCTTATTAATGGTAATAATTGCAATTATTGCTGGGTTTTTTGGAATTGTAAATACCATGGCAACAGCAGTAAATGAAAGGAAACGTGAAATTGGTATATTAAAATCATTAGGAGCAAGAAATTCTTTTATTTTTAAACAATTTCTAATTGAAACATTTATAATCGGTTTTCTTGGCGGGTTTATCGGTTATATTGTTGGATTTATTGCATCATATTCAATTCTTCCACAAATATTTCCTGCACAATATCAATCGTTTCAAACAACAGCAAACCTTTCAACATCTTCATTTGATTTAAACATCTTTATTTTTTGCATTTTATTTTCTCTAGCAATTGCAATAACTGCTGGTTTATATCCTGCATGGCGTGCATCAAAACTACCACCTGTCGAGGCGATGCGGATTGTTTGATATTTTAGTTATCTCTAAACTAACAAAGATATATGGAACCAAAGTTAAAACCAAAGCACTTGATAATATAAGTTTAACTGTTAAACAAGGAGAATTAATTGCTATAACTGGTGAGTCCGGATGTGGAAAGACTACTCTTTTGAATTTAATAGCAGGACTTGACTATCCAACTAGTGGAATAATTAAAATCGATGGAATTGAAACAACAAAATTAAATGATCAAGAATTAGCAATACTTCGATCAAATAAAATAGGTATTGTTTTCCAATTTTTTAATCTATTTCCCATACTCACAGCAACTGAAAATATTGAGCTTGCTATGATGATTGCTAAAAAATCTGAAGACAGTCAACAAAAAAGAGCAATGGAACTTTTGAAAATGATGGGACTTGCAAACAAAGCAAAATCAAAACCTAATGAACTAAGCGGAGGAGAGCAACAACGAGTAGCAATTGCAAGAGCATTAGCAAATGATACAAAATTAATTCTTATGGACGAACCAACCGGTAACTTAGATAGCAAAACAAGTCAAGATATAATGAAATACATAAAAAATTTAAACAAAGATGGAAAAACAATAATTATTGCTACCCATGACCAAACTCTTGCTAAATTTGCAGATAGAATTATAATCATGAAAGATGGGAAAATTAAAAAATAAATTTTATAAAAACTATATACCAAATATTTTTAAAATAGGATTTTTCCATTTAATAAATGCCAAAACATCAATTTTAGCATTTGATGTTTTCCCAGTATCATCATAAGCTTTTACTGTAATAGTTTTTTTTCCAATTGTTAGTTTATGCAATTTCCATTCATAGGGAGGGTTGGTTATTGTTTCCATAAGTTTATCATTAATATAAAATTCAACTTTTTCAACTGAGGAATCATCAGTTACATTTGCAACAATTTTTGTTCTTCCAAGAAGTATTGTTTTTCCAAGTAAAGATACTCTTTTTCTACCAAAACGGTGGACATATCCAATAGTTGGATTTTCAATCCCTACCATCGGAGGAAGATTGCCGCCTTTTATGATTTCTGTTACATCTACAGCATCAACATAATATGCATCAAAGGGCTTTTTATCAGGTGGAAATGAAAAACCTTCATGCTTTTCAGAGTTAAAAATTGTGGCAAAAATCATTATATTTTCAGGATCAAGATCTGATGAATCAATTGATTCTGAAATTGTTAATTTTTCATCCTGTGGAATCTCAATATTCTCATCTATAACAAACTCAAGAAAGGCATATTTATATGGTTGATCACCTTGCCATTTTGTTGAAACAATCTCAGTTAAGTAAACCTTCAATCGGCCTGTATAAACAGAATCTTCATAATTCTCTAATTCCACACTTATATTAATCTCATTAATATCTTCGTTATGTTCTCCAGTGAC
>CP070712.1:1677895-1680877 GCA_020350365.1 Thermoplasmatales archaeon | reverse complement strand
TATATGTTGGAAACAAACCGCCAATGAGCTATGTACTTGCAGTAGTAACACAGTTTAATAGCGGTTCAAATGAAGTAATTATAAAAGCTAGAGGCAGAGCGATTAGCCGAGCAGTTGATGCAGCGGAAATCACAAGAAATAGGTTTGTCCAGGATGCAAAAATAAAAGAAATAAAAATTGGAACAGAATCAATTACAAATGAAGAAGGAAGATCGTCAAACGTATCCTCAATTGAAATATCTCTTGCGAAATAAATGAAGTATTATTTTTAGTAATGCTTCTTATTCATTATTTTTTATATCTTACTTTAAAGGATATTAGTTTTTGAAAATAACATTTTTAAATGGTTTTTTACCAGTAATAAAAAGTAATAACCCGATTATATTGTAAATTGAATTAAGCAAAAATACTTATACTAAAAATCTATTCCCGCAACCCCTTACATAGGGTAGAATAACCTAGGAGTAATTCATATTTTAGATATTACTTTAAATTGGGTTTAAATAATCTAATAAACATTTAGGAGAAAGAAAGGAAAAAATATTTATTAATATGGATTTGAAATTATGCCAGATGAAAACATATCTGTATTATTGGATGAAAAACGTGTTTTTAAACCATCAGATGAATTTGTCAAAAAAACAAATGTAATAGAATGGATGGAAAAACATAATATACAAAATCTGGATGAATTATATAAAATAGCAAAGGATTGGGAATGGTACTGGGGCGAGATTTCAAAAGATATTGTTGAATGGTATAAACCTTATAATAAAGTAGTTGAATGGAATGCTCCCTGGGTCAAGTGGTTTGTTGGAGCAAAGTATAATATTGTCCATGATGCTTTGGATAAACATGTAAAAAATTGGAGAAAAAATAAAGTTGCTTTTATTTTTGAAGGTGAGCCCGGAGATATTCAAAAATTAACATATAATGATCTTTATATTGAGGTTAATAAACTAGCTAATGCATTAAAAAAATTAGGGATAAAAAAAGGGGATCGAGTAGGAATTTATATGCCTATGATTCCTGAGCTACCGATTGCAATGCTTGCATGTGCAAAGATTGGCGCTATCCATTCTGTGGTATTTTCTGGTTTTAGTGCACTTGCATTTAGAGATAGGGTTAATGATTGTGAAGCAAAGCTTGTTATTACATGTGATGGGTTTTGGCGTCGTGGCAGAAAAGTGTATCTAAAGGAGCAAAGTGATAATGCTTTAGAAAAAGCACCTTGTGTTAAGAATGTTATAGTTTTCAAGCGTACGGGAGATCCTGTTCCTTGGACACCAGGTAGGGATGTATGGTGGCATGATCTAGTTTATGGAATGTCAAAAGAATGCAAAACAGAGAGACTCGATTCAAATGATCCTTTGTTTTTCTTATATACTTCTGGAACGACTGGAAAACCAAAAGGTATAATTCATGCGCATGGTGGTTATGCTGTTGGAACTGCATATACTCTAAAATGGGTGTTTGATTTAAAAGATGAAGATATCTGGTGGTGTGCTGCGGATATAGGATGGATCACTGGTCATAGTTATATTGTATATGCACCATTGATACTTGGTAGTACTTCGGTAATCTATGAAGGTGCACCAAATTACCCTCAACCAGATCGATGGTGGCAAATTATTGAAAAATACAACATAACAACATTATATACTTCCCCAACTAGTATAAGATTATTTATGAAGTATGGTGAGGAATGGGTTAAGAAACATGATTTAAGCTCTCTAAGACTTCTAGGATCTGTTGGTGAGCCAATAAATCCTGAAGCATGGATATGGTATTATAAACATATAGGAAACGAGAAATGTCAGATTATGGATACATGGTGGCAAACAGAAACAGGTCACATTATGATATCACCCCTACCAGCTACACCTTTAAAACCAGGATCTGCAACAAAACCATTACCTGGACTATCTGCAGATGTTTTAAATGAAGAAGGAGCTTCTGTCCAAGATGCAGGAGGAAATCTGGTTTTAACTAACCCATGGCCAGGTATGTTAAGAGGTATCTATAAAAATCCGGATAGATATAATGATACATATTGGAGTAAATTTAAAGGAATATACCTTGCAGGTGATGTAACTCGAAAAGATACTGAAGGTTATTTCTGGATACAAGGAAGAGCAGATGATGTACTCAATGTATCTGGTCATCGAATTGGAAATTCTGAAGTTGAATCTGCTCTTGTAAGTCATCCACATGTTGCAGAAGCCGCGGTTATTGGTAAACCACATGATCTCAAGGGAGAGTCAATAACAGGATATGTTGTTTTGAAAGGCAACATAAAACCTAGTGATGACCTACGTAATGAACTTAGGAGGCATGTTGGACATGAAATGGGAAAAATTGCCCGTCCTGATGAGATATGGTTTGTAACTGATGTTCCTAAAACACGTAGTGGAAAAATTATGAGACGGGTTATTAGAGCAAAAGCCCTTGGAAAGGCTGTTGGTGATATTTCAACTCTTTCAAATCCTGAAGCAGTAGATGAGATTGATAAAGCAAAATGATTTTATTGGAAATTATAATAGTTAAATTTAATAATAGATAGGGATATAAACCTATAAAAATTCATGTGAGACGTAAATAAATTATGATTTGGATAATTTTTGGTGTTTTTACTATCATTTTTCTTATTTTTATTTCAGCATTTTTTTCAAGTTCAGAGATGGCTTTTATTTCGATAAATAAAGCTGTCATTATGGATAAGGCAAGAAAGGGTGATAAAAAAGCAAAAATTCTTGAGGAATTATTGAAAAATCCTGATAATGTAATAAGTGCGATTGTCATTGGAAATAACCTTGTTAATATTTTTGCTTCGATTCTTGCTGGAGTAATTACCACTTTGCTTTTTGGTAGTATAGGAATTGGAATTGCTACTGTAATTATGTTTTTTCTAGTACTTATTTTTAGTGAGGCAACACCTAAAGCATTCGGAATTAAAAATGAAAATTTGGCATTGAGGGTAGC
>CP070712.1:1674777-1677795 GCA_020350365.1 Thermoplasmatales archaeon | reverse complement strand
TCAGTAACCTGTATATGAATATGACCATTATAATCACTTGCATCATTATTTGTAGCAGTAACATCAATCTTCATCTCAGTAACTGTCCAATTTAAAATAGTATCAATAGGAACCAGTGTTTCACCATCCTCTGGATGATTGTTAACCGCACCAAGCCATTCAACATTAAGAGACAGATCAATATCATAAACATCTCTTGCTGCACAAATAGCTATAGTATTGTTGAATCTTGTTTTTTCTGTTTCAATATCCGAAGCACCAATAAGCTCCCTATAACCACCATCAAAAGCAGTTGTCGGAGAACCTACAACCTGCAACTCATTCTTCCTCATATTAGAATGATTATTCTTATTATATACATAAGTTATATAATAAAAATATGGACTATGCCATCCTTCATAATATAACTGATATAATGCCTGATGCGCATACTTACAAGGAACACAAGTCGTCATAGTGAAAAATTCCGCAAAAACAGCATGGGAATAGTCCGCATTAATAGGGTTTGAATCAATTGATTTTTTTTGTGTATTTGCAGATGATATAATGATTGTAGAAGATAAAATCAACATTATACAAATAAAAATACTTAACAGGTTTCTTTTCATATTTTTTTTCCTCCCTAAAAATAATTTATAAGGTTTATAATATAATGATTTAATTTAAACATATGCTTACCAATTGTTAATTCCGATTCCTTTTATTAATAATAAATATCATCATTTTTTTCTGAAAGTATACAAAATAAAAAAATATCTTTTCTTCTAAAATATTTCAAGGAAGGATACATTTTAGCTAGTTGGTTATACCTCAGGAAAAGCTTGTCCAGACCAGTCAGACCAACCAGGGCCTGAAATAGGTACATATGTATTAGTACTCGCTTCATAAAAAGTACCAGAAAAATCAGCAATTATTTCAAAAGTTACTGTATCATAAAAAGGATCAGGCACATCAAAATAAACAATCATATATCTTGTAAGAGTCCAATTTAGTGATAGTGTATTTCCTTCTTGATCAACAGCAGTGATATATGCCTCAGTTGGATAATTGACATCAGGATATCTTGGATCAACTGCTAATTTTCCATATGAGATAAATATTTCACTTTGATCAAGGTCACATTTTCTATAAAAATTATATTCTTTTTCTTCCATCCCATTGTCAAAGACCACTCTCAAGTTTCCAGGTGTGCAAGTTTCCCATCCTTCTTGACATGAATATACTGGTGCATGAGGATAAAGAAGATGAACTGAAAGATTATCCTGTTTAAAATCAAGCCAGTTCCATTCAAAGATTGAAAATACAAACTCACTGTAAAAACCATCATGATAACCTTTTGCATCAACTAGGTCATAGGTTATTTCTTGTTCTCCATCACGAACGTAAAATGTCCCATTAACCACAGCATTTGCCATCTGCATATGATAATTTATCCATGCAGGAATAAAACCTAGGGTTTTAGGAACTGGCCATATTACCCATGGCCGCCAGGCTTGACCAATACTTCTCTTATAATTAAGATCCCATTTGATTTCTTTATCATCTTTAATAACCTGACCTTCAAGATGATAATGATCAGGACTTATTACATCGATTGTTCCTCCAGGATTTTGAAGTTCAGGACCCACTTCAGGTTCAAAAGTCTCAGATGCATAGAAATTTCCAGGGACAGTTGGATCATAATCTTCACTGAAAATTGGAAAGGAATTACCTTCAATCGGATCTCTAATTATCATACCAAAAGAGTTTGTAACAGCACCTCCGGTCAATAGATTTTCTGGGTTTGCCAGGCCATATGCTGCAACACCTGCAATATCATCTGAGGTTTCAGAGGTACCTTTATCATCTAGAAAATTGAAATACCATAACTGATTATATACAAAATCACCGACTCCATCCTTATAATTGTAATAATTGAATCCATCGGTATTACTTTGATTTGCAATTCCTACCTCTGGATGAGAAGGTGCTTTTGGTAAGTGTCCAAATGAAAATATTCTAATATCAAGTTCATCACTTGCATTATTTCCAAGCTTATTATAAACAACAGCTTTAATATTATGTTTGTAAAACATAGGTTCGTCAAGCATCCATTCATAATAAGGTCCAGGTAAACTTACTTTTAATTCATTATCAACATAAATTTCAACATAATCAATTTCTGAAGAATCATCAAAAACATTTATTTCAAGTGTAATTTTACCGATAACTCTAGTAATTCCAAATGGCATTGGAATTATTTCCCTATCAAGAATATAATAATAACCTTCTTTTGGTTTAACAAAATCAATATTTAACCCCTTTTTTTCATTAATTTGCGGCTTAGGTTTTTCAGTATCTTTTCCATTTAATTCAACATTGTAATTTTCATTTGCCACAACAAAACTTGTACATAATAAAAGTATTACAATTAAAACAGTTAAAAAAGATTGATTAATTTTTACATTCATTTTATACTCCCTAATGTATAAATGTAAATCTATTTTATATTAATTTTTATTGATAGAAACCAAAAAGACATTCTTTAAATCTTTTATTTGATTATATTTTTTAACTCAATTTTCCATTATGGTTGTTATTCAATGAATCTAACTGATATCTTACCACAGACTCTTATATCGCATCAAGATAAAAAGGCAATAGTTTGTGAAGGTAAAGAATTTAATTATAAACAGTTTGCTTGTAGAACTTATAAACTTGCTAATTCTCTTATAAAATTAGGATTTACTAAAGGAAATAAGGTGGCAATACTTGATAAAAACTGTCATTATTTTCTAGAAAGTTACTTTGGAGTAATGCACTCTGGTGCAGCATTAGTACCATTAAACCATTATCTTTCTAGTAGTGAATTGGCCTTTATAATTAATAATTCTGAAACAGGTTTGTTGATTGCCAATAAATTTTTTTCTAAAAAAGTTGAAGATGCAAGAAATGAAATAAAAAATGATTTTAAAATTATTTGGACTGGTAAGGACTATGAAGATTTGATAGCATCTGCAGATTCTTCAATACCAATTA
>CP070712.1:1671641-1674677 GCA_020350365.1 Thermoplasmatales archaeon | reverse complement strand
TAAAATAATTTACATCCTCACCTTCAATATTTATATCTCTATAAAAAATATACACTTTTGCATCTTTATTTAACTCTTTTATTGCCACAGCGTTCTTGATAGAAGCAAGACATCCAATATTACAACATCCCCTGTCCTCATTTCTTGAGTTTACACAATTGATTATAGCAACATTTTTTACTTTATCAAGACTTTTTGTCTTTAATTTTTCATCAAGTTGTAGTTGAGTTAAAATATTTGGGAATTCCTCATAACAAAATAATCCTCTAGGTTCGATTTCATTCATTCCGGTTGCTACAATAATTGCGGAAGTTTCAATCTCTTCTGTTTTACCACTTTCTACAAATTTAACTTTATAATTACCGATATACCCCTTTACATCCTCAAGCTCTGTATTTGTATGAACCTTGATATTGGAATTTTTTGTTATCTTTCCGATTTTATCATTAACAATTTCTCCTGCATCTATTTCAAAAGGAGCTATAGTATCTAAATTATTCAAAATTCCACCAAGCTTGTCATTCTTCTCAATGAGATCTACCTTAAATCCTTGATCTGCAACTGCCAGGGCAGCAGTCATACCAGCTAGACCACCTCCAATTACTAAACAATTCTTCCCAACAGAAATTCGAATGTCTTCACCGGGCTCGAGAAGAATAGCCTTTGCTACACCAATTTTTACAAGATCCTTTGCCTTTTCAGTTGCAAGCTTGGGATTACTCTTATGCACCCATGAACTCTGCTCTCTTATACTTACAAATTCTAATAAATAGGGATTCAAACCTGCTTCCTTAATAGTTGATTTAAAGGTTGGTTCATGGGTACGTGGTGTACAACAAGCAACAACAACTCGATTGAGTTTATTCTCGACAATGCTCTCTTTTATTTTTGATAAATAATCTACAGAGCAAATCCATTTTCCTTCCTCAGCAAATACTACTCCATCCAGTTTTTTAGCGTAATTGACAACATCGGAAACATTTACTACCCCTCCGATGTTTGTACCGCAATTACATACAAAAACTCCAATTCTAGCACTCATCTTGATCCCTTTGATAATACTGCTTTCATACTTGCTCCAATTGCCTGACTTACAGATTCCGAGATATCAATTGGTCCTGTTGCACCCCCACAAACATAGATACCTTCAATATTTGTTTCAAATGGTGCATTTACTGCATCTTTTTCCTTGATAAACCCATGCTCATCAAGATCAATCTTTAAAATCTTTGATAATCTTTTATTTCGTTTACCAGGAGCTAAACCAGTAGAGAGAACAAGAAGATCAATTTCTAAATCCTCAACTTCACCTTTATCAAGATTTTCAAACCTTATTGTTAAATTTTTAGTTTCAGGATCCTCAAATACATCAGAAGGTTTGCCCTTTATATATTCAACTCCAAGCTCCTTTGCCCTTCTATAAAACTCATAAAAACCTTTTCCGTAGGTTTGTAAATGATTATGTAGAATATACCCCTTCACATCAGCTTCATGCTCTAAGGTTACTATTGCCTGCTTAGTTGATATCATACAACAGACCTTCGAGCAATAAGGTAAAGGTTCAGGCTTGCTTCCTCTCTTCTCACGACCGACACACTGCACCCATGCAATCCTTTTTGCATGAGCTTCATCTGATGGTCTGACAATTTCACCCAGAGTGGGTCCACCTGCATTCATCAATCTTTCGTATTGAAGGTTTGTAATAACATTATCATAAATTCCATAACCGTATAATCCAAGAGGCGGTTCAAATGATTCAACGCCTGATGCGATAATTATGCTATTGACTTCCAGATCGAGTAACTGTTCCCTCTGCCAGAGCATAACTGCATCGGCCCCATCTTCTTTACATGCTTTGACACAAAGGGCTATTGGGCATTCTCGACACTGAATACAATCAATAATACATCCGCCTACACATGCCCCTTCTTCCTTCTTTTTTCCATAACGGCATTCTGGATGTATGAGATAATAGTTAGGCACAGCCTGTGGAAATGGAATATAAATCAGTTTTCTTTTCCCACCGATTTTATTATCAAGGTCATCTGGAACACTTACAGGACATACCTCAGAACACTTCCCACATCCTTTGCATTTTTCTTCGTCGATGAATCTCGGTTTCTTCAATACTCTTACTTTAAATCCACCTTCATTACCCTCTACTCTTCGAATTTCACAATTGGTCAATAATTGTATGTTTGGATGTTTTTGAACATCATACATCTTTGGTGCTTCAATGCATATTGAACAATCGTTAGTCGGTAAGGTTTTATCAAGCCGGGCCATAAGCCCACCTATTGTGGGAGAATCATCAACCAAGTACACTTGAAAATCATAATCTGCTATATTCAATGCTGCCTCGATTCCGGCAATTCCTCCCCCAATTATTAGTACAGATTTAGACATATTTACAGACCTTAATAATTACACGATCATCATTAGTTATCTTGAGCTCTCAAATTAAATAATACCTTCCTTTTTCAAGTCAACCTCATCATATCCGATGGTAGAATAAATCTCTTTATTATGCTCCCCGAATCTCGGAGGAAAGCATAGATTTGGCTTACTCGCTAATTTTATCGGTGGGGGTGCAAGAGTTACTTCTAAACCAGTATTAGGATCCTTAATATGAAGCAACTTAGAACTTAAGTAAGAATCATTTAACACATCCTTGATTGTACAAACCTCCGAAATAGGGATTTTTGCTTTCTTAAACATTTGAATAATTTCTGATTTATGCTTGTTTTTTAATATAGAGTTAATATCATCAGTTAATTTTTCAGCGTGAACATTTCGATCGTTGTTATTGGAATACTCTTGTCTATCCAGATTCTTAAAAATTGGTAACTCAACCATACTTCTCCATTGAGCCTCATTTCCAACGGAGATTGAAACATAACCATCCTTGCACTTATACACACCAACCGGTGTAAAATTTGGATGGAAATTACCAGTTTTTGGTATATCTATCCCTAAACTAACTAGTGGCACTTGAAGAGATAACAGAGACATAGTACAATCAAGCATTGAGATGTC
>CP070712.1:1668448-1671541 GCA_020350365.1 Thermoplasmatales archaeon | reverse complement strand
AAGATTACATTGATATAACAACAGATATTGCTGCTACATGGAAAGTAACATTTGAGCGATTCTTTGATATCTGGAATTTAATTAAAAGAATAGATTTTGTAAGCAGCTCAATTGATGCCAATTTCAGTTTACGATATGAACCTCCTACTGATATTTACAATGATTCCTATATTAAATTAAATATACATGAAGAAAGCTCTATGGAATTACTTGAAATTGTGAATCATTATGTTAGTAGATTTGATAAAATTATTACAATTGGTAAAATGCATTTCAATCCAGGGGAAATTTCTTTTTATTGGCGAATCTATGAAGAACAAGGAATTGGTTTTTTAAATGTTGATAATGATGATCTAATTGGAGAATTTGATGGATTAACTCTAAGAAAAGGATTTTATGAAATAAAATTTCTTGATGTTTCAATTATAAAACCTGGAAAAACTAATATTGGATTTGAGCTTAATAACGATAGCGGATCTCTAGATATTTCTAACTCTGCAGAATTAGAGTTTACATTACTTGAATTTACCGAAGGAATAGATATCCTAAGATTGGAAAGAGATCTAGATTTTGGTGTAATTTCTATGCTTCCAGGGGAATTTGATGCTGAATGGATAAATCTATCAGATGATGATTACGATAAAGAACTAACGATTAATAATGGAATTTTTGAACTTACTATCTTAAAGTTTGTTTTGCAAGTTGGAAAACTTAAGGTCTCATTATCCTTGTTAAACACTGATAGAGAATATAACAACCCTATTACAGTTAAACTTCGTCAACAAGGGAAAGGAAATAGGGGTTTCTGTATAACTACAGATGATCCTTTACAATTCGATTTATTTTCTATTAAAATGTCAGGAGCAAGTTGGGAATTCATAATAGATTTGTTAGAGTTAAAAGCAGATTTTAATGAATGGTACCTTGGTATGTGGGATGGCAAACTAACTATTGGGGGAAATGGAACTGTAAAAATTGTTAATCTATCACGTTACATTAATATTACTTTTAAATGGAAAGGAGAGGATAGCAAGGAGCAAAAAATATTTTCACAGTATTGTAGCTCTTGGCAAGATCACCCTCAGACCCATGCACTATTGATTGATACAACTAATTGTACAGAAAAAATTGATTTAATATATAATACAGAAATAAATGAGTTAGAACTAAATAGTCAGCTTGAGATTAATCCACAGAAATATTTTACTTTACATTTCGATATAAATCCTGAACCCTTTGATAATTCCACTGATGGACATTTATTCATTGATACTGAAAACGAAGAAATCGGTAACCTAGCTATTGAAATAAATAAATATGTAGATTATTTTGGTGTAGATATTGGGTTATATGCTGAAATAGAATTATTGAAAGCAGATGAATTCCACATTTGGGGAGAATTTATCGAGACTGAAATATTTGGAATGAAATTTTGGATTCCATCTGAGTGGGGAAAGAGTGGTAGCATCGATTTTGTTAATATCGGACTTGTAAAACTAATATTTGGTATTCATGAAACTGAGATATGGCCATGTACACCAAAGGCTATTCCTGATAAAAATCAATATGGAGTTACTCTTCAAAATCCATTGATAGACTTTGATATATCTGATAGTGAGGGATTTGTTTTTAAATTACAATGGATGAGATGGGATTGGGATGGAGATGGTAGTTGGGATACAGGTTCTGCACCTTATCACTGGATCGGTTTCGAGGAATATATTGAATATGATTTCTCAGAAATGTTTGAAAATGAAGAAGAATCTATTAAGGTATTCTTCCAAGTTAAAACAGTAGCTGCTATAAGTAATATTGCAGAAGTTTCTATAATTAAGGGATATACTTTAGATTTAGATATTCAGTATGATGGTGATAAATTATATGAATCTATGGAGTTCAATGTAATTGTGTCAAATTCAACAAGTAATACTCCAGTTAGTAATGCATATGTTGAATATCATCAATTTAACGTTGATGGAAGTGAGAATGTATCTTCAAATTATACTGATTCTAATGGTAAAGCTGGTTTTATAACCTCCGAAGTTCCATATGACTATTATATTCACTATAGTACTGCAAAGTTGTATGTTGAGGCTGATGGTTATCTGGATTTTGAGAGTGAATTGTTTAAGATTTATGATACAGAAGCTGACCTGCACGGTTATATAAGGGATAATGTAACCCATATGGGAATATCAAATGCACTTATTTTAGCTGAGCCAGGTGGATATTATACATATTCAGAGGAGTATTATGGATGGCAAAATGGTAAGTTTAAATTATTGGTTCCTCCAGGAATTTATGATATTACTATAAGTAAATATGGTTTTAGCTCTTTTATAATCCAGGATTTCAATGCTATTGAGGGTGGATATCACAATCTAGGGGATTTATATCTTCTACCAAATGATTATGGAGGTCTCCGAGGAGTAGTATACGATGCAACAACTAATGATGAAATTTATGGAGTAAAAGTAACAGTTGAAATCCCTGGTGAAGATGATATTGTTACTACAACTGATTACTTTGGAGAATTTCCAAATAATTATCCATCATCAGATGAATATTATTCTATTGATCTAGAACCAGGTACATATATAGTTAAGTTTGAAATAAATAATTATTACACCTATACAGAACAGGTAACGATTTTTGCTGGCGATATAACTGATATAAATGTCTATTTATTTCCTGAATGGGTTACACCTTTTGGACATAATAATCCTACAGAATGGCATGATGAAGAAGAAGCACATGATAATCAATTAGATACCGCATCATATACAGACATATATTGGGGTTTGACATGGCATTGGACTGAACCTTTGGAGCTTTTTTTACATTCCTCTTTTAACTGTGATAAGGTTAGAATTTATGCAAAATATATTGAAAATAGATGTGATCAAACAAAGGTTGAAATTTACTATAACAATGCATGGCATGAGGTTTATACAGGTAGTTTTAATCATAAGAGTTGGTATGAAATAGAATTTGATAACGAATATATTATTTCAAAAGCAAGAGTAAGTTTCCGTATAAAAAAATATTTTGGTGTACCAACAAATGCGGAACTTTATGAATTCAATTTTGGTT
>CP070712.1:1665206-1668348 GCA_020350365.1 Thermoplasmatales archaeon | reverse complement strand
CATATTGGTAGTAAACAATTCATGGAAGATGAATGGCAAGCTTTTTTAAGGTGGATAAACGGTGAAATGGGTAATTCAAGACAAAAGGATGTAGCAGGAAAGATAAAATACATAGTAATACCCGGTGATGTTGTTGATGGAATTGGAATTTACCCCCAACAGGATAAAGAACTATCGATTGTTGATGTTTATCGGCAGTACGAAGCACTTGCAGATCAACTTAGTCTTATACCAGATCATATTTCGATGATTATCCAACCAGGTAATCATGATGCAGTTAGACCTGCTGAACCACAACCAACCTTTGAAAAAGAAATCCAAGATTTATTTTCTGGGATGAATATGACCTTTGTTGGAAATCCATGTTATTTTTCTCTTCATGGTGTTGAGGTTTTATCCTATCATGGGCAGAGTCTTCTTGATTATGCAACAAATATTCAACATCTGAAGTATAACGAACCTGTAGAGACTATGAAGGTAATGCTTAGAAAGCATCATCTTGCTCCCACATATGGTGGATATACTCCATTAGCACCTGAGCATTTTGATTATATGGTCATCAATAGAATTCCAGATATCTTTGTCACAGGGCATGTTCATTTGGCCCAGATTAGCGATTACAGAGGAATAACACTAATAAATGCTTCCAGCTGGCAAACTCAAACATCTTATCAGAAAATGCTTAATTTTATCCCTGATTCTGGAAAACTTCCTATAGTCAATCTAAAGTCAGGAAATGTGACAATGATGGATTTTAGTAAAAAGTTTTAAAGCCCAAATTCGCATTAGAATTTTGTTTAATTTTTAGAGCTGTCGATCATGGGTGGGGATCTATCCAAAAATATAGCAGCTAGCTCAGATATGCAAGAGTACTTTAGCAGTTTACAAAAGGATATAGATAGTTGTTACTCAATTGCAAATGAGGCAAGAAAGAAGGGTTTGGACCCTGAATTAAAAGTGGAAATTCCACAAGCTCTTGACCTAGCAGCAAGAGTTGAACAACTAGTTGGACCAAAAGGAATTGCACCAAAAATAAGGGAAGTTACTGAAAAAATTGGAGATAGAGAAACTGTCTCTTTAGAAATTGCAAAAGAGATAGTAAAAGAAAAGAAATATAATTTTTCTAGAACTGAAGATGCAATTGATCAAGCGATAAGAACTGGACTTGCGATATTAACGGAAGGTGTACTTGTTGCACCACTTGAAGGAATTGCTGAAATAAGACTTGGAAAAAATAGAGATGGAACTGATTATATTGACCTTTTTTTCTCAGGACCAATTAGAAGTGCAGGTGGAACAGGTCAAGCAATGAGTGTACTAATTGCTGATGTTATTAGAAGAGAGAAGGGAATAGGACCATATAAACCAACAGATGGCGAAATAGAGAGATATAAGGAGGAAATCCCACTTTACAAAAGAGTTCAACATTTACAATACACTCCGTCAGTTGATGAGATAGATAAAATCGTAAGAGGATGTCCCATTTGCATAAATGGTGAAGGAACTGAAGATGAAGAGGTAACAGGCTATAGAGACCTGCCACGGATAGGTACAAATCGACTTAGAGGTGGTGCATGTCTAGTTATTGCAGAAGGTCTATGTTTAAAGGCCCCAAAGATAATAAAACACGTTAAAAAACTAAAATTAAAGGGATGGGATTTTCTTGATATTTTTGTCAGTAAGGATAAGGTAAGTGAAGAAAAAACAGAAAATAAAATTCCAGAAATTGTTCCTTCGTCAAAATATATTGGAGAGGTTATTGCTGGTAGACCAGTTTTTTCTCATCCATCACGAAAAGGCGGTTTCAGACTTAGGTATGGCCGGGCAAGAACTGCTGGTCTTGCTTCCACTGCTATAAATCCAGCATCAATGCATCTATTGGATGGTTTTATTGCTGTTGGAACCCAGCTTAAAACAGAACGGCCCGGCAAGGGAACAATTGGAACTCCTTGTAATAACATTGAAGGCCCAATTGTTTTGACCAGAAATGGTGATTTGGTACAAATTGATGATTCAAAAAATATTAATTTACGTGAAATTAAAAAAATAATTGATCTAGGAGAAATCCTCATTCCATTTGGGGAATTTATTGAGAATAATTCGTTACTACCTGATTCCAGCTATGTTTATGAATGGTGGCTTCAAGACCTACAAAATAAAATTGGTTTTCTACCAAAGAATTATTCATATTCAGAAATCAAAGAGGCTGAAGATAATACCTGTAAAAGAATAAATGAGGATTTAGGAAGGGAAATTGATTTAAAAAAACCAACCTGGAATGATGCTTTAGAGATTTCTGATAAATATAAGGTTCCGTTACACCCATATTATAATCTTTTTTGGCATGATATAACTGGTGAGGATTTAGAATTGCTTTCAAGTTATATTAAAGAACATGGAAAAATTGAGAACGATAATTCATTAAATCTTCCGAGGGATGATACTATTAAAAGGATTCTCATTGACCTTGGAGCTCTTCATAAATATATTGATGGAAACTATGTTTTTGAAAGATATACATATCCGATTTTAAGATGTTGTGGTTTTGAGGTTAAAGAAAATAGCATATTACCAACTGATAGATTTAAGAATTTTGAGAGTAATGATGATATTATTTCAATTGTTTCAAAACTTTCTGGAATTTCAATTAGACCCCGTTCACCAATACGAATTGGAACGCGTATGGGAAGGCCTGAAAAGGCAGCAGCAAGAAAAATGAGACCTCCACCTCATGTACTTTTTCCGATAGGAAACTATGGTGGAAATCAACGTTTAATTAGAAACGCTGCAGATCTACCGTCAATTGAAGTGGAGGCAGGAGTTCGTATTTGTTCAAAATGTGGAAAAAAGTCACATAGGATTTTCTGCACATGTGGAGCTCATACAAATGTAGGTAATGGAAGAATTGAAACTTTCAATATCAACCTTGCAGAAGAATTGAAACTGGCTAAGAAATTTATAAAAGAAAGAAATCTCCCTGATACTATAAAAGGAGTTATTGGAACCATTTCAAAACATAAGACTCCTGAGCCACTTGAAAAAGGAATTTTGAGAGCAAAACATCAAGTACATGTATTTAAGGATGGAACGACTAGATTTGATATGACTGATGCACCTATTACTCATTTTAAACCAAAAGAAA
>CP070712.1:1661952-1665106 GCA_020350365.1 Thermoplasmatales archaeon | reverse complement strand
TATAATAAAAGACAAAATGAATATTGGACCAAATGTAATATCTAAAATAAAACCAATAATCATAAGTTCTCTACTAAATGAAATACTTACTATCGACATAGTAATTATTACAATCATTCCCAAAATAGTACATAAATCATCACCAATATTTAAACCTTGAATTGTTGAAATTGCCTCAGATACTTCTTGGTATTTATCTTCAAATTCAGGGTAAAATCTAGATAATACTGAAAGTTGTTTTTCAAAAATTTCTAATCTATTAATTAGGCTTTTTATTAAAACAAGATTTTTATTACTGACCTTTGGACATATTTCACAATCATCTTTACTATCAGAAATAGAGATATTTGACACATTTGCAATTGCTGGTTGAATACCAATACCAAGAAGCAAGACTATAATTCCAACTACCAGTGTCTTATACAAAACTACAGGGTTTCTATCCATATTTTCTTGTCCTCCCTCATATTTTACATCTTATAATTGTTATTTAAATGTTACAATCACGCAGATTATGATTGGTTAGTAATTGGCCTAATATTGATTTTGGTTAATAGTTTTATTAATCGAACGATAGTTCGATATATAAAAAACTTATTTTTTAATTAACCATTTCCATAGCGGCTTGAAAATAATTTTTTTATTCTCAAAAGTTTCAACAGAATCATAATCATTCGTAATAATTAATCCTTCATTTAATTTAAAAGAAGTCATGGCTTTAATTAATGATTTTAGTTCGCGATTTTTTGTATCAATGTTTTCTATGTTATAACATACTTGTATTAATTGCTCAACTTGTGTTCCATGTATTATTACAAAATCAACTTCCTCTTGCTGTCTATTTTTCCAGTAATATATTTTCTTATCGTGTCTTATAAGTTCATTGGCAACAGTATTTTCGAATATACTATCAATGTTTTCAGATAACTTGAAACCTACAACATTTACAATTCCATTATCTACGCAATATATTTTTCGAGGGTACTGCAGTTGATCTTTTATTGTATAAGAATAAATCAGGCTATCGTTGAATAAAAAAGCATTTTTTAGATGCCAGAAATAATTTGTAAGGGTTGGAACAGATATTTTCAGCCCTCTACTTGTAAAATAATTTTTCATTTTATTGAAACTTAGAAGGTTAGATACATTACTTGCTAGATAATAAGAAAATTCTTCAATAATATCTTCTTTTCTAACATCAATTCTTGATAAAACATCTCTTGTTACAATATCTGTAAAAAGCTGGGAAATAATATCATCTTTTTCTTTTCCAAGAACAACATCTGGAAATCCGCCATTTTTGATATATTCCTTAAGTTGTTTTTTTATTATCGATTCTTCTTTTTCTGTTAAGGTTTTTGAAGGAATATTTACGTTGTTAAAATCAAGAAATTCTTTAAAACTAAGAGGCGTGACATATGTTGTTAAATGTCTGCCTGTTAAAAGTTTTGAATATTCTTTACTAAGAAGATTTGCAGAAGATCCACTTACAAAAATTTTGATTTTATCTTTGAATTCATCATATATACTTCTTACGTATTGTTCCCATTTATCTATACGTTGAACCTCATCAAGGAATAAATAGACAATTTTGTATTTATCAATAAGCTTTTCAGCATAAATAAATTCAATAATATCATTAAAATATGCTTCACTCAGTGGCAATAGTTTTCTGTTTTCAAAATTTATATAGATAGTTGCTTTTTTATCTATTTTTTTAAGGATTTTCTTAATTGTAAGATACATCAGATATGTTTTTCCTGATCTTCTTGGTCCAACTATATCATTTATGAAGTTTTTTTCCAAAGAGATTTCTATGTCTCTATCCTTTGTATCTGGTAATTCCTTTGACCAATATTCTTGAATTATTTTTCCTAATACATCATTCATATACTATGTATATTGTAAAACTTATTTAATAATTTTTCGGTAAATCGTAAAATATACTTAATAATATTTCATATCAATTAGTCATATTATTTACTTAATTTTGTTACGTTCTATAATATCTTTTAATGAATAAACATTACCTTTTTTATATTCCTCTCTTGATTTTATTAATAAGATTGTTTCTTCACTTAGTTCTAAGTCATCATCATCTAAGTCATATCTTTTTCCAAATCACAAATATCAAGGAAAATCATTATATCCTCCTCAAAAGTAGATAATGCTTTCTTTATCTATCACAGGATTAGATTCTAATAAATCGCATTCAAACCTCCACTTCTCAAAACCATCCTTAGGAGTAGTACTAAAAGGACTTCTACCAGTATGATTGTTATTGTGACTCTGCATAGAACAAGCAGTTTATGACCAAGAAATAATTTAGATTCTAGATAATCAATCCCAGCAACCTTTCCAGCATTGGGAAACAAGCTAACAAACGCATGATTAATAATTGATTTACCAGTCTGGTTCTTGGAATTGAGACAACAAAAGTACTTTCGTCGCTTACTGACCCTGTTTCATCTTCAGCAGTAGCAGTAATTACATATTTTCCCTCTTCTACATAAGTATGACCTACCTCAATAGGTGTGCATGGAATTTTATAATCGGTTTCTTCAGAGGTCCCATCTCCCCAATCAATGATATATTTTACGTCATCACCATTAGGATCATCAGAATGAAATGTCCAGAATAATTCAACTCCTGGTGGTCCCCTATGTGGACCATCTATAACTGGTGCACTTGGTATATATACAATAATTCTTTCTCCATCATTTGCACCATTCAATCCAGCTTTAGACCATACAACTGTACCACTATTGGTATACTCAACTACCCTGTCACCTCCTGTAATCAGCGTGTTACCATCTTCGAGTCGCTCCACATCCATTGCTCCAACCCCAGATAACTGCCAGACAACCCAACCATCGCTTCTAACCTCTATGACACGATAGGCACCAACTTCTGCAATTAATGTGTTGCCATTCTCAAGTCGTTCTGCATCAATAGGCCAGTTCAATCCAGTTATTTGCCAGACAATTGTACCATCACTGTCAACCTCAATGACACGATTCTTAAAATAGTATTCTGTGATAAGTGTATTACCATTTTCTAATCGCTCTGCATCAGTAGGCCAACTCAATCCAGTTTTTTGCCAGACTATTGTGCCACTACTATCAACCTCAATAACCCGATTATTGTAAAGTTC
>CP070712.1:1658689-1661852 GCA_020350365.1 Thermoplasmatales archaeon | reverse complement strand
ATTCATCCGATTTTTTTCTCCCATTTTTTTACTTTTACGACAGTCCCGAGCGATCCACCACTTTTAATTTCCTCACGAATGCGATTTTCGTGCTCCTTTACATCAAGTGCACGATTGGCAATTTCTTGAGCAATTTCTTGGGGAACAACCACTACTCCAGAATCATCACCAATGATCCAGTCACCAGTTTTTACAGTTTGATTTCCACATTTAATTTCAGCTCCAATTTCACCAAAACCTTTTGGTTCCCCAGCATTTGAAGAAATATGTCTTGAAAAAATTGGGAATTCCATTTTTACGAGATCATCAAGGTCTCTTACGGCTCCATCAATTACTATTCCTGCAAGTCCCTTTAATTTTGCACTCCAAGTTGCAAGCTCTCCCCAAATAGCAGTATCACCACCGCCAACATCAACAACGATAATTTCTCCTTTTTCTGCTTTATCAATAGCCTCGATAGGTTTTGCCCAGTCACCATCTACTGTTCGTACTGTTAATGCTTTTCCGACCATGTGAAAGCCAAGTTTTATAGGTCTTATACCCTTCATTGCACCTTGTTTATGCATTGCATCTGTAATATTTGGTGTTGAAACAAGAAAAAAAGCCTTTCTTAATTCAGACTTGTCATATTTCTTAAAAAGTTCAGTTTTTATTAGTTTCTTTTCAATTATTGATTTTTTTATTTGATTTGTTGCTTTTGTAACATCCTTTGCTTTTGTTATTGCTCCCCCAACAATTACTATACTTGCTCCAGCTTTTACAATATCAGCTGCAGTTTCACTATTTATTCCTCCAGCAACAGCTATTGGTATATTTGTATGTTTTACAAGTGATGTAAGAGTATCAAGTGGTGTTTTTCCAATCATTTGCTCATCAATTCCTACGTGTATACAAAGATAATTAACACCCATTTTTTCTAATTCTTTTGCTCGTTTTATCTTGTCTTTTACACCAATAAGATCAACCATCAACTTTGCACCATATTTTCTAGCTGATTTAATAGCTTCAATTATTGTGCTATCATCTGAAACTGCAAGTACGCATACAACATCAGCTCCAGCTTTAGCTGCCATTTCTGTTTCAAAAGCACCTGTGTCCATTGTCTTCATATCAGCTACTAAGATTTTTTTAGGATATGTTTCTTTTAGTTTTCTTACTATTTCCATACCCTCACTTTTAATTAAAGGTGTCCCTGCCTCCAACCAATCTGCTCCACCTTTTACTGAATCTTTTGCGATAGCAAGTGCTCTATGATTGTTTAGAAGATCAAGAGCTACTTGAAGTATTGGTTTCATAAAACTGGAATAAATACTTTTTATTTAAAAGAATATGGTTCCAAAAATATTTCAATAGTCTTTCTAAAAATCTCTATATTTTTAATATTTGTTCGAAAAATTTCCAATAAAACTTTTAATGCAAAATTTAATATTAATGATAGTTTACAAAAAACCAGAAGTAAACAATAAGGGAGACAAGAAAGGAAATAATTCCTCTCGTAGATAAGTATATGGATGGTCTCTCAAAATTGGGGGTATAGAGATAATTAGAGCTGCTAATGTAAATATTTTTTTAATCCTTACCTCTTTTTTGGATTTGAAAAAGAGTAATATTTACTCAATGTCTCTTTATCCCCACCACCAAATTTAAATAATAATCTTAAAAGGGTTTTAGATTTTTGGGAGGAAGGAAAGGATGAAAAGTTGGTAATAAAAATTTTATACATACATCCTATCTAACCCTATAATTACTTTTATATTGCTGTATAGGTTATTTTTTGTAAAAGCTTTCTAGTTGCTTATATTTATACATTAATGTACAATAATGAGTATTTACGAATTATTTAGTTAATATTAACCTTTATAACTAATTTAATTATTATTATTTAATATGGCAGTAAACCCAAAAATACCTGAAAATCGATTTGATGATTTTATTAAAAAACTCGAACTTCAAGCTCTTGAAACAGCTGAAGAAAGAATACCTCTGTATTTAAAAATAGGATTGAAAGATGCGGGATTAATTCTTGATATAGGATGCGGTTCCGGAATGGTAACTCGCGATATTGCTCATTTGACAAAAGGAAAAATAATAGCTATTGATGGTTCAGAGGAAATGCTTAAGGTTGCTAAAAAAATTTTAAAAATGTACAAAAATGTAGAGTTAAGGTTAGGAGAAGCTGAAAATCTTCCTTTTGATGATAATATGTTTGATATTGTTACTTGTAATTTACTACTTATGTGGGCAAAAAATCCACAAAAAGTTGTAAATGAAATGGCTCGTGTGATAAAACCTGGTGGGACAATTCTTGCTTCATTAGAGCCTGACTATGGGGGTAAACTTCATTGGCCCGAACATCCAAAGGTTGACCCAATATTTGCTGGAGAGGCAATTAAAGCTAGAGGTGGGGACCCTCATATAGGTAGAAAACTACGTCTACTTTTTGTAAGAGCGGGCCTTGAAACGACTATAGGAATCGGAAATACCCGCATTTGGAGTTGTCAAGAAGATAGAGCCTATTATTTCCATGCAAGAGATTTTTATGTAAAGGCATTGAAGGAAGCAGGTTTATCACAAAATGACATTGATAAATGGGAGTATGATTATCTTAAATCACTTGATGAAGGTGTCCAGCTAAATTTCTTCCCTCAGTTTTATGCAATTGGTAAGAAACCGCAGGATTAATAACCAAATGTAAATTTACTTCTTTGAAAATAAAATGATTGCATATAAAATCAATGGTAGAAATATTGGGGAAGAACTTAAAACTAAAATTTCAAAAGATATTGACAAGTTGAAATCTAAATTTAAAATAACACCTTGTATCACTACTATCATAATTGGAGATGATAAAGCCTCAGAATTATATTTAAGATTAAGGGATAAGGCTTGTAATGAAGTTGGAATTATTTCAAATCATCTGAAATTTCAAAAAAATGTAACAGAAGATGAGGTTTTAAAAAATATAATCAAATTAAACAATGACAGTAGTGTACATGGAATTTTGATACAATTGCCACCTCCAGATCATGTTTCTCAGGCTAAATTGATAAATGCAATAGATCCAAAAAAGGATGTGGAGGGATTAAATCCCTATAACATTGGAAAGACTTTAAATGGCGATGAAAACATTATTCCAATAACACCTTTATCAGTTCTTTCAATT
>CP070712.1:1655385-1658589 GCA_020350365.1 Thermoplasmatales archaeon | reverse complement strand
GTTTCTGCGGAATACGATATAATAAGGATGGTAAACTCACAGACAATAAGCCAGATAGCTGCGCTCTGGCACATATGTATCTGGATCCTCTACCAACGAATTGTTGTGCCGACCATCGCATCTCCAAGATCTTTGCTAATCTCGGCAATAATCTCTGGTTTATTGTAATTAGCTACCGCCTCAACAATTGCCTTTGCTCTTTTCGAAGGACTTGAAGATTTAAAAATTCCAGAACCAACGAAAACACCGTCACTACCAAGCTGCATCATAATTGCAGCGTCTGCGGGAGTTGCAATACCTCCAGCCGCAAAATTTACCACAGGCAACCTATGATGTATATTTTTAATATTTTCCAAAATCTTAAAAATTTCTTTTTTTACTGTCTCGTAGCTGTAATCTTCAAAAACTGTAATATTATCATCAACTTTTCTTCCAGTTAAAATCTCAACAGAATTGACATAACTATTACAATATTCCTCACTTAATTTTGTCAGTTCGTCATTATTCATAGATTCTATTTTTTTTATCATACTTGTAACCATTCTCTGATGTCTTATAGCCTCAATAATATTACCAGTTCCTGCCTCACCTTTAGTTCGAATCATTGATGCACCTTCCCAGATTCTTCTTACAGCTTCACCAAGATTCCTACAACCACAAACAAAAGGTATTGTAAATTTACGCTTATCTATATGATAGAATGGATCTGCAGGAGTAAGTACTTCTGATTCATCAATCATATCAACTCCGATCGCTTCTAGAGCTTGAGCTTCAACAAAATGACCAATTCTTGCTTTTGCCATAACTGGTATACTTACAGAATGAATGATTTCTTCAATAATCTGGGGATCAGCCATTCTTGCAACGCCACCATCGGCACGAATATCTGCAGGTACCCTTTCAAGTGCCATTACAGCAACGGCTCCACTGTCTTCAGCGATATGAGCTTGTTCGGCGTTTGTAACATCCATTACAACACCACCTTTCTGCATTTTTGCAAATCCTTTTTTAAGCTTTTCAGTGCCGATTATTTGTTTCAAATTATTTGCTTTTTTCATATCTTTGAACCCCCAATACGGATTATTCAAATCCGGTATATAAAATTCATTATTAAGAGTATGGTTAAATATAAACGTATTGTTGAACTAAAAGATAAAAATATCTATTACCTATTAAAAGATTCAACAACTTCTTTACCAAAAGAGGTTAAACCATATAACCTAATATTTTTTTTACTATTTTTTTCTTCAACAATGTCCAAACTAAGTAGCGATTCTTCTTCTTTGTATCTATTACCCATACCTCTAATTGCACCAATAACATTTGTTGGAGTTGTTTTAACATTATAAGCTATTTCTGATGTATAACTATAACTTGGTCGGATTTCAAATAGATATTCTGCTATCTTTTTCCTAACATTACTTCTCCTAAGAGATCTAATAACAAGTGGTCTTTTTAACTCAGGAGAAATATTAATATCATTTTCGCTAGTCATCCCATCCATCAAAAAATGAATATTATTTATGATTTATAAATTATTCTTCAATGTATAGTTATCTGCATATTCATTTAGTTATACTTTTGTATTCATAACAGCAAATTACAAAAAAAAAAATAAAATTGGTGGAAAAGCAAAATTTAAAATATCCAAAAAAATTTCAATATAAACATGATCGAAGAATGTAACTTTAAATCAAAAATAAAACATCGTGATATGCCAGGTTGTAATCTTACTCCTACAGATATAATATGCCCTGGAGAAGAAGATTGTATACTATTTCAAATCTATCAGATACTTAAAAATCAAGATTTAAAAGTAAAAAATGAAGGCTTTATACAATAATTACATAATCCTTTCTATCATTTCTAAAATAAAACCGTCGCTATCAATTGCATATCTTGCAATTCCAATTTTTTTTGCATAGTTTTTCATTTTTTTAACAGCTAAGAATCGTTCAAATGTAGATCCTTTTTGCAAAACTTCAAGTTCTAATACACAATCAGCTATTCCTTCCATTTTTCTTTCAAATATTTCTCCATGTATTCCTCTAGTCATTACCATAATAATAACACCATTATTCTGAAAATTACTGATTTTTGCAGCGTGTATTGTTCTTAGAACTTCCTCTTGAGTATATTGATTTAAAAAGAAATCAAGAGAGTTAATTATTATCTTTTCATATTTTGCAGCTTTAATACTATTTGATAGAACTGCTAAAAAATCTTCTCCCCCTTTTTTTGTTTGTGGCATTCCAGAAGAACCAATCTCTATTAGTTCTTTTAGTTTAATTTTTGATCTTTGTTCATAAACACTAACTCTTTTTTGTTCACCAGTTAAAATTGATTTTGAATATTCCGTTGCTATATCAACGATATTAATATTTTCTGATTTCCATCCAAATCTTGTAATAGTGTCTAATACTTCCTCTTCTGTTTCTTCAGTTGTAAAATACAAAACATTACCTGTTGTTGCTAATTGTTTGGCTAGGATTTCTATACTGCTTCCTGGACCTCCAAGAATCAATATTGAAAAACCCTTTGGAGTACCTCCCTCTAATAATGTATCGAGTTTTTCAATGCCAGTACTAATAAATTCTTCCTTAATCATTTTTTTACACTTTATTAGCCTAAAATTTATTTTATTTATTATTCGAATAAATCGATTTAAATAAATGAATCCCTAACTTTTAAGATTTTATCATTTAAGTAAATCAATCTGGTAAGATATTTATCTAATTCCTCTTCTTCTATTGCCAAAGATATAGTATGTATGTTTTTAGTTCGCGTACGATTTATAATATGGTAGAAAAACTCAGTTACTATATCAGGATCATTATAAATAATTAGATTTGTCAAAGAGTCTATTACAAGATATTTTTTTGTGTTTTCGTCAACATCTTTAAATATATTCATTATTTCAAGTCCAATTTTTTCAAGCATAGTTGGACTTTCTATAAAAATACAGCTATCACTAGCTTTATTAATACCTGCAGCACGAGATATGCAATCAACAAATTTGATATTCTTTGAATCCTTTAAGAATTCAAATTGGTTTATAATATTCTCAC
This sequence comes from Thermoplasmatales archaeon, assembly GCA_020350365.1. Taxonomy (GTDB): domain Archaea; phylum Thermoplasmatota; class E2; order DHVEG-1; family DHVEG-1; genus SG8-52-3. Next base: position 1,655,521 of record CP070712.1, on the reverse strand, counting down.
AAGGTTTTGTAATAGTTACATAAACCCATGCTTCTTCAGGTTTAGAATCTATATGCTCAAATAATGCTTGTATTAAGTCTGGATAATTGGCAGCTGGAAGAATTATTCCAATTGATTGATTGACTTTAATAGCATT
>CP070712.1:1652075-1655285 GCA_020350365.1 Thermoplasmatales archaeon | reverse complement strand
TTTTAAATAAAGAGTTTAAAGTCCATAATAACCAGTTATATGTGAATAAAGAGAAAAATAGGATAGAATTAAATATTCTAATTTTACAAAAAATAGCGGCAGATCTCAAGAAAAAAGATTTAAAATGCTTTTTAATTGAGGAATATCCAACTGCTGATAATCTTGAAGTTGAGAGAATTCCTTTACCATTTTAGATATATACAGTACTTCAGAATGTAAAAAAATGAGAACACTCTTTTTTCATTTTTATTGATATCCTTTTCCTCGAATAAAAAACATAGTAATTATAATTGTTTTGTTTGTTTCATCTATTTCGTATACTAATCTATATTTTCCTAACCGAACACGGTATATTGATTCTTTTTTTGTAGAAATGAGTTTTATATCTATTTTTGGACGTTTCTTATGAGGATCAATTTTCAATTCGTCAATAACCTTTTGGATATCGGATAATAATGATTTATCTCCACTCTTTAGAATTTTTTTAACATCTTTTAAAAAATCTTTACTCTGGAGAATTCTATAATTAGATGATTTTTTGTTAAATTCCAATAAATTACCTCAAGCAATTTTTAATGCATCGTCTATGCTATCAGACTCAACATAATCTCCAGCTTTAATTTTTCGCATCCTTTTTTTATGTTCCTTAAGAACATGGTTATAAAATTTTTTTTCTTCTATTTGGCACATAAACTCATTGATGACATCATCAAAGCTCATATTACCATGTTTGTATAGAACAAGTTTTTCATATGTTTTAGATGTCACATTTATTGTTTTATAACTCATAGTTACCATAACTATTATAGTTATAATAGCTATAAATATTTTTCTATGAATGCGGCTATTTTTAAATTATTTTAAAGTATATTATTATCTTGTGTTTTTTTTATTTTTTACAGTTGTTTTTGTTTAGTTCTTTAATAATTATATGTTTAATTTATTAGTTAGATTTGCTTAGAATATATAGTTTAGTTTAAATTCTGCTATTTTAGATTCTACCTTCGGAGCTACTGATATCTGAAAAAGGTTTTTATATGGGCCCTACATTCAAGGCTTTACATTTCCTAGAGAAGTGTAATCTATGAAAGCTTAAAAAGGAGGCTAATAAATGGCTATATATATAAGATTTCAGGCGCCAAAGGAAGTACAGGATTTAGCCTATGATCTTGTTGAAAAAGCTAGAGATAATGGAAAAGTTAGCAAGGGTGCAAATGAAGCCACAAAACAAATTGAGCGAGGTCAAGCAAAGCTTGTTGTTATGGCAGAGGATGTTACACCTGAAGAAATCCTTGCACACATGCCAATTTTGTGCGAAGAGAAAAACACTCCATACACTTATGTTCCAAGTAAACAAGAATTAGGTAGTTCTGCCGGTCTACTTGTTCCGACTGCTGCAGTTGCAATTGTAAATCCTGGAAAAGATAAAGCTGGTATTGAAAATATAGTAAAAAAGATTGAATCATTAAAAAAACAGGGTTAGAATATGGTAGAAGGAACACCTTGCGAAGTTGTTGAAATAATCGATCGAACTGGCATGGCTGGAGAGGCTTCACAAGTGAAAGTCAGGGTCCTTGATGGTGTTGACAAAGGAAAGATTATCACTAGAAATGTAATTGGTCCTATTCAACTTGGAGACATTCTAATGCTTAGTGAGACTCAAAGAGAAGCAAAAAGACTTGGTGGTCCATAGGGATTTATTAACATGGTTGAAAGAAGAAGTTGTTCATTTTGTGGAAATGAAATTGAACCTGGTACAGGTAAGATGTTTGTAAAAAAAGATGGTACTGTTTATCATTTTTGTAAAAACAAATGTCAGAAAAATATGCTTGAATTAAAACGAATCCCTAGGCGTGTTAGATGGAGCAAACATTACGCGAAAAAATAATTTTTAGAATTTTTTTTGTATTTGATTTTACATAAAATATAGAGATATGATTATTCAATAAAATATGCATCTGAATTAGCAGTAAAGTATGCATGCACACTACAAAAAAATATTATAATAAAATCTTTAAATAAGACTTAATCTATGCAAATAAACTATCTTTAATAATTGGGAGGATTGATTAGATGGAGGATTTACAGATTAAAACAGTTGAAATAGAAAAACCTGAAGATATGAATTATATTCTTGGACAAACTCATTTTATAAAAACTGTAGAAGACATTTATGAGGCAATGGTAAACTCGGTTCCAAATGGAAAATTTGGAATTGCATTTTGTGAGGCAAGTGGATCATGTAAGATTAGAAGTGAGGGAAATGATACTGAACTGAAAAAACTGGCTGAAAAAAATGCATCAAACATTGGGGCAGGACACACTTTTATTGTTTTTATGAAGGATTGTTTTCCATTGAATGTTTTGAATGAGATTAAAGCAATTCCTGAGGTTTGTTCAATTTTTTGCGCTACAGCAAATCCAACAAAGGTAATTATTGCTGAATCAAAGTTTGGAAATGAAAAAGGGAGAGGAATTCTTGGAGTAATTGATGGTTTCAGTCCAAAAGGATTGGAAAACGAAGAAGAAATTGCTTGGAGAAAAAAATTCTTAAGAGACATTGGTTACAAACTTTAAAATCCATATTTTCCAACAAGTGGAACAAAGGCACAACCACCTAGGTTTTTTCTATTAATTTTATTATTTATTTTCTCAAATAATTCAAGTTGGGATATCATCCTTCCGACTGGTATCATAAGTTTTCCATTATTTTTTAATTGTTCAATCAATGGTTGTGGAACGTCTGGAGCAGCACATGTGACATATATTCTATCATATGGTGCATATTTTTTAAGTCCTTCAGATCCATCCCCAATTTCAATTGTTACGTTTTTAATTCCACTTTTTTCTAAATTTTTTCTTGCATTTTCAACAAGGGAAGAATATCTTTCAATAGTGTATACATGACCTTTATTTCCAACAAGTTTAGATACAATTGCAGCATGATATCCTGAACCTGCCCCAATTTCCAATATTTTTTGACCCTTTTTTATGTCTAGACCTTCAACCATAATTGCAACCATATGTGGTGCAGAAATTGTTTGGCCATGTCCTATTTCAAGAGGTGTATCAATATATGCATAATGTTTTGCTCTATCTGGAACAAAATTTTCTCTTTCAACTACTAGAAATGCTTTTTCTACTTCTTTTGTTTTGATTCTTTTTTCTAAGATTAATTGTCTAACAAGATTGATTCTTTTTTCTTCATAA
>CP070712.1:1648753-1651975 GCA_020350365.1 Thermoplasmatales archaeon | reverse complement strand
CAATTATTAATATCTGATAGAGGAGGTATTATTCTTAGTCCGTCTGTTGGTCTCCATGATGATGTTGTTGAGATTGATTTTGCATCGCTTTACCCAAACATTATGGTCAAATATAACATCAGTCCAGAAACAATGCTTTGTGATTGCTGTTACGATTCGCATATTAATGTTCCTCAACTTGATTATCATATCTGTTATCGAAATATTGGTTTACTTCCAGAAGTGCTTAAACCAATAATATTCAGAAGATTCTGCTTTAAAGCAATGGCAAAAAACAAAAAACACGATCCTGCGATATGTAAGGAAATTCAACAAGCTTGGAAATGGGTTCTTATTGTATGTTTTGGATATACGGGTTATAGGAATGCTCGATTTGGACGTATTGAATGCCATGAATCTATTACAGCCTTTGCGCGTGACATTTTGCTTGATGCCGTTAAAGTATCGGAGCAAGTAGGTTATAAAGTGTTACATGGAATAATAGATTCTTTATGGGTAAAAGCAAACAAAAAGAACTCAGATCCGTTCAAACTATCTAGAATGATTAGTAAAAAAACAGGTATCAAAGTTGATGTTGAAGGACGGTATAAATGGATTGTTTTTCTTCCAAATAAACAATTTGATGTTGGTGCATTAAATAGATACTATGGATTATTTAACGATGGTAAATTAAAAGTAAGAGGAATTGAGTTACGTCAACGAAATACCCCTGATTTTTTAAGAGACGTTCAACGAAATATTTTAAATGTTCTTAAAGAAGCAAATAACACTAAAGAATTCTATGATCTTGTTTCTGTTGCTGCTAATACAATACTTGATTCCGGAAAACGTGTTATAGATAGTATGAATGAGTTAAATAAATTAGTCTTTAAAAACCGTATTTCAAGATATGTTACAGAATATAAAGTAAATAACCTTGTGAAATCAGCATTGCTTCAACTTCGAGATCTTGGTATTCAAGTGGAACCCGGACAATATGTACAATATATTGTAACAAATGAACATTCTAGAAATTACAAAAATCGTGTTTGTGTTGTTGAATCTATTACTGGTGATGAGAAGATTGATGTTGATTATTATCTCCGTCAAATTGCAAAATGCGCGGAAAGTTTGCTTATCCCATTTGGATACACTCTTGAGAATCTTAAAAACTATCTTCTAAAGTTAAAATATAAGGAGAAAATGTATGGATCCATTTTACCGAGAGTTCGAATTAAACAAACCTGTTTCTGATTATTTTATAAATCAAGGTTTTAAAATCTTCAAAGAAGTGAAAATCGGATACTGTAGAGCTGATTTAGTTGCCTTCAAAGATGATACTGCTACTGCAATTGAGCTTAAGTTAAACGATAGAAAAAAAGCTATTTTGCAAGCGAAAAATTATCAATTTGGTGTAGATTATGTATACATTGTATTTCCTCTTATGAAAGCATTCTCTATTTTAAGAAAATCAGAGCATATCCTTAGAAAAGAGGGAATTGGTTTTTTAACGGTAAATGAAGAATCCTGTAAAGTAAGTAAAATAATTAATCCAAAGTTATCTAAAAGAAAATTCGTAGCAATTACAATACAAGAGATACAAAATAGAAGAAATAATAGAATTAACAAGTTCAATATTTATTAAGGAGAAAATACTATAGGTTTTATCATATGTGTTATAGATACTCGATTCATAGCGACACAATGGTTATCGAATCAAGATTTGATGCTACATTTCAAGATAAATTTGAAAAGAAATATCATACTGGCGCTTTTGATCAAACCAAACTTCCAGTTATTACGAATGAACTCCCGAAACAGATACAATTATATAACTGGGGTCTTGTTCCTTTTTGGATAAAAACATCAAACCAAGCAGATGAAATAAAACAAAGAACCGTTAATGCTCGTGCTGAAACTATTTATGAAAAACCCGCTTATCGTAATTCAGCAGAAAATAAACATTGTCTTGTTATTGCTGATGGATTTTTTGAATGGCGCTATTTTCAAGGAAGAAACTATCCTTATTATATAAGATTAAAATCTCATGAGCCTTTTGCTATTGCAGGTCTTTGGGATTGTTGGAAAAATAATGAGACAAATGAAAAGCTATATTCATATACAATTATCACTTGTCCAGCAAATCCTTTGATGGCGAAAATTCATAATAAAAAGAAAAGAATGCCGGTGATACTTACAAAAGAAATGGAGCGCTATTGGATTAATAATAGCTTGACAAAAGATCAAGCAGAAAAAATTCTAATACCATTTGAGCAGGATAAAATGGAGGCATATACGATTTCTCGTCTTATCACTTCAAAAAATCAAAATCCAAATGTCCCAGAAGTTATAAATCAATATAAATATCCAGAACTTAAAGAATCAAATTATCCCCAAAAAAGTCTATTTTAATAATTCAACAACTGTTTTTTTACCTAGATATTCAGCTGCTGTTAATACTTTTTTATTAGTTTTTACTGCCATATCCCATGCTCTCTTTGTTCGTTTCCTAAAATTGATTTCTCTTGTTAAATGATGGTCATAAATTATTACATCTGCATCAATTTCCTTAATTATTCTTATTGCATTATTAATTGTTCTTTCCAAATTTATTCTATTTAGTATGTATCCAAATAGATAAGTAGTTGGACCATCAAGAATAAGAATGGAAGGATTTTCCTTGATGATTAAATCTGCATAGTCTTCAATTATTGGACCACTTAAATCAGAGGAATGAAAGAGTTTTTTTCCTTTATATTCGATAATTGTAGAAAAAACCCAACCAACTCTTGTGTATTCAATACCATGGAATAGGGGTTTAGTAAATCTCAATATTGTATCTCCAAATTTAAATGTCTTTTCTTCTGGATATATTATATTTATTTTATCAGATTTAATTTCAGGTAATTTATCATAAGACAACCATTTATTTGCATGATTTACAAATCTTTGCCTACCTTTTATTAAAACTTCATTTCTTCTTTCATTGTAAGAATGGAAATCTTTATTCGATGCATGAGGCAAATTTTTTAATGGATCGGGATATTTATTTTCTGAAGTTTTTGAAATTTTTTTATTGGTATCAATAATGTCGAATTTCTCGCAAATATTGTTTATAAAATATACTCCTCTTTCTCTTTGTTTATTGTTAATATACTCATTTGGATTTTTTAAAAAAACGGTTTTTCCTGAATAGATAGTTAAATCATCTGGTAGATAATGATCATAATGAAAATGTGAGAT
>CP070712.1:1645415-1648653 GCA_020350365.1 Thermoplasmatales archaeon | reverse complement strand
AGACGGCCCGACTGTTACACATGGGGGAATGAAATATGGCGCTGGGAAGATTGCAGCAGAGACATTGGGTGCTAGAGAAATAATTGACCCAAGAAGCTTTGCAGTCGGCTCAATTATTGACTCGTTTAATAAATACACTCATCTATCAAATGTTTTACCTGCACTTGGATATGGTACAAAACAAATACAGGAACTTGAGCAAACCATAAACAATTCTGATTGCGATATTGTTGTAAGTGGTACACCTATTGATATTACTCGAGTTTTAAAAACAGATAAAACTATTGTTAGAGTAAGATACGGAGTTGGGGAAGAAACTGGAATAGAACTTGAAAAAATAGTTGATAATTTTTTAACAAAAAACCTAACGTAGTTTACCGCCTTCTAGAGCAAACTGAGCAAGAAGTGCCTCCAGTTGAATATGTGCATTACTTCCTTCTATTAACCTGAACTCTGTTTCCCCAGCTTTTTCAATTAGCCTAACCTTGGATTCATCAGGAAGTGTTAGATCAAAGATACTCTGATGGATTTGCTTGATAATATCTTCTCCGCTTAATCCATATTTTATAAGAAGTTCGTAAAGCTGGCTTCTGGCAGCCATAAAATTCCCGCTAAGAGCAGTGTTTATCAATTCCTTTACATCCTCAGGTTTTGCTGTTGCACTTGTTTCATATAAAAGTTCTGCTGTGATTTTATTATTTACAGATGCACCAACCTGCAGGATGTTTATTGCTTTTCTAAGATCTCCCCTTGAAATAAATATCAGAGCCTCAAGTCCATCTTGAGTTAATTCTAGTTTTTCAGTTGACGAAATCTTTTCCATATATTTTTTTACATCATCTTCTTTTATTGGAGAAAATCTAAATACGGTACATCTAGATTGTATTGGTTCAATTATTCTTGATGAATAATTTGCAGATAATACAAAACGGCAAATACGAGTATGTTTTTCAATTGTTCTTCTAAGAGCTGACTGTGCATCAGAAGTAAGGGCGTCGGCTTCATCAAGAAAGATAATCTTAAATTGTGAATTACCAATAGGAGCAGTTCTCGCAAAATCCTTTATCTTGCCACGTATTATTCCAATTCCTCTTTCATCACTTGCATTTAACTCAATAAAATTTTGTTTCCAAGTATCTTCAAATAACTCTTTTGTAAGAGCCAAAGCACAAGTAGTTTTACCGGTACCAGCAGGGCCTGCAAACAAAAGGTGAGGTACATTTTTAGTTTTAGCGTATGCTTTTAACCGCTCAACAATCTCATTTTGACCAACAACATCATTTAAAATTTTTGGTCTGTATTTCTCAATCCAGATTTCTTCCATACGATTCAAAAGATAATGCAAATCATTTCTTAATATTTTTGTATAAGATTTTACTAATTATCTGGGGAAGTTTATCCATATTTTGTGTAAAACTGTGATCATCATCGAAAAATTTTATTGTTGTATCCTGTGATAATGCAAATTCAAGTGGCCATTTGATAGGAACTAAATCATCATTAAGACCAATTAAGATAAAAATACCTGAAGAAATTTTTTCTTCGAACAATTTGATGTCTTGCATATCAGATAGTATCCTTTGTGGCATTCCCTGAACCTTAGTAATGTCAACTGAGGGAGGAATTATTGCAGGATTAAGTAATATTATTTGCTGAACATTTTTATTTTCAAGTGCTGTCTTTGCTGCTAAAAAACCTCCAAGAGAAGAACCTATTAGAATTGCATTTTCATCGTTTTTTATTTCATTTTTAATCCTATCCAAGCAATAAGATATAACAAGTTCTTCTGGTTCACAATCCCTATATTTAATTGCTTTTGCATTCAATTTTTCTTTAAAAAGTGTACCCTTTGTGCTGTTTGGTTCAGACAAATAGCCATGGATATAATATAGCATTCTAGCAAAATCCTACAAGGTGTATATTAATAATATGCTTGCTTAATTTTTTACAAAACTAAGATATACCTTCCTGTTTCTCGGTCCATCTCCCTCAAAAAAGAAAATATGCTGCCATGTTCCTAAAACAAGTCTTCTGTTTTCTATTATTACTGTTACTGATGAGCCCATTAAACTTGCTTTGATGTGGGCATCACTATTACCCTCCATATGGTGATAATCACCAGATTCAGGAACCATTCTTTTTAAAGTTTCAATAATATCTCTCTGAACACTTGGATCTGCTCCCTCATTAATAGTAATTCCTGCTGTTGTATGAGGAACATAGATTACAGCTAGTCCATTATTAATATCCTCTTCATCAACAATTTCTTGAACATCACTTGTGATATCTATCATTTCATTTCTTTTTTTAGAAATAACCTTAATCTCCCTCATTTATATCAAAAAAGTGTTATAGTTTATGACATTTAAAATATTCCAATTTTTGAAAAATGTTTTGAAGTGTTCATAATTACCTTAAGTTAGCGATTGCAAAATGAAATTAAAACCCAGTGCTATTTTATTTGACTTAGATGGAGTTCTTGTGGACTCATTTGATGCATGGTTAGCTGCTTTAAATGATGCTTTAAAGCTTTATGATCACAAGGAAATTACAAAAGATGAATTCATAAATAGGTACTGGGGACATGATTTATTTGATAATCTAGAAAAAATGAATCTAACCTATGAAGTTGGGGAAGCTTGTAATAATTTTTATAAAAATCATGTTGGTAAGGTCAAGATTTATCAAAATACAAAAGACGTTCTAAAAAAATTAAACATGTATAGAAAAGGTGTTATTACAAATACTCCTAAAGATAGTGCTACACAAGTTTTAAAACAATTTGATATCCATAAATATTTTGAATTAGTATTAACCAGTAATGATGTTAAAAAATCAAAACCTGATCCTGAGATTGTTATAAAATCATGTGAACTTATGAATCTAAAACCTTATGAAGTAATACTAATAGGAGATACAAGAAGCGATATTGAAGCAGGTAAAGCTGCCGGTTGTAAAGTAATCGGAGTAAATATTATTGCTGATTATACTATTAAAAATATATCTGAATTAACTACTTTATTTATTTTTTAAAATAATGTTTAAGTAGAAAAAGAAGATATCAGGCATTGGGTATTATGGACGATATTGAGTTGATTGAATATAAAGAAGAAGATTTATCAAATAGCTTACTTGTTGTTGCTTTTCCAACAGTTGGTCTTATAAGTTCAATTGCAGGACATTTTATAATTGATAATTTAAAATTGGAAGAAATAGGAACCGTTGTCTCAAAAGAATT
>CP070712.1:1642073-1645315 GCA_020350365.1 Thermoplasmatales archaeon | reverse complement strand
AGTCCCCCAAATATTGGTGTAAGTTTAGGCATAATAATTAGAAGGTCAATACCAGTAATCCAATGAGCAAAGGAGTTTATTGAATAAAGTATTGGAAATTCATTATAAGAACTTCCCCAGCCAGTGTAAGCTGGAAAAATCATTCCAGTTTCTGAAACTGATTTTGTAAGACCCAAATATATCCCAAAGTCACATCCCCAGGCAGCATTGGTCCATGCAGGAATCGATCTGATAATTATTGCAAATCCAGTAATTAGAATCAAAATCCAGAAAATCCAGTTTTTTTGTAATTTCTTTTTTATTGAATCAGCGCTAGCGTTCATCCTTTCACTCGTTATTTGAAAGCATAATACCATAGGGCTTAATAAATTGGTTCTATGTAAAGGGACTTCTTTCAACTGATGTTATCACATTTATAATGTTTTCAACGGATTTATCAACATCACATATTCTAGTAATACCAGTTCTTTTTTTTGCGATATCTACATCCCTTTTTAGATCAATAGTATCTTGATTTACAGAGAAAAATGTACCTTTGTTATTATGATACTGTCCAAGATATTCTTGTTCAACTTGTCCAGGTGTTGGAATCATAAGGGCCTTTGTTCCAATAATTGCTAAATCCATTATGGTTGAATAACCACTACGTGAGATTACTAGTTTTGAGCGATTTAAGAAATCCTCCCTTTTTTCCTTTGATAAAAATGAATATGTTTCAATGTTTTTTTTATTGAATTTATCCTTTTTCTCAGTTTTACCAAGTGTTATTATAATTCTACCCTTAAGATTGTTAACTTGAGATAATAGTTTTTCTTCAAGCATTGTTCTTTGTGGCTCAGGACCTGAAATTGAGATTAGGTAATCTATATCCTTTTTTGTTTTCTTTTTTTTAAAATCAGATAACGCGCCAACATAATGAATCTTATCTTCATCTATTCTTCTAAGATTATGGGAAAGATCGCCAGAAAGATTATCGTCCTTATAATCTGGAACCAGTACTCCAGCATATCTTTTAAAAAAGAAAAGATTGAATATTTCACTGCCTCTTTCAAATATGTCAATTCTAAGAGGATTCATTATTCTTATTTGATGAGATATAAAAAATGATGGGATTGTTCTACTATATATGCCATAACGAGAATCAGAAATTATACGATCACATTTTATGTTTTCAAGTATTTTTTTAAGCTTTTGCAGCTCAGATTCCATTCTTCCAATAAATGAAGGCCAATAAACAGCACTTTTTGCCATGAACTGTCTTGAATTTTCCGAAAGAAGCATTGGATAATCTGGAATATCAAAATATTTGATATTATTCCCAAGTTCTTTTTTTAGAAATTCAAGACTTCTACCATTGGAAATAATTGTTAACTCATTGTTTTCATCTATTAATTTCCTGATTATAGGTAAGGATCTGGAGGCATGTCCAAGTCCCCAAGAACAAATGCCATAAATTATTTTCATTCAGAGAGGTTGTAATATTTAATCAATTAAATATCTAACTAGATAGTATCTTTTTATATAGGTTATCCTATTAACAGACCTTTGAAATATATGAATTTCAAAGAAAAACTTGAAAAAATTACTGATAGAAACAATAGCCTTCTTTGTGTTGGACTTGACATTGACGAAGATAAAATACCAAAGTATTTATTTCAAAAAAGTAAAACTCCGTTTTTGGATTTCAATAAAGAGATAATAGATGCTACAAAGGACCTTGTAGTTGCTTACAAATTAAATATGGCTTTTTACGAAGTTTTAGGCAAAGAAGGTATTAATATTCTTGAAAAAACAATTGAATATATTCCAAATGAAATTGTTGTAATTATTGATGGAAAACGAAATGATATAGGTAACACTGCAAGAAAATATGCTAAAAGTTTGTTTGAAACATTCAATGCTGATGCAGTGACAATTAATCCATATCTTGGAAAGGATGGAGTTTTTCCATTTTTAGAATATAATGATAAATGTAGCTTCATACTCTGCAGAACATCAAATCCTTCAGCAATTGATATTCAAGATGTTAAAATTTCAGGAAAACCCTTATATGAACTTGTTGCAAACAAAATAAAGGAATGGAACAAATTTGGAAATTGTGGAGCAGTTGTTGGTGCTACTTACCCATCTGAGTTAAAAATAATACGTGAGATTTTAGGAGATGAAATTCCTATGCTTATCCCTGGGATTGGGGCACAAGGCGGAGATGTTGAAAAAACAATTAAATATGGAACAAATAAAAACAAAAAAAATGCAATCATAAATTCTTCAAGGGGAATAATATATGCAAATCCAAAAGAAGGATTTTCAAAGGAATCCAGAAATGCTGCAATTTCTTTAAAGGAAAAAATCAACAAATATAGAAAATAAATTTTTCAACCAAAACTCATATTAAGTATTTTTCAATATTATATTTTACCTTGATTCGAAGATTTCCATGATGAAAGATGATTGGAGAAGCAAGGTCAAGGTGACAGATTGATATCATACTAGGGTCCCTCTTTGATCCGTTAGACGTAAAGTCAAGATATGATAAGAGGACAACCATGGTATCAAATAATTGTCGCGACATTAGCTGCAGAATTATTCCTCTGCTGCTTTATTGGAATGATTTTGTAACTACACCCAACATTTTATTTGTTGGGTGACAGCGACAAAACTTTTCAAACCAATGAACGAATTAATATTATAATTTCTCTATTCATTTTTTTATTATAATTGTATAATAAGCTATATATACTATTAAATATAATAGTATACATTACCATCTTAAAAATTTCAGATTTGCATAAATGGGGTTAATTATTATAACGGTCATATCTTGAGGATAACCATATGGTCAATATACTAAAAAAACAAAATAATTTAAATAATTTCTTTTTAATAAAATCAAGAAAGGTTATCAGTATATTTATTGTGTTTTTTCTAATGATGACTGTAATGGACTCTGTTACTAGCTCCAACGTTATAAAATCTGAAGATATAATCAAGGATAATATTAAAGATTCAGAGGATCAAATTGAAAATGATTTAGAAGAAGAAAACAATGAAACACAAACAGATGAGGAATATTATATTAGAGATCCAAAAACCTTCAGAAGAATTACACTTATTGATGCAATAGAAAGATATGTCACTATAATAAGATATTCAAAAACCTCACTTTTTAAGTTTTATACGAATTATTCTGGAAATGAGTCACAACATGATTTAAAATTATTCAGATTTGTTAACATCGATGT
>CP070712.1:1638696-1641973 GCA_020350365.1 Thermoplasmatales archaeon | reverse complement strand
TTGGATGGAGAAAACATGCAATTTTAGATTATCTTGGATCTGGAGAACGATTGGATGTTAAATTAACGTATGTCGTCCAAGATGAACAAAATGGTTTAGCCAAAGCTGTTGCTGCAGGAAAACATGTTATTACTGATGAATCTTTTCTAGTTGTTTTAGGAGACAACTTCTTTTATCCAAAAACATTTCTTAAGGATATCTTATCCTTTCATGAAGAACAAAGAGCTGATGTTACTTTAGGAGTTTCTGAAATAAAGGATACCACTCGTCATGGGATAATAAAACAAGGAACAAATAATACAATAGTAGATATTATTGAAAAACCTTCTGAAATTGAGGCACCAAGCAAATTAGGTGCTATTGGCATCTATTTATTTTCTTCAGATATTTTTAATGCTATTGATCGTACAAAACCTGGTGTTAAAAATGAATATCAATTGACAGATGCAATCAAAATTATGGTCGAAGATGGAAAACAAGTATATTATAAAGAAATAGAGGGTAAACATATAGATGTAGGTACCCTTGAAGATTTAAGAATGGCAAATGATTATTTTTTTCGTGAGTTGAAATAAAGGCTATTAGATAATACTTATAATATAACTTATTTTTATTCCAATACGTTTTATTACTTCATCCCTCCACCAGATATTTTACAGGTCGCATATCCAAAAAATCCAAACAATAATCGAATTAAACCATAAAGGGAAAAATGAGTTAAAAATGTTTGTTGGGGAGAATATTTTTTCCATAATCTACCGTGTTTCATTGCAAGTTGTTTACGTCCATATCCATTCCAAAAAGATTGTTTCATAAGGTCAAAGCTATTTTTTCTTAAATATCTATAAACAATTGCTTTTTTTTCATAAAATAATTTATAATTTGCATCTACTGCTCGAAGATTCAAATCAATATCTTCCGCTGTAACAAATCGAAGATCAAATCCTCCAATTTTTTGTAGTATTTCTTTTTTATACGTTGTATTTGTTCCTGGAGCTGAAATGTCAAAGTCTTTATAAAATATTTTTACTCTATCTAATTTAAACTTTTTTTTACCTTTGATTTTACACTGTCCGATTATAATGTCATGGTTTTTTTTCAATGCATTCCTTACATTATGAATCCAGTCGTATTGTGCTTGATCATCTGCCCCAATGAATGCTATTGCTTGTCCCTTAGATTGTTCTATTGCATAATTCATGCTTACACCTCGTTTCCCTCCCTTAATAAAAAGTTTGATGAACGGATATTTTTTTTCATATTTTTGAACAAATTGTTGAGTATTATCTGTACTTTCAGCATCGATAACGATTATTTCTATCGGTTGTTCTTGTATGACCAACTTATCGAGAGCCTGAATAATATTGTTTTCTTCGTTTTTCACTGGAACAATGATGGTTATTAACATTTCATTCAAACGACTGAAAGTAAATTGTTTTTAAAAAATCTCTCCAAAAGCTTTTTTTATATCTTATTGCTATACACCGCACTTGAAATTTATATGATAAAAGATTGTCAAGTTGGTAAAAACACAACAGTTGCAGATACGGCAGATTTATATAAATGTAAAATTGGATATAATTGTAAAATCTCAGGATTCGTATATATCGAGGAAAATGTTCAAATAGGGAATAACTGCAAGATTCGCCCATTTGCTTTTTTACCAACAGGTGTGACGATCGAGGATGGAGTTTTTATTGGCCCCGGAGTTATTTTCATAAATGATAAAAAACCACGGGCAATAAATCCGGATGGAAGTTTAAAAGGAGAGGGTGACTGGCAACTTGTAAAAACAGTAGTGAAAAAAGGAGCATCACTTGGTGCTGGCTCAATAATTATGTGTGGGATAACGATAGGAGAATTTGCTGTTGTTGGAGCAGGATCAGTTGTCACAAAAGATATAGTAGATCGAGTTGTTGTTGCAGGTAATCCTGCGACTAAATTAAAGGAGTTGATAGAATGGTAATTGCTTCAACTTTACCAACATTAGATAAGAAAATGGAAGAAGAAGTTTTAAGAGCTCTAAGGGAAGAATTTTTTGTTGGAGGAAAAAGTGTAGATGAATTCGAAGCTGATTTTGCTCGATATATTGGGGTTGACCATGCTGTTGCTGTTAGTTCAGGAACTGATGCGTTAACTATCGCTTTACGTTGTTTAGACATAAAAAAAGATGTTATCACGACCTCCATGACTTTTGTAGCTACTCCAGAGAGTATTGTACTTTCTGGAGCTCGGCCAAAATTTGGAGATATTGATACAGAATCCTATAATATATCACCTGAAGAAATTAACAAACTTATAAGTGAACAAACTGAGGCAATAATGCCCGTTCATCTTTACGGATTACCTTGTGATATGAAAGAAATAACTGATATCGCTGAAGACAAAGGAATAAAAATCATTGAAGATGCAGCACAATCACATGGTGCTCAGTGTGGAAATAGAAAAGTTGGTTCAATAGGTGATGTAGGATGTTTCTCATTTTATTCTACTAAGAATTTAACCGTTGGTGGAAACGGAGGAATGATTACTACTAATGATGGAAAAATTGCTGAAAAGGCGAGATTATTACGGGAGCATGGTGGAAGTAATTATAGTAAATATATTGGGTATAATGCTAGAATGAATACAATAAATGCTGCTTTTGGGAGAGTACAATTACAATGTTTAGATCAATGGATCAAAAGAAGACATGAAATATCAAAATTATATAAGGACAAATTAGCTGATTTAATGGAAATTAAATTACCCATTATAAATGATGAACATGTTTATCATTTATTTGTTATTCAAGCAGAACAAAGAGATGAACTCAAAGAATATTTACGAAAAGAGAAGATATTTTGTGGAATTCATTATCCATTACCAGTTACTTCTTTGGAACCGTATAAGCAATATGTGGATGGATCCTATCCAAATGCTGAATATCTTGCCACGAAGGCATTATCTATTCCTATGTATCCCACTTTAGAAAATAAGGATATTGATTTTATCTGTCAAATTATAAAAGAATTTTATGGAGAAAAATAATATGAATATTGGAGTCATTGGAGTTGGGTATTGGGGCAAGAAGGTCGTCGGAGAATATCTTGATTTAGCTACTGAAGGTGTTATTGATAAAGTTGGTATTTGTGATGCTAGAGAAGATATTTTGAAAAGTTATAAAAATAATAATAACGTAAACATAATTGAAAAAGATTATAAAAAATTTGTAAGTAATAATAGTATCGATGCGGTACATATATGTGTAAATAATAACAATCATTATTTGGTTGCT
>CP070712.1:1635244-1638596 GCA_020350365.1 Thermoplasmatales archaeon | reverse complement strand
AATTACGAGATAAATAACAAAAGCGAGAATTAAAGTACTCAACTGTTTTTCCTCCTATTCATAACGAGATAGATCACTGTAATATAAATAACAAATAAAAGGGAAATAACCAAGAAAAGCCAAGTTTCAACAGGAATTTGTAATTTTTTCTTAATAGGTTCTGGTGGTTTAAAAGTTTGAGCATTAAAACAATATATCTTACCATTAGTTGAGCCGACATATACCTTCCCATCATCTACATATGACGAAGAAACAATAGGTCTAGTCTTATAATTATAAATTCCATCGATATAGTAATCTAGGGCAATACTCCATTCCAAATTTCCATTTAATGCATTAAGTGCGTACATTATACCATCACTAGATCCAAAAAACACAAAATTACCATAGACAGTTGGAGAGGATCGTATACCGCCGTTGGTTGTAAACATCCATTTTATATTTCCATCTTTTGCATCAATAGCATAGAAGTTATTATCCTCAGATCCAATATATATTGTGTCATTATAAAAAGCTGGAGAGGAATCAATTCCCCAACCAGCAGTAAACTTCCATTTTAATTTACCAGTCTCGACTTCTAATGCATGTAGATTACTGTCCCAAGAACCAAAATACAAAACATTATCAAATACAAGTGGAGACGAAACAACTGGACCATCTGTTCCAAACTTCCATTTTAAATCCTTATTTCTGGTGTCAATTGCATACAAATATCCATCATTTGAACCAAAATACAACACGTTTCTTTCTACTACTGGCGAGGAATGTATTTCACCATTTGTTTCAAATATCCATTTAACATCACCTGTTTCCAAATCAAAAGCATACAAGATTCCATTATGAGAACCACAATAAACTATGCCATCATAATATTGAGGTTTTACAGATACACTCCCAATTTCATTCTTCCAAATAATTTCACCATTTCCATTATGAAAAACAAACAAACCTTCAGTGGATCCAACTATTACTTTTTTATCAACAATAATAGGAGTTGATTCACTGCTCCAACCAAGATTTTTCTCCCAGATTTTTCTACCTGTTTCAATGTCTAATACGTAAATAAATCCATTCCATGATGTAAAGTATAATTTTTCCCCATCGGATACCATAGACGAGTAAATGGCGTTACCTATTTCTCCCTCATCTGTCTGAAATTCCCAGATTTTTTTACCTGTTTCTCCAATTTTGGATTTTTGATTTAATTTTCTATGAACACTTGATGGTTTCCGTCCAAATAGTTGTAACCATCCACATGCTGGTAAATCAGTATACTCATCTCTTTCCTCATAAATAGGGAATTCATCTGCAGGAAAATCAACACCTCCAGGATTTCCCATAAAAGTCCAAACGCCAAAATCTTTAACTAATTGTGTATCTGTCACTTTACAATCAAACATTATCACTTTATCATCTAATACATCGCAAATTGGGAATGTTGACATCATCTTCCGCGCGATATCAACATCGATTTTACCATAATATTTATCGCTGTATTCTTCAAACTTAACATCTCTAGATTGAGGCTTATATTTTAATTTTAGTATCCGTCCAATTAATCCTAATCCTAAAATTGACGATAACTCCCATCTGACTTTATCATCTCTTGGGGCATTAACAGACCAATAAAATCCGTTTTTTGTTTTTTTAAGAGCGTAATTAAACAAAGCTAACTCTAAAGTTGCAATTTCACCAGTTTTTGTGTCACCTATTATCCACTCATTTGCAAACAGACCATTATTTCTTATTATAAAATAATTAACCATTTCATCTATGCTATCTGAATATTGAATTGCTTTCCTAGCTCTGACAACAAGTGGAGTACCAAATCGGTTCCAAATCCCAAGAGGAAGTGTTGTCTCCATTAGAATCATACCTGCTTCATTCTGATAATAATCTTCATCACTCCAGATCATCCCAGGAGCAGTTGACATCAAAATTCTATATCCAGTAGAGGGTTTTATATCAAGCATCACATTCCAACGTTCGGTAATATACATATGCCACCAAAGATTATCAATAGCAAAACTCCTAGTGGTATGTGATGCAACTATCCTTCCATCTACTGTAGCATCACCAGTAGCAATAAACGCACTACATTTACCATTAGCTGTATCTGAGGATTCATCTAAAGATTTCAAATTTAATTTAGAGCTAAGAAAATTATAAATTAAAGAAAAAAGCCAATAGTTCGTAAAACGGAGTGGATAAACATTATAATTCCTAAAACGAGAAAGCATTTCATACATTTCATTTAGAGCTAAAATATCTTTAAAGCTTATTGGTTTGTCATAAATTTTTCCGCCTCTATCAGCACATCCATCTGCAATGCCTATGATCTCCTGTTGATACTCTTTAGGGTATTTATTCCAGAAAAAACGTTTTGCATTGAATCTCTGTAATTTCCATGACCATTTCTGTGGAAAAATATGTGCCCATCTCTGTATATGATCAACAATTTCATCTGCAAGGAGATATCCATGTTGATATCCTCGCTCATATGGTTTTCCTTCAATGTATAGATAAATCCATCCATGAGTATTATATCGATATCCCTCTCCATATCTTCCAGATCCTATGGCATTTCTTATAATTTCTTCATTTTCTGCTAAACTAACAGTAAAAAATGTCGGTGAAAGCAATGTAATTATTAATACCGTACAATATAATCTCTTCATATAGAAATAATATATATGAGATATATTATATAAAAATATTTATCTAACAATTTTTTTTCATATAAAGAACATATAAATAGGAAATATTTATTATACAAAACCAAAGGAATAAAAAATTCAAAAAAACATCAAAAATATGAGAGACTATCAACAAAAAATGAATGATATAATTCTTAACTGTGATAACAAAAACATAAATCAATTTATATGCTAGATAGCAAAATCTATTACCTAGAGACGCTTAATATAAAGCAAAGTAACTAATTGACATTATTGTCTCAACAGTGCTAAGATGTGAAGATTGTATTTTTTATCATCTTGATCAATGTTTTTAACTAGAGGTTACTGATGAAGAGCTCACCGAAGTAGTAAACATTGCATTCATTATTGGTGGATCAAAAACTATTAACCACATCCACTTTATTTTTAATATGTAGGAACAATTAAAAAAATACTAGGCCTTTTTTTTCTTCAGATGAAAAATATACCTAGTTGGAATTCTCTTTTTCTTACCCGTCCAATAACCACATTTATTACATCTAAATTCTATTGTTACTTCTCCACCCCATATTGTAAGATTTTTCACCCGTTTTAAAATACTTCTGCATACTGGACATTTTATCATTAGCTTCTTTGGATCTCCTTCACGGGAATGAATTTCAAGTTTTACAAAA
>CP070712.1:1631751-1635144 GCA_020350365.1 Thermoplasmatales archaeon | reverse complement strand
TAAAAATAAATGCAGTGATGAAAAGAAAAAACATTGTGAGTTTTTTTTAAAAGGTTCTGGGAAGGAATGTCACTTTAATCATTGTCCTCTTGAGGGTTGTAAATATTCATCTCAATATGGGGGATGCTTGAAATGTCCTTGGTTTTCAAAATCAGAGTTCATGGAAAAAATAGGTAAACCTGAAATACTTAATGTGATTAAATCTGAATGTACTTATTTTGTTTTATAAAAATAAATAAAAAATTATTATTTATTAAATCAAGCTTTTTTATTTTAAGAGTTAAAAATATATTGTTTTTAACTTAAAATTTAGATGATCTCTAATTTTTTTGTTGAAGAACCTTAAGAACATTTTTTTATTAATTAAAATTATAAAAAAGGGATTTGAAATGGTAAACAATTATATATACTTTATTAAAAAACATCGTTAATAAACGAAAAATAAATCGTCAATTTTAAATATTGATTATCTCTAACCAAAATTAGGTGTTTTCTATGAAAGAAGTCGGTATAATAAGTTATGGAGGTCATATTCCAAGACTAAGAATTAGATCTTCAGATATTGCAAATGCATGGGGTAAAAACCCTGAAACAATTACAGGTGGACTAGGAGTATTTGAAAAATCGGTTCCTTCTCCAGATCAAGATGTAGCAACAATTAGTGTAGAGGCAGCAAGAGCTGCTCTTGCCAGATGCAACATAGCTCCTAAAGATGTGGGGGCCATCTATGTTGGTAGCGAATCTCATCCTTATGCAGTTAAACCAACAGGTACAATTGTTGGAGAGGCAATTGGTGCTACTCCAATATTAAAGGTTGCAGACTATGAATTTGCCTGTAAAGCAGGGACAGCTGCGATTCAAACTTGTATGGCTCTTGTTAAATCAGAAATGGTAAGATATGGTATAGCAATCGGTGCTGATACCTCACAGGCAGCACCTGGTGATGCTCTAGAGTATGCAGCAAGTGCTGGCGGTGCGGCATTCATTATTGGAAGAGAAAAGATTATTGCAAATATTAACGAAACTTGCTCTTTTACTACTGACACTCCAGATTTTTGGAGAAGAGAAGGCCGTAAATATCCTGCTCATGGAGGTCGATTTACTGGAGCACCTGCTTATTTTAGACATATTATGAGTAATGCTCAGAATCTTATGAATTCAGTTAATTCAAAACCTGATGATTATGATTATGCTGTTTTCCATCAACCAAATGGAAAATTTCCATTGAGAGTTGCTAAGATGCTTGGTTTTACACCTGATCAGGTCAAACAAGGACTTTTGTGTCCAATAATAGGAAATACTTATTCTGGTTCGTCAATGCTTGGTCTTGCATCTGTTCTTGACGTTGCAAAACCTGGAAACAGAATATTTGTTACAAGTTATGGATCAGGTGCTGGAAGTGATGCTTTTGATATAACCGTTACAAAAAATATTAAAGAATTACCCCGTGAAAAAGCACCATTAGTATCTGAATTGATTGAAAAAAAGCAATATATTGATTATTCAACTTATGCTAAATATAGAGATCTTTTATATGAGGACTGATAAAATGATGAGAGATGTAGCTATAATTGGAATTGGTATAACTAAGTTTGGAGAACTTTGGGATAAGTCATTTCGTAATTTAATAGCAGAGGCAGGTTCTAAGGCATTATTTGATTCAGGAATAAGTGGCAGTGAACTTGATGCGTTATACGTAGGCTCAATGAGTACAGGACGTTTTGTTGGTCAAGAACATGTCGGTGCTCTTGTTGCTGATTGGTCTGGTTTTGCTCATATGCATATACCTGCAATGCGAGTTGAAAGTGCATGTGCTTCAGGAGGTCTAGCAGTAAGACAAGGATATTTTTCTGTAGCATCAGGAATGAATGATATTGTTGTAGTTGGTGGGGTTGAGAAAATGACTGACGTGGTAGGTGATGAGGCAACTGATACTTTAGCAACTGGCCTTGATCAAGAATGGGAGGCTTTTTTTGGTGCAACCTTTCCAGGACTATATGCAATGATTGCTACAAGACATATGCATGATTATGGAACAACTCGTGAACAACTCGCAAAAGTTGCGGTCAAAAATCATGCAAATGGAGCACTAAATCCATATGCCCAGTTTAAAAGAGCTATTCCTTTAGAAAAAATTTTATGTTCTCCAATGACAGCCTATCCACTTGGAATGCTTGATTGTTCGCCAGTAAGTGATGGTGCAGCTGCTGTTGTATTGTGTGCTGCTGACAAGGCAAAAGATTATACAGATAAACCTGTAAAAATTATTGGTACGGGTCAAGCCTCAGACACACTATCTCTTCATGGTAGAGATAATATTTGTACTTTTGAGTCAACTGTTTATGCTGGAAAAAATGCATATGAACAAGCAAAATTAACACCTGAAGATATTGATGTTGCTGAGGTTCATGATTGTTTTACAATAGCTGAAATTTTGGCAATTGAAGACCTAGGATTTGTTAAAAAAGGTGAAGGTGGTAAAGCAATTGATAAGAAAATTACGACTCTTGATGGAAAAATACCTATTAATCCAAGTGGAGGTCTAAAGGCAAAAGGTCATCCTGTTGGAGCGACAGGTGTTGCACAAATTGCTGAAATTGTTATGCAACTCAGAGGAGAAGCAGGTGAAAGACAGGTAAAGGATGCAAAAATTGGTCTTACTCATAATGTTGGAGCTGTTGGTGCTTCTTGTGTAGTACATATACTGGAGGCGATATAAAATGGCAGATGGCGCGGTCCCTCGTTTTTGGAGAGAAATCCCACAAAGATACAATTTAATTGGTAACCAGTGCGGATCATGTATGGAGATTTACTTTCCTCCTCGTGAATCTTGTCCATATTGTAGAAGGAAAAGTATGGGAAAAATGAAAGAACTTAAACTTAAGGGTCATGGGGAGGTTTTAACCTATACTATTATCTACACTGCCCCTGAACACTTTGAGGGTCAAACTCCTTATCCAATTGCAATAATAAAGCTTGATGAAGGACCTAAAATTACGGCTCAGATTGTTGATTGCGAAATTGATGACGTTAAGATAGGAATGCGAGTACAATCTACATTTAGAAAGATACAAGAGGATGGCTACATAGGGGCAATTTATTACGGGTATAAATTTAAACCTGTTGAGGTGAAGTAGTGAAAATCAAAAATGCTCTCTCCGAAAAGATTGCAGGCGAAATAACCTTAAGCCCAAAACCGGGTCAAACTATTCGAAAATGGAGAAGTATTTTTGGAATTAGTCAAACTGATCTTGCAAGTTATTTGAATTTATCACCAAGTGTGATCAGTGATTATGAATCAGGACGCAGAAAATCTCCAGGAATTCAAACTATAAAGAAAATAATTGAAGCATTTATAGATATAGATGAAAATCATGGTGGAAAGATTATACA
>CP070712.1:1628251-1631651 GCA_020350365.1 Thermoplasmatales archaeon | reverse complement strand
TGCAGACTTTGAAATATTTATTTGATACTCTCTACGTTCAACAAGATTTGGTTTGATAAAATCTTCCACAATATACACAAAAATGGTATACAATGAGGGTTTTTTATTGTATTTGATTAGAAACTTTATTTATTTTAATAATTCAAAATAGTTATATTGTTGATAATCATTAATAGTTTGTGTTAACCGGAATTGAATTATTTGGTTTTGTATTGCCCCTCTGGGCCTTCTTTCTGATTGCAATTATTGCAATAATTATTATTTGGAAACTAATAAAATTTGCAATAAAAATATTACTCATAATTGTTGTATTCTTTGTAATTCTAATAGGTCTTGATTATGTAGGTGTCTTTGGTTTTATTCAGAATTTGATTTCAGGAATTATTTCATTTTTATAAAGAATACTCTAGTTATCTCGTGTATTAAATGATATATAAAATATTTCTTTATCAACTAATTCTAATTTTCCAAAGCGATTTTTATTTGAATATCTCTCTTGGTATTCAAGCATAACTAACCTCTCCCCGAAGCCCACAATAAAAATCTATTATATAAAGTCTTTCTTTTAAATGAAACTTCTAGTATACACAACCTTATCTGATGGAACCGTAAAATAAATTGTTGTTCCAGTTCCTTTTCCATGGCTATCTGCCCATATTTTTCCACCGTGTTTCTCAATAATGGTTTTGCATATTGTTAGGCCAAGACCTGTTGAATCCAATTTATGTCTGGAATCATCTGTTTTGTAAAACTCATTAAAAACATGATCTATTTGATCCCTGGTCAAACCAGTTCCAGTATCAGTGATAGATACTTGAACATAAGGTTCACCATCTTTATTAAATGGTTTTGATTCAAAAATTAGTTTTCCGCCTTTATCTAGCATACTGTTTACCGCATTTGATGAGATATGATCAAATATTTGCATTAATCGATTTCTCTCTGTTTTTATAAATACTTCTGAACCGATCCTATTTTCCACATCAATATTGCAACTTCGATAAATATCCTCATATTTATTATTCATCTCAGTTATAATCTCAAGCAAATTTTCCTTTTTTAAAAGCAGATCTGTTGAACCTAATTCTGCAAGTTCTCTAGCGTTATTTACAACTCGTTTAATATATTCAGCATTTCTCAGACATGTATCAATCATTTCTTTTATTTCTACATCAGTTATTTCAGATTTAATTATAGGTAGAAGAGTAATAATTGGTGTTAGGGGCGTTCCAAGGTCATGGCTTAGATTATCAATAAATCTTATTTTATCCTTTAATAATCTATTAACCTCAACTGTTCTTTCTATAACCCTTTGTTCAAGAGTTGAATTGAGTTTAATTAATTGCTCTTCGGTTTTTTTCAGTTTTTCTCTTAGTTCCTCAGTTTTTTCATTAGGATTGTCTTCATAGTTATTAAAATTATTAATAGACATTTTTCCCATCCTTTTGTACAATTTTTCCTTGTTTAAATTAAATAACTATTATTAATACTTTTACAGTTTCTTGCTTTAATATTAATAAAAAATTGTTTATTTATACAAAATTTAAATATAGGTAATATACTATTTAGAATTTAATAAATGTACGCCGTCAGGTACTAAATCATCATATTTATTTTTTATATGATGAACAGACGGGGGAGGTGAAAAAGAAAGATGAATAAGAAAATTATTATTGGGTGCATTACTACAGTTTTTATAATGATGCTTTTGCCATCAACTTGTGTTGCTGAATCTAGTTCCATTGAAGAACGAATTCAATATAAAGAAGTTTTAAATACAATATCAGAGGAAAATTATGTAACAAGAGATGATCCTTCTGAACCAACGTTAATACTACGTCTTCTACTGATAATTCGAAATTTATTATTACTAGGAATTGTTGGTATCATTGGAATAATATTTACTTTGATGAATCTCATCAATAATAATAGTTCTGCCTAATTTATATAACTCAATTAAACAAATTGAGTTAATTTTTCTTTAATTAGTATCAAACAGATATATATTATTATAGTTCTCTTTTTATTATTAGGAAATTTAATATAATAATGTAGATTATATAGTATCTATAATGATTGATCGCGAAGACTTCAAATCGTTTATTCCAGCAGAAAAAATCATTCCTGAGTTAACTGCAAAAGCGATTATAATAGGTATATTTCTTGCTATTATTCTTGGTGCTGCAAATGCATATTTGGGTCTTTATGCAGGAATGACTGTTTCAGCAATTATTCCTGGAGCTGTAATGGCTCTTGCTCTTTTAAGACCGTTTAAAGGAACAATTTTAGAAGTTAATCTTGCAACAATGGGAGCATCTGCAGGAGAGTGCATTGCTGCTGGAGTGATATTTACTATTCCTGCACTGATATTGCTTGGTGTTTGGACAGAGATAAATTATTTAGAGACTACCTTAATTGCTCTACTCGGAGGTCTTCTAGGCGTTTTATGGATGGTTCCATTAAGAAGAGCTCTTGTTGTTAAGACTGATTTACCATTTCCTGAAGGAGTTGCTGTTGCAGCTGTTCTTACTACTACTGTCGGTGGTGAAACTACTGAAAAAAAGACAACTGGTGTGAGTGGAGTTTGGTTAGGTGTTGGTGCATTAGTTGCTGGTCTTTTTAAATTCTGTGAGCTATCTCTTAATATATTCAGGGGTACAATAGAATATATTTCAAGTATTGGTAAATATAAAATTGGAGATAATGTAAATAATGGATGGTTGTATGGTGGTATTACAATATCACCTGCCCTTTTAGGTGTAGGATGGATAATAGGTACAAGAATAGCATCGTATGTATTTGTTGGTGGATTGTTGGGATGGGTAATTATTGCACCAATTGTTGCCCTTGCAAACGGACTTCCGACACCAGCACCTGAATTTGCAGAACTTGGTTTTGAGCTAGGCGGGTTTTATTCTATATGGGCAAATCAAGTTAGATTTATCGGTGTTGGTACAATGCTTGTCGGTGGTCTTTGGGCTATTTGGGCAATTCGAATGAATCTTGCTGGTAGCATTAAGGAGGCTGTTATTGGGATTAAAGGAGGGCAGGTAAAAGCCAAAAAAAGAACTGATAAAGATGTAAGTTTCAAACTAATATTTATCTTTATAGTCCTTATGACTATTCCTGTTTTTCTTTTGTATTTGTGGTTATCTGATATGTTTGGAATTTCTCTGATAATGGCAATTATAACCATATTTTTTGCATTTATTGCAAGTGCTCTTGCAGGATATCTCACTGGACTTGTGGGTTCCTCAAACATGCCAATATCTGGTGTTACAGTTGCAGTTTTACTCATTGTTAGTCTAATTATGCTTGGTTTTGGTGTTACAGGTGCAGGTGGAATGGCAATTGTTATATTTATTTCTGCAGTCATTGCCGTGGGAGGATCTATTTCTGG
>CP070712.1:1624732-1628151 GCA_020350365.1 Thermoplasmatales archaeon | reverse complement strand
ATTGTCGTTCTTTGCGGAGGACTTGCATTTATGATATCTTACATCTACCTAGCCTGGAAAGGGAATTAAGAATGAAAACTAGAATCAAAGAGCTTAGAGCCCGATATGATTTAACACAAGAAGACCTTGCCCGAAAGGTTGGCGTTCGACGAGAAACAATTCTTTTCATAGAAAAGGGGAAATACAATCCCTCTTTAAAACTAGCATATGATATTGCAAAAGTGTTAAAAACAACAATTGATGAGTTATTTATCTTTGAACAAGATTAATAAAAAAAAAAAGAAAATATGTAAAGGCTGATAACTCATCTTATTTATTTATATGTAGTTTCTGTTAATTCACCATTTACTGAAAATATGATTTCAGGAGTACTGATATCTGCCAAGGCTTTTATATAATTCCCTGCTGTTGGTGCATAATATATTGAACCTAATAATCCCTCGTAGAAATTAATGTTATATGCTGTGTAATTTACTCCAGAAACAGTTATCTCCTCTTGAGTGGCAGAGTACAAAAGCATAGGAAGAGTAACATTTTGTTCAATTATAATTTCTTCTGGAATATCTGGGATGAATATGTGAAGAATTTTTAGAGCTATTGATTCTACTTTTATGCTTGTAATTAGATCAGTCTCTGGTATTATTCCAATCTTTCCATCAAAAAGTGGGAAATCAATAAGAGGTCTTGGTGTTTCTTGGATTATAGTTATAGTGATAGTCAAAGGAACCGGAATAGGTATTGGTAAGGGCAACGGGTGCTCTAATAATAACGCAATTGATTTAATAACTATAATTGCTTCCTCTGCTGCCAAATCAGATTGGCGGATTTGAAGATCACCAGATACTCTTGTCATAAAAAGAATTCCACCTAATGTTGTTCCTGATCCATCATCGTAATCAAATATTCCTGCAATATTTCCTGAAATACTCATTTCATAAGATGTTGATGTAACTCCAACTACATTTGTTAAAAGATTATCAAGGGATAAATCTAATTTAATAAATTGTCCAGATTGATTTAATTGTAAAAAAAGTCTTCCGATATCATATCTCCATGAATCAGCAAATTCCCAAATTGGAACATCATCATTTATTGTTGTCTTATCCTCTTCTGTAGTAATATTATATGCTAAACCCGACATACTACACAATAACAGCGTACAAATAATTAGACCAATCAATCGCTTCATATTAATCTACCTACCCATAGAATAATAGATTTTATTATATATAAAATTTGGTAATATTATCCAAATCAAAAAAAAATAAAAAGAGAGGGTTTTAAAACCCTAACAGATATTTTAATATTGGGAATGCATTGGGGAATCTCTCGAAAAGTCTTAGTAAGAATGGATTTTCAATAACTTTATTTCTTGGTGTTAATAGATAAACATCTATTTCACAGGTGTCATCTGTATTATCTGAGTTAACTACCTTTATTATGCCTGTAAATTCTGTTTCTTTATCAGGAGGTGCAACAACTTCAACATCTACAGTAACTGTATCTCCCAGAGGTAGACTACCACTTGCTGGTGTAAATGTCCAGTCGCCCCATTCTGGATTCTCAATAACTTCCCAGTTTAATACCGATCCAGGGTCACCCATGCTTTTTACTTCAAAGGTACCTTGAACAGTACTGCCTGTAGATACATCTTCCCATCTTAGTTCTCCTACGCAAAACAAATCAGATTCATAATCAGGGGTATATTTGTAAACTCCACCAGTATATTCATCTGTACTGAATGTACCAGCCCAACCTATAATACCTTCTACCCAAGATGTAGCAAATAATTGAATTCCAGATACCTCATCCCATACTATCCAATTGTGGCCACCATCAATACTATATGAAGCTCCTTGATAAGCGGGATCACTTGAGTAAACTCCAGTGCTTACATATAAATTATCAGTACCGGGAACATAGTCGAAATCACCAGAATAACAAAGCCCGGTTTGTGATATCAAAGTCCAGGTTTCGCCGCCGTCTGAGGTTTCGGCAATAATTCCCTCTGTAGATTCACGTTTATCCATTGCAAGACCATTATTTTGATCTTTGAATCGGGTATCTACCCAACAACCGGCACCAAAAGGAGTATCTGCAACTGTCCAATGGTAACCCTTATCTGTTGATTTGAAAACACGTCCTCTATCAGCGGAATATTGAGTTCCCCACCAGACAGTATCTCCAACTACATCATAATATCCAACTGTACCATACTCTCCTGCACCTAAAGGTTCAGGAATATTTTCCTCAGGAACTCTAACCCAGTTATCACCGCCATCGGTTGTTGTATACATTTCATAATATCCATCTACTGGGTCACCCTGACACCATCCATTATTTTCATCCCAGAAATGAACAACATTTGGAAATGATCCAGATCCGTTATAAGCGGCAGTACTTTGATGAACCCATGTAACTCCACCATCAGATGTCTTCCAAATACCTTGAGGATCACTTGAATGTACTGCTACCCAGGCTGTATTTTCATCTAATGCATAAATCATAGCAATTCGTCCTTCAGTTGGTACTTCAGGAATAATATCTGCAACCCATTCCTCGCCACCATTTATGGTTTTTGTAAATTCTCTACATGGGCCTTGCGGATTTAATCCATCATAACCAGCACCCCAAACAATATTTTCGTTCACTGCATGCATGAAAGTTATTCCTCTACTTGGCTCCCAAAAACCTGAAGCTTGTTCTACCCATCCAGGATTCTTTGATAATAACAATTTTAAAGGTTCATTTACAATATTTTTTGTGTTTAAGGTTTCTCTTGGATTAATCATCGCTGTCGCTGGCATAACAAAAGCAAAAACTATAGAAAAAATTATAGTTGCTTTTAAAATATTTTTTCCAATTTTTTTCATTTTTTTTCACCACTTTATGATTTAAATATAATTTATATAATAAGTATTAAAATATAAAGTTAACGAAATTTATCAAAAAAAATAATATAAAAATAAAATCTTAAACATTTGTTAATCTTTTACTTATAATTAATAGAAAAATCAATAAAATAAAAAATAAAGAGTAGGACTAATTTATAGTCCTAATATTTGTCTTAAAATTGGGAATGCATTTGGGAAACGCTCGAAGACTCTGTATACGAACGGAAAATTAACCGCTCTGTTTCTCGGTGTAAGAACGTACACATCAACTCTACATAGGTCAGCTGGATTATCAGAGTTAATTACTACAATATCTCCAGTGAACTCAGTTTCTGAATCTGGTGGTGCGGTAAAAGTTACCTCAATAGTAACTTGTCCAGCTTCAGGTGTCAAACCAGTACCACTAGCAGGAGTACAAACCCAATCAGAACCCCAATCAGGAAACTCAGAAACCTCCCAATTAAGCTCAGAGCCTGCATCTCCACCGTTCTCAACAGTAAAACTACCAGTCACTTCAGAACCAGG
>CP070712.1:1621154-1624632 GCA_020350365.1 Thermoplasmatales archaeon | reverse complement strand
AAAATTGCCTCTGTCAAGTTTCTAGTTTCCTTAAAACTCATCATCTGTTTCATGGTTCTTCTAGTTAAAGCACAAACTGGACTTAAGGCAGCATTAAGAATAATTTTTTCCCATTCATATTTTTTAATATTTGTCGTAAAAGTAGTTTCTAAGTCTGATTTAGTAATAATATCAGCAAGTTCTTTTGCTTTTCCTTCAGCTGCAGGATCGATCATTCCGATATAATTTGGAGCATTGAAAAATGACATTCTAACTTTACCATTATCAATAAGATTTCCAGCATAATTAACAACGATTCGAAGGGTATTTTCTTTACCAAATTCTTCGGCGATTAAATCCTCGTTATCAAGTCCATTTTGTAAACTAACAAAAGTAACATTTGGCTCTATTACCTGTTTTAATAATGGCAATATCTGTGGAAGAATGGATGCTTTTACTGAAATAAATAAAAAATTGATATTTTTATCCTTTAACTCATCAATACCATAGCATAAGTTTTTACTAGAAAAGGGGACTTTCATCTCCTTAACACCAGTGATGGTAAGCCCATTCTTCTTTATTTCATCCATGTGCGCCTTAAGTACATCTATCAAGGTAACATCATAACCAGCCTTTGCTAGATGTGCAGCCATCATTGCACCAACAGGACCTACACCTAAAATTCCAAATCTATATTTATCCATCTTTATTCCTCTTAGAAATATAACGTTCTCTAAGAACGCGATGCAATATCTTACCTGTGGGGGTTCGAGGCATCTCACTGTCTTTAATAAATATCACTTTTTTTGGTCTTTTATATCCACTTATTTTGTTACGACAAAACTCTAAAATCGTATTTTCATCGACTTTAGTATTTTCTTTTGGTACAACTATTGCAGTAACCTGTTCTCCCCACTTATCATGTGGCAAACCA
This sequence comes from Thermoplasmatales archaeon, assembly GCA_020350365.1. Taxonomy (GTDB): domain Archaea; phylum Thermoplasmatota; class E2; order DHVEG-1; family DHVEG-1; genus SG8-52-3. The sequence goes on along the minus strand of CP070712.1, from coordinate 1,623,719 downwards.
ATAACAGCAACATCAAAAACATCAGGATGTGTAACTATTATCTCCTGAACTTCGGTAGGATATACATGCTCACCACCGGAAATTATCATATTGTCTTTTCTATCAACGATATAATAGAATCCATCCTCATCTCTTGTAGCCATATCACCTGCAGAAAACCAATCACCAATAAATGAGCTCTTTGTTTTTTCAGGCATCTTATAATATTCATCAAACATCATTGGACCTCGAGAATATAATTCACCTATTTCTTTAATACCGACCTCATTTCCATTTTCATCTAATAACTTAACACAATCTGTTCCTACAGCTTCATAACCGATTGAACCAAGTTTTCTCATTTGATCTTCAGGCTTAAGTAGTGTTACAAGTCCTGCCTCGGTAGAGCCATAAGCCTCATATAGCTCAACACCTGGAAAGAACTTCATGATCTCCTTTTTCATAGATTTTGTAACAGGTGCTGAAGAACAAAGTAATTTTCTAATTGAACTTACATCACGCTTTTTTGCATCCTCAGGTGCATTTAATATTAAGTTATAATGCGTGGGAATAAGTGAAATATATGTGATTTTCTCCTTTTCGATAATTTCAAGTATTTCTTCAGCTCTAAAATGCCGTGCTGGGTGGATATATGCAGTTCCCCCCAGATATAAAAATAGAAATGTGTAAAATGTGGAATTTACATGATATAATGGCATAACATTTAGACATACGTCATGTTCGTTGAATCCAAAATCAATTGCATTGATAAAAAAGAAAGCAATATAAGATTCATGTGAACGTACAACACCTTTTGGTTTTCCAGTAGTACCAGAGGTATATAGAATTATCCAGGTATCCTTACAATCTATGTCGATATCAGGTTCAATATCTGAAGAATTTTTAATGAATTCTTCATACGCCTGGTATCCTTTTATCTTTTTTCCAACATTTATATATCTATCTGATGCTACGTTTTTCAAATCATTTTTTATAGAATCAACTATAGGAACAAACTCATCATGTACAATAAATGCTTTTGCATCTGAGTTTTCCATAATATTTATTATTTCTTTACCAATAAATCGAAAATGTACTGGTACAATTATAAGACCTGTTTTTGCAGCAGCAAGGTAAGCCTCGACAATTTCTATACTATTTTCTAGTAGTACTGCAAATTTGTCTCCTTTTTTCAATCCAAGAGAAAGAAGACTATGAGATAACTTATTTACTCTCTTGTTTAGTTCTGGATATGTAAGACTTCTTTCTTTTTCTTTCAAAGCTACTGTTTTTTGAAATTTCTTTGAGTTCATTTTTACCATTTGACCAAGATTCAACCAGCAGGTCATTGTAAACTCCTCCATTTTACTTGACTATACTATTTATTACCTTCAAGCTGTTCAATAAATGCATCAACATTTGTCTTAAATTGCTCATCAGAAAGGCATCTAAGATCATTTAAATCTCCATTCACAACCAAGCTTGGTAATCCTAATTCCTCCTCTAGTCTTTGTGGCATGCCATAACGACTATTGGTATTATTTGAGCATGTTTTTGAATCATGAAAAATTATACCATCGACTTTAAAAAAATTTATCATTTTTTTCAAATAGTCCTCCTTTGCTTCATCTGCTCTACCAATGAACAATTTAGTATATGCTTTTGCCATACTTTCAAATGGATTATTTTCATCAAAATCTGTAAAAATCCAGCTATTGCAATAGGTCGATGCAACAACACATGCTTTTTGTCGTGCAAATAACTCAGAATGCGCTCTTAACCTTCCCCACATGGGCATTCCATCCCAATAAAGGCGGAAACACTCTTCATCTATTGCTCCTTCATTATTTCTTATTCTTTCTTCTAGTTCAGAAAGTAATAATTTATAATAATCAACTGCCTGTTGTGTACCTCTCAATACTACAGCAGGCCCCATTTGAATAGTTCCATCAAAAAATGTTAAGGGAGATGGTACTTTAGATGCGGTGTCTAGTACCTTTTTCCAAAGATCAGAACATTTTTTCGAAAGGGATAATACTTTTCTTAACTCTTTAATATTAAATGTATTTCCAGATATTTTTTCTAAAGGCTTGATTAAGTCTTCAAATTGTTTTGCCATAGAATTAATGTGAGTTTCATTTATTTCATTTATATTTCTAAATGTATAAACACCTAATAATGGAGCTTTGAACTCTTTTGAATAAAATCTCATCCAGTCCTGAACATCTCTGCATTGATTGGTATTAAAAACTAAAACATCAGGCTTTGGAATACTTTTAATTCCTTCATACGCCTTTGATAGTGGTGTAAATTTTTTTAGATATGCTCCAATATCTGAAGTTAGATAAGAGCAGATCTCAGGAGAGTAACCAACTGCATTTGCATATGGAATTAAATCTGTTGCTACTCTACTAGCACCTAGCATTGCACTATGATTTTCTGGAAAATAAACATTAAATCCAAGGCTTCTTAAAATTTCAGCAGGCCCAACACTTGAGCACCAAGCAACCTTTTCGTTATCTGTTTTTGTGGCAGAATCTAGTTTATAATAATAATCAGCCATTATCTGTTTCATCTCTTTAGTTG
>CP070712.1:1617466-1621054 GCA_020350365.1 Thermoplasmatales archaeon | reverse complement strand
AATCCCTTAAATATGCCTTCAGTTTCAAGAACCTTATCTCTTGATCCTATTGTAATGATTTTATAAGTAGAGCCCTCAGTTAACTCCATCTTTTTATCTGCTGTCATTCAACACCCTTCCTTTGTTTATCAATAAGCTTTTGCAAATGCTCAACTGTTTTACCATAATTTTCTATTGCTACTTTAAGATGAGCTTCAACAAAATTCCATGCTTTTTGGATATTTCCATATCTTAATCGATATGCTTTCTTATTTTGTTGAGAGGCTTCATCAAAACTCTGAATTTCTTCTAAGATATCAAAACCTTTGAGCTTGTTTAGATGTCTATAGACTGTAGGTTTTGAAGTATTTAGCTTAGTTGATATCTCATCAACAAACCAAGCCTTAGAAGGATGTTTAAGAAAAAATTCTGCAAATATATTATATGGAATATCCGGATCTGCTCCTTTTGAAATATATCCAATTTGCTCAAAAAATTGTTTTGCAACAATATCTGGATCTTCCTCACCAACTAAGGGGGTATTACTAACAATTTGCATCTCAAACCTCACATAAAACACCTCAAAAACGAGAATAAGTATTTGATTTATAATATTTGCTTAACTATGAAAAGTAAGAGAAATAAAAAAGTATATGGGGAACTTTAAATTATATAATCGGAAGGTACCTATCGACTTCCCATTTCGTAACTTGAGTTCTATAGTCTTCCCATTCTTTTTGTTTAACATATAGAAAACTATTGTAAATATGTTCTCCAAGAGTATCTTTTAATAACTTACTCTCTTCCATTAATGATAAAGCATGTCCCAAACTTTCAGGTAAATGATGAATATTATATTTCTCCATTTCTTTACTTGATAATAGGTATATGTTTTTCTCAACAGGTGGTGGAGGATTGATTTTATCTTTTATTCCTTTCAGTCCAGCCGCAAGCATTACTGCAAATTGTAAATAAGGATTTCCAGATAAGTCAGGACTTCTTAATTCACATCTGGTACTATCACCACGTCCAGTTGGTATACGAATTAATGCACTTCTATTTCTACAAGCCCAAGAAATATAAGTAGGGGCCTCAAAACCAGGAACTAATCTCTTATAAGAATTTATCGTTGGATTTAAAATAACAGTTATTTCTTTTATGTATTTAATTAAACCACCTAAGAAATATTTGGCTAATGGACTTAAAAGATTTTTATCTTTTGGATCATGAAATGCGTTTTTACCATTTCGATTAAAAAGAGACAAATGTGTATGCATTCCAGACCCATTCAAACCATATAATGGTTTGGGCATGAATGATGCATGAAGATTATGTGTCTTAGCAATTACTTTTGTAACATATTTTAAAGTAATCACCCTATCAGCAGTAGTTAAAGCATCATCATATCGGAAATTTATTTCATGCTGTCCGCTTGATACTTCATGATGGGATGTGTATGTATTTATTCCAAGAGACTCTAATGCTATTGAAATATCTGCACGAACACCTTCTGCAAGATCACGGTGAGATAAATCAAAATAACCGGCAGCATCATTTGGAGTTAATGAATTATTATCTCCATCTTTTTTAAATAAAAAGAACTCACATTCTGGTCCAGTATTATAAATAAAACCTAACTCTCTTGCTTTTTTTTGCGCTAGTTCAAGAATATATTTTGAATCACCTATGAAACGTCTACCATTTGGTTCATATATATCACAATTTAATTTTGCAGTTTTTCTTTTTTCAATTTCTTCAGGTAAAATTACAAAACTTTTTGGATCAGGTTTAGCAATTTTATCTGATTCCTCAATTGTTGCATAACCTGCTATTGAAGATGCATCAAAAGGTATACCATCATCTAACGCTTCTTCAAGTCTTATAGGAGGTATAACAATGTTCTTAGGCATTCCAAGGATATCTACAAATTGTAATCGAACAAAGAGAACTTTTTCTTTTTTTACAATATTTAAAACATCTTCTTTTGTGAAATTTTTACTCTCCATTAGACTTTCCCACCTCGTAAAAAATCAAAGAAAATTTTGTATTACGTATACGTTATTGGTATTAAAAAATTACTTGAATATTTATTTTGATAAGTTCTAATTATTTTTTTACAAGTTTATTTTTTATTTTTAGTTATAAAGGAAGTAGATCAAAAAATGACCTTTCTAATAATAAACTATTAATAGGGATTGCTGATACGGTTGAACACTGATTATTTGGAGGCATCATATGGATAAAAATGTTGAATTATTTATGGAAGGAATTATTCAAAGAAATCCTGGTGAGAAGGAGTTTCATCAAGCAGTCCAGGAAGTAGCAGAAAGTATAATGCCTTTTATTAATAAAAATCCAAAATACAAAAAGGCAAAGATACTAGAAAGAATAGCTGAACCCGAAAGAGTAATTATGTTTCGAATTCCATGGATGGATGACAGCGGTGAGGTTCAAATTAATCGAGGCTATAGAATTCAAATGAATAGTACAATAGGTCCATATAAGGGCGGCCTTCGTTTTCATCCAAGTGTTAATCTTAGTATTTTAAAATTTTTAGCATTTGAACAAGTTTTTAAAAACAGTTTAACAACTTTACCAATGGGAGGCGGAAAAGGGGGCTCAAATTTCGATCCAAAAGGTAAAACTGATAATGAAGTAATGAGATTTTGTCAAAGCTTTATGGCGGAGCTATTTAGACACATTGGCCCAAATACAGATGTTCCTGCTGGCGACATCGGAGTTGGTGGTAGAGAAATTGGTTTCTTATTTGGGCAATATAAAAAAATTAGAAATGAGTTTTCTGGAATTCTTACTGGAAAAGCTTTAAACTGGGGAGGAAGTTTGATTAGACCAGAGGCTACAGGATATGGATGTGTTTATTTTGCAGAGGAAATGATGAAAACTAGAAAAGAAACATTGAAGGGAAAAATATGTACAGTTTCTGGTTCAGGGAACGTTGCTCAATACACAGTTGAAAAATTAAATCAATTAGGTGCAAAACCTGTAACACTTTCTGACTCAAATGGTATGATATATGACCCAGATGGAATTGATGATAAAAAACTTGAATATGTTATGGAATTAAAAAATGTAAGAAGGGGACGTATAAAAGAGTATGCTGAAAAATATGGTGTAACTTATGAGGAAGGAAAACGCCCATGGCATATTAAATGTGATATGGCATTTCCATCTGCTACCCAAAACGAAATAAATAAATCTGAAGCAAAAAAACTCGTTGATAATGGTTGCACATGTGTATCTGAAGGAGCAAATATGCCAAGTGAACCGGACGCAATAAATGTCTTTATTAATGCAAAAATTTTATATGGCCCAGGCAAAGCAGCAAATGCTGGCGGAGTTGCAACAAGTGGCCTTGAAATGTCACAGAATAGCTTAAAACTTTCATGGAGCAGAGAAGAAGTTGATGAAAGATTACATAACATTATGAAAAGTATTCATTCATCTTGTGTAAAATATGGAAAGGAAGGCAATATTGTAAATTATGTTAATGGAGCAAATATTGCAGGTTTCGTGAAAGTTGCAGATGCAATGCTTGACCAAGGACTTATTTAATTAAGTCCAACTTTTTCTTCTTTAATGTAAAAAAAC
>CP070712.1:1613778-1617366 GCA_020350365.1 Thermoplasmatales archaeon | reverse complement strand
TTAACTGAAAGATTCCTTTATTCTCTCAATTGCTAAATCAATATTTTCAAGTGTATTTGCATAAGAAAACCGTAGGTAACCTTCTCCATAAGGACCAAATGCAGTACCTGGAAGACAGGCTACACCTGCTTTGTGTAATATATGTTCAGCACACCCGTCAGATGTAAGTCCAGTGTCCTTAATGTTTGGAAAAGTATAAAAGGCACCTTTGGGAGATAGACAGGAAAAACCAGGAATTGTATTGAGACCTTTAACAATTTTATCTCTTTTCTCTCTGAATCTTTTCATCATTTCAGTAATAAAACCTTGATTTCCAGTAAGTGCCTCAACTCCAGCCCATTGCGTAAAATCAGCAGTGCATGACACAGCACTAACAAGAAAATCCTGAAGTCTCTCAGCCATAGATGCAGGTGCAACCATATAGCCAAGTCTCCACCCTGTCATTGCAAAATATTTTGAAAAACCATCAAGTAGAACTGACCTTTTCTTTGCCTCATCTCTTTTTGTTGGAGTAAAATGATCTGTTTCATAAGTCATCTTTGAATAAATCTCATCTGATACTATGAAGATATCATTTTCCTCAGCTAGTTCTGAGATTTCCTCAAGTTCAGATTTTGTAATAACCGAACCTGTTGGATTTTGAGGGGAATTTACTACTATTAGTTTTGTTTTATCAGTGATTCTTGATTTGATATCATCAGGATTCATGCGGAACTCATTTTCCTCCAAAAGAGGAACAAGTACCTTTTTTGCTCCTAAAAATGATGAAACTGATCCATAGGTTGGATAACCAGGGTCCTGATATATTACCTCATCACCTGGTTCAACAATTGCAAGCATTGAAAAAAATATTCCTGGTTTTAAACCAGGGGTGATTACTACTTGTTCAAGTTCAGGCCTGTAACCTCTTGTTTTTTTCACCTCGTCTTGAACAGCTTTTCTAAGCTCTAAAATTCCGATTGATGGAGTGTAATGTGTTTTTTTATTTTTTATCGCTTGAATTCCTGCCTTAACAATATTTTCTGGAGTTTCCATATCTGGTTCGCCGATTTCAAAATGAATTATTTCTTTACCTTGACGTTCTAGCTCTTGAGCCTTTCCAAGTACTTCAAAAGCTGCCTCTCCATAGATTCTACTTGATGCTTTACTAAGTTCTGCCATTTCAAATCACCATTTTTTCAAGACCAAGTTCTTCTAGTTTTTCTTTTGTTGGAATTCCTTTTTCATTCCATCCACGGATAGAATAATATTCCTGAAGACTTTTTTGAAACGCATCTTCTTTAATTAATACTCCTTTTGCTGCACCCTTTGTAAATGAATCACGAAATAATCTTGCAGGTAGTTTGTCATCAGTTGTATCGTAACCCTCTCTAAGATTAAAAAGTCTAATTAAATTCCAAATTCTCTCACCACATTGTAAATAACTTTCAACAGTATGGTCAAACCCGGTAGATAGATTCCACAGTTCAACACAATTTTCTTCAGAAATCGGCGCAAAATCACAAAGTACTAGTGAGAAAAATGAGGCTCTTTCATCCTGGACATCTTTAACAATTTGTGCCTTGTTTTCAAAACTAAATCTTTCAAGATCAGGTGAGTAAAGTTCAGCTTTTACAGTCCAGGCTCTCTGATGGCATGCACCTCTATCAGAAGTTGCATATGCAAGACCCATTCCAAATGTGCCTCTCGGATCGTATCCAGGAATCTCAAGACCATTAACATGAACAGCAAAGTTTTTACTATCTTTACCGAGTTTTTCAGCTGCAATCTTTGTTCCTTCAGCTAGAATATCAGCTACTTTTCCTTTACGGTACGCAATATCTTTAATTAATTCTGCAAGTTCTTTCGGTTTTCCCCATCCAATCTTATTGTTGTCAATGTCTTTTGCTTCTATGATTCCTTTTTTATAAGCCTCAATTGCAAAACCTAAAACTCCACCAAGGGAAATGGTATCCATACCAAGTTCATTACAAATATTACAGATATATGCAATATCCTCAATTGTTTTCATACCAAGGTTAGAGCCCATAATTGCTATAGTCTCGTATTCAGGTCCAATCAATTTTACTCCTTTAAACGGACCAGATTTAATAGATGATTTATTCCAACAAGCAATCACGCAATTAAAGCAGGCTCCACCACCATCAACAATTCTTTTTTGCATGGTTTCTGCATTGATTTCATCAGCATGCTCAAATTTGCCCTCCTGATAATTTCTGGTTGGAAAAAAACCTTCAGCGTTTATCGGCTTGACCCAATAGGGAGTTCCATACTTTCTTCTAATAGGTACAAAGTCGTTTTCCTGGATTTGTTTTAGAACCTCTTTTGCCTTTTTTCTGAATTCTTCTTCATTATGTAATGAAATTTTATTTGTGCCAGAAAGTACAATTCCCTTGAGGTTTTTAGAGCCCATTACAGCTCCAGTTCCACCTCTACCCGCATGTCTGTGGCCGTCAACAGTAATTGAAGAAAATTTGACATGGTTTTCACCAGCAGGACCAATTACCGCAGTTTTTACTTTTCCTTCTTTTTTTTGAAGAGCGGAATGAGTTTCAAGACATTCCTTTCCCCAAAGAAATGAAGCATCTTTAAATTCAATTTTATCATTATTTATTACAATATAAATTGGGTTTTCAGCACGGGCGTTTATAATTATAATATCCCAGCCCGCTCTTTTCATTTCAGCGGCAAATATTCCACCAAAATGTGAATCGACAAAAAGACCTGTTTGTGGAGATTTTGTAACAACAGTTCCACGGCCGGATGTTTGAGCAGTAGTTCCAGTTAATGGTCCAGTTGTAAACATTAAAATGTTACTTGCTGACAATGGGTCAGTTCCTTTTTTAAGTCTATCAAATAATATTTTTGCCCCAAGACCTTTTGCTCCGATAAAATTCTCTGCATCATTCAAGTTTGTTTTTTCAACACTGGTAGATTGGTTTTTCAAATCAACAACAAGTATTTTCCCAGTATATCCACCACTCATAACATCAACTTCTAATTAGGCTCTCCTATTTAGTTCTAATAAATCAATCAAAAGTGCAAAACCAGTCTCACGACGTCCGGCACCAGGTCCGACGATTGTTACCGGGCCTAATTCATCAGTAAAAAACGTTAATGCATTAGTTGCCTCAGACACTCCTGCCAAAGGATCATTCAACGGTAGCTTTTGTGGCCAAACCTTTGCCTTAACAGAGCCGTCTTTTTGTATTTCGGAACTACCAATTAGTTTCCATCTTTTACCTTCAGATTTTGCTTTTTCGATATCCTCTATTGTTATCTGAGTTATTCCCCTTCTTTCAACATCTTGCCACGTTATTTTTTTACCTAAAACCACATTTGTAAGAATTACTACCTTACCTAACGCATCAAGTCCCTCCACATCACCAGTCGGGTCTGCCTCAGCATATCCAAGATCTTGAGCCTTCTTCAATGCATCTTCATAGGCCATTCCCTCTTCCATTCGAGTAAGAATATAGTTGGTGGTTCCATTTAAAATTCCCTTAAATGCGGTTATATTATTTCCAGCAAGAGTGAGTTTTGCAAGATTTATTGCAGGAGTCCCAGACAAAACAACACCTTCAAAAC
>CP070712.1:1610080-1613678 GCA_020350365.1 Thermoplasmatales archaeon | reverse complement strand
GCCATATTTGTTGCTATTTCAGGCGAGATGACACCACCATTTGACTGCATAATTAGCAATATTCCCTTAAAACCTGTTTGTTTAAGTTTTGAAGTTAAAGATAACAAATAGCTTCTTAAAATTGGTCCCACATATGAGTTCAAAACCGTTGTGCTAATACGATCATAGAACCTGATTGATGGTAGAAGCTTGTTTGAAATTGTAAGATAAATCTCTGGAAATTCTTCTTTTATTAAATTTGCTGCAATCTCTTCATGGTTTTTATTAGCAAATGAATTCATAAAACAAATTGCAATTGATTCTATCTTCTCCTTCTTGAATAGCTTAATTGCATTGAAAATGTCAGTTTTTTTAATAGGTTTTATGACATCTCCTTTGTAATCTAAACGCTCTTCTATTGGATACCTCAGATATCTAGGAACAAGAGGCGTTACATTGCTATACTTATTGTTATATTGCTCTTCTCTAATTCCCCTTCTCATTTCTAGGGCATCTCTTAGACCCTTTGTAGTCAACATTCCAGTTTTGGCACCAGTGTATGTCAATACCGCATTGGTGGTGACGGTTGTTCCATGAACAATTGTTTCTATTTTTTTTATGAATTCTTCTAGCGGGAGATTTCTAACTTTTGCCATCTCTTTTAATCCGTTCATCAATCCTATTGATGGATCGGCTGGAGTAGTAAGAACTTTATAAATCTCTGATTTCTCTTGGTCTATTAACAAGAAATCAGTAAAAGTACCACCGACATCAATACCAATTTTCATGAGATAATCTCCCCAAAAACCAAATTTTTAAACTCTTAATATTAAAATGGTATATTTATTTATCTCTATTATTTCTCCAGAAAAACTGGCTAAACAAGAGACCATAAATAATATGCAAAATCGTAAATAAGCAAAACTTATATATCGATTGGTATTTAACAATCTACAGGGGGAAGTATAGGGCTAAAAGATGCTAAGCCTAAGGAGATTTAAAAATGGATTTTACGCTAAATAGTGAGGAGGAGTTATTTCGGAAAACAATAGCGACTTTTGTGGAAAAAGAAGTAATGCCTGTTGCTGACGAACTGGAAAATAAAGGCGAATTTCCAAATTCATTATTTCAAAGGGCAGGAAATCTAGGTTATTTCGGTCTTCGATATCCAACTAAATACGGAGGTACAGAAACTAACACAATAATGTTTTGTATTTTATGTGAAGAATTAGCTCGTGGTTGGTTGAGTCTTGCTATGATTACTGCAATGCAATCACTTATGGGCACAAATTTCATCTACAGATTTGGAACCGAAGATCAGAAGAAGGATCTTCTTGTCCCAGCAATAAAAGGTGAGAAGATTGCAGCCTTTGCGTTAACTGAACCAGGTGCGGGTACAGATCTTGAATCAATACAAACAACTGCCAAAAAAGAAAATAACCACTATATTCTAAATGGAAATAAAACCTGGATTACAAATGCCCCTGTTGCCGACTTTTTTACTGTTCTTGCATATACAGATAAGAGTAAAGGTCTAAAGGGGGTAAATTTCTTTTTGGTTGAGAAAGGAACGCCAGGTTTTTCCATAGGAAAAAAAATTGATAAAATTTCCGTGCGTGGAGGAACAATTGCTGAAATATCATTTGATGAATGCAAAATACCTCTAAGTAATATGTTGGGGAAAGATGGAGAAGGTTATCCACAACTTCAGGGAATTCTTGCTGAAATTAGAGTCATGACTGGCGCATTAAGTGTTGGACTTGCCAGAAGAGCTCTTGAAGAATGTATCAAATATTCACAAGAACGTAAACAGTTTGGACGACCTATAGGAAAATTTCAGGCTATAAGGATGAAATTAGGAGAAATTGCAACAGATCTAGAAGCTGCGCGATTATTAGTTTATTATGCTGCATGGTTAATCGACCAAAAAAAATCATGTATGAAAGAAGCATCAATGGCAAAACTTTTTGCCTCTGAAATGGCAAATCGTGTTGTTGATGAAGCAACCAGAATACATGGTGCTTATGGTATTGCAGAGGAATTTCCTATTCAACGCTTATTTCGTGATGCCAGATTTTTATTATATGGTGGTGGAACATCTGAGATTTTAAAACTTATTATTGGTAGGGAGATGAAATAAAAAAAATAAACATTATTCAAATAATTATTGGAGGAAAAATATGGTTTATAAATTTAAAGGTAAAAAATTTAATGAGTTTAAAGTAGGTGACAAGTTCACCACAGCTTCAAGAACGATTACAGAAACAGATGTTGTTAATTTTGCAGGTTTATCTGGTGATTTCAACCCTATTCATACCGATGAGGAATTAGGAAAATTAACACCGTTTAAAGGCAGGATTGCCCATGGAATGTTAAGTGTGGCTGTTGCCACGGGGTTAGCAAATCAATTAGGAATTTTTGAAGGAACTACAATTGCACTTTTGAGTATGACAATAAATTATAAAGGAGCTGTAAAGTTTGGTGACACTATACATCTGGAACTAGAAGTTGTTGAAAAGAAAGAAACGAGCAAAGATGATAGAGGAATCGTCACATTTAATACTATTATCTTTAATCAAAAAGATGAATCTATTGTTGAAGGACAATGGGTTGTAATGTTACGTAATTAATAAAGGAGGATTTTTGATGAGACTGAAAAATAAAGTTGCTTTAATAACCGGTGGTGGAAGTGGAATAGGCGAGGCAACCGTTTTAAGGTTTTCTGAAGAAGGAGCTAAGATAGTCATCAATGATGTTAATGCTGAGGATGCAAATAAAGTGGCAAAAAAGGTAAAAGCAAATGGTTGTGAGGTATTGGTTTGTATCGCTGATGTAACCAATAAAAATGATATTGAAGATATGATAAACAAAACAATTGAGAAGTTTGGAAGACTTGACATACTTGTAAATAACGCTGGAATTAACAGAGATTCTTTTGTTAAAAAAATGTCTGAAGAACAATGGGATAAGGTAATTGAAATCAATCTCAAAGGAACTTTTTTATGCGCTCAAGTAGCACTTGGTCAGATGATAAAGCAAAACTATGGAAGGATAATTAATACTGCATCAATTGGTGCACTCGGTAACATTGGACAAGCAAATTATTCGGCTTCAAAAGCAGGCGTAATAGGTTTGACAAAAACTCTAGCTTTGGAAGGTGCTAGATATAATATAAATGTTAATTGTGTATCTCCTGGGGCAACTAATACTGCTATGACTGCAAATATGCCACCAGAAATTGCCAAATTTGTTAAGGAAAAAATTCCTCTAAAAAGATTTGCTGAACCAAAAGAGATTGCAAATATGCATCTTTTTTTGGCTAGTGAGGAAGCCAGTTATATCACAGGTCAAGTGATATTTGTAGATGGTGGTATAAGCGTAGGTATTTAGTAATAGGTGGAGGACTCTTATTGAGAGATAAAAAAATAAGGATTTTAATTGCAAAGCCTGGATTGGATGGACATGATCGTGGTGTGAAGGTCATTGCTCAATTATTGAGAGATGCAGGTTTTGAAGTCATTTATACAGGTCTTCATCAAACCGTCGATCAAATTGTAAAAACAGCAGTTCAAGAGGACGTTAACATTATTGGATTAAGTATTCTATCTGGTGCACACTT
>CP070712.1:1606340-1609980 GCA_020350365.1 Thermoplasmatales archaeon | reverse complement strand
ATCATATGTTCATGTTCTTCTTGAGCTCTCGTTGCTAATTTCTCAACTTGATCATGTTGTTTTTCTGCTTTTTGTTTAATGATTTTTTCTTCATCTATAGCTTTTTTAAGTTTTGGATCTTTGTTTAAACGGTCTTCTTCTTCCTTAATCTTAGTATGAATTCCAGAAATAACTTCAATTAATTTTTTTTCCTTATGAGAAGACATTGGCTGTGTCATTTGTTCATTTTCTAAAGTTCTAAGTTGTTTCCTCAACTCATTTAAATTAGTACCTGAAGCTAAAGATCGTTCTCTTTCAAGCTTCTCAATCTTTTTTTTAATCTCACTAAAACTTTTGTTTAGCTTGTTTCTTTGATCCTTTGCATGTTTTACCCTTTCGTTTAGTTCATCTCTTCGTTGTTTATGTTCGGTAATTTTGTTTCTCATTTCTCTAATAGAAGAATTTAATGAATCACGCTCATCTGCAAGTTTTTTTGATTTTAGATGCAACTGATTTCTTTTTTCCTTTAATTCATTAGCATTCTTCTGAAATTCATCTTTTTCTTTTTCTAAATCCTCGATAGATTCGCTCATTTATAACCTCAAATGAATGTAGTCTAATAATAAGGTAAAATAATAGGGAGTTTTTAAGCATTTTGAGGAATGATAATAAAAAAATTAGGTTAAACCTTCTTTTTCACGTTTTTGAAACATTATCAATCCATCAAGAATAACTGCAATAATACCAGTGATAAATATCATATCAAAAACAACCGCACCGCCTAAAACTGCAGATCTTGAGGTATTAACTTGTATATTTAGTAGTTCCCAAAGATGTAAGAAATCAGCACCTATTAAAACACCAATTGTTCCAGATATATATGCAAGAGGAGCAGCTTTAATGAAATTTTTCCATGATAAAAATATTGAAGATAAACTTGCAAAAAAACCTGGTAACAACCAATATGGAAAATATGCAATAATTCCCTTATCAGCAACTGGTTGAGTGACAAAAAAAGAAATTACTGTTACGATACTAATTCCAATAAAAATTTTCTTTAAAGGTATTTTTTTATTAATAGTAAGATAAATACTAAGCAAAATTGGAATTACTGCTCCGCCCATGTTAATTGCTACTATCCAATTATTATATGAAAAAAGGTAAATATTGGAAATATTAATTCCAAAAATTTCAATCTCAAAACCAAAAAGAAAGGAAACAAATACAATAATTATTGCTTCTATTGTCGTAAAGCCCATGTATCTAAAAGCCCTTGTGAAGAATAAATATACAAAATAAAAAACTAGAATTGGAATTATAATATAAAATATCCATAGTCCAATCTCTGAAATAGTAATTAAAGTAAACATAATGCAATTTTTGATAAAGATACCATTTATAAACTTTCTTTATATTCCCGTTTTCATCTGTGATATACAATGGAATCATTTCTCAAAAAAGAATGCGATTTGAAATTTTTTCATACAAATAATTATTTAAGAAAAAAATGTTCAAAATGTGGCTCTTATTTTTGGACATTAGATGAAAATGCCATGCTTTGTGGTGATAAACCTTGTGTTGAATTTAGTTTCATAGGAAAACCATTTGGAAAAAAACCATTTTCTTTATCAGAGGTACGTGAAAGTTTTTTATCTTTTTTTGAGAAAAATGGACATTCAAGACTCAACTATCCTGAAACTGGAGAACGTTGTCCGGTTATTGCAAGGTGGAGATCAGATATTTATCTTACAATTGCATCTATTGCTGATTTTCAACCACATGTTACATCTGGAGAAATACCACCACCGGCTAATCCATTAGTAATTTCACAACCGTGTATTAGGCTTAATGATTTAGAGGAAGTTGGTATTAGCGGTCGACATTTAACCATGTTTGAGATGATGGGTCATCATGCATTTAATAAAAACATTAATGAGATTTATTTTAAAGAAGAAACTGTAAGACTGTGTGATAAATATTTTGTTGATAAAATTGGCATTCCAAAAAAATCAATTAATTACAAAGAACAACTATGGGATGGTGGAGGAAATGCAGGTCCATGTCTTGAAGTATTAGCAGGTGGACTGGAAATTGCTACACTTGTTTTTATGAACCTTAAGGAAGATCCAAATGGAGATTTCGAGATAAAAGGTAAAAAATACTCTCAAAATCCACTAAATATTGTTGATACTGGTTATGGTCTTGAAAGAATTGCTTGGTGTACTTGGGGAACTGAAAACATTTATGAAACCGTTTTTCCAGAAATGGTAAAGTTTCTTATGGAAAATTCAAAAAACAAAAAGGATTCTGCTAGTATTTATTCACTTGCCGATCATACAAAATGTCTTGCATTTATGCTTGGTGATGGAATTGTCCCATCTAATGTTAAAGCAGGATATCTTGCAAGACTAATTATCAGAAGAGCCCTTAGATTTCAAAAAAATATTCATATAAAAATTTCCTTAAAAGACCTTGTAGATAAGCAGGTTGATCTTCTCTTAAAAGATTTTCCATCATTATTAAAAAGTAAAAAACAAATTTGTGAAATACTTGATATTGAATCTAAAAGATATTCAGAAACAATTTCAAAGGGCGAAGGTCTTGTAAAGAGGATTCTGAAGGAGAAAAACAAAATAGATGAAAGTGAACTAATCACTCTTTATGATACACATGGAATGCAACCTGAAATTGTAAAAAATATCGCAAAAAAACAAGGGATTGATGTAAATATTCCTGAAAATTTTGAATCAATGGTTGCAGAACTTCATTCACATGAAAAAAAGGAAGAAACAAAAGAAAAAAAATCCAATCTTCCCGAGACTATCCCTCTTTTTCGTATAGATCATTACACAAAAGAGTTTGATGCAAAGGTCTTATGGAAAAGTGGATCAAAGATAATTCTTGATAAAACTGCTTTTTATCCAGAGGGTGGAGGTCAACCAGGAGATTTAGGCGTTCTTTCAAATAATGGTAAAAAAATTCCAGTTACATCAGTTGAAAAAATTGGAAATGCAATTATACATACTATTAATGGAAATATTGAAGTGGGAGAAAAAGTACATGGAGAAATCGATTGGAATCATCGTTATACATTAATGAAACATCATACAGGTACACATCTTGTGAATGGTGCGTTAAGGAAAATTTTAGGTGAACATATCTGGCAGGCAGGTTCACAACTTGAAATAAATAATGCACGTTTTGATTTCTCTCATTATAAACCAATATCGGAACCTGAAAAAAAACAGATTGAGAAATTAATAAATGAATTCATTGAACAAGCAATACCTGTAGAAAAGAAGAATATGGACAGAAATAATGCTGAAAAAACCTTTGGTTTTCGTCTTTACCAAGGTGGAGTTCCACCTGGAAATTCTATTCTTGTATTAAACATTCCTGGAATTGATGTCGAAGCGTGTGGAGGAACCCATTTAAACAACACAAGTGAAGCAGAAAAAATCAGAATTATTAAAACAGAGAGAATCCAGGATGGAGTAAACAGAATAGTCTTTGCAGCAGGAAAAATGGCAGATGTGCATATAGAGGAAGAAACGAAACTTTATGACAAGATAGTAGGTCTACTGAATAATTTTTATGAAATTTCTGAAGATAAAAATATTTCAAAACAACTTGAAGAAACCTCAAAAATATTCACTGTACC
>CP070712.1:1602520-1606240 GCA_020350365.1 Thermoplasmatales archaeon | reverse complement strand
TAGTAGATTTACTTTAGAACTAGGAAAGAAAGCATTCTATAAACAGATTGATATGGATGAGAAATCTGCCTATAAATACGCAATAGATGTAATATCTATGAACTGCCTTGATTATGATGCACAAGAAGGAATGAAGGCATTTCTTGAGAAAAGAAAACCCAAGTGGAAGAATCCTTAATATCTGGAAATTCTGCACCAGCATTTTTAATTTACAAAGAAATTGTAAATTTTTGATTAGATAGTTATTCATATGCATAACTACCTACATTAAAATTTTATTAACCAGCTATCATTTTGACGTGAAAATCTCTTAATCTGGGGAGAGGACGAGATATAAAATATCATAGAAATTAGGAAAAATAATCAAAGCAATATCAGAAATTTATTGCTTTGGATCGTTCTTTTTCCTGAAAGAAAATGGGTGAGGAGGCAAAGAGTTTAAATGAAGGATATAGTGGCGTCATCGTCTAAAGTAGGTAATTATTCAATTTATAAAAAAATGGCTTTTTTTAGACTTTTTAATAATAAAAAAATGAAGACAAAAAAAAGAAATGAAAATACAATTCATCCATCTAAAAAAATTGTAAAATTTGAAAATGAATTGATATCAATAGAACAGAATATAAACGATCCCTATCAAGAACTTATAAGAGAAATTGAAGATTCATTAAGAAATCAAGACCTGAACTCAGTTATGAAAAATGAATTTGATTATAAGCCTCAAGAAAAAATAAATGTACCACCAACTGAGCAAATAAAAACAGAGGGAAATATTGAAAAAAAATTAATAGACGAGAAAACTGGTTTTGGATGGAGTGGACTTGGTTCTAGTAGAATTGTTTTTGATAATAGAAAAAAAGAGTATATCTATGAAATAGAGGAACCTATTTTAGATAATTCAGAAGAGGCAATTAAGGAAAGACTAACCTATTGGTTTAGAATTCGTGCTGATCTTGATGTTTTTGATTTGAACCAAAAAGAAAAGATGCAATACCTTGAAGAGACACTAAATAAAATAATGGGAGAACATAATATTAAAATACAACCAGAGTCAAAAAATAAGATATTTTATCATATTTTCAGGGATTTTCTAGGTTATGGGAAAATAGATATCTTGATGCATGACGAGGATATCGAAGATATCTCATGTGACGGTCATGACATACCTATATTTATCTTTCACAAGACTTATGAGTCAATCCCAAGTAATATTATCTTTTATGAAGGAGATACACTGGACTCCTTTGTTGTAAAACTATCCCAATTGTGTGGTAAGCAGATCTCTGTCTATGAACCAGTAGTGGATGGAAAACTTTCAGATGGTTCAAGACTTCAAACAACTCTTGCAAGAACTATTACCCAGCATTCAACATTTACGATTAGAAAGTTTCGTGAAAATCCATTGACTCCAATCGATCTTATTGCAAATAATACAATGTCTGTTGATATGGCTGCTTATTTCTGGATGGCAATAGAACAAAGTTCTTCAATACTTTTCTGTGGTGGAACAGCAACTGGAAAAACAACAATGCTAAATGCCCTGTCCTTGTTCTTGCCCTTATCTTATAAGATTGTATCAATTGAAGATACTCGGGAAATTAATCTTCCACACGAAAACTGGATTGCTGGCACCACAAGAAAGGGTTTTTCATCAACAGAAGCGGCAAAAACAGCAAAAGATATTGATATGTTTGATTTAATTCGTGTTGCTTTACGCCAACGACCTAGAGCAATAATTGTTGGTGAGGTCAGAGGAAAAGAAGCTTATACCTTATTTCAAGCAATGACCACAGGTCATCTGTCTTACTCTACGGTTCATGCAAGTAATCTGCATGCTCTTATACAACGACTCGAAAATCCACCAATTTCACTTCCTCGAAATTTACTTACATCTCTTGATCTTGTTGTATTTTTAAACGCTGTTACTATCAAAGGGGCACCTTTGAGGCGGATTACAAATGTAACAGAAATAATAAAGCTTGATCCAGAAACAAATCGACTTGTAACAATGACTCCTTTCAGGTGGGTATCAGAAATAGATGACAGGTTTGAAACAAATGGTGGCAGTAGTATAATTACTAAAATTAAAAAACAAAACGGTTGGAATGATGATGAGCTCAATCAAGAATTAAACAATCGTATAACAATTCTTAATTGGATGAAGAGAAAGAATCTAAGATCATATGAAGAAGTCGGAAATATTGTCTCAGAATATCGAAAAGACCCTAAATCTGTTTTAGAGAGAGCAAGAGAGGATAATTAATGAAATCAAACATATTTTCAAAATATTTTGTAAATATAGTTGAACACATTTATTCCAGATATGATAAAAAACAATTAGAGGAAAAAAATATACTGTTGGCACAAGCAGACATCTCATTGGATATCATACGTTACTCTTCAATTGCACTTATGAATATGGTTTTTGGGTTCATAAGTATGTTTATTTTGTCTTTAGTAATTTTCACATTGGCTCCGTCATTTACTACATTAATTTTTCTAATATTAGCACCATTGACAATATTAATTACTATAGGTTTTGGATATTGGTATTTACCGATTTATAGAGTTAAAAGAAGAGAGAAAAATATTGACTTATATCTACCATATGCTATCAATTTTATCAGTTCAATGGCAATAGCTGGAATTTCACCTAGTGAAATATTTCAGTCACTTTCTACTATAAATGTTTATGGAGAAATCCAAAAGGAAGCAAAAAAAATTGCAAAAGAAATCTCAATTATGGGCACAGACAGTATTACAGCATTAAAAAATGCTATTGAAATATCTCCATCAAATAAATTCAGGTCATTTCTTCAAGGAATAATCGGTACCATCCAATCTGGTAGTGATTTACATGATTACCTCTCAAATGTAGCAGAAAAATATATGCAAGAAGATCTTAGTGATAGAAAAAAGGATTTGGATTTATTAGGTGTTATTGCAGAGGTTTTGGTGCTTGCTGTAATTGCATTTCCAATACTTCTTGTTATAATTTTAACAATTGTTGGATTTTTTGGCGGTTCAATGGAAGATTCATTTACTTTATTATTGATTTTTTCATTTTTGATTCTACCAGTTGTATATGCAATGTTTTACTTATTGATAAGATCTACAAGTTTTGAGAAACTCGGTACTTTAAGTAAAGAAAAAGGTTTGAAAGTAAAAGAGTTTTATTTAAAAAATAAAACAACTTTCAATATTCTGTTTATATCATGCTTTTTTATAACCTTACTTTATATCATTACTATCTTATTTGTACATATTTTTAATTTTGAATTTGACTTATTTCTTTTTTGGGATTTTGTTTTTCTATCTTTCTTAATAATCATTGGACCTATTGGTTTCTATAATTACATTGATATGAAAAAGAAGAAAGAGA
Organism: Thermoplasmatales archaeon; assembly: GCA_020350365.1. Classification (GTDB taxonomy): domain Archaea; phylum Thermoplasmatota; class E2; order DHVEG-1; family DHVEG-1; genus SG8-52-3. The sequence continues at coordinate 1,602,858 of CP070712.1, read as the reverse complement.
TGCAGAAAAGACTGCCAGAGTTTCTCAATGAAGTTGGAAACTCTTTATCAACTGGTATGAATATTTTTGAAGCTGTTAAATCAGCTGAAAAAGGTCATTATGGTCAATTACACCCTGAAATTAAAAAAATGAAAACACAACTATCCTGGAACGTTTCAATCAAAGATGTTTTTTTTGATTTTGCAGGAAGAATGAAATCAGCAATCGTCAATAGAATTGTAATTGCAATAAACAAGGCTTTAATTATGGGTGGTGAAACCCCAAAAATTTTTAAGGCTGCAGCAGACGAAGTTTCTCAGATAAATCAAATTGAACATCAAAGAAAATCAATTATGTCA
>CP070712.1:1598645-1602420 GCA_020350365.1 Thermoplasmatales archaeon | reverse complement strand
CCATAATTTGCAAAAACAGTCTTAAACATACTTTCAAAATTAGTAGTTGAATATCTGAGAATATTTTCATATGTCTTTATTAAATCACTATTTGGAAGATTGATTATTATTTCACAAGAGTTCATTAATTTAAGTTCACCCGTCACCGGATTATACTGTATTGGAGAAATCTCAACTAGTGCAAATCGCCTAGAACGAATCTCACCTATTTCGACGATTTTTGCAATATTTTCTGGTAATAAACTGTTTGTAGAATAATATTTTTCATCTATAATGAACATATTTTGTTCATCAGGGGTTTTTTCAACAGATGGTTGAGCTGGAAAAATCATTTTAGAAAGACCAAATTCCTCAAGCGACATATAATCCCAAGAGTCAAAAGTGACCAATAGTTCAGGGTCTGAGTCATATGGAATCTCTACCATTCTTCTGATTATCGGTAATTTTGCCTGGCCAGCATTATAAGAAAAACCATAACCTGGTAATTTAACAGAGGTAAACAATCCTTCGATATTATCGACCTTTTCAAATTCAAACTCCTCAAGGTTTACTGTTATTTTGATTGTTGTTTCATCAATATTAATTGCATTAAATCCTAAATTATCTGATTTTTCATCAATATTGCTTAATTTAACCTGTGTACTTGTAATTCCAAAAGCATTTGGTAACGATGCCAAGACAAGTATAGCCACAGCTCCTACAATACAAATGATTTTTTTCTTCATCCTTCCAACTCATATATTTTTTATATAATCAATCTTTCCAACCATGGGAAAAATTGAATAAATCTTTCAACGAATCTTAGCAAAATTGAGTTCGCAGCAGGTCTTTCTCGTGGGACAATAAACAGATGTGGGTTTGACCAATCGCTTTCTTGACCCAATATACATTCCTTTGCTTTGGCTTTTATATTGAAATATCCTTTTTCATCATATGTATGGCATAGTTCTACTGACAAATTAGGTGATTGACAGTCTAGCTCAGTTATATTTCCATCACCCCAGTCAATGAAGTATTTTATCTGATCTCCTTCCAAATCAAATGATTGGAAAGTGAAACAATATTCAGTGCCAGGAACCCCTTTACTTGGTCCAGCAATCTCTGGTACGGTTGGTTTTTGGTTTTCCACGACATTTGCCATTGATATGTCTGGACTGCCCCATAAAGCACCCCACTCAAACATCTCATAATTAATATAATACCACAAACCATTTACATACATTTCATGAAGGGCATACTGATGAGCCTCACCTTGAGTATAATCTCCAGATGTACAAGCTGTTGTAAAGAAATAATCAAGGGATTGGCTAGATCCATCCATGGGATTATCCCAACCAGGCATTCCAAATGCTACCTTTGTTGCCCCTAAAAAGCCAACAGCACCCTGCTGCAACAAAGCTTGACCAACGTTAAAATGATCAGTATCAGAATTGCTACAGGAATCAGCAAATACTATTGATGGAAATTCATCATTAAGGTATTGACATGTATCTGTACCAACAAAATGTCCATGAGTAAAATACAACCAAGCTGCATCAGGAGACCCATGACCAGCCCAGTTTACAAAAGCATAACTGTCATTAGACCAAATTTCCTTTACATTGTTCCAATTAAGATTATAATCCATTGGATAATCGGAATATCCCTCCTCATACAAACGTGTCATTGTCCAATCCTCCATCCATGGATGAAGCTCTGGGTCTGTTTTATATTCCATAAGAACTGCATTGTCTGTACGAGGATTTGGATCATTATTCCAGAAGAAGGAACCAAGTAAGAGAATATTTTTCTTGAAAGATGGATTAGTATTTGTCTCATAAACCACAGATTTTTCACATATTTGTTCAACAGTGGACGGATCGCTCCAAGGAATCCTTCCGACATTTACTTCTGCTGTGAAATCAATTGGATCAACTTTAGTTTCACCATACTTTCGGTCACCATCCTTATCCCAAGATTGATCATCAGCTAAAGACAGCTCAGCATAGTAGTAATCAGTTTCAGGTTGGCCGTATCCTACATTCTGATAGCAACGTCTCATTGGTACATCATCGTAATGGCCAATTAAACATACATCTAAGATTCCCCATTCCCCAGAGGGATATTTCTCACGTAAGAAGTTTCTCATCTTTTCAGCCAAGTCAAATCCAGTATATGTTGAATCAATCCAATCTGTTGTTGCAACATATACACTTCTTCCTTTTTCTTGCTCCCACTCAACTAAAGGTTGTATTGAGGAGGTCAAAGAATCAATAGTGATTATTACAAAATCATAAATTTCCTTGTTACCAGCACCTTCTGGATACCAATCCTTTGCTTGATCATAATTAAATATGATTTTTTCTGCCAAAGGTTTTGTTTCTTCAATGTAATCTACCATTATGTCATCATATGTGAAACCATCCGAAAATGTATAACTGATAGTAACAGTTATATCTGAATTAAAAATCAATTGACCAGAAATTGGACGGTAAGAAAAGGGATTGACCCTTATATCAACAAGATTATATTTTCTAAAACCTGAGTTTTGTACAAATTCAACAATTGAATCTGGATATAAATCATCGCTTCCATAAACAGATTCATAATTTTCTTCATATTTCATTTGTTCCTGTTCATATAACTCAGGGTTTTCTTCACCAATTACTCTAGGCAAATCAACAGGTAAAATTTGATAAATACCATCAAGTATCAGACTTTCCCCGCACTCAAAATCCACATCTTTTAAGATAGCTCCTGGCGGGATTGCAATTTGAAATATCTTTGACGGTAAATTTGGTTTTCCTGGTATTAAATTGCTACCAAAATCTTCAATGAAGACTTCATCTCCATTATCACTTTGAATTATTTCATAATCACCAATAGGTATTGATACTAAAATTTCACCATCTTCAATATTGAATAAACCAAAATGTTCCTTGCCTTCTATATAATAGTTAACTGTGTTAGCCCCTGCCAAAATACTACCAATCATTAGAACACTAATAAAAATTCCAATTACTACTTTCTTCATAATTCACCTCCGATTAACAATTGTTTATTGTTATGTTTATATAATATATAATAGTTGTGGAGGAATTTATTGTTTTCTAAAGAAAAAAGGAAGAAATTGATATTTCTTCGAATATTTTATGATTATTTAAATAAAGGTAGCTGATTGAATAAGGTCTGGATTAATCTTTGTAAAAATGGATTTATTATTACCCGATTTCTTGAGTATGAAACTCTAATATACTTTTCTCTAAGTTCGCTTTCAATATCCATTGTGTCTTTGGCTTTTACTACAATTAAATAATCACCTTTCTCATCGTAACTATGTGATAATGTAAATTCCTCTCCAGAGCTATAAGGACCAATCCATTCCTCTATTTCACCATCTCCCCATTCGATCCAGTAGAAAACATCCTCATCATCAGGATCGCTTGTACTAAAATCGAATTTATAGGATAACTTAGGGAATAACCACACTGGGCCACTTACATCTGGTTTGTCTGGAGGATAATTATAAACCAGTTCAATTGTAGATGTCTCTGACCAATCACTTTGGGCACCATTTTCATCTCTTGCTTTTACACTAACATCAAAGTATCCTTCATCGTTCCAGATATGAGATGCTTTACCAGTTTCTCCAGAGGGAAATGGACCTACCCATTCACTGAAATCTCCATCACCCCAATCAAACATATAGTATATTTCATCTCCATTTGGATCAGTTGTTTCACTAGAAAATATGTATTCATAACCTACTGCACCTTTAGCAGGACCTTCTGGAGCA
>CP070712.1:1594765-1598545 GCA_020350365.1 Thermoplasmatales archaeon | reverse complement strand
TATATATTTTATGTATGCATCTTGTAATGTAAATGATCCATTCATGTTTGAATAACGATCAAATTTGATGTAACCTTCGCTTGCATTTTTTAGTATATGCATTTTTAAGAAATTATTTGATGATCTGTTCCATTTTAGTAATCCAATTCCTGCTTCAAAATGTATGAAAGGTTTATCTATTCCCTCAATCGAACCTTTTAATCCAGCTAATTCAAACCAATCTATTCCATTTTCTGAGCCAACGCTCCAGTTATATTCCTCTGATCCAAGATATGATTGAAAATTTGCATAGCCATTAAGAATACTAAAAGAGTCGAATTTAATTGAAACTGTTGAGTTTCCAATATTTGATAAATTAATTAGATATAATTCCAAATCAAATTCTTTGATTGATAGAGCTGAACCGCCAAAATCAAAATCAAAAATATTCTTTTCATTATCAAGTAATAAATTATAATTACCATTAAGAATTGAAATCAGATCGGTTGTAATATTTATCATTTCTATGGAATTATTATTAATGAGTTGGAACGAAAAGTCCTCAATATCAATACTACGATCATTACTAGAAATAATTTTTATGTATTCATTTTCTAAATTCCACCAAATATCAAAGGTCAAATCATCTGAATACACTGTAAAGAGACCTGAAAATAATATCTTATTACCAGTATCATCAGATATTATCTCTAAATCAATCGGCAAATCCTCAACTGCCATGTCAAATTTTAATTGTAAATGGTTTTCCTCAATAATAAAAGAAAATCCATTTCCTCCTGGTAGCAATGGCTCCCAACTGCCATTTACTATATGATATATGCTTCCGTCTCCGTATATATGTAGGTAACCTTTGTATAAAGGACGGTCTGTAAAATTAAGTATTACACGGAAGTAATCTGCCTTAAATGTTGCGTGATTTATTCTAAATCCTTTGTCACTTTTAATATATGGAATTGTATAATTTGTCATATTGTTAATCATATCAATAGTATGGTTCAGAAATTCCGATGTTGCCATAGCTTCCATATTTAATGTGACAGTCGAGTTTTGTGTATCTAAGAGAACGTATGGTTCTTCTTCATTGAATCCTGGATTAATTTCGAATTTAAAATATTCAATGGGTTCATCAAGAGACAGATTAATCTTTGCAAGATTAGATATTTCAGCTCCTACCTCAATATTTTTTAATTTTTTAGCATTTAAAACTTCAATTGATAATCCGACAAAACCAATTATGAATGCAAAATCCCCTTCACCTACCCTAACATTGTCCATATATATTTTTAGATATTCATCAAAAAATGGAGTTTCAGGAAAATGTAAATAAATACTATCGATACTAAAATCAGTACCTATTTCGTTTTCAATTTTAAAACCAAGAAAAGGAAGTTTGCCACTAACTAATCCAATAGGGATTATAAGTTTTGAGTTTCCAGTGAATGATAGATTTTCTATGACAAATTTAATAGTTGGTAAGTAAATCCCAAAAAATTCAAGGAACGATTCAATATTTTTAAACTCCAATAAATTAAGATTCAATTCTGCATCTCTTGCATCAAAACCAAAAGTAATATTTCCCCAAGTTACGTTAACTTTATTTTGGAAAAATATTGATGTGTTAACAACACTTATATTTAACAAAGCAAACCTTACAGTACCTATAGATTTTGCAGCAATTGCAATTCCACCGATAGGCAATAAAAATGTAATATCTTGAAATTCTAAATTAAGTTCAGCATCTGTCAATTCAAATGCTATTGAATCATTTGTATCTGAATTAACTATTGGTCGTGTAATATCTATATCCAAACCAGCATATCCTTTCAAATAACCTGTTAGATTATCTATCTCAATTAATGTAGATCCATTACTACCAAAAAGAAAATACAAATTACTGATACTAAGATTAATATCATTCTCAGTTTGGATAACTAAATATGAAAGATTCTTATTTTTATCCCATGAAGCGTTGAACAATGCAGATTTATCATCATGATCTAGATGAAAATCTTCAATTTTTATAATAAAATCAATTGTAGATGTATTAACCACTTCAGATAAATCAATCGTAAAGTTCAAATCTAAATAACTCTGTCCTCCTAGAAGTTCAACAGATAAATTACCAGATTCATTACAAGCCTCTTTTAATAGTATATTACCATACAAATGTGGGACATAGAAATCAATTATTTCCCCATAAAAGACATGGAAATTTTCTAAGCCTATAAACATTCCAGATACATTTATCTTTGTAATATTGTACCCTGATAAATTTTCAGTATGCCAAGAGATATTCAGACCAGTATTTCCTCCTCTAGCAAGGATTTTCCCTTTAAACCCTCCTGTTATATTATTATATGTAAAATCTCTATATGATCCATAGGAAAAGTTACCCTTAAAGAAAAAATATCCCCAGGACGAATCTTCAGCCACGAAGTATTCAAAACCTCCTGACTCACAATCGAATTCAAGAGATCGGGTTGTATTTCCAACTAGTATAATATCTTGTGGTGGACTACTCATACCATCAAAATAAAAAGAAAAGTTATTGAGTTTCAGTCCATTAATTACAGTTATAGTACAATTTAAGGAAATATTTCCCTCACCTTTTACATAAGAAAAATTTATCATAATTTTTCCATTTTTTTCTTTTATAAGTTTACCTGCCTTAATTCCGAAATTTCCTGAATCTGAGTTCAGTCGCATGTTAAAATCTTCAAGAGTAAAAGTCTTACTTGCAAGAGATATGTTAACTTCTTCACCAACAAATTTACTAAAATTAATCTCGAATGGCTGGTCAAATAATCTTGACAATTTAAATGACAAATCAAATGATGTATTCAGCCTTAAATAAGATAGGAAAAAGGATATATTTACTGTATTTCTATCAAATCTTAAGTAGCCCTCTTTTCTATCAATTGAAAATGAACAATCAAGATTTTCTTTTGATGAAATATTAAAATCAAAGGCTCCATTTGCGATTAAATCAAAATGACCGAGAAATGATATACCAGGCCCATCTGTAAAAAGACTAATATTGAATTTCTCCTGTTTTTTTAAATCTCTTATCCAATCAATCCATGCCTTTGAAGGTAAATCCTTAAAATAAACAAAATTTTTTGGTTTAATAAAATCATCGCACAATCCAATCTCGGTGGGAGGGCTTCCATGTGTATCAAATTCTACAAATCCATCTTTTCCTTGATCAAAAGTGAAAGTAACCTTTTCGGGTAAATCCTTTACAAAACCAATAATTTCGGTATTATTCTTCTCAAAAGCAACCGTCATATCAATTTTTGTCTCATTAGAAATCTCTCTTAAAAATACAAATTTAGATCCTCCTAAAATTCCATCCCCACCAATTGTTAGAAGTGATCTTACTGCAGGGTTATAAATTGTTCTTGAGCGGATCTCAGAGACAATATTATTTAATTGGAAATTCGTGTAACTAAAAAGTAGTATTAGCTTTGAATTATCTTTACTACTTCCAGGATTTAGCTTAGCCCTATGAGCTGGTCTTTTCCTTAATTTTATTATATTTGGAAGATACTTATATGTAATCGAGCACTTGCTTGGAACCTCCTCACCCTCTGGAGATTCATATCCAATCCTTATTCGGTCTCCCTTATGTTTTCTTAAAAGGATTCCAGGGAAGTAAAGCTCCCCATATGCCTCAAAAGAAGCATAATTACCTGGAAAATCGTCAAGTCTTTTTATCAAATACTCAAAATTTATCGATAAGCATATGTCTTTCTCTATATATGGATATAATCTTATCTT
>CP070712.1:1590864-1594665 GCA_020350365.1 Thermoplasmatales archaeon | reverse complement strand
CACAAGTATATATCCTATTATTACGGTTGGCGACGTTATTATGGATCTTATTCTGGCGGCTCACCTTATGAGGCATACTTACCCTATTACTACGCAAGACAGGATTATCACTTTTCATCGGCGGCATTTGATGCATCAGAATATCAAATATTGAGACTGAAGTTCTTGTCATTCATTAACCATTACTCTGGACAGGGACTATATTCACTGGAAGCAGGTTATAGTACAGATGGTGGTAATACATGGTATGCAGCTTGGCATGAGGAACCAGATTCATCTGGATTTTACGAGGTTGATGTTCCAATTGAAGGAGGATCAGATAGCCTAATGATTGGATTCTGGGTGAAAGGTAATCCATACTATTTCAACTACTGGTATATTGACAATGTTGAAGTTGTTGCAATGGGCTTTACCGAGGAATATTATGACTTTGCATGTCAAGGTCCTGATATTGAACCTGGTGAAGAGGTAACATTCACATTTAATGATTGGACTCCAGCATTCCTTGCAGAAGAAACAACTGGTACAAAGGATTACATAATTGAATCATCTATTGAACTGGAAGGCGACAAGAATCCAGGTAACGACATCAAAATAGAAGAAATCACTCTTGATTTCTGGTGGGATGCAGGTATCCATGAGATAATTTCACCTACGGGTGAAGGACATCCTAGAGCTAGAGACGGTGATGAAGTTCTATGGGACAATGGCGAACCTGATGGAAGAAACGCTCTAGCAGGTGGAATGTATCTTGGATATAGTAACATACTAATCGATGATTTCCAAAACGATGAAGATTGGTTTGTCCAGGGTGGATCAGTTCATTTTATCTGGAACAATGGATACACTAGCAACACAGAAACAATAAGAATGTACTTCTTTGCAGACGAGGGTGAATGTGATCCTTCACTTGATGAATATCCTGAACCAGATTATGTCTTTGAGGCATCCGAATTTGAGGAATATACCACCGGCAATTACTATTTCAGCCGTCCTGAAGTAGTCGTTGACTTCTTTTTAGAAGAGGAAGCAAATATTCCACCAGGAAGATGGTATGTTGGTATTCAACCAGAAGGAATAACAGAAGATATTGCATATATTCTAACGGCACCAGACAAGGGCTGTATGTGTATGGCAGACCTACCATATTGGGGCTATCCAAGATGGTCAAGCTCTCAATATATATGGGGCCAAGCGTATGACCTTGCATTTGGGATTCATGGTGGCATACCCTGTGGAGGAGGTAGAACTGATGCATATATCCAACCAGGTATAGAAGACATCGATTTCATTGTGATGAACTATGGTACGTTCCCATACGATGATCTAATTTGTTATGTTGAAATTTATGATTACTCTTATGATCCAGAAAATGGAGAACTAGTTTATGAAGAACAAATTGATAATATTGACCTAACCATACCCCTAGGCGGTCATGAAGAACTAAACTTTCCGGACTTCACATTTGCAAACGAAGGACGTTATTATATGTACCTAGATTTTCCTGCTGAACCTGATGATAAACAAAAGAATAACAAAGAAGTTTGGGTAGTATATGTAGATAATACCAGACCCATTTGTGACTATCCACCAATCCTTGATCCAACAGAACCTGATGGAGAGAACGGGTGGTATGTTAACGATGTAACAGTCACACTGAACGCAACTGATCCATGGTCTCATGGAGTATCCTCTGGTGTAAAAGAAATCAGATACACAGTCAACGGTGGAGAAGAACAAGTTATACCTGGTAGGATAGGAAGCTTTGTTCTAACCGATGATGGAAACGACATTCTTGTAGAGTACTGGGCTGTCGATTGGGTAGGTAACGTCGAATCATCAAAGAACTCATTTACTGTTGATATCGACCAAACTCTACCAACTATATCACTCAGTTATGAAGTATCTGGGGGTTGCCCAATACAAGGTTGGGAATTCACCTTTACAGCAGCAGCTGAGGATGTAATGAGTCAAATGGACCGTGTAGAGTTCTATCTAAATGGGGTACTTCAAGCGACAGTATCTGGACCTGGACCAGATTATTCATGGTCACTAATATACTGGCCACTACCAAGTGCAATATTCAGTGCAACAGCATTCGACCAGGCAGGTCTATTCGACTCCGACGAAATAATAGATCCTGTAGTAACTTCTTCAAAACAATTTATTAATAAACAAATTCCTAACAATGACTATAATACCTTAAAAACACCTCATTTAAATTAATATTTAATTTCTATAGATTGTAACATTTAAATATCAAATACTTGATGATAATTATTGAGGGAGGAAAAAAATATGGAATTGAAACGTGGTATTTTGTATAAAACTATTATTATTGTAATCATAGTTTGTTTTTTGTTTACAATGACTTTTTTTTCTGTTGTCGTAACTAGTAAGGAAAATAAGATTGAAAAACAATATGAAAAAAATGTGGTCTTAGATGAATTTATAATACTCTCAAAGCCTGTTTATGTAATAGTTAAGTTCTTTGATAATGTTACAAACAATTGTACTATATCTTTTGATGTTACTCAGTATGTATCAAAGCCTCCGGATTCTGATAAGCGCCCTAATCAATTTGTTTCTATGTTATCATTTACAAGTTCTTATACGATATTAACAGACACTTGGGATCAAGAGATTGCTAGATGGCACACAATTCTTCTAGATAAAGGGGATAAAACCTCTGTTGGATTTTTATTTAAGGGAACTTTGTATGATGTAAATTATAGTATAAATCCTGCTAATGTTACCGATGATTTTCCTCCCGATTTAGATCCCAGATACCTCCAAGATGCCGCAATGTACGATATTTACAGTAATGAAATCCAAAATGCTGCTCAGGCTGCAGTAGGTAATGAAACAAACCTCTACTGGAAAGCACGTAATATCAGTAAATATGTGCAAGATGAACTATATCATCATAATGACGGTACTTGGGATAATGCAACAATTACCCTTTCAAATGGTCATGGTTCTTGCTCTGAATATTCATGGCTTTTTATTGCACTTTGCAGAGCATCAGGTGTTCCTGCCAGATATGTTGGTAGTACATGGTATAAAGAATATGAACCTCTTCCTTATCTTGATCAAAAATATCATAGATGGCCTCAGGTTTATCTTCCTCCTTACGGTTGGGTTCCTGTTGATCCGAATCGTTCTGATAAGAATGGGACACATGACTATCATAAATATTTTGGAATGATTGAAAGTAATTTGTTAGTTACCCAGATATGCGGTGGACCGTCAAGATATCTAGAATGGTATTACAATAGTTATAGGATAATTAACCCAGACCCTGAAGTGGGTGAAGTCAAAAGAAATAGGGGAGGATTGTGGCTTATGTATAAAATTATGTATCCATTAACTCCATTGACTCCTATAGGGCCAATATGGGGAAAGCCAAATAATAATTATGATTATAAAACATCAACCTATGATAATTCTGATAGCACTTTATGGTACTGGTGGGATTGGGGTGATGGAACAAACACTGGGTGGATTGGTCCCTATGAATCAAATGAAACCTGTGAGGCGTCACATGCATGGAAAACTGATGGAGATTATCAAGTAAAGGTAAAAGCAAGAAACAGAGATGGTTGGGAAAGTTATTGGTCAGATCCACTTGAGATTACTATACCAAGAACCAGAACATCATCCTATCTATGGTATGGTTGCCTGTTAGAACATTTCCCCTTGGTGAAAAGACTGATAAACCTTATAAGATAAAATAAATTAGAACAAGAATATCATAAGCAAGAAGAATAAAATAAAAGAGAATCTGAAAATATTACGAAG
>CP070712.1:1586933-1590764 GCA_020350365.1 Thermoplasmatales archaeon | reverse complement strand
ATTTCTCCCATTTCCTTTCGAAACTCTGTTTTACCACCAACTGTTGTTGTAGTCCATGCAGCATAGGGAGTTGCACCACTTCTCTGGATACCAGTATTTGAATAAATTTCATTGTTGTAGCAAATATAGATAAAATTTGTTTGTCTTTCAAGTGCACCAGAAAGGGCCTGAATACCTATATCATATGTACCTCCATCTCCAGCCCATGCTACAACTGTTGTGTCTGTTTTACCCTGTCTACGCAGTCCTGCTTCAACCCCACTTGCTCCAGCAGCAGCTGCCTCAAATGCAATGTTCATTGTTGGAATATCAAATGAAGTATTTGGATGAAGACTTTCAATTACTGCCGTACAACATGCAGGAACAATCATCATCATGTTTTTCCCAATCGCTTTAAAGACAGTTCGCATCGCCATTGTTGCAGGACAACCTGGACATGCAGCACTTCCTGGAATATAGCATTCTTCGCGAGGTAAATCTTTAATTGCCAATACTACACCTCCTCAAATCCATACCAAACTTGGTGGTCCTTTACCTTTCCTTCAATTGCTTTCCTGCACATTTTTTCAATATCTCCAAATGTAACATCTTTACCGCCAAGACCAGCTATGAAACCATAAACAGTTGAATCAGATTTGCCATAGAGTGCACCTTTAATTTCATTAAATATTGCTCCTTCATTTCCGACCGAGATATTTCTATCAATCACAATCAAATCAGCCTTTTTGCTTAATTTTAAAATTTCTTCAGTAGGAAATGGACGTATTACCCGAATCCTAGCAAGACCAACCTTATGGCCATTTTTCTGAAGATTATCAATAGCAACCTTACTTTCAGCACCAATTGCCCCCATTGAAAGAAGTATGTAATCAGCCTTATCACACTTGTAATATTCTAATAAATCACCATGAAATCTACCAAATCTCTTTTTCCAATCATTTGCTATAATAGGTATTAGTTTCTTTGCATTATTTTGAGCATCTTGCATCTCTTTTCTTACTTTTTCATATTCATGAGGAAGAATAATATTTCCAAAAGTAATTGGATTTTCAACTTCAAGTTTCCATTTAGCTACACGTTTTGGTAAAAAATCATCAATATCTTTTTGATTTGGTACAAAAACAGGCATAGATGTGTGAGACAAGATAAATGCATTATAACTAATCATGACAGGTAATGAAACATCCTCATGCTCACCTAATTTGAAAGCTTGAAGTACAGTATCAAAAATCTCTTGATTACTGCTACAATAAAATTGAATCCAGCCAGTATCCCGTTGAGATATTGAGTCATTTTCATCTGCCCAAATATTCCAACCTGGACCAACAACACGATTAATGTTACACATTATAACTGGTAAGCGGGCGAGAGCTGCCCAATGAAGCATTTCATGCATAAGCAACAAACCATGTGAGGATGTGCCAGTAAATGTTCTAACACCTGTAGCACTAGAACCAATACATGCTGCCATTGCTGAATGTTCACTCTCAACACAAATATATTCGCCTTTAAATTCACCAGTTCCAAGATATTTTGCAATACCTTCAACAAGTGTGGTTTGTGGAGTTATTGGATAAGCTGCAACTACATCAGGACAAGCCATAACTGCAGCTTTTGCTGCGATATAATTACCGGTATCAATCATAACTGAGGTCATTCTTTCTTACCCTCCCGCTCCATAATAATTGATTTAACTTTGCAAACATTTGCACAAATTCCACAGCCTTTACAGTATTCAAAATCAATATCAATAGTATCATCCTTATTCCGGATAATTGTAGCTTCTGGACAATAAATCCAGCATCTTAAACACTTGACACATTTTTCTTTATCTAAAATCGGTTTGAATACTCTCCAATTACCTGTTCTTCCCATTGCACCTTTAACAGGATAAGAAATTGTTGTAGAAACCTTATATTTCTTCAAGATTTCACCTCTACTTGATCAAATGCATCCTGAGTCGCTTTAACATTTTTCTGAGAAAGATCTCCTTTCCATTTTTCCTTAATAGTTTTTTGTATAGATTTAAGAGTGACTCTATCAAGTAATTTGGGAATAGAGCCTAAAATAGGAGTATTAACCACAGGAATTCCACCAACTAGAATATCATGTTTTAATGCAATTCCTGTTGCATCAACCGTTGCTACATCAAACTTGTTTGAAAAATCAAATTCTTTTGGATTTTTTCTTGTGTTAATTAAAATTTTACCATTCTTTTTTAATCCTTTCAGAACATCAACGATATCCATAATACTTTCATCAAGTACAATTACAATATCTGGTTCATAAATCTCACTTCTAAGATGTATTTCTTCTTCAGAAATTCTTGCAAATGCTCTAACTGGAGCACCACGCCTTTCAGCTCCAAAAAAAGGAAATGCTTGGACACCTTTGTTACCGTCATTTAACGCAGCAGCTACCAATAGATTTGCTGCTGTTACAGCGCCTTGACCACCACGTCCATGAAAAACAATTTCAACAAGATTTCTTGATGTCACAACGATACACTCCCGATTTTGGGAATGAAAATGTTGCATATAATTGTTTTGAATGAAAAGATGAATTAGTTAACAGCTTTTACTTTACTTCCTATTGTTACTTCTTTATCTTTTCTATCATCTATTTTTAACTCAGTTATAACTCGTTTTGCACCTGCTTTTATAACTGCATTATGAGCCTCTTTAACAACTCTAAATAATGCATCAAGATTTTCGGTTTCTAAAATTGTTGCCATATCATTTGTTGCAAATTTTACATTATGTTTTCTTAGAGTATCTATTACAATTCTTACAAAAGAACTAAGGCTTGTTCCCTCTCCAACAGGTGCTATACTAAGTTGTGAAATAATCATATTTATCTCCCCATTATAACAACTCTTCTATCTTATAATATCTTTTTAAAACCAAACATTATTAAAATGTTTTACTATTTTGCTGTTCACCACCTTTGTAGTGGTCACATGGGAGAGGAACTGTATATGACAGTAGATATGCGAAGTAAATTTGTAATAGAAGATATAAGATTAAAAGAGATAAATGATTTTTTAACTGATTCAAACAATAGAATAGTTAACGATCTTCTATCAGTTGTTGAAAAATATGGGGGCCCTGAAGTAATTAATCGAAAGGCAATCGAAGCAGGAAAATTGGAGAATCTTATGAGACGATTGAGGGAAAAGAATTCTCCATTTGTAGGGGACCTAGAATGGTTAATTGAACAAAGAGATAAAGGTGCTTTTATAAATGTTGATGAGTACAGAAAAAAAGTTTTAGGTGACAAAGCTGAAGGTATGGATTTTAATGAGCATTTTGCTGTAACTTTAGAAATTAGCGCTTGTCAATATTTTGATGCTTTTATGGCTCAAGCACGTAGTGCTCTTGAAAAAAAAGAATTAATGCCAGGTCGTTTTATTAGGGTCCGCTGTATGAAGGAACAAGAGGAAGATGATGACCTGCTTGCAATGACTGCTGCTATGCAAATATTAGGTACTAGTTGGTGTGAAACACTTGATACAAAGGGAACTGATGGCTCTAATATTCATCTTGGGGGACCTGAAACAATAACTGGATATTTTGGTGGTGTAGGTCAACCAAATAATTATCCCATAAAATGGGTTGATGAATTTCTATATTATTACACAAATTATGGTGTTAAACAGGTTTTAAATATTAATCCTGGAACGATTTTTTTAGGATATCTTCTTCATAAGATTGGAATTGACATTGAATTCAAGATTTCTGTTTTCCAAGGTAATGATAACCCTTATGCAGTCTTTTGGACTCTAATGGCTGCAAAACTTTTTTCAAGAAAGGATGGTTCAACATCATTAAT
>CP070712.1:1582998-1586833 GCA_020350365.1 Thermoplasmatales archaeon | reverse complement strand
ATCAACTTTTTCAATACTTTCTTCCTTTTTTTCTTCTATTTCTTCTGTAGATTTGCTAATTTTTTGTTCATTAACAGGTTTATCTAAGTTTTTATTATCATTTTTATTTACATTTTTACTTGAGCTCCTCATCTTTTTTAGAAACTCCTCTGGATTATCAGCATAACCTGAGATGGCCTTTGCAACCTCTTTGAAAACTCTAACATCATTGTCATCCATCCATTTCAAAATTTCTGCTCTTGTTCTGATTTCATTTGTTATTTCTTCTTTTGATAAGTCCCAGCGAGCTCTGATACCTTCTAAAACATAACTTTTACCAGTATAGATGAATTTATCCTCAACTGGGTCCCAACGGAAAACCTCATTTGTTAAAATCTCCTTTGTTGTGGGATCAATATCAATAATTTCTATGACCTGCTTACAACGTCTAACACGACGACCCTTAACACGAGTTGTAATATGAATAGAAACAACGTCTAAAGATTGAAGCATGATTCTTGGAATTTCAATTGGTTTACCTTCAAGTCTATGTATTAAGGATTTAGCAGAATCAGCATGAACAGTAGAATAAGTAGTATGTCCTGTTGCCATAGCCTGAAACAAAACATAAGCCTCACGACCACGAATCTCTCCAACAAGAATATATTCTGGACGTTGACGAAGAGCTGCCTTCATTAAATCGTACATGTCAATCTCGCCTACTATCTTATCAGCAACAACTTCACCAAAACCTGAACGTGCCACTCCTGGTATCCAGTTAGGATGAGGCAAATTAATCTCTCTAGTCTCCTCAATAGAAACAATTTTAGCTTCGCGAGGGATAAAAAGTGACAAAGCATTAAGTATTGTAGTTTTACCTGAAGCTGTGCCTCCAGCAATTAAAGCATTCACTCCGTTTTCTACAGCAAGCCAATAATAAGCAAAAATTTCAGAAGAAACTGTATTTAATGCAATTAAATCAGGTGGAGTAAATGGATCTGCTCGAAATTTCCTAATAGTAAATGTAGAACCCTTAGTTGTGACCTCTGTGCTCAATGTCATCTGGATTCTGGAACCATCAGGCATTGTTGCATCAAGAATAGGCTCGGCAATACTGATATGTTTTCCACATTTCTGAGCCAGACGTACAACAAAAAAGGAGAGCTCCTCTTCATCATTAAATTGTATATTACTTTTAAGGGATCCATATTTTCTGTGATAAAGAAATATAGGATCACCAGAACCATCACAAGAAATATCCTCTATATGAGGATCCCTCATTAAAGGATCTATCTTCCCATAACCTAAAGATTCTCGTCTAATATAATATAGTATTTTCTGTTTTGAAATATCATCAACCTTGATATCATAGCCGCTGATTACTTGATCTATTTGTTTTACTAGATAGTTTTCAATCTTGCTATTATCAATTTCATCCAATCTTAAGTTGAATGTTTTCATTAAGGTTTCCCATACAAAGTTTAGAGCCTTTTGTTCCGTTTCGGAAAGATGGGGTTCAATTACCTTGTAAGTTCTCTCCAGAGTTTCCTTATTTTTCAATATCTTAGCATGTGCAAATGGTTCATTCAAAGGATAAAAATCTAGTTCTTCAAGATCTGCTTTAAAAACTATTGTACCCTTTCTATGACAGTTTGGACATTTTATTTTTATTTTCTGACCTAATTTACCCTGACTGGGAATTTTTGTATGACATCCTGGACAAATAGCAATCTTTTTTTGCATTATTTTTTATCATCCTTTTCAATCTTTTTCATAACATCTTCAGAATTTTCAAAATATTGAGCGACAATTTTTGCAACGCCTCTAAATTCTCTAACATTAGTTTTATTCATCCATTCAACAATTTTTCGTCGTCTGTTGATCTCCTGTGTCATCTCTTCGCGACTCAAATCTTTTTCACCCCTAACACGTTCTAAAACGTAGCTTTTTCCAGAGTAGATGAATTTATCTTCAACTGGATCCCAACGGAAAACCTCATTTGTTAAAATCTCCTTAGTTGTGGGGTCAATATCAATAATTTCAATAATCTGCTTACATCTCCTTGCTCTCATATTCTTAACTCGTGTTATTACATGGAGACAAACAACATCTAAAGATTGTAACATTACTCTTGGAATATTAATTGGTTTACCCTCTAGTCTATGTATTAGTGATTGAGCAGAATCAGCATGAACAGTAGAATAAGTGGCATGACCTGTTGCCATAGCCTGAAACAAAACATAAGCCTCACGACCACGAATCTCACCAACAAGAATATACTCAGGACGTTGACGCAAAGCTGCCTTCATTAAATCATATAAATCAATCTCACCAATCACTTTTCCTGCAACAACTTCACCAAAACCTGAACGTGCAACTCCAGGTATCCAATTTGGATGAGGCAAATTAATCTCCCTAGTCTCCTCAATAGAAACAATCTTTGATTCACGAGGGATAAAAAGTGACAAAGCATTAAGTGCTGTGGTTTTTCCTGAGGCAGTACCGCCAGCAAAAAGAGTATTAATACCATTTTCCACAGCAAGCCACATATAAGCTACCATTTCAGAGGACATGGTGTTAAACTCTACCAAATCTGGAGGTGAAAAAGGATCATCTCTGAACTTTCTTATGGTAAAAGTAGAACCTTTTGCTGTTATTTCATCACTCAGTGTCATTTGAATTCTAGAACCATCTGGCATTGTTGCATCAAGCATGGGCTCTGCAATGCTTATATGCTTACCACTTTTTTGAGCAAGTCGATGAACAAAAGAAGAAAGTTCATCCTCATCATTAAAATGGACATTACTTTTTAAAGATCCATATTTTCTATGATATAAAAATACTGGAACACCTGCACCGTCACAAGAAATATCTTCGATATTTGGGTCTTTCATCAGAGGATCAATTTTTCCAAGACCAAGTGAGGATTTTTCTATGTAATAAAATATCTTCTTCCTTGATTCTTCACTAAGCATTATATTATATTCTTGAATCACTTGATCTAATCTTTCTGTTAAATATTTTTCATAACCTTTTTCCTCGAGTTCATCTGTATTAAATGATATATTTGCTAATGTTTCTTTAATAAAAGTTAATGTTTTTTCCTCATCCTTAGTTAGAGCTATTTCTACTAGAAAATAACATTTATCAAGAGTTTCTTTTTCTCTTAGTATCTCAACATACGCGAAAGGTTCATTAAGTGAATAAAAATCAAGTTCCTCCCATTGATTTTCAGAAAAACCAAGATCTGAAAGTTTTACAGAATCAGTCTTTATCGCATCGTCAGGCAGCTCTAAATATCCAACTTCACCAAGAGCTTTCGGGTCTATTTCTTGTTGATTTGATGATTGAGGCATAATAACATTTTTTTCAGATTTGGAAACTTGAGGACTCCAGCCTTTATCAGATAATTCCTCTTCATCAAAAAAAACATGTTCATGATCAATATTTTTTTCCTTATCAATAGAAGATTCTGCTGGCTTTGTTTTTTCTATTTTTTTATCAGTTTTTAATTCCTTAGGAGCTTCCATTTCTTTTTCTTTTTCTTTTATATGATCCTTTGCTAATTCCACTGCTTTTGATGCAGCTTGCTTTCCTTCATCCTCAGATTTATTTTTCTCTGAAAAAATCTTTATTTTTTCATCAATAAGTTTTGCATCATCTTTTCCTACATCATCACCTAAAGAAATACCATCAACTCTAAACATCGGAGTTATCATAGTTTTTTCTTTAGCCTCATCATCTGAATCAGAATCAACAACAACATCCTCACCCTTAGACTTAAACCTCTTCCTAACAAAACCAAAACCCTTACCCTTAACCCCCTTCTCCTTAACCTTCCTCTCCTTAAGCTCCT
>CP070712.1:1579047-1582898 GCA_020350365.1 Thermoplasmatales archaeon | reverse complement strand
CAGTATATGAGTCATCAGGAAATTTGTCTTTATACGTTAGATTATTAGCTTGAATTACTTTTCTTGCAAGTGTATAACCATTTGAATGAAGACCAGTACTTGAAAGACCAAGGATTATATCTCCTGGTTTAATTTTTTCACCTGTTATAATTTCATCTTTATTAACATATGCAAGACATGTTCCAGCAAGATCAAAACCTTTAATAATTTCTGGTAAGGTAGCTGTTTCTCCACCAATAATTGAAATGTTTGCTAGTTCTGCACCCCTTTCAAGTCCTTTACCAATTTCCTTTGTTATTTCTTCTTTAGGATCATCTATTGCTAAATAATCTACAAAAGCAACAGGCTCAGCTCCCAAACATATTGCATCATTAACGTTCATTGCTATACAATCTATTCCAACTGTATCCCATTTTCCAAGTTCAGATGCTATCTTTACTTTACTTCCTACACCATCAGTACATAAAAGAAGTGCATATTCTCCAAACTCTATCATCCCTGCATAATGTCCGCCTAGAGGTTTTCCAATTCCCTTTCTTTGAAATTTTATATTAGAAAGTATTCCTTTTATTGCTTTTTCCTCCTTAAAGATATCAACTCCGCTTTTTGCATATGTCAATTTTTTCAACAAATCGCCTCTAATACAATTTAGCTAAAACATAAATTCTGTGATAAACTTTTTGAATATCTAAAAACTAATTTTTTATGTTTAGGGAAATATTTGTAAAATAAAGGTTTTAAATAATTAATTATAAATTATATAAAAGAAATACAATGGATAAGAAAAAAATAATAACTATTCTTCTAGTTCTTGCAGTAGTATTATCATTAACGTTTATTTATTTTCAACAAAATAAAACTAGTATTAATAAAAAACCGATTGTTGAAATTACTTATCCATATGATGGATCAGTCGTATCTAAAATCGTTACCATAAGTGGAACTGCAACAGATCCTGATGGAGATGAAAATGTACAAAGAGTAGAAGTTACGATGAATAATCAATGGGATATTGCAGAAGGAAATAATCTATGGAGCTATGAGTGGAAAGTTTTTGAAATCGAAGATGGCTTCTATACAGTTAAGGTCCGTTCTTGGGATGGAACTGATTACTCAGAAATTAAAGAAATATATATAGAGGTTGATAACCCAGAAATTGTAGCAAATGATGCCCATAAATGGGCGATTTTTATTGCAGCTTCAAATTTCCCAGAAGATAATGAAAGTAAACTTGGAAATGGAGCCCTTAACCTTGCAGAAGATATATCTATATATTTTATTGAAAATTTAGGATACTCAACATCAAATATTATTTTACTTTTTGATGATGGATGGATTAGAGAGGATAACGGTTATGGAGAACCAAATATGACACTAGATCAACGAAGACACGAATATGATATAACATATGGTGGTGCTACAAAAGAAACATTAATTTCAACATTAAACTATGTTGTAGAAGAATCAAATAAGTTTGACGATAGTGAGGTTTTTATCTGGATAGCAAGTCATGGTTGTGGTGATAGTAACAGAAGATTATTTGGTGGAAGACTTTTAAAACAAAGTGCTATTTTTCTCTGGGATGACATTTTTTCAGATAAAGAATTAAGTGATCTTTTATCAGGTCTAAATTCAAAGAAAACATGTATAATTGTTGATGCTTGTTATAGTGGTGGTTTTGCTGATAAAACAATCCTTAATCTTCCTGAGTTTTTCCTATTTAGATCAGATCTTTCAAAATCTGGGAGGGTTGTAATGACAGGTGCTAGTAAATTTAGACTGGGATATGCAAGTACAACCCAAGGCCCTTTATTTTCCCAGCTCTGGTTTTATGGTATTGCATCTGGGGAAGCAGATGGCTTTCGACCAGGTATTTTAAAAATCGGTAGACAGACATTACTAAAAATCTTTAAAGATGAAAAAGTATCTGTTGAGGAAGCATTTTATTATGCAAGATATATCTTAAGAAATAGTGAAAATCTTGAGGATTATAGTAATATGGAACCTCAAATAAATGATCAATACCCCAGAAGAGGATTATTTGGAAGCTTGAAGGGATTGATTCTTGGTGAATAAAATTTAATACCCTATTTTTGTATTTGATATATTGTAATGAAAAAGGAAGCAGCCTTTTGGAAAAAAATTAACGATAAAAAAGTTCAATGTAGTCTTTGTTCTCATAATTGTAAGATAAATCAAGGAAAAGGTGGAATATGTGGTGTTCGGAAAAACGAAAATGGGACGCTTTTTACCTTGATATATGGATCTGCTTCTTCTCTAGCATCAGACCCAATTGAAAAGAAACCATTGTATCATTTTTATCCAGGTACATATGCATTTTCAATGGGTTCAATTGGATGTAATTTTAAATGCACCCATTGTCAGAACTATAGTATTTCAACAGCTGATGCGAGTGTTACATATTTAAAAGAAATTACACCAGACCAAGTTGTTGAACTTGCTAAGCAACATAATTGTCAAGGTGTTTCTTATACATATAATGAACCTACTATTTGGCATGAATTTTCCCTTGATTCTGCTAAGAGTGCTAAAAAAGCAGGTCTCTATACCTGTTATGTCACAAATGGATATATAAGTCCAGAACCACTCAGAGAAATTTCTTCATATCTTGATGCAATGAACATAGATGTTAAGGCATTTAATGATGTTTTTTATAGAAAAGTTTGCAAATCACGCTTAGAGCCCGTACTCAATACTTGTGAACTTGCAAAGGAACTTGGTATCCACATAGAACTTACTTATCTAGTTATTCCTGGTTACAATGATTCACTTGAGGAAGTAAATAAATTTTGTAAATGGATTGTTGAAAAACTTGATAATAAAACTCCTGTTCATTTTTCTCGTTTTCACCCAGATCACAATATGATAAATGTATCAATGACGCCTATGGAAACTCTACTAAAAATCTATAAAGTTGCAAAAGAAGCAGGTGTTTTATTTCCCTTTCTTGGAAATGTATATCATGGAGAATATGAAAATACCTATTGTTCAAAATGTGGTAATATTTGCATTGAAAGAAAAAATTATAATATCAATTTAGAAGGATTAAGTAACGGTAAATGTAGTAAATGTGGTAATAATTTACCGATTTTAATAAGTAAATATATAAAATAAAAAATTTAATAAATAACTTTAATATATCAAAATACAAACAAATATATAAAATAAAATAAAAAGGGGGAAAAAATTAATATATAAGTAAATATACTTATATTTATACTAATATAGAATATTAATAATATATTATAATAAAGGGTGAACCAATGACTTTGAAAAAAAGTGATAAAATAATAGCGATAATTGGAGTTATAATTTTAATTGTTGCAGCTGTTGGAATCTATCTTTATGCAGGCGTTGAAGAAGATGAAGAAATAATTATAGAAGAAGAGAAAATGTTTTTTGATATCGAATTTGATGAGACTTCAATGCCTATAATGCCTGATAATCAAGACTATTCAATTAAGGCAAGGTTATTAGGGTCTGGTAGTTATGAAGGTGTTTTTGAAATTTCCCAACAAAATCTCAAATCAATTGATGTTTTTGTAGAATATTCTGATAACAAAGTCGGATTTTTCCCAAGATTAGGACTTATCGGAAGAATTGGAGCAGATACAATAACAATAACAATATATGATAGCCAAGATAATGAGATTGGAAGAGAAAAAATTTCAGGTAGTGGAAATACAACAATCCCTGTCAAATCCCAAGGCTCAATGATATCCTTAGAACCAATTGAGGCAGAAGATATGTTGGAAGCCCAAACATTTCTTGAGGAAAGATATATTGATTATTCCGAAACATATACAATTCATATAAGTTTAAAAACAGGT
>CP070712.1:1575094-1578947 GCA_020350365.1 Thermoplasmatales archaeon | reverse complement strand
GAGTAGGCGTGTTTATTGTACCATGTTTTGTAGAAAACTTGCATATTCTACCTGCAGCATCTCTATCTTTTATTTCAAATTTCATAATCTCTATTGGATTGAGTAATTAATAGATGAATATTTAGTTTTGGTTAATGTAAAAGACAATTACCAATTTCTAAAATCTATTACTTTTCTATACAAAACTTATGATGAACATTAATTAAATGCCTATATGGATAGGATCGATTACTTTTTTAAGAGTAGCAATTGCTGAAAGTGAGGCCATATAACTTGAACCAGGATTGTTTGGATTAGGCATATTCTCAAGTTCTACACGTAATCTACCAAACTTACCATGGGCAAGTATTTTATGACTAATTCTGCTTACAACAGGGTCAGCAACAATCCTTACTTTTGTAGAATCAAACCCCTTCCCAGCAAGTGATAGGCTTGCAGCAACATTAATATTCGCAGGAAATTTTTTCACTGCTTCACGTGCATTTCCCTTAAAAAGAACTTTTCGGGTAAAATAACTTTTTCCAAAGGATTCTGGTGGTTTTGTTGTTACAAGAGTTACATCATCCAAACCACCTATACTTGCTGATAAGACACCATCAATTCCACAAATTGCACCTGAGGGAATATAAATTTTACATTTTTTTACACGGGCTATATTTTTTAGTTTATTCATAAAATCGTCTTCAATTAAACTTCCAACACTCATAAGTATCAAATCTTTTCCTGCATTTAGAACTTCTTCTGCATATTTATGTACTGCCTGTTGGGAGGCACCTTCAAAGACAACATCTACAAGTGGCAAAAAATCCTTTACCTTTTTTATTTCTGCCTTTTCAATTCTATTACAAAGATCTTCAGATGCTTTTTCTTTGATGTCGTATAGAAAAATTTTTTCAATTTCTTTTATTTTATCAGCAGCGAGAGCCAAATCGGTTCCAATTGCACCACAACCAATTATTCCAAGTTTCATGCAACATTACCAAAACCTTAAAACACTAAATTAATATAAAAAATATTGTTATGGACGATATTGATAGATTTCTTAATGAAGACCTTGGAGAGGAAGGAGATATCACATCTGAATCATTATTTTTTAACGAATATGCTAAAGCACAAATTATCTCAAGAGAAGATTGCATTGTTGCAGGTCTAGATGAAATAAAAGATGTCTTTGATAAGACAGGTGCAAAAACAGAACTAAAAATTAAGAATGGTGATTTTGTAAAAAGAAATACAATTGTAGCTACTATAAATGGATCTGCAAGATCAATTCTATCAGGAGAAAGATTGGCAATAAATATTATTAGTAGAATGAGCGGCATTGCTACTGAAACAAATAGATTAGTAAATATTTGCAAGTCAATAAATCCAAATGTTACAGTAGCTGCAACTAGAAAGACAACTCCAGGATTTCGTAAATATGAAAAAAAAGCTGTTGTAATTGGTGGTGGGGAATCACATAGATTTGGACTTTATGATGCAGTAATGATTAAGGATAATCACATCAAACTTGTAGGCTCTATAAAAGATGCAATAAAGAAAATTAATGAAAAAGTTCATGATAAAATTATTGAAGTGGAAGTTGAAAATGAAAAAGATGCATTGACAGCTGCAAGACTTAATGTTGATGTTATTATGCTTGATAATTTTGATCCAAAAACTGGAGAAAAAATTGCAAAAAAAATAAAGCATTTGAATAAGAATGTTCTAATTGAGATATCTGGTGGAATTACACCAAGTAATATTAAAAAATACGCTTCTTTTGCAGACCGTATTTCCCTTGGATATTTAACCCACTCAATAAAAAGTATTGATTTTTCTTTGGAAATTATTTAACAATTTTTAGGAAATCTTTAATTATTAGATTTTTGTTTACAATATTGGAAAAATTATATCAATCTCAGTTTAGAGGGGATTATTTGTGTGAGGGTATGGTGAGTTTATGAAGAAGATTATAGAAGATGTAGTTGCTAATGAAAAAAATGCTAAAAAATCAACTAAAAAAACAAATAAGAAGAATAATGCTTTAAAAGAATCACTTACTCGAAATACTGTTGATAGAGAGCTTGAGGAGGTATTGTCTGGTCTCACGACTACTATTAAGGTAATTGGTTGTGGAGGTGCTGGAACAAATACTATCGCTCGTTGTGTTGCAAGCCAGATAAGTGGAGCAGAGCTGGTTGCAATTAATACAGATGCACAGCATCTACTATTAACTCAGTCACCTCATAAAGTCTTGATTGGAAGACATCTAACAAGAGGTCTTGGCGCGGGTTCTTTACCTCAGATTGGTGAAGAGGCGGCAAAAGAAAGTGAACCAGATATTAGAAGTTCTATTGGTCATGCTGATATGGTTTTTGTTACATGCGGACTTGGAGGAGGTACTGGTACAGGGGCATCTCCAGTCGTTGCACAAATTGCCAAAGAAACAGGTGCATTAACCATAGGTGTTGTTACCCTACCCTTTAGTGTTGAAGGAGTAATTCGAATGGAAAACGCTGAAACAGGTCTAAAGCGACTTAGGGATATTTGTGATACTGTTATTGTAATTCCAAATGATAAACTTCTTGATATAGTCCCCAATCTTTCACTAAATGCTGCTTTCAAGGTTGCAGATGAGGTTCTAATGAGATCTATTAAGGGTATAACTGAGATGATAACAATGCCAGGTCTTGTAAACCTTGATTTTGCTGATTTAAAAACTGTTATGAAACGCGGTGGGGTTGCAATGATAGGACTTGGAGAGGCTGAAGGTGAAAATAAAGCGGTTAATGCAGTAGTTGAAGCACTTAACTCTCCTTTACTTGAAGTTGATATATCTGAAGCAACAGGTGCCTTAGTAAACGTAACAGGCGGTGAGGATATGACCATCAGCGAAGCTGAACGAGTAGTTGAGGAGATATATTCTAGAGTTGATCCGAATGCACGAATAATATGGGGAACTACAGTTGATTCAAATCTTAAAAGTAATATTCGAGCAATGCTTGTGATAACAGGAGTTAAATCAAAGCAAATTCTTGGCCCAACCCAAAAATCATTTGAAAAAGAGGAATACGGTATTGATTTTGTAGCATAAACCGCACAATAGCTAAACTTACAGAATATTTTTTTTCTATTTAGCTAAAAACAGCCAAATTCTTTATATATACCCATTTATTTGACCAATTTGCCTAAAAGGGGTGTTAAGAAGTGAAATTCTTCAACCAAAAAGACAAAGCTACTGATGATAAATCATTTATGGAAAAAGCATGGGATTTACAGCACGATATAGAATCAAGACAGAAAAGAATCGGAAAAGGAAAGTATGGTAGAGTTCTAAAAATGGCTAGAAAACCAACTGACGAAGAGTATTCAAAAACCTCAAAAATAACTGGTCTGGGTATTATTTTGATAGGAGGTCTTGGATTTCTTATCTTTTTAGTAGCTGAAATAGTTGCTCCCTGGATAGCAGAGGTACTTGGACTATAGAAAGGTGTATTATTATGGAGAGTTCAAATTCTGAAGAAATTGTTCAGGAAAGTACTAAGATATTTACAATAAAAACTCAAGTTGGTAAAGAGCAAAATACAGCTGATCTAATTAACAGCAGGGCTGGTAAATCAAAAATTAAAATCCCATCAATTTTGGTAACCCCTGAACTTAGAGGTTATATTTTCCTTGAAAGTTATGATAAAGAACGAATTAGAGATATGATTAAGACTGTTTCATACGCTCGAAACATGCTTGAGGGAGATATACCAATTGATCAGATACAGCATTTCCTTGTTCCAGCATCTGCCGTAGCAAAGATTGCAGAAGGAGATGTTGTTGAAATGATTGCAGGCCCCTTTAGAGGTGAAACAGCGAAAGTAAC
>CP070712.1:1571093-1574994 GCA_020350365.1 Thermoplasmatales archaeon | reverse complement strand
GTACAATCCAATTCCATATTTATTCCAGCAGAATTGAAGCTTGTTACGAACTTTTCCCAATCTCTAAGTTTTACAAGATTTCTAATTCCTTTTTTATCTACACATTCCCATGGGAAGCTTTCTGACCCGAATGCCCATTCGTAGATATAGGCCTCATATGCTTTATCGCTGATCCTGCTAATCGATCCCAATGGCCTTGGGATATGAGCAAACATATATGCACCTTTTCTGTAGAAATAATCCTCAAGTTTTTTGATGATTGTATGTCTGAGAAACATTTTATGACCAGATTTTGGGGTTGGTGTATATTCTTCACGCAAGGCAGTAGCAACACCCTCGTTTGTGATTATTGTTCCTCCAATTCCTGCAAAGATGGTTCTAAGTTCAACTTTTACATTTGCTTCACTACCTGAACCGCCTTCACAGATAAATTCGATTATTCCTTTATCTTCATCCATTCTCTCTCCTAATGAGATAAATAAAGTCTCTGATTTTACCAATTTTATGAGTCTTAAATGGGTCTATGTAATTTTTAGATTTAATATTATGCCAAACAAAACTCAGATTAATTCTCAAATATTTTATAGATTTATCTTTTATAATTGCTAAAAATATTTTAAAATTTATCAAAAAAAACCAGTGTAAAATTAATATTTGTGCGATTAACAAGCGTTAATTTTATTCAGAAAAATATATAAATATGTTTTTGATTTATAGTTACTTGGGGAGGCATAGAGAGAGGAGGGTAATTCACCCACCAATAAAAATTCGCAGGTATCATATTTTGAAGGGTACGAGAAGTCTCCCTTCGTATCCCAATTTTAAAAAAATTATTACTTATTTTATACAATAAATATATCCACAATTTTTACATTTTATATCTGTTTCAGATATTTTTATAAATGTATCTCCACCACAACTTGGACAAATCATGTTTGTTACCCCTTGATTATAATTTAATAATACATTGCTCCTTAAAAATCAATTCTATAATTTTTTGTTATTTTTATTTCTAATTAAAAATATGGGTAACAATTGTTCAATATCATACAAATCATTTTATAAAAATAAAAAGACTTCATCCTTTATAAACAATCTCAATCTCCTATTGTAATAAGATTAAAAGGTTCAAATAGTAGAACATATGTAGGCTCAATGCTTTTTGGACAATGTTCAACTCCCTTTGGAATAACTGTAATTTGTCCTTCTGAGAGACTTATATCAGGTTGTTCCTTTAACTGGATTAAGAGTTTACCTTTTAAAATGTAAAAAAGCTCATCATATTTAGAGTGTTTATGCCAGTGAAATTCTCCATTGATATATCCTAATCTTACAACTTGATCATTAACCTTTGTAACATCAATAGGAGAACAATGTTTGCCTTCGATTTCATTCATTTTATCTTCTAAATTAATTTGAACAATCATAATTATCATACAAATTATTTCAAATAATGTTAAATAATTAATGTTTTAAATTACATATATTTTTTTTAGATTTAATGGAATGATTGTTACAATACACAATAGAAAGATTTATATCTGGTATTTATGATTGATTTTTGGGAGGAAATAAAGTATGGACAAAAAGAATCTGTTTTCTTGTTTATCATTTACTTTAATTATCTTAATATTACTTACACATATGAGTACCGTTTTGTCTTCTAGGAATATGTTAGAAGAAGAACCTAATTATTTTAATTCTAATGATATTGTTTATCACCAAAATGAAATATTATCATGTGACCATCTTGCATATATTGGTATAGATGATGATAGTGATTGTTGGTTATCACAATTCGTTTTATTTGATCCAGGAAATTTGACCTGTAAATGTATAGATGAAAATGTTACATGTATCTCATATGGATCATGGACAAATAATGGAACAATCATAGCTTTTATGACTCATAATAATTATGAGGGATTAGTAGAGATAAATCCATTAAATTGCGAAATAAATTATATTTGTAGAGATACAAGTGGTTTTTTAGGACTAGCTTATGATCCAATAACTGGCATGTTGTATACAAGTTCAAATCATTATCTGCTAAGGATTAATCCAGAAACTTGCGAATTAGAGACAATTGGTTATTTTGGAAGTCATGTTTTTTATATGGTCGGTATGGCATTTAATTCTGATGGAATATTATATGGTTGGGATCTTCTTAGTGAATTATATACTATTAACACTGAAACTGGTCACGCAACAAATATTGGTCTCCTTGGTATCGATATAAACTCTAGATCAGATGGCCATTTTTGTTTTGAACATGATATCCTTTACATTGCCGCCAATGGTCGTTATTTATTAAAAAATTGGTATCCAATAGGTCAATTTGAAGGAGACTCCTACATAACTCTTCTAACAATCCCATATGGATATAATGATACCACACCACCAGAAACAACTCTTACTCTGGACCCACCAGATCCAGATGGTGAAAATGGGTGGTATGTCAGCAATGTTACTGTTAATTTGACAGCTATAGATGATTATTCTGGAGTAAAAGATACTTTATATCGTATTAATGGAATTGAATGGAGATCCTATGATTGCCCCTTTATTTTATATGAAGATGGAAAGGATATTCTCATTGAGTTTTACTCTTTTGATTATGAAGGAAATAAAGAACAATTAAAATCTGTAAGACTTGATATTGATAAAACACCACCTGACCCATCAATTTGTTATGAGATTACTGGTGGGAATTGTTGGCAAGGATGGGAAATAACATTTACAATACCAGCATATGATAATACGAGTGGCTCATGCTATGTTGAGTTCTACATTAATGATGTAATACAAGAGACTGTAACTGGTGCTGGACCAACTTACTCTTGGTCATTAATATTTTTCCCAACACCTAACTGGACTCTAAAGGTTATAGCATTTGATTGTGCTGGAAATTATGCTGAGGCAATAATAAATGGATCAGATATTAAAGCCTCTTCAACAGATATTTTTAGTTTTCAATATTCTAGCAATTTTTGGTTTTTAAGGTTCTTTGAAAGATTTCAATTTTTGGAGGTGTTTTTACGAATAATAAAACTTTAAAAACAGTTATTGGAGTTGGAGTTTTCTTTTTGTTTATAAGTATTGCAATTTCACCTATAATAAATGCATATACATTCAATAAAGATGATACAAAATTTATACAAAAAACCTCAGATGTTGTTTATAATGATGGAGATAAAGTTATTATATGTGAAATATTAAAGAGATTAGGTATATTTCTTGAAGAACTTTATAAAAATTTTCCAGAAGGAACAATTATTTATCCATTTCTTGTAATAATGATGCTTCCAGTAATTTTGCTTTGGAATAATTTTTGTGATGAATATGTCATTTCATATGATTTATCTTTAACTGGAAATTTGCAAATAAATCATAATATATAGAATGATACTTCGTAAAAAATACTTTTATTCCATACTTCCTATTTGCTTTTCAACTTCTTTAAGAATTTCACAAGATTTTACAAGTTCTTTCATTTTTGTGTGATCTGGATAAAGAGGTCTATCTTCATCTAAAAACTTAACATGTTTTCTAATTATTTCTTTTGCTTTTGTAACTCCCTTTCCAAAAGTGTACTCTCGAAAATCAAGTGCTTGGGCAGCAGCCATAAGTTCAATTCCAAGTACTCCATATGCACAATCCAGGATTTGAAAATTCTTAATTGCTGTATTCATACCCATTGAAACAAAATCTTCCTGATCTGCTGCAGCAGGAATCGATTGGATGGATGCAGGATTTGATAAAATTCTTTGTTCAGCAACAAGAGTATCTGCTGTATATTGACTTAACATTAGACCTGAAAACATACCAGCACCTTTAGTTAAAAATGCAGGAAGTCCAACACTTAATGCAGGATTATTTAATCTGTTCAACCTTCTTTCTG
>CP070712.1:1567089-1570993 GCA_020350365.1 Thermoplasmatales archaeon | reverse complement strand
TATCTCCACCAATTAATATCATTTTTTTATACCATGAGTCAGCAGCTTTTGTCTCTTCATAATCTATTATTTTATTTACCATTGTTGTAACTTCTTTTTTAGTTCTACAAGCAAGTCGGCCGATATAAACATCAGGTGCGCCATCAATTATATCCTTATTAGTATCTCTCCACTCTCCGATAATATTATTGCCATTAGAATCCCAATCATCAAAGGTTGTTCCATTATCTTTATAGATGTCAGCAAAATAAAGATCACATAAAAAGGCTGCTTCATTTGGAGTGCTAACATATCTTACTGGTAGATACCATTTATCACTTTGTCTAACCATTCCTCCAACAAGCAAAACATAATCAATACCTAAATTTAACCCATTTGGATCAATAGCATCGTAAATATATAATTTCACTTTTTCTGCATCATCTCTTCCATGAGGATATTCAGAATAAATCTCTTCAAGAGTTTTTAATTGAGTATTCAATCCCATATTATTTTTATGATCAACTAAAGGAGTTAATTGTTGAGTAAAAACATCTGGTGAAATAATTATCATATCATATTCATTTGAGAAAGTTATTGGATTTTCCGGGGGTTGATAATTTATTTCAACCTCAAAATTATTAATATAATAAATTGAACTTTCCTTAAAATTGTATTGAATTGGATAGATATGTACTGATAAAAAAATTACTCGTCTTTCACCACTGATACCAGTTGAAGTTTTATAGGTAAATCTTTTTTCAGGATATATTGTATAATCAATATTTGTATTCTTTGATTCTGATTTAATTTTTATATCTGTGCCATCAATAACTGGCTGAGGTGCAGGTTCAATTTCCTTTAAAAGTTCTATTTTAGTTTCTTGTGAAAATTTTACTGAAACCTCATTAACTATTGAGCCAATTGGGAGTTCATAGATTTTTGTAATTTTTGGTAGCATCGGCAGTCCAGTTTCTAAAGTATAAGAAGTTGCTTGGTCTAATTTGACAGAAACATATTGATTTAAATTAATTATATTTGGTTGTGA
Source organism: Thermoplasmatales archaeon (assembly GCA_020350365.1). GTDB lineage: Archaea > Thermoplasmatota > E2 > DHVEG-1 > DHVEG-1 > SG8-52-3. The sequence continues at coordinate 1,569,966 of CP070712.1, read as the reverse complement.
TAAACTAACAGAATCAATTATTTCGTTATATTTGTCAATTTCTTTTTCAGAAAATGCAATAGCTCCAAACCCACTTATAATTAAAATGGTAATTATTATTAAATTAATTATTGTCTTCATTTTTAGCCTCCTTTTAAATTTTTGTGAATATAATATAGGGTAGGATTGTTTAAATCTTACTATATAAAAATATACTATTAAAAAAAATAATTACAAAAATTGTTTCCATTTTCAACATTGAAATTTTTTTATATGATTAAAAGAAAAATGAGGTTTTATAAATATAAAAATAAATAGATTTATATAGACTTTTTCTTATTCGTATTTTTCATTAAAAATATGTTGGGGCAATTGTATATATATAACTATAGCCTCCTAGCGGTTTGCAAAACCATTTTTCTTCTGTAAAAACTCATTTTTTAATGATTTTTAACTGAAGATTTTTAACCTAAAAATTAATAAAAAAGGATAAAAAAAGAAAACAAGGTTTTAGAAAAAACTTTTAGATTTTCGAAGAATATTTAGACGATTTTTTCAAAGAAAATTTCTGCAAAATGTGTAATGTAACCAATTTGTTACCCGCCCTAATATCTATTAACTGCTATTTAACCGTAATTTATCTTGGTTTTTAACAACAATGAATTGAACAGGCGTAAATATGATTTTTAATTATAGAAATCCAAGTAGCTGTAGAAGTATTGTGGAAGATTAAGAACAGTGTATATTTCAGAAAGAGGAAAGATTTTTTTACATAAAAGACAAAAAACTTAACTAAATTTTGACTAATTTAAATTGTTGTTAATTTGTTTTTAAATCGTTTTTAAGTTATAATAATATAATTAGGATGAGTTTGTCTAACAAAATATTAGATAAGGAAAGGGAAAATATGAAAGAAAAAATCGTAACATTATTTTTTGTGCTGCTCTTGATAACTATGACATCTGTTACAATTTCAAATGCTAATTCAGTGAATATTAAAAAATCCTACAATGATAATAGTTTAAATCCTGGTTTAGGTGAATTATTACAAACTAATTGGAATTTGCAAACCTCCTGGGATACTAGTGGTTTATTTAGTTTTTATTTTTCAAGCAATAACGTTGGATGGGCTGTTGGAGTTGGGGAAATTCTACATACATCAGATGGTGGAAATATTTGGTTTGAACAAGATTATTATCCTGCAAGTAATCTTTATAGCGTATTTTTCGTAAATAATTACATCGGTTGGGCTTCTGGATCAAATGGTGTAATTTTACATACAACAGATGGTGGTAATACCTGGGAGGAACAAGACCATGGATTTACAAGCGGAGGTTATATTTTCACAGGACTTTATTTCTTAGATGAGAATAATGGCTGGTGTGTTGGAGGTAAACCACAAACATATGGTTCTCCAAATAAAAGAGTTATATTGAAAACAACCGATGGTGGAGAAACTTGGCAAACTAATCTATTTGCTTCATATACTGTTCCACTTAAAAAAGTATATTTCACTGATATGAACACTGGGTGGGTAATCGGTGAGTATGATCAATATAGCGGTAATGTTTTACATACCAGCGATGGTGGTGATACATGGGATGTGCAGGATCCCGGAGTAACAACACAATTAACTGATGCACATTTCACAGATTCAAATACCGGTTGGATAACAGGATATTTTGGGCTTTTACTTCATACAACAGATGGTGGAGATACCTGGAATTCTTTAGATTCAGGGACTAATAATGGTTTATCTGCAATTCATTTTATAGATAGTCAAAACGGATGGATTTGTGGTGGAAACAATGATGAAGCAACGATAATGCAAACCAATGATGGTGGTGATACTTGGACTGCAGATAGTCCTGGAACAAACAATTTTCTGTATGATATTTTTTTAACTGATTCAACACATGGTTGGGCTGGTGGTATTCATGGTGATATTGTTTCAACAATCCCTACAAGTAATACACCACCTGATGAACCATTTGATCCGATTCCAACAGATGATGCAACTAATATTAATCTTGATCCAACTTTATCTGTTAAAGTCACTGATCCAAATTCAGATACAATGACTGTAAGTTTCTATGATGCCTCTGATGACAGTTTAATTGGTATAGACAATAATGTAGAAAGTGGAGAGAGAGCATATATAATTTGGAATGGCCTTGAGTCTTCAACCACATACAGTTGGTATGCTGTTGCTGATGATGGTGAGGATTCCACTCAATCTCTTACATGGAGCTTTACAACAACTGGAGCAAACCAACCCCCTTATGAACCAACAAATCCCATGCCCTCAAATGGAGCAGTTGATGTAGAATTAAATACAACATTATCTGTTAAGGTTATTGATCCTAATCTTGATATCATGACAGTTCGTTTCTATGATGCAAGTGATAATAGCTTGATTGGAACTGATTATGGTGTCTCTAGTGGCGATATGGCTTATGTATCCTGGTCAGGTCTTTCACCTGAGACATATTATAGTTGGTACGCTATTGCAGATGATGGAGAGTTTACAACTCAATCTGATACATGGTCATTTACTACATGTTGTGCAAATATGGACCCATATGCACCGGTAGATCCAATACCTATAAATGGTGCTATAAATGTTGGTTTTAATCCTACTCTTTCAGTTGAAGTAAATGATCCAGATTTTGATATTTTAACTGTAAGTTTCTATGATGCAAGTGATGATACCTTAATAGGAATAGATGATGAAGTTACAAGTGGGGATAGAGCTTCTATTATTTGGCCTAATCTATCACCATCTAGTACCTATAGCTGGTATGCAATTGCAGATGATGGAGAATATATTAATCAGTCTGATATATGGTCATTTACCACAGGTACTGTAAATAATGCTCCATTACAACCAACAGATCC
>CP070712.1:1562997-1566989 GCA_020350365.1 Thermoplasmatales archaeon | reverse complement strand
TCAAAATGAACAAGAATCGTGTCAACTTTTTCACCATATTTTTCAATCCAATCCTCTGGGTCTTCAACCATTAAATGAGCCTCAAAAAGACAATTTGAAAAATTTAATGAAAAATCAAAGAATAATGAGGTATTTGGAACAAATTTATTATCCATTATATCAAGTTGAACTAGATCAACATATTTTACAACCTTTGATAATTTTTCATTTAATTCATCTTGATCTTTAGCAATGATAGCTGGAATAATTTTTTTATTCATTCTATTTATCTCGTGTTAATTTTTCGTATTCAGGAACAATATCATCAGTAAAATTCTTCATCCCTTCCTTTGTTTTGTAGTGAACAAGTAGTTGCATAATTACGCCATATGGGAGAGTTGCAATATGTGCACCGGCAAGAGCTGATTCCCTTGCTTGTATTGAGTTTCTAATTGAAGCAGCTATTACCTCTGCCTTTAAATTATAAATATGAAAGATATCTACAATTTGGGCAACTAAATCAATACCTGAGACAATTCCATTGTCATCTAGTATTTTACCATTTTCTTCAAATCCTTCAGCAGGATAGTAATCTGTCTTTTTGAAGGAAATATTGTTATTTTTTCTAATATAGTCATCAATTCTACCAGCAAAAGGACTAACATATTTTGCACCTGCTTTTGCAGCAAGTAAAGCTTGTTCAGGTGTAAAAATCAGTGTGCAATTAACTGGAATTCCCGCTTTTGATAGAGTTTTTACCACTTGTATTCCTTCAAAATCCCTACCCTCCTCATCTGGAAATGAGGGATTAACAGGAATCTTAATATTTACATTATTTGCGACCGGATTAAACATCTTGTATAACTTTTTTCCCTGATCAATCATTTTATCTTGTTTAAGCTCAGTTACCTCAAGACTTACTGGTGTGCCCTTTGCAATCTTTAATATCTTTTTAAGATATTCTTCAATTGTTATTTTTTCTCCAGATTCCTCAAGTTTATCAACTGCTTTTTTCAATAATGACGGATTTGTTGTAACTCCATCGATAATACCATAGCCAAATGCTTGTTCAATTTCATCAAGTCTTGCAGAATCAATAAAAATTTTCATTTTTTAGCCTCCACCTTTAATGCGGATAATAAATCATCAATTTATAATTTTGCTATTCACAGATTTTTATTATTAAGTAATTCATACATAGCAGCATAACAAGCACCATAAAGACTTACATCATAATTGACAATAACACTAATTGGAATTGTTTTTAACAAATCATACCGGTTATAGGCATTTTCAAACTCTGTAGTAAATTCCTTTGATGTAAATATTTCTTTGTTTTTTGCAGCGATACCTCCAGCAATATATAGTCCTCCCCTGGCAAGGGTATCAAGTACAAAATTTTTAGCACATCTCGCATAAAATTTGGTAAATAGGTGAAAGGTTTCTTTGCATGTTTCATCAAGATTTTTATATTTTGAAATAAGAGATGCTTTGTCAATAGCATTGTCAATATCTTTTGTGTATTTTGTTTCTTTTGATGCTTTTGTATCTCTAATAAATAAATAGATACTTTCTAAACCTCTTCCAGATAACAATTCTTCATAACTAATCGGTTGAGAGATACCTCTCAATGTTTTAACATATTCAATGAGTTTCATTTCAAGATTGTTTTGAGCAGGAAAATCTGCATGCCCACCTTCGCTGGGAATTGGGATATATGCATTAAAATTTTTATCATATGTCAATATACTTTTTCCAAGACCAGTTCCTGCACCCAAAATTATCTTGGTTTCATTTAATGAACCTATATCGCTTTTTTTAGATCTAACCTGAAAGATGTCCTTAGTATTGTTGGAATCAAGAAGGTTCAAACCGTAACCAATTGTTTGAAAATCATTTATGATGGTAACTTTATTCAATGATGTTTTATTGATCAATTCTTTAGAACAAAGATTCCATTCAACATTTGTCAATTCTGCAGAATCACAAGATGGAGAGACCACCCCTGCAGCACCGATACATGCAAAATCAACCTCTATATTGTATTTATTTTTTGCAAAAGCTAAGGTTTTTTGTATAGCTGGTACAAGTGAATCTAACTGTATTGTTTTGTAATTTTGTGTAAACAGTAAAAATGGTTTTGAGTTTTCAACACCAGCAATGCCAAGATTTGTATTTGTGCCCCCTATATCAATACCTAACACGTAATAAGAAAATTTTTTCTTTTGCGTTTTTTGCATTAGTTTTTCTCCCCATGCTGTACTATTTGATATTCAAATCCTAACTGGTTCCTCAAATTTTCCAAAAACTTCCTCAAGTACCGAAGTTATCTCACCTATTGTTGCATAATTTCTAACACATTCAATTATGTATGGCATCAGATTCTCATCAGTTTTTGCCTTTTTACGCAATTTCTCAAGACTGTTTTTAACCTTACTGTTATTCCGATTTTTTTTAACTTGGTTAAGCATCTTTATTTGTTTTTTTACTAAGGTTGAATCGTATTCATGAAACTCAATAGTTCTTTCTTCTTCTTCGGCAGTTCTATATTTGTTTACTCCTACCTTGACTAACTCACCGGATTGAAGCATTTTCTCATAAAGATATGCTTGTCTAGAAACTTCTTTTTGAATCTCTCCTTTAGAAATTGCATCAACAATGCCTCCACTTTTTTCTACCTTGTTCATACATTCTACAATTTTATCTTCAAGTTGGTCAGTTAGTGCTTCAATATAGTATGATCCACCCAATGGATCTGCGGTATCGCATAAACCCATTTCCTCTATCAAAATCTGCATAGTACGTAGTGAGATGGTTGCAGCTTTTTCAGAGGGAATTGTATATGCTTCGTCGTATGAGCATAGTGCCATTGTTTGAGTACCACTTAAAGCAGAGATTAAGGCGTAGTACGCTCCACGTACAATATTGTTTTCCGGTTGCTCGATGGTAAGGCCCCCACCACCTCCACCGGCAATCATCTTCATCATCATTGCCTTTGGATTTGTAGCATTGAATTCCTCCTTTACGATTTTTGCCCAAAGTCTTCTTGCTGCTCTAAATTTAGCTATCTGCTCAAAAAAGTTACCATGTATATCAAAATTGAAGGAGATTCGAGAAATGAAATCATTTGCATCGATTCCACGTGCAAGAACCCTTTGAATATAGGCTTTTGCAATTAAAAAACCGTAAGCAATCTCTTGAACTGGATTTGCACCAGACTCACGGATGTGATATCCACAAACGCTCACTGGATAATATTTGGGTATATTTCTTGAACAATATTCAATGGTATCTGTTATTAATCTAAGGGAAGGCTCAACTGGGAAGATCCAAGTACCACGACCGACATATTCCTTAAGAATATCATTTTGTGCAGTGCCCCTTATTTTATCTGGGCTGAGACCTTGTTTCTCTGCAACAACGATATACATTGCTAATAATATTGCAGCAGTAGAGTTTATGGTAAGAGAGGTACTTATTTTATCCAAGGGTATATCCTCAAAAGCATATTCCATATCCTTAAGGGTATCAACAGCCATTCCAACTCTACCAACCTCTCCTTCTGCTCTTTCGTCATCTGAATCAAGTCCCATCTGGGTAGGTAGGTCAAAGGCGACATTTAATCCGGTTTGCCCTTGTTCAATCAAAAATTTGAATCGCTTATTGGTTTCGATTGCTGTAGCAAAACCAGAGTATTGCCGCATAGTCCAGGGTCTTGCACAATACATAAAAGGATGAATACCTCTTGTATATGGATATTCTCCAGGATTCTGAATATCTTTGTTGTAATCAATCTTTTTAACATCTTCAGGAGTATAAATAGGTTTAACCTTAATTCCTGATTCAAGAATTACTTCTTTTATTTTTTTTTGGGTGTCAGTCACAGTTTCACCCCGCATTCTTTTTGATAAAATCTATAATATCTTCAAATTTAGAACCTGTTGGAAATACCCCCTTGACTCCCAATGATTGAAGACCTTCAATATCTCGCTTTGGGATATTACCACCTACAA
>CP070712.1:1558851-1562897 GCA_020350365.1 Thermoplasmatales archaeon | reverse complement strand
ATCAAATTGAATGGGGTATTTTAAAAGAGGAAGCAGCAAAGTATTATGCAAATATTGTAATGCCTTACGGAAATCAAGTTGAAAATGCTCTCAATTCACTTTCTGAATTAGATATAGATATGATTGCTCCAAGTCATGGTATAATATGGAAATCCTTAATTCCTAATATAATTAAGGAATATTCAAAATGGTCACGATATGAAACTGATAATAAAGCACTTATTATCTATGATTCTATGTGGGGCTCAACAGAAAAAATGGCTTATTCATTAAGAGAAGGTATCGAAGATGAAGGAATTTCTGTTACAATGAGAAATTTAAAGAAGACTCATATTTCAGATATTTTAACCGATGTAATTTCATCAAAGTTGATTCTATTAGGTTCTCCAACTCTCAATAATACAATGCTTCCATCAATGGGTGGGTTTCTAACCTATCTAAAAGGTCTTAGGCCAAAGAAAAGAGTGGGATATGTATTTGGATCATATGGTTGGGGAGGTCAGGCGGTTGGTGAAATTGAGAAAATTTTAAAAGATATGTCATGGGATATTCCATTTGAGAATGTAAATTATAATTATATTCCTAATGATGATGAACTATTAAATGTTAGAAAAATTGGAAAAAAGTTAGGAAAATATATAAAGAAATAAAAAATGTGAAAAAATTGGAGGTAAGCATTATGTGTAAAACTTGTGGTTGTGAAACGGGTAATAAACCCATACAATATGAATGCCAATGTTCAGATGAAGAGTGTAACTGTGGTATAGTTGAATTTGATGAAGAGCCAAATGCAGTACCATATTGTTGTGGTACACCTATGAAACGGAAAAAATAAGAGAACATAAATATACTGGTATAGGGTAAAATATTTTGGTATAACAAAAAAGAATATGAAGAATTAAGATTAGCTGAGGTGATAATGTTATGGTAAGGACATTAGTATTTAGATGTAGAATATGTGGTGATCCATATATTGGAAGTGAAGCGCCAACGCAATGTCCATTTTGTGGTGCAAATAAGAGATTTTTTATTGAAGCAAAAGATTGGAAATCAGATGAATTTAATGTATCATTAAATGAGGTTGAACGGAAAAATCTTGAATCTGCGTTGAAACTCGAATTAGATAATGCTGCGTTTTATGATTGTGCAAAAAACGCTGCAGATAAAATAAATGATCATTATAGTTTTGCTAAGTTTAAAGCGTTAATGAAAGTTGAACGTGAACATGCATCTGCTATCTCAAAATTTTTAAACATATCTAGACCAGAATTAGAAAAATTATCATGTAATGCAAAAGCAAAAGATAATACTAAAGAAGGTTGGGAGCGGGAAAACAGAGCGATACAAGCTTATACAAAATTTGAGAATGAAGCGGAAGGGCAAAGATTACAAGAATTTTTCCAGGCTTTAGTAGAAATTGAAACAGATCACCTTAATTTACATTCTGAGAACTTACAACATTTTAAGGAAGAAATAGTATAGAAAATTGTGTAAGAAAATTAAAAAAGATATGGGGGAGAAAATACTACTAAAATGAGGTGGAAAATATGGATTTAAGTAGGTTTGATCTTGAAGAATTACTTCTTGCGGCTATAAAAAGTGAAGTCGAAAGCAATCGACTATATACAAAAATGGCAAAAAAAACAAAGAACGGATTATTAGGAGATAAACTGGAATTTCTTGCAATTGAAGAAGAAAAACATAGATTATTTATAGAAGACATTTACAAAAATCATTATCCTGAAAATAAAATTATTCTCCCAAAGGAAACACCTGTTCCGCTCCCGGAAGTAAAATTTACTGAAGATTCACCCTTAAGTAGATTATTAAAAGAAGCAATGAAAGCAGAACAAGCTGCAAGTAATTTTTACAAATCTCTTGCAAGTCGTTTTGAGGATGGGACGAAACTAAACAATACGTTATTATATTTTTCTGATATGGAAATTGGACACCTTAAAATTCTTCAGATGGAAAAAGATAGTATGGAACGATTTGAAGAAGGAGATGTATATTGGCCTATGGTACATGTGGGTCCATGATTAAAATGGAGGAAATATTATGAAAAGTTTAAAAGGAACTCAAACAGAAAAAAATCTCCTTACAGCTTTTGCTGGGGAGTCACAAGCCAGGAACCGATACAGTTATTTTGCTTCAAAAGCAAAAAAAGAAGGATTTGAACAAATATCAGATATCTTCATAGAAACAGCTGAAAATGAAAAAGAACATGCTAAGGTTTTTTTTAAATATTTAGAAGAGGGAGATGCTGAGATAATTGCAACATATCCAACTGGAATAATTGGTACAACTGCAGAGAATCTATTAGCCGCTGCAGAAGGAGAAAAAATGGAATGGGGTTCAATATATCCAAATTTTGCAGATATTGCTGAAAACGAAGGATTCCCTGAAGTTGCCGAAAGTTTTAGACAGATAGCAAAAGTTGAATCTTCTCATGAGCAGCGCTATAGAAAGCTATTGGATAATGTTAATAACCAAAAGGTTTTTAATAAAGATAAGAAGGTATTATGGAAATGTCGTAATTGTGGTTTGGTTATAGAATGCGATGAAGCACCCAAAAAATGTCCAGCTTGTCAACACCCTCAAAGTTATTATGAACTTTTTATAGAGAATTATTAGATATTTCGGTGATATTAAAATGGATGAAATAAAAAATATAAAGGATGCAATAAAAACTGCTATCCAAATGGAAAAAGATGGTTATTCATTTTATAAAAAAGCTGCGGTACAAACTTCAAATGAAATGGGGAGATCCATATTCGAAAGTTTAGCAAATGATGAATTATTACATCTCGATGTTTTTCAGAAAATGTTTCAAGATAATGTAGGAGAAGAAGAATGGAAAAATTTAGTCGATTCTAGTAAAAAATATGCTAATATCAAAATATTTCCAAAAGATCTAAAAACAATGGAGGGAGTAAATCCAGAATCTGATGAAATGGATGCTCTTCGTATTGGAATGGATAGCGAAAGAGAAGCAATTGATTACTACAATAATATATTGGAAAACATTACAGATCCTGATATGAAAAATATTATTAATGAAATAATAGAGCAGGAAAAAAATCATTATCTAATCCTTGAGCAAGAGTTTAATCACCTTGATAAAACTGGTTATTGGTTCGATATGGATTATTTAGGTAGTTATACAAGAGGGGGAGATTAGAACTGTCAGATATAATTCCAGATGAGGAGATAGATTGTATTGGTTTGTATTGTCCTATGCCTATAGCGATGACAAAAGAAGGTATTGATAAAATTGAAGTTGGACAAATATTGAAAGTTGAAGCAGATGATCCTGCTGCTGAGGAAGATATAAAAAGATGGGCTAAAAGGACAGGTCATAAGATTTTAAAATTTGAGAAAGAAGATACTTTTATGATTTTTTATATTGAAAAAACAAAATAAATAAAATAGAGATTGGGAAGAATATGAAAGATGAAAATTCGATATTATATGTACAAACTACTGATGCTCCTGAAAAACAATATTCTCCTTTAGTGCTTGCTCAAACTGCTAAAATGATGGATATAAATCCTAAGGTATATTATTTAGGAACAGGATTAAAAATTCTAAAACCTGGAATTGCTGAAACAATCAAGCTTGGTAGTTTTCCTAGTGTAGCTGAAATGCTTCAAAAAACTCTTGAGATGGGTATTGAAATCTATGTATGTGAAGCATCGAAGCAGATGCTTGGCTGGGAGAAGGTAAGTCTAATACCGGGTGTAAAAATTGTTGGTGCAGGAACATTAAACGATCTTGCACTTGAATCTGGTGCAACTATGTGGTTTTAGGGAGAGGATATGGAGAAAATTTTTTTGGATCATGCATCTTCGATGCCAGTAGATCCAAGAGTTTTTAATTTTGCAAAAGCTTATCTTACTAAAGAATTTGGTAATCCTTCTTCGTTGTATTCATCTGGATTAGAAGCGAGAAGAGCAATTGAAGAATCTAGAAAAAAAATTGTAGATTTTATTAATGCGGAAAGTGAAAATTCAATTATTTTTACAAGTGGTGCAACAGAATCAAAT
>CP070712.1:1554639-1558751 GCA_020350365.1 Thermoplasmatales archaeon | reverse complement strand
GAAGTTAATTCATGTCGTCTTTTGGTAACTGGATTCCAAACTAGAATATCTCCATTAAGACCATGGGTGGGTTTTCCTGCCTCTGATACTGCTTCAGTTACCCAATCATCATAATCTGCTGCTCTCATTTCATGAGGATAACCATCCTCAAGAGGCCAGCCAATACCAATGATAAATACAGCTGGATAATCTTGCAATATAGCCGTTTCTCTTTGTTTTCTGGGCAGGTCAGGATACATCTCAAGAATTTCTTCAGCATGAATAAATTTAAGTTTATCAGGCAAATTTGGATATTTATTAGTATCTAGTTTTGGGTATTTTTCAAGTGCAAAGTTTTCAGCACCTTTCAAAACTTTCCATATTTTAGTTACAGTTTCTTTAAGATAATCAAGGTTCCTATGTTTTTCAGTAATTACTTTTTCCCAGTCCCATTGATCTACATATGAGCTATGATCATGATCAAGGAAATAATCTTTTCTTACCGCACGCATATCTGTATTTAATCCTTCTCCAACTTGCATATCAAACTGTTTTAGAGCAACTCTTTTCCATTTTGTCACAGCTTGTACTATTTGTGCCTGAATTGGTTTTTCAAGTCCCAATCCGCATTGAAATTCTATTGGTGTTCTAGAACCATCACGATCTAAATAATCATTTACTCCGCTCTCTTCATCTACAATAAGAGGGCAGGTAACCATCATAAGGTTTAGTTCTTTACACAGGTTTTCTTCAATATATCTCTTTACATCAAAAATAGCACCTTGAGTTTCCTTTTTATTTAAAAAAGAGTTGTAATCTTTTGGCAGTATTTTTTCTAATTCATTATAGTTTCCAATTCCTGGTCCAGCTAAATCTGCTTTTTTATCTTGCATCATTAATAAAGCCTCCATTTCCAGGCATACAAAATACGTTATTTAAAGTTTTACTCAAAATAGCCTATTATTCCTTCTTTATCTAATCTTTTTCTAACCTTTGGATATAGAAATATATCTTCAATCTCAATATCTATATTGCTAAATCTATTGATAAAATCCTGATAATCTTTCTTAATTGTGACTAATGCTATATTGAATCTAATATTTACTTCTTTTAAATTTTCAATTGCTCTTATTTGATGTTCAAATCCATTTTTTGCTCCTGTAAGAAAAGAAAATTCTTTTGGATTACTTCCTTTAAAACAAACACGAATATGAAGATTATTAAATTCTGATAGGTCTTTTACATATGATTTATCTGTTCCAAGTAATATTCCATTTGTTTCAAGTATAAATAAAAACCCTGGTTCAATTTTTTTTAAAAGTGATATTAAATGATATCTTCCTATTGTCGGTTCACCACCAGATATTCTCATTTGATGAAATCCTTTTTTTGTTGCAATATTTTTTAGTTTATTTAAGACTTGATCTGGTGTATAAAATTCTCCGATATTATTTGCATTCCAAACACTATTTCCAGACCAACAAAACTTGCAACGAAGATTACATCCAACGGTATCTGCTGTAGCAATTCCACCATAAAATCTTGTAGCCCGAAAACGATAATATTTCTTTAAATCTCCTTTGATAACAATATCTTCTGTTTTTTTTGAAAGTTCAATTGGATCATACATATAATAATTTATAACCAACTCTTATTTTTATAAACTTTTAGTTATTACAGATTTTTAGTGATTTGTTATGTCCTGGATTCAGATTATTAACACAAATGATGCTAGTGAAGAACTAAAGCAGATTTATAAGGAGATAGAAGAAAAAAGAGGGAAAATTTCAAACATAATGAAAATCCAAAGTTTAAATCCAAAAGTTATGAAGAACCATATGGATTTATATAAAAATCTAATGTTTGGATCATCTGGATTATCTCGTCAAGAGAGAGAATTTATAGCTGTTACAGTTTCTGTTATCAATAATTGTGAATATTGTATAAAACATCATGCAGAATCCCTAAATCATTATTGGAAAGATAAAAATAAGATTGATAATTTCATTGAAGATTTTAATTCAATTGAAATATCTTTAAGATTACAAGCTATTTTAGATTATGTTTTCAAAATAACAAAAAATCCATCTTATGTAAAGGAAAACGATATTAAAAGTCTAAGAAATTCTGGATTTTCAGATAAGGATATTCTTGATATAAATCTTATAACAAGTTATTTTAACTTTGTGAACCGTATTGCACTTGGTCTGGGAGTTAAATTTAGTTCAGATGAGGTTAAAGGTTATAGGTACTAATAAATCAAAATAGACTTTTATTATATCCGCCAATTTCTAAACTAGGATCTCCGAGCAATACCCATTCTTGAACAGATTTTGCATCAATAGAAGAAACACTACCTGCCGGTGACTCCCAATCGATTGGAAATGTGTCAATAAAACCAGACAGCGTATCCTTCCATATCTGTCCTAGTTTTCTCGTTCCATTATTATAATTCTTAAAGAAATTAACATTAAGCCAATCTGATCCGCCACCACCATATTCAACACTATACCAACAAAGTCCTGTCGATCCAATTGTTGCAATTGAACCTCCACGTTGGTTGCTTACTAAAAACCAGCTCCAACATCCAAGACGCCATGTTTTAAAATTCCAAGGAAACAATAGTGTTATTCCAAGATTATCATCTAATTCAAAGTTGCTATTATGGCATCCACCAACAAGACAGATTGGTAGTTTATTTTGATTTAATAAAAAAAGCATTTGTAATCGGCTAAATCTTCCAATATATGAACCAGATAGTGAGTATGTTACCCAGGTTTGTTTACCTCCATGACCAGATAAATATAGAAATCCACATCCATTATTAATCGCTCGAATCGTGCTTAAACCAAATTTGGATAAAGTCTTAGTCGATGCCCAAAGCTTCACTGGAATATAATCGTTCATTTCATCGATTGCACGTTGATTATTAACCTCCCCTTCATATCCTTCAAATTCATCATAAGTATCTCCTCCAATAACAACCATCTTTTTGAACCAAGATTCATCAGCAACCTGTTTTTCATAGTTTATTATTTTATTTACTACGATATCAACTTCTTTTGTGTTTATACAAGCAAGTCTACCTAAACAAATGTCAGGTTTTAGATCAATTAATTTATCTTCAGCTTCACTTTCTTTCCACTCACCAAATATCCCATCATTATCTGAATCCCAACTAGAAAAATTATAATTTTCATCATAGACATCTGCATAATATAGGTCACTAACAAACCTGTCTTCAACACCATACATATCATTATTATAACAATAACGAACAGGAATATCAATAGAACTTCCAAAAAATATCACATATTCAATTTCCCAATTTTCTATAGCATCTTTTATGAAATATTTTATTTTTTCTTGATTATCACGACCTTGTATCTCAAAATATGTACCTTCATAAATATCATCTGTAGATACGAAAAATGTTAATATTCCAAAATCGTTTTTATGATCTATATATTTTTCAAGTGATGAATAATAATCAATTGGAGCAATAATAATCATATCATAAGAACTATTCGTTTTAATATTTTGAAAATCTATTTTTGCACTAACTGGTATCAATCCAATAATTGAAAAAATTATAATAAAAAACACGGCGCTAATAATTATTTTATTCATATGTTTACTCCTGTAATCTTCATATAGTAATTTGCTATATATAAATATATTTAATAAAAATAACGAGTTAATATTTTTTATATTTATGATTATTAAGTCCATTTATTTTCTAAAAAATATGATTTTTGAAATAATCTAAAAATAAATTTTAGACAAAATACCTCGAAAAGTATATAAACATGTAGCCAGAAACTATTATATTGTCATTATTTGACATGATATAATAAGACAATATAATTGGTGAGGTTGAGAAATTGAAAGACCCAAATAAAATTACAAAAAAATTACAAAAATTGGTAGAGAGTAGGAAAACTAATATTGTTGTCTCAAAACAAGATGCATATAGACAATATTCACGACCCGTAAGAAAATCTACCTCGATGAGTGATTATATATCTAGTAGTTTAAATGATACCTGATACTCTTTTCAAGTCTTCTAGAAAGAATTCAAACTTTTCTGAAAACCTTTTCCTGTCCAACAATATAAACATAGTTTATTTTTA
>CP070712.1:1550416-1554539 GCA_020350365.1 Thermoplasmatales archaeon | reverse complement strand
CTATTGAAGGAGGATCAGATACATTATATATTGGTTTCTGGGTGAAAGGAAATCCATACTATTTCAATTACTGGTATATTGACAATGTTGAACTTGTTGCTATGGGCATTTCTGAGGAATATTCTGATTTTGCATGTCAAGGTCCTGATATTGAGCCTGGTGAGGAAGTAACATTTACATTTGAGGATTGGACACCTGATTTTCTTGCAGAGGAAAAAACTGGTACAAAGGATTACTTTATTGAATCATGTATTAATATGGAAGGTGACAATAACTCAGGTAATGATATAAAACCTGAGCAATTCACTCTTTATTATTGGCATGATGTTGGAATCGATGAAGTAATATCACCAGTTGGTGAAGGCCATCCAAGAAAAGGATATGATATATTATGGGACAATGGAGATCCAGATGGGAGAAATGCTTTAGCTGGTTCAATGTACCAAGGACATAGTAACATTCTTATTGATGATTTCCAAAATGGAGAAGATTGGAACGTAGAGGGTGGAAGAGTTCACATCTTATGGGACAGCGGATATTCAAGTAATACAGAAACAATTAGGGTATACTTCTTTGAAGATGAGGGTGAATGTGACCCCTCAGTTGATGAGTATCCGGAACCTGATTATTATTTTGTGGCATCTGAACTTACAGAATATACTACTGGTAACTACTATTTCGATCGGCCTGAAGTAATTGTAGAATTCTTATTTGAAGAAGACGCTCAAATTCCACCCGGTAGATGGTTTGTTGGTATTCAACCAGATGGAATAATAGATGATATTGCATATATTCTAACAGCTCCAGATAACGGATGTATGGTTATGGCTGATCTTCCATATTGGAGTTATCCAAGATGGACTAGTTCTGATGATATATGGGATTCTGCATATGATCTAGCCTGGGGGTTACATTGGTTTTGTTGTTGTCCATCTCCAAAAGCTTGGATTCAACCTGGTTTACAAGATATTGATGTTATTGTTATGAACTATGGTACGTTTCCGGAGAAGAATTTAACTTGTTATGCAGAAATAAGGGAATATATAACAGATCCTTATAATGGAACACAAGTATACAAAGATCAAATCGAAGGTATAGATTTGTCAATTCCCCTTGGAGGATCAAAGGTTTTGCAATTCGAAGATTTTGAATTTCCTGAAGAAGGAAGATATATATTATTTTTGAATTTTCAAGTATTTCCTGATGATATTAAACAAAATAACAAAAAAGAATGGGGGGTATCTGTGGATGATACTAAACCAAAATCTCAATACCCTCCTATTCTAGATCCACCAGAACCCGATGGCAACAATGGATGGTATATAGATGAAATTGAAGTAACACTCAATGCAACTGATCCATGGTCTCATGGAGTATCATCAGGAATAAAAGAAATCAGATATACTATTGATAATGGAGAAGAACAGGTAATTTCTGGAAACCATGGGGAGTTCGTTATTTCAAGAGATGGAAACGACAGAACTGTAGAATATTGGGCTATCGATTGGGTAGGAAACATTGAAGCAGAAAAAAACTCATTTACTATTGATATGGATCAAACAAAACCAGACCTATCACTTAGTTATGAAGTAACGGGTGGAAATCCTATTACAGGTTGGAAGTTGACCTTTAAAGCACAAGCAACTGATAAAACAAGTGGTATGGACTATGTTGAGTTTTATTTTAATGATGTTTTACAAGAGACAATAAATGGATCTGGCCCAACTTATGAATGGGCCTATACACATTATGATGATATTTCGGTAATTATTACAGCGATTGCATATGATATTGCTGGAAACTTTAACTCTGAAGAAATTGAAGATCCAATTACACGCGCATTTAGTAAATCTAAAACTAATGAAATCTACAGCATTAGTTCTCACATTATACAGATACCTAAAATGAGATAGAATAATATAATCGTTTATCTTATAATAACCATAAACGAATTAAAATATTGTAACAGTTGTAACGAAAAAGTAGTGTATAAATTTAAATATTAATTATACGATTATAAAATTATTTCAGAGTTAAAATTGAGGGAGGATAAAATGAAAAAAGTAAGATTTTTAAAATGGAAGCATTTGTTAAACTATATAAAAATTTCAATTGTTTTACTTATCTCATTAACCTTAATTTTTAGCAGCACATTGTCAATTAGGTTATCTGATGAATCTGTTAATTTAAACATTGATTTTAAAGATGAAGAAGAAATTCCAATCAAACCTAGTTCACAAATTAAAGAAAATCCAAAGCCTGATATAGAAAAAAGTACCGAAATAAATCAAATAAAAAAAAGTGAGGATTGCCCTATTATCTATGGTTATAACGCATATCCAGGTCCAGAAGGGACCGTATATTTTGATGTATGTAACTGTACAATCGAGGAATGTGGTGACACAATATCTGGGGACTTTCTATCTGGCGGAACATTCGGTTGTGACGATGTTTGGTATGCAGTACAATATGGTAGTGGAGTTCTATATGGAATTGATCCATATAATGACTGTGAAATGTGGGTCATTGGCGGTGGCGGAACAGGAATGAACGCTCTTGCATATGACCCAATAACACACAAGATGTACGGTAGCTCAGATAACAACTTTCTATATGAGATAGACCCAGTCACTGGTGAACAAGAACTAATCGGTCCTTTTGGTAGCGGTGTCATGTATATGATAGGTATGGCATTTGATGCAGATGGTACATTATATGGTTGGGATCTTAGTGACAGATTCTGGACAATTGATACAGAAACTGGTGAAGCAACAGAGATAGGTCCGATTGGTATAAACATTAATTATGCATGTGATGGTGAATTTCATAAAGAATCAAACATATTGTATATACCAACACTAGATGGATTATATGCTATTGATATGGATACTGGTGAAAATTATATTGTTTGCCCACTAATGGGAATAGAAATAACTGCTTTAATTGTCTTAGAGTCATGTACTATACCAGACCATGACGTTTCATTGATTAGTATTGATTATCCAGAAAGTGGTTATGCTATACCTGACATTCCGATGCAAGTAACAATAAAAAATGAAGGAAATAACACAGAAACTACAGATGTGCAAATGCAAGTAATTAATTATGAAGCTGGACCAGTTATTTTTGAAGAAGATTTCTCTGGTGAATTTCCTCCAGAAGGATGGGAGACAGATTACTGGACCCAAAATTATTCTAATAATTCTGGTGGAGAGTCTCCTGAAGCTGAATGTTACAAAAAAACTCAATCTTCTCAGGGTGATTATTATGATAATTTTATTCAAAGTAAACTGATAGATTGTTCTGGTTTTGAGAAAATTAATATTAGATTCAGGTGGGCCGGAGATTATTATTACCCACAATATGCCAATGTTTATATCAGGTTTAGAAAAAATTCTACAAGCCCATGGAAAAATATTACTCCTTGGGATAATCCAGTTGGTGAAAATCAAGAAGCCAAATTGTGGGATATAAACTGTTATAGTTTTGATGGATTATTTGATGATGAATTTCAGATAAGATGGGATTATATTGGTTATTATTATTACTTTAATTATTTATGGTTGGATGATGTTGAAATTATAGCATATAATACTTATGAGGATTATAATGAGACTGTAAAGGATTTGGAGGTTGAAATAGGGGAAGAATTAATTGTTGAATTTCCAACTTGGACGCCTCCAGAATGGCAAGATCCTGAATATGAAAACAAATGGAAAGAGTATAAGGTAAATGCATGTACTCTTCTTGAAGATGATATACTACACAACAACTATGGGTATAAAATAATAGACCTATATTATCCATGGACACATGATATAGAAGTAAAAAGGATTGATTCACCAATTGATGATGGCCCTGGTAAAACATATCCTGTGCAAGCAACTATAAAAAATGTTGGACAATATGCTGAGTGCTGTATCCCAATTGATATGAGCATAGGCAATCCATTCCTTATGGGTACAATGATCGAAGAATATGATTGGCCAGGGGTTACAAACCCATATGGCTCTGATTATCAAACGTATTTCCCCGGTTACGACAATGGATGGAGAGATGAACATAAGGATATATCTTATTATTATGGTTGGCGACGTTATTATGGATCTTACTCAGGTGGTTC
>CP070712.1:1546183-1550316 GCA_020350365.1 Thermoplasmatales archaeon | reverse complement strand
TTGGTTTCTAAAGAAGAAAATATTCCCTATTCGCTCTGTGGACTTCCTGATTATTTATCTGGAGAAATACCTTTTAAGACTTTAGCCCTATTTGAGGATGATTTTTTTACAAAGAATAACATAAATTTGTTATTAGGAAAAGAAGCTATCAAGGTAGATCCTTCAAGAAAAAGAGTTTTTCTTAAAAATAATTCTGCCAATGATGGTAGTGAGATGCTTGAATATGACAAGCTCTTGATCGCTATTGGTTCAAAACCGATTGTACCAAATATTCCTGGTTTAAACAAAAAAAATGTATATGTTCTTTCGAATCTTAAGAGTTGTAAAAATATTATCAATGGTTTGAAAAAAGCAAAAAAAATCGCAGTTATTGGAAGTGGATTTGTAGGTATCGAATGTGCTCAAGCCTTGAAAAACAGAGGAAAAGAAGTCTTTGTTATTGAAATTCTTGATCATATTCTAGCAAATATGTTTGATGAGGAGATATCAAGTATCGCCCAAAATATGCTAGAAAATCTAGGTATAAATTTTATTCTAGGTAATCAAGTGAAGGAAATAATTGGAAATGAAACTGTTGAGGGACTTCAACTAAAAAATGGTAAGATGGATTGTGATATGGTTGTTTTCACTATTGGCTTTAATCCTAATATTGATTTAGTTAAAAATTCGATGATTTCAGTTAATCGTGGCATAATTGTTAATGATTTTATGGAATCAAACACAAAAGGCATTTATGCTGCAGGTGATGTAGCTGAATCCTTTGATTGTATTTATAGAAAACCTGGTGTAAAAGCGACTTGGTCAAATGCAGTAGAACAAGGTCATATAGCAGGTTTAAATATTGCTGGTAAAAGATGTAAATATCTTGGTTATCATTCTTACAATGTTATTGATATTAATGACGTGCCCTTCCTAAGTATGGGCAATGTTACAAATTTACCAAAAAATTGTTCTAGTGTGGTGTCTAAAGGTATTAACTCTTCACGAAAAGTGTTTATTAAAAATAATAGGATTGTTGGTATTGAGCTCTATGGCGATATAACGAATTCTGGACATCTTTTTTCATTGATAAATAAAGCTTCTGATATAAAGGGATATAATAAGTATATTCTATCAAACAATTTTCAATATCGTTGGAATAGGAATATAAATGTAAAAAGTATGATAAAATAAACTCAATTTTTATTAATTTTACATATTTTTATAAAAATACAACCAAATAATTAGCAATATTTTAAATAATTAAAGTATATTATAAAGGTAATAATTCGGCGAGGTGAATATTTTGAAGAAGAGAAATAAGATGAATACAATAATGAAAGCTAGTATACTTGCAGTAATTTTAATTATAACAACATTTACAAATTTAACTCTAGCACAACCATCAATTTCAAATTGTGAAGAAGCTGCAGATTATATTATAAATCAACTATTTATTAATGAAGATGAAGTTCTTATTTATATTTGGGGCCCTGTTGAAAAAGATGAGCAAATTTTTACCACAAAGGGCCATATAATTGATACTCCTGAAAAGGGTTTTATTGCATACATTGATCTTTATCCTAGAGCGAATTTGTTTCATCCTGTGCAGTACATTTTCTTATCACAAAATGCAGAGGAATTTATTGTAATTGATGATAAGTATCCACCAAGTAATATTGATGATTATCAAATGATTGAAACAGAGTTTGGCGAAATTTTTAAATCAGCATATAACATGAGAGCTCCTAGACTTGATGTAAAAACACAACCTTTAACGAAAGGTAATTCAGACTCAAGATATGCTGTTCTTATGAATGGTGGATATAATGCTGGTAATAATCATGTTAGATATTGGAATGATTTATCAAATATTTACATAACACTAGTAGATGTTTATGGATTTCTTGATGAAAACATAATTGTTCTTTGTTCTGATGGACTTGATCCTGCAGTTGATCAATCCAATGGTCAAAATTCTGATCCAGATCTAGATGGTGATGGTGATGAAGATATAATGTATTCATGCGTGTTAGAAAATGTGGATCTGGTCTTTGAAGAACTTGCTGATACCATGAGTGGTGGAGGTGAGTTATTTGTTTTTGCCACAGATCACGGCAATTCCGTTAGTGGATGGGATACAATATTTAACTTGTGGAATATGGAGGAGTTAACAGATGCTCATTTCGCAAGCCTATTGGCCAATATCCCCGCTAATGAAATAATATGCACATTTGAACCATGTTTTTCAGGGGGATTTTTAGATGATGTTGTTGTTCCTCCAGGCCCAGTTGTTGCCTCCTCTGCATGTCGTCATGATGAATATTCATGGGCAATGCAAAATCTAATATATGACGAATATGTGTTTTATTGGACAGCAGCTGTAAAAGGGGAGGATGCTTTTGGAGAACCAGTTGATGCTGATTACAATGAGGATGGAATGGTAACAATGGATGAAGCATTTATTTTTGCAGAGGCCCACGACGAACAACCAGAGGAACCACAATATGGAGACTATCCAGAAGGAATTGGAGAAACTCTTTCTCTTTGGGCTGGTTCAGAATCACCTAATACACCAACAAAACCTGATGGCCCTGAAGAGTGCACTCAGCATGAATACGCTACGTTTTCTACAAGTGCAACAGAACCAGAAGGAGAAGATGTCTTTTACATATTTGACTGGGGTGATGGTACTTTTAGTGATTGGGTCGGACCTTATGCTTCAGGTGAAACGGGAGAAGCAGCACATAATTGGTCTGAACTTGGAGAATTCGAAGTTAAGGCATCAGCAAAAGATATAAATGGAGTTCAGGGTGATTGGTCAGAAGCAACAATTATTTCAATTGTTGAGAATCAGGTACCTGAAATTCCTACAATGACAGGACCAAAAATTGCTACCACCGGAAAAGATTTGGAATTCATAGTCTCAACTATTGACCCCGATGGACATGATTTGTATTACCATATAGTCTGGGATGATGGAACATATATGAATTGGGATGGACCTTATTCATCTGGTGAAGAAGTAACATATAATCATACATTTACAGAAGGCGGATCTTTTACAATTATCATAAAAGCAAAAGATAGTATCGAAGGAAAAAGTCACCAGGGCCAATATAAGCTATTTGTAATTAAAGATAGGGCTGTAACAAGACCGGTTAATCTTAGACTTCTAAATTACTTTATGAACAGTTTTGTGAATATATTAACAAGGATATTGGTAATATTATAACAATACTAAACCCTATTCTTTTTTCTTTTTCTATTCAAAAACTATATTAGAAATAAAAATGATATAAATATATTATTCTTGGAAATATTTAAAAGAAAACAAATAATATGAATATTTAATTGGGAGGTAAAAAATGAAAAAATATATTGCATTATCCATCTTTTTCTTGTTTTTCCTTCTAGCTTTTACACCATATATAAAAGCAGTATATATCCCAAATCAGGACTCTATTGATAGCATTAATATAATAGATAAAAAAATTTCAGAGGTTTCTAACAAGGGTTTTGATTTAGCAATCATAGATATTGTTCCATATATTTGGACTGAGGAAAAAGGACTTTTAGGTGAGTTACATTTAACACTCGAAATCAAGAACATGGGCGATTCTCCCACAACTGGTGTTGTTAGATATTACGGTAACTCTTCATACTTTGTTAGTAAAAGTCATTATGGTAGTTCTTGGGGAGCACTATTAATTGGCTCTTTAGACCCTGGTGAGACATGGATTCCAAAGTCTGAAGCTGGTTTATTATTTTTGAATATCATTCCTAGAATTTTTTACGTGGAGTACGAGGTCACTCCATTAGACTCAAATCCAGAAAATAACTATATCAGACAAGTTTATCTAGTTCGTGGTGGAGGTATTTTTCCTTTTTGGAAACACATTTCTTTACTTGATTAAAAAAGAAAATATCTTAGATAAAACTATAATTTATCCTTTTTGACATTTTCACACGATGCATATAAATATCACATGCAAGAAAAATTATAAATAAGAATTTGAAATATCAAATCTGGAAAGGATGGTGAAAGGAATGGATGTAAAGAATAAAAATATATTAATTTTAGACTATCGTTTCTTCATAGGATCTCTTATCGCAATATCTTCTATTTTCCTAATTGTTAGCATTTTTCTTTA
>CP070712.1:1541909-1546083 GCA_020350365.1 Thermoplasmatales archaeon | reverse complement strand
ATAATCTTTTAATATTCAAATCTGAAATCGTAGTAAATTCATTTTTTCTCTCTGGAAACCTCTCTAAAATTTTTTTTAAAGTATTTTCTTCCCATTGCATTTTCCTTTCTTTGAGGTTTTCAAGCATATTTTCACCATTATTTTTATCTGAACTTTTACGAATTTGGATTATTACTAATTCTACTGTTCAGAAGATGAATTGAATGTATCCAAATTCGCAAACACTTTGAATTTCAACTCCTTAAATGTTAATAAAGTAGATAAAAATTGGCTTTTAATATGACTTATTTAATTCTCTGTTAAATAATAGAATTAATAATAATTATCTAAATGAAAAAATATTGATTAGAAGCATATTTATTTCAAATTGTATAAATATCATAAAAAACTTTAGAAACATTTATCTATTCTACCCATCATCGCCAAAATGAGTTCAGGGGGAGCGATAATGGATTACAAAACTATAGAAATTCATAGAGAAAAAGATATTGCTAAAGTTTATCTTAATAGACCTGACGTTCATAATGCTTTCAATGAACAACTAATAAAAGAATTAACATCTTGTTTTAAAGATTTAAGTAAAGATGACAAAATTAGAATAATTGTTCTTACAGGTAAAGGAAAATCATTTTGTGCTGGTGCTGATCTTAATTGGATGAAAAGCATGGTTAATTATTCAAAAAAAGAAAATATTGAAGATAGTAGACTTTTAATTGGTCTATTTGACAGTATTTATAATTGTTTTAAACCTGTTATTTGTCGTGTAAATGGACATGCTTTTGGAGGAGGAGTTGGTCTTATTGCTGTATCTGATATAACTATTGCGATACCTAATTGTAAATTTGCTTTTAGTGAAGTAAAACTTGGTATAATTCCTTCTACGATATCAACCTATATTGGAAGACGTTTAAATCGTTCTTCCATGAGACGTTTATTTATTACAGGGGAAAGATTTGATTCTGAATATGCAAATAAAATCGGTCTTATTGACTATGTGGTATCTGAAGATGAAATAGATAAAAAAATAAATAGTTATATTGAAATGCTACGTTCATCAGGTCCTATTGCAATAAAAGAGGTAAAAAAATTGATTGATTCATATGAAAAAATGGATATGGAAGAATATAAAGAACAAACTGTGAAAATAATTTCTGATCTCAGAGTTTCTGAGGAAGGGCAAGAAGGAATTAATGCGTTTCTGGAAAAAAGAAGACCAAAATGGAGTGAATAATTTGTTTAAAAAGATTCTTGTCGCAAACCGTGGAGAAATAGCCATTCGAATCATAAAGGCTTGTCAAGAGATGGGTGTCAAAACTGTTGCTATTTATTCAAAGGTTGACAAAGATGCAATACATGTTCATTTGGCAGATGAATCCGTCAATCTTGGTGATCCAACTCCTATTGAAAGCTATTTGAACATTCCAAAAATCATAAAGATTGCAGGGGATACAGGTTCGGAAGCCATCCATCCGGGTTATGGTTTTTTGGCAGAAAATCCTGATTTTGCAAAGTCCTGTTCCGATGTCGGTGTGAAGTTTATTGGTCCTGATTCAAAAGTCATAAGTCTGATGGGTGATAAGATTGCAGCCAAAACCACAATGGAAAAAGCAGGAGTTCCTGTGATTCCTGGATATCATGGCTTGAAACAGGATAATGAAACTCTTATTAAGGAGGGAAGAAAGATTGGTTTTCCCCTTCTTGTAAAAGCCACTGCTGGTGGTGGTGGCAAGGGTATGAGAATTGTAACTTCAGAAGATCTTCTAGAACAATCCATTGAAGGGGCAAAGCGTGAATCAAAATCAGCTTTTGGAGATGATAGCGTTTTTCTTGAAAAATATCTTGATAAACCAAGACATATTGAGTTTCAAATACTTGCTGATGAACAAGGAAATGTAATTCATCTTTTTGAAAGAGAGTGTTCTATTCAAAGAAGACATCAGAAAATTATCGAGGAAACTCCCTCTCCAGTAATGACTCCTCCACTTCGTGAAAAGATGGGAAAAGCAGCTGTTGCTGCAGCAGAAGCTGTTGGATACACGAATGCCGGAACAGTTGAGTTTATGATTGACGGAAATCTAAACTTTTATTTTATGGAAATGAACACTCGATTGCAAGTCGAACATCCGATTACTGAAGCAACAACAGGAATTGACCTTGCTAAATGGCAGCTTAGAATCGCAAGTGGTGATAAACTATCTCTTAAACAAAAAGATATATCTCAAAGAGGACATGCAATAGAATGTCGTATATATGCAGAAGACCCAGCAAATGGTTTTCTACCTAGCACTGGTACTATTTCAAAAGTAGAACCACCAAAAGGTCCTAATATTAGAGATGATTCTGGAATATTTTCAGGTATAGAAATTACCCCATATTATGATCCTCTTCTTTCAAAACTAGTTGTATATGCAGAAAATAGAAATGAGTGTCTAAACAAATTGAAATGGGCATTATCCCGCTATGTGGTTTTAGGTGTAACTACAAATATTTCATTTTTAAATGAAGTAATTAAGCATGAAGAATTTATAAAAGGAAATATATCTACTCATTTTATTGATGACTATTTTAAGAACTGGACTATTGCAAAGGATGGTTTGCCAATTGATGCAATAATTGCTCTTGCAGTTTATGATTCAATCCATACTAAAAGAGAAGAAATTGTCAGGTACAAAGAAGCTGACCCACATTCACCTTGGAAGCATGTTGGAAGATGGAGAGTCGGTGGTAGGGGGATATAAAAATGTTTATCAATTATGAACATGAGAATCATGTTTACAATGTTACAATTGAGCGCAGAGATAAATTCTTCTTTATAACCTATGATAACACTGAATACAAGGTTGAAGTAGAAGAAACAAAACCTGGACAACTTAAGATCAAGATTGCAGATAGAATAATCAAATCAATTATCACCGAAGGTGAAAAAGAAAAGTTTGTATTTGTAAATGGACAGGTTTTTAGGGTTAAACCAGTTGAACTGACTGGTAAGAAAAAATTAAGTAAAAGAGAAGAGGGAAATCTAAGTTCACCAATTTCAGGAAAAGTGGTAAGTGTAAAGGTGAAAAATGGAGACTCTGTAAAAAAGGGAGAGGTGCTTATGATAATTGAGGCTATGAAGATGGAATATCTAATCAGAGCGCCCTATAATGGAAAAATTAAAAATGTAAATTTCAATGAAAATGATCAAGTTGAAATTGGTCAAAGTACAGTTGATGTTGATAAGGAGGTCTAATTTTATGGATGTAATGGATAGTATTATTGATACCTCTAGTAAAGATTTTAAGGATAACTATAAGCATTACAAGATGCTGGTTGATGATTTGAAAGATAAAATCTCTATTGCTCAAAAGGGCGGTGGAGAAGAAAAAATTAAACTTCATAAATCCAGAAAGAAGATGCTTGCTCGTGAAAGAATCGATGCGCTGCTTGATCCTGATACACCTTTTATGGAATTCAATACTCTTGGCGCATATGGAATGTATAACGACAAGGCACCTTGTGCAGGAATTGTAACAGGCATTGGAATTGTTCATGGTCGTGAGGTAGTAATAATTGCAAATGATTCAACTGTATCTGGTGGCACTTATTATCCAATGACTGTAAAAAAACATCTTCGAGCACAAGAAATCGCTCAATCTAACAACTTACCTTGCATATATCTTGTTGATTCAGGTGGTGCTTTTTTACCTAAGCAGGATGAGGTTTTTCCAGATCGTGAACATTTTGGCAGAATATTTTACAATCAAGCAGTAATGTCATCTTTGGATATTCCTCAAATATCAGCAGTTATGGGCTCTTGTACAGCGGGTGGAGCATATGTGCCTGCAATGTCAGATGAAACTATAATTGTAAAAGGCACTGGAACAATTTTTCTTGGCGGTCCTCCACTTGTAAAAGCAGCAACTGGTGAAGAAGTAAGTGCGGAAGATCTTGGTGGAGCAGATGTGCATTGCAAGGAGAGTGGGGTGTCAGATCATTACGCTCATAATGATATGGAGGCAATTCATATAACAAGAAACATTGTTGAAAATCTCAATAGGTCTGAAAAGACACATCTTGATATTGTGAAACCCGAGGAGCCAATATATGATATAAAAGAAATCTATGGAATAATCCCTAAAGATCTTAGAAAGGCATTTGATGTTAAAGAGGTACTTGCAAGAATTGTTGACGG
>CP070712.1:1537569-1541809 GCA_020350365.1 Thermoplasmatales archaeon | reverse complement strand
GTTTTACCAGGGCCATCATCACTAGGTGAATCAATACTTAATAATTCAACATCATGGAACCATGGATAATATAAATCTATTGTTTTGATTTTACAATCATTTTGGGGATAATCATCATATACCAATGTACATGATTGAATAATATAATCCTGCCAGGAATTTTGAAAAGTAGGGTCATTCCAATCCGATGGTGTCCAAGTTGTAAAATTAACAACTACTGCTTCACCCTTTTCAATTTCAATATCTTCCACAATTTCATTATACTCATTTGTGGTATTATAACCAGTCATTATTATGTCATCAAGCCAAAGATATTTGAAATAGGAGTAATAACCAATATATTCCCACTTGACCTGAAAATTAGTACCAAATGGTTCATCAATACTATAGCAATTGATTTCATAAACTCCAGAATCTTGGTCATTTCCAACAGGATTATCCCAAGGAGTTACATCCTGCCATGGATTAGAAGTATTTCCTCTAAATTTAACATACACATTACAATATTGAGGGTAATCATAATCAGCGGCCCAGTTGAATTTTATATTGACTTTATCAACATTTGTACAGTCTATCGGAGCACTTGTAATATAGTTATCATAGTATTGACTCTCATTGGATTGATCATATTTATAAACTTGAGCTTCAGGGACATTTCCTCCAGCATTGTTTGAATAGGATTTATTCCAAAAATCAGTGTCCCATCCTTCAGGTGGAAATGCATCAGAGAAGTCTTCATTATATATTACTGAACCCATGTTATATCTATCAACAATCATCTGAATATCTGTTGTTAAAGTGGTATTACCGAAATTTTTTACAGTCACCTGCATGGGCATATTAGAACCAGCGTAACCAGTATCTGGTGAGTCTATACTTAATACTCCTACGTCTCTCTCTGGCCCCCAATAAATTTCAATCATACATGCGGTTATATCTATTTCTTCTTCGAAATCTCCAATAAGAGAACATTCTGCTGTGTATTTATCACAGGAATACAAATGACCAGATGCAATTAAATATAGATTATCATCTGATTTACTAAAATCCCCACTATCATAACTAGTAACATTTATCCCTAAATGACCAATGTCTGTTGCTTCACCAGTTTCAGGTTCAATTATCCAAAGATAATCTTCTTGATCCCATCCAAATAAATTACCTTCAGCATCAAATGCCAAACCTATCATACAAAGAGGGTCTCTAGTCAATGGACCAATTTGTTCTTGTTCACCTGTTTCTGGATCGATTTCAAAAAGATAATTACAATTTACACCATACAATCTGTTACATATAAAATCATATGCTAATGCTGTAATACCTGTGCCACCACCACCAATGACCCACATATCACCAGTATCAGGATCAATCCCATACAGAAAGCCATTACTATATTGTACAGCATACCAAACATCATCACAAGCATGTGTTCCTCCTGAAAGAAAGTCACCAGATACTGTTTCGCCTAGTTCGTAAATTGTTCCTGGATCGTCTATATCAAACCAAATAGTGCCCTCAGGACCAGGATATGCATTATATCCATACATTTTTTCTCCAAAAGTTTCTACTGGAATAGACTGTTCAAAATCATTTTTTTCTAATAAACTTGAATTAAAGTCCGTTTTTTTTACAATTTCATTTGTAATATTGTTTAGTTCAATAATATTTAGATTATCTGTTTTTGATATCAATTTTGGGTTAATTGATATCGAGCTTGCTGATGTTAAAATAAATACCAATAGAATCGTTAATAGAAATGTAGTAATTTTAGAAAAATTTTTTTTCACTATCAAATCCCTCCTAAAACAAGAAATAATCGTTGTAATATTGGGAATTGCTCGTATAATCGTATTAAATTCTGAAAGAAATTATGAATGATCTTTGAATGACTGTGAGGCCTAACAGTCGGATCAACTATCTCATCAGTGTCAAATAATCCTGCATTATCAAATGCTGTAGCTTTGAAGTGAGCGTTTGGTATTGGATCGTATTTAATTGTCCATTCATATTCTGGTCCCGGGCCTACTATAGTTTCTTGTATTAAATCATTTAAATAAATCTCAACACGGTTCATATTACTCATTTCATCTGTCGCCATTGCATAAAATGTAAACTTCCAACCTAACAATTTGTTACCACTAACTTCATAGGATAATGATATATCTGGTACCGTTTGGTCAATATCAATTGTAAATAAGTTCTTTTTTTCTTCTACATTTCCAGCACCATCAACTGCCCAATATTCAATTAGTATATCATCGCCGTCTTCAGTAAGAACGAAACTTCCAGTTTTTCCAGGTATAACTTGTTCAGCCCCACCATTTATCGTGTATCTTATTTCTTCAATTCCAGAACACACACCATTTGATCTTGGATCAGTTGCGTTCAGTGTGACTGTTATATCATTAACATACCAACCATTCTCACCATCAGGCTCAGGAGGATCAAGAATTGGAGGATAGTCACTATACGGGCTTGTTTCATCAACATGAATACTAACACCTCGTTCGTTATTACGGGGATTATCATCATCTTTATCTGGCATTTTTATCAATAAAACATAAATACCTTCCATTGAGAAGTTGTAATCTTCAAATTCTAGATATTTTAATCCACCTACTGGCTTATCAAGATCTATATCTGTTATGGTATCTTCATAAACAAGTGATAAATTTTCAGGATCAGTTATTAGTTCATAAATTTCAGCATAACAAGAAAGATCTAATTCAGGGAATGTGCCAAAATTTGCTACTGTAATATTAATATCTTGAATGCCTGAATTGATCACATAACATGGTTGAGGAGGCAAACTGCCATCTATTCCAACTCTTAGATTCCAATCAGTATAAATACCATATTCATATGCTTCAATCCATTCTGAGTTGATATATAACCAGTCAGATTTTCCATAAACTGGACCTAATGGGTCCATTGCTGCAGGATTTTGTCCAGCATCATGAGATACCTCACAAGAGATCCAAATGTCCTCATCACCAGTAATTTCTACTGGTTCAGAAAGTACGATTTCATGCCAATCTGAATCAAAACATTCAAATTGCTCCTCTGTAATTATATCACCTGGATGAGTTGCTGTTCCTTCTTTGTAAATTTTAATTTTGCCTGACATTTGAAATGAATTATTCCAACTATGTTGGCGTTTAATATTTGATATTTTTGAAGTATATCCCTCTCCACCGAATAAACCAATCTCATCTGGTGTTAAACGAATAGCATACTCAAATGTACCACCATTTGTAAGACCAAAGGAATCAACAGTAGTTCCATCATCATAATGATACAAAATCTCCCAGGGCCATCGCATATGATACTTTGGACTTGAGAGTGCAAATAATAATACATCATGTAAAAATTTTAATGTTATAGGTTTTTTAAATAGGTCATTGTCTGGATTTTTATCCTCTGGGTCAACAAGTTCTGTCCATCCCTTTACAATATATTTTTTTATACCTGTTGTTTCATATTGTAAAAATTCTGGTTTCCAATCACTTAAATTAATTTTTAGTTCTTCCCCAGGTTCAATTATGGATACTGTTTGATAATCTTGATATTCAGGTTCAAGGGTACAATATCCCTCTATTATAATATCATCAACATACCAATAATTTATATTATAGCTATTTCCTTCAAATGTCCAAGAGATATACATATTTGAACTGATATTTTTGTCAGTAACTATATTTATTGACTCAGGACCAACATTTCCTGAGGGTTCTATTTCCCATAAGGTTTCCCAGTTTATACCGTCTTCTGATATCTCCACTTTCAAATTATAGGGTGTTATATAATGATAAACATAATGTTTAAATTTTATTTTCAATGCCTCATAATCACTTGTATCTATTGCTGGTGTAAATAATCTGAAGGTATCATTTGATGAGGGGTAATAATAAAATCTTGCCTCACCAGTTGTTCCTCCTGCTTTATTTGTTTGACTATACATCCAATTGTTATGTGTTTTAGTCCAACCATCAGGTGGAAATGTAGAGCTTGAAAAATCTTCATTTAAAAGTTCAAATGAATTGTCAAGATCAATTTCAGCTATTTCAACATAAGTGTTAAAATCGGACTCATTGTATTGACCGAAGTTTTTAACATGACATGTTACTGGGAATGTTTGAGCAAGCCCGCTTTCAGGTCCGCTGATATTATTGCAACCAACATCATGGAAATAACCAAAATATAAATCAATTAATTTGTATTTATCATCATTTCTTGGATT
>CP070712.1:1533147-1537469 GCA_020350365.1 Thermoplasmatales archaeon | reverse complement strand
ATCCGGACATGGGATGGTTGCATGTTACAAGAATTTGCTAAAATAGCAACTGGTGAAAATTTCCGTTTTCCGAAATCTGAAAGGTACCGGCATAGATTTCTAAGAAAGGGCCTGTATAATTATGAACGATATGGTATGATTGCATGCGTTGGATGTGGCAGATGTAGCTCTCAATGTTTACCTGATATAGCAGATCCTTCAAAAGTTTTCAATGATTGGAAGGCGGTGATAAGTTGAGCGATAAGAAATCTATATATTTACCTATGCCTGCTACTATTACTAATATTGAGAAACAAACATCTCGTTCAAAACTATTTGAAATCAAACTTGATAGTGGAAAACCCCTTGGTCATATACCCGGTCAGTTTGTTGAACTTTCAATAATGGGTGTCGGTGAGGCTCCCATATCGATATCTTCCTCTCCAACTAAAGAGGATTGTTTTGAAGTATGTGTTCGTGCAGTTGGAAACGTTACGAATGCACTTCATGAAATGAAAGTCGGTGACAAAGTAGGAATTAGAGGCCCGTATGGGAAAGGCTTTGATGTTGATTTTCTGAAGGGAAAGGACCTATTGTTTGTTGGAGGTGGTCTTGGCATTGCTCCTTTGCGTTCTCTTATTAATTATGTACTTGATAAGAGAAAAGACTATGGTCAGGCAATTATTCTTTATGGTTGTAAGGAACCTTGTGAGCTTCTCTTTAGTGTTGAGGTTGCCCAGTGGAAACGACGCCGAGATGTAAAACACTATCTCACTGTTGACAGATGTCCAGATGGCGAGTGCTGGGAAGGTAATATTGGTGTAATAACTACGCTGATTCCAAATGTCCATTTTAATGTTGAAAACACATATGCTATTGTGATTGGACCACCTGTTATGTATAAATTTGTTATTTCATCTCTAAAGGAAAAAGGAGTGCCTGATGATCATATCATTCTCTCTCTTGAGCGACATATGAAATGTGGTGTCGGAAAATGTGGTCATTGTCAGATAAATAGGGCGTATGTTTGTCAAGATGGACCTGTATTTAATTTTGCATCTCTAAAAGATTTACCGGAGGCAATATGATGAAACCAAAAGTTGCTTTTTTTGATTTTGCCAGTTGCGAGGGATGTCAGCTTCAAATTGCAAATCTGGAAGAAAGCGTGATTGATTTGGTTGATATTGTCGATATTGTAGCATTTCGAGAGGTTATGAAGGAGCATTCTGATGATTATGATATAGCATTTATTGAGGGATCAATACAAAGACCTATGGATGAGAAACGTCTAAAATCTATCCGTTCAAAAGCTAAAATTTTAGTTGCTCTTGGTGCCTGCGCCTGTATTGGCGGTGTAAATAAAATACGTAATTATTGGCCTGTTAATGAAGTAAAAAAAGAAGTTTATGGTGATGCTGATATTAAAAATAATGAATATTTTGATGCGTATAGATCAAAAGCGATAAATGAGGTAGTTCTTGTTGATGCGATGATTCCAGGTTGTCCTATTGATAGAAACGAATTTATTAGAGTTTTGATTGACCTGGTTTTAAGAAAAAAACCTCGACTACCAGCCTATCCAGTTTGTGTAGAATGTAAAAAAAATGAAAATGTTTGCGTTTTTGATTTAGGTGATTTTTGTTTGGGTCCTGTTACTCGGGCTGGATGCAACTCTGCATGTCCAAATACAAAAAGTGCTTGCGAAGGTTGCCGTGGTTATATTGATGAGCCGAATTTTGAGGCAGAAAAAAGTGTTCTTGAGAAGTATGGTGTATCCTTGGATGAGATGATGAAAGCATTTAACATGTTTAACTTTCATAAGGAGGGGTATTAATGGCTAAAGATGTTAGCGTTAATATCGAACATATAACCCGGGTTGAGGGCCATGGCAATATTATTGTTAATGCTAAAAATGGTGATATCAAAAAAATAGAGTGGCAGATTCCAGAGGCTCCTCGGTTTTTTGAAGCAATAGTTAGAGAAAAACCATACTATTTACTTTCGCATATTACTTCTCGTATCTGTGGTATTTGTTCAATAGGGCATTCTTTGGCTTCTTTGAAAGCAACAGAGGCAGCTATGGGGGTAAATATATCTGATCAGACTGCTTTATTGAGGAGATTGGCACTTCATGGTGAGAATCTTCAGAGCCATATTTTGCATATAGGATATTTGGTTGCCCCTGATCTTTTAGGTGTTGGAAGTGTTTTTCCACTGATAAAAACTCATACAGATGCTGTGAAAAAGATTGTTGGCCTGCATCGCCTGGCAAATGAGATGTCTGATATGGTCTGTGGTCGTACGACACACCCTACAACTATGATGGTTGGTGGTTTTACTCAAGTCCCGACAGCACAACAGCTTGAAACAATTAAGAGACGTTTAATCGATGCAGTTAAACCAACAAAGGAAGTCGCAAATATTGTTCTTAAAAATGCAAATAAACTGCCGAATTTTACCCGTGAGACAGAATATATCGGACTTATTTCCGATAAAGAGTATGCTTTGTATGATGGTATCATTGGTTCTACTGATACTGGAGAATATTCCATAAAGGATTATTTGTCTATTACCAATGAATTTGTAGTTCCTCATTCAACTGCGAAGCATGCAAAACATAATCGTGATTCCTATATGGTTGGTGCTCTTGCGCGATTCAATCTTAATTTTGATAAACTTAGTCCTATTGCAAAGGATATTGCAAAAATGTTTTCTCTCAAACCCATAAATTATAATCCGTTTATGAATAATGTTGCTCAAATTGTAGAAATAGCTCACTCAATTGAGGATTCAATTGGGCTTATAGATCAACTTCTAAAGAAGGGGATTAAGGAGGAAAGACCTGATGTGAAGATAAAAGCAGGTCGAGGAATTGGTGCTGTTGAAGTGCCACGTGGTCTTCTTTTCCATGATTATACTATTGATGATAAAGGTCTTTGTACAAAGGCAAATTGTATTATTCCTACAAATCAAAACCATCGAAATATACAAAAAGATATGGAAGAATTTGTTCCAAAAATCATTAAAAAGCCACAGAAAGAAATTGAACTTTCTATGGAAATGCTGGTTAGAGCATATGATCCCTGCATTTCTTGCTCTACTCATTATTTGAACGTCAAATTCATATGAAAAAAATAGGCGTTGTTGGTGTTGGAAATCCACTTAGAAAAGATGATGGAGTTGGAATATATCTTCTCAATTTTTTGATCGATAAAAAGGACGGTTTATCTAAAAATTTGCTTTTTTTCGATGGTGGGACCAAGGGTATGAATCTGCTACATATATTGGCAAAACTAGATGTTGCAATTATAATTGATGCAGTAAATTTAGATGAAAAACCTGGTTGTTATAAATTTTTTAAATATTCCGATGTAAAATCGAAAAATGAGTTTACTTACTTCAACTCGCACGAAGATGATCTGTTAAAAATTATTGCTCTGTCTGAAATTCTCGATGAAAAACCTGAGATTTATTTTTTTGGAGTTCAGCCAAAGGATATATCTTATGGTGAAGGTTTTTCTAAAGATTTAGAAAACAGCATGGATGAGATTAAAAACCAATTAATAAATAAGCTAAATGTTATTGTTAATGAACTATGAATTATTTGTAATTTCTTTCTCCTTCTCTAATATATATTTATATATATCTTTTCTTATCCCTTTGTATGAAAAAGAAATTATGTTGAGTTGCTCCCTGATTATTTTGTTTTTTAACTCGTAACCCTTTTCATTAATTTTATGCTCTAAAGTCCAAATTACTTTTTTTTCAGATGATAAAAGTAATAATGAAGTATAGAGATCTGCTAAATCTCCAAGAGGCGGTCGATCAATATTATCATACTCCATTGTTGCAGTTATAGTTGTGCCATATCGATATTGCGATTCAATTAGTAATTTTCCTCCACAACGTTTACAAGTTGCATCCATCAATGCTAATCCAAGCCCGACACCTCTTTTCTTTCTAGATCGTGTCGTAAAAAAAGCATGTTTAACGCGTTCAAGAGCCTCAGGTTTTATGCCAACCCCATCATCTTCAATAACAATTTTAACAATATTCTTTGCTATATCCTCGTCAACGATTATATGTATGTTTTCTGCATGGGCGTTAATTGAATTCTGTGCTAAATCAAAAATATGTTGACAGAGAGTTCTCATAAGCAATCAAATATGTTTTTTATTCTATGTTTTTTTTGCGATTACAACCATTTCCATTTTTAATCCATTTTTACTAGATAATATCACTAGCTTATCAGAATATTTTATTATATTAGCAAGTCCCATACCTGCACCGAATCCTTTTTCTCTCACCTCATCAGTAGCTGTAGTATAACCTGGCTGTATTGC
>CP070712.1:1528632-1533047 GCA_020350365.1 Thermoplasmatales archaeon | reverse complement strand
ACCCAAGATTTGGATGTAAAGATAAGTATAAAAGGTGGTCTCTTTAACATTATAAACAAATCAATCGATTACACCATAGACCTTCTCGCTGGTGAATCTGAACAATTGTCAACAGGTTTATTTTTAGGACTTGGAAAAGTGTATATTACAGTTTCTACAGACTATAAAGAGAAAACAGTATACGGTTTGCATTTGCTACTATATACTTATATTGGTTAAATACACGTTTAATCTTAATTTTTAATTACATTTTAATTAGTTATAAGTAATAGGAAATTCGCCGGGATATAGATCAACAATAGTTGGATGTTGGTCTCCCCCTGTAAAAATTACTACCCAGGGATATGCAAAATTAAAAGATTCTTCAGCAGAATTTATTCCATCATTGTTTCCAAATAAATCAGCCCAACCGTTAAATCCCTCGATTAAAAGCTCTGAAAATGTTGAGCCATAAGAATATTCTTCTTCCTGAGAAGACATCATAATCACTCTTCCATCAGCTGCAATATCATCAAGAAAGCCTCTTTTGAATTCTTCAATTTTAGTATCTTTGTTTACTGAAGATTCCCCCGTTGCTATAGGATCATTAAATCCGCCACTAAAGCAACTATCAATTATCATACATAGTCCATCTGATTGCAGAAATTTTAGGAAAAATCTCAACATATCATCTGTGATTTGATCATACCATCTGTCAAAACCGTAATACAGAACCAAAGCCTCATCATCTCCATCGGTTTCGTCTTTAGGTGGTAAATCCATGGGATAACCATCTGAATTCTTCAATCCATAACCGTGTGTTGTTATGTATAACAAAGTCATATCACCCCTACCTTCCTTTCTAATTAGCCATATTAATTCTCTAATAAGATTAAAGAGGGTAGCCTGGCTTCCTTTTAGTACATGTATATGATCAGCCTGCCAATTTGGAGATGAAAGAAGAGAGGCATACAGCATATCTACAGCCTCAAGCATAGATGGCCGATTCTCATCAGGGTTATTATAATAGACTCCAACACCTACAAGTAAAGCCCAGTATTCTGTACTAGTACTATCCCCTTGATACTCAGTCTTTTCATTTTCAGTAAAAACATTTATTTTATCAAAGTTAATAGATACACTATTACAAACAGGTATTGTCATTAAAGTAATTACTACAATGGAAATTACAAGCTTTATAAATCCTCCCTTTTTGTATGTATTCAAATTAATCTACCTCCAATAATAATAATCATAATAATTTAATAGTTTATAAACTCAATTGTTAATTCCAATATTAATTAGTATTAAAATTGTTAAAAATTGATTAAGGCTAAATTAAGGTATTATTGAATTTTGAGACAAAGCCTATTAATAGTTTCAATGAACCCTTATTTACATATATAAAATAAAAACAACTTTACTAGATTTAGATTGACGTAAGATACGGGGGACATGCCCGCGCATCTCGCGCTGGCATTTCTGCCACATATTTATTTTTAGATTCATCGCATCCACCTTTTTTTAATATTAGATTATTAAAATGTTTGGTTATCTTTTTAAAATAGTTACTATTTTATTTATTGAAATTTTCTGATGGTGACACATGAAAGAAGGATATATTAAACTAAAAATTGCTGAATTAAATGATAAATGCAAGCAGATTGATCAAATAATTTCAACGGAAAAATCAAAGCTTGGACTTCTAGAAGAAAGAGTAGGAGGGTTTAAAGATCTAATAAAAAAGTTACAAGATTTAGACAATTTTAAAGAAAACTTGCTTAAGCAAATTAAAAAAGATAATCAAGAACTTCTTGAAAAAGAAATTACAAATATTTCAAAAAAAGTTTCAAATGATTTAGAACGGAGAATTATTATTAAGATAAAAGAAATCGAAGAAATAATGGATTTTGTTAAAAAATATCAAGAAGAATTAGTTAAACAATCTGAAAAGATTTCAGAAATAAATGAAAATATTAACTATCTTTTGAACCATAATAATTTTCTAATGATGAAGTTAGTAAATAAAGGAGTTATCTCAGATAGAGAAGTTAATGAATTACATATTAGGTCCAGGAAGAAATCACAATAGTTATTTTTTGAAATTTAATTAATTTTAAAAATTAATCAGTGTTGAATAGGAATCTATTTTAAGAAATTCTTATTATACATAAAGACAAATTTAAAAGAAATGATAAATCATGAAATTAACTCCTTATAAATGGCAAAATCGTCTAATAAGAATCTATAGAGGAAAAGGCGTCATAAAGGCCTTTGCAGGAACAGGTAAAACCTATGCATCCATTCTTCTATTAAAAGATAGAAAATATAAGAAAACAATTGTTGCTGTTCCTACAAGAAAACTTAAGAACCAATGGATTGAAGAACTTAAAAAACATGGATTAAGCGATGTGGTTGTTGAAACTTTTCATATACTTTCAAAAGAAAGATCTAGTGGTTTAAAATGTGATATATTAATTGTTGATGAATGTCACAGAAGCACAAGTCCTGTTTTTAAAAGATTATATGAAAATATTACCTCTAAAAATATCTTAGGTCTTTCTGCAACTCCGAATAAATCCTCTCTTGAATATTGTGGCGATGTTATTATTCATGTTCCGTTAGAAGATGCTCAGATTTGTGATTTTATGGTTTATTTTCATGCAATTGATTTATCACTTGATGAACGAATGCTATATGATGAGTACTCTGAAGCAATAAGAAGATATCTCGGCCGAATAAGAAGTATAGATGATGGGGATAAATACGATATTAGAAAAAGGCTTGACTCGATGATTTTTAAACGTAGAAGTCTTGTTTACAGTGCTGAATCTAGAATTCCCAAAGCAATAGAGTTATTAAAAGAAAATAAGGACAAACCAACACTAGTTATCTGTAAGCGAATTGAACAGGCAAATACTATCTCAAAAATAACAAATTTACCGGTTTATCATAGTGAAAATACTGATGAAAAGGCACTTGATGATTTTCAAAATGATAGGATTTCAGCACTTCTTTCTGTTGGAATGCTTGCCGAAGGCTATGATAAAAGAAATATAAAATGCTTGATTATTGTTTCAACAGCAATTACCGAAGCATATCATATACAAAGTATTGGTCGTGCTGTAAGACTTCCAGATGATGCTTATATCCATATCCTCTTAGCGAGAAAAACAACTGATGAAAAATTATTGCAATTTAGGAAGATGTATAATCATAAACTTGTTGGAGAGTTTTCAACAGGTGCATTAAGACCAAAAAATCCATGGATAGAGCAATATTATATTTCAGATGAATATTCAATTGATCCACAAGGTAGAATTTTTAAACGTTTTAATAATTTTAAACAGTATTACAAGGGAAATATAATAACTAGTGAACTGGAGAAATTATTTAATGATCGGGGGGGTAAATTTAGAATAACAAACGAAAATTTTGTTCTAGCAAAAAGAAGAGGGAAAATTATTCCTCTCGGGATGCTTCATGAACCCTTAGAAAAAATTAGGCCTACTAAAGTAAAACCTTTAAGAAAATAAGATTATTTTATTTTTTACAAATTGCTAATAACTTTTTCAAGTTCATATAAAGAAAAAATGATATTATCTGCTTTTTTAGTTTTATTACGATCAAGATAAATTGATTTTATACCAATTCTTTGTGGGCATTTATAATCAAATTCTAAGTTATCACCAATATGAATTATTTCATTTGATTTTAATTTTAAAAAGTTTAACACTTTTATGTAAACTTCAGGTGTTTTTTTAACCAAATTAAAATCTGAAAGTGATGAAAATACATGATCAAAATATGGTTTAATATTTGTTTCTCCTAGTTGAATTTCGATAAATTCTTTTTTTGCATTTGAAATTATTATCAGTTTGAATTTCTTTGTTAGTTTATCTAATGTTTCAATTGTGTCATTATATAATTTGATATAATGTTTGTAATTATCTAGTAGGTTTTTCCATGATTGTTTTAAATCAAATCTTTTAAACCACCAATCAATATCATACCATTCCTTACGACTTTCTCCAACCTTTTCATAAAGTTTGTAAATATATTGTTTTGCTTGTTTTATCGATATGTTTTTTTCTTTTGAGTAAAGTTTTGGCAATCCTTCGAGCCATACTTTATCTGCAAAGGTTGATTTTACAAGAGTTCCATCAAGATCAAATGATACTACCTTTATCATCAATTTTACACTCTATATTATTTTTTTTACTTCAAATATTGGTTTGTAATGGTAATGATAAGAGTTGATATATAAAAAAAGCTTTGAAAATATATAACCAAATAAAGAAAATATAAAATAAGGGAGGTAGAAAAAGAAATGAAAATAAACACATGTATATTCTTTTTCTACTCTAGGCTCTTATAAAGTATAATCATTAAAGTTTATATATTATAGTAAAATGTTCGGAAAAAACCGAACAATT
>CP070712.1:1524071-1528532 GCA_020350365.1 Thermoplasmatales archaeon | reverse complement strand
TCAATAAAAGTATACAATGAAAACAGACGTCTTATGAGGAAATTGTATGAACTTCGAAAACGTGACAAACCTCCTATTACTGGAGAAGAGGTAATGGAAATTGTAATGGCTATGCAGATGACTGATAAAATTGAACATAATAAAATTTTAAAGGATTTAATTTCAAAGTTGGAGAATTATACACCGGATAGAGAAACTGGTAGTAGGCTGATGATTCTAGGATCAGAAGATGATGATACTGTATTTATGAATATGGTTGAAAGCTGTGGTGCTACTTTTGTAATTGATGATCATTGTACAGGATCTAGATACTTTTGGAATGAAACTGAAAATGGAAAGGACCCAATAGCTTCTATTGCTGCCAGGTATATTGATAGGATTCCTTGTCCAACAAAGGATTGGGAGGAACGAAAAAGAATTCCTCATATTTTGAAATTATGTAAAGATTGGAATGTAGATGGAGTAATCATCATGCAGCAAAAGTTCTGTGATCCACATGAACTTGATTTTGTAGCAATTCAAAAGGCATTGGAAGATGCAGGTATTCCAAATCTGTTTTTGGAGTTTGATGTAACAGTTCCTGTTGGCCAATTTAAGATTCGCGTTGAAGCATTTCTTGAAATGATTGGTGAGGAGGATTTATTCTAGGAGATGAAAAAATGGAACAAGAAGCATTATATCCAACTGAAAAATTAAAATGCTGGGATAAGTCAAAAGATATTCGTATGAAATATTATCAAGATTATGCAGAGGCTCATGATAAAGGTGGACTTAGATGGGCTGGTGGTGCATGGACATTTGATGCAATTCCTGCAGGATTAGGTGATGATGTATATCCGATTACTAGTGAACCATATGGTGCAACAATTGCATTTGATAAGGAACTCTCTTTGGAATGTATGGAGGCTGCTGAGAAGGAAGGTTACCCAAGAGATCTTTGTTCATATATGCGTAATTATTGGGGATCAATAATAATTGATAAATACCCATTTGGATACACTGAAGATAAAGAGTTTGCCCCAAGATTTCAAGGAGCAAAACCACTTGGTTTTCCAAAACCTGATTTCATTTGGCAGGATCACATCTGTTGTTCACATGCTAAATGGTACCAAGTAGTCTCAGACCTTGAAGGAGGAATTCCAATGTTTACTGTTGATAATGCAGTAGGGCCTTCAAATGAACTTACTGATAGTAAGATTAAGTATGTTGTCGAGCAGTTAAAGGATGGTATAAAATTTTTAGAAAAAACAACAGGAAGAGATTATAACGATGAACTATTATACAAGGCAATTAAGAATCATTTTATTTCAACATCAAAATGGGCAGAGATATGTGAATTAAATAAAGCAATTCCAGCACCACTTGATGAAAAATCAATTTATTCATTATACGTTCTTGGAACTTTACAAAAAGCTGGTAAACAAGTAGCAGACTTTTATGAAAAGGATCTTTTACCCGAGGTAAAAAATAGAGTTAAAAAGGGTATCGCAGCTATTCCAAATGAAAAGTTTAGAGTAATGTCAGATACACAACCACCATGGAGCTTTCTTAGTATTTTTAGATATCTTGAAAAATTTGGATGTGTAAGTATTGGTTCTCTTTACACTTTTGGTCTAATTGGACAATGGGAAGAAAAAAAGGATGGTACATGGGGTGCTAAAACAATACCAAACTGTGATTTTTCAAGTAGAGATGAGGCATTATATGAGTATGTTAAATATGAATTACATAAACCTGAATGGCAGCATTTTTATTCATGCCACTTGAAAAGTGATATGATGATCAGGATTGCAAAAGAATGGAAGCTTAATGGTGTTATGCTTCACTACAACAGAGGTTGTGAAGGACTTACTGTTGGAATTGCTGAAAATAGACTAGCTCTTCTAGATGCTGGTTTTCCTGTTATGGCATTTGAAGGAAACAATGCAGATGAAAGGGAGTTTGATGAAGCAAGGACAAAGGCAAAAATAAATGCATTTATGGAAACAATTGGTGCAAAATAATAGGAGGATAAAAGCATGATTACAATGGGAATTGATATGGGCTCAAAAAATATAAAAGTAATAATTTTGAAGGATAATAAGGTCATTGCAAAATCAAATATCATGGCAGGATTTGATGTAACAAAATCAGGTCAAGAAGCAGTAGACAAAGCTTTTAAAGAAGCTAATATCAAAAAGGACGACATCGATAAAGTAATTTCAACTGGAACTGGTGAAAAACTTGCTCCATTTTTTGATGATACCAAATCTGTTGTAGGTTGTGATTCACTTGGAGCAGTATTTACTCATCCTGCTACCCGTACAGTAATTGATGTAGGCGCTGAAGAAGGGCGGGGAATGAGATGTGATGAAACTGGAAAGATTCTGGACTTTGAAGTAAATGAAAAATGTGCTGCTGGAGCAGGTGCGTTTACAGAAGCAATGTCTCGTGCTCTTGAGGTTCCACTTGAAGAATTTGGAAATCTTTCCTTAAAGGCAACTGAGGAAATCCCAATGAATGCACAATGTACTGTTTTTGCTGAATCTGAAGTTGTGACAATGGTTCATAATAAAGTATCAAAGGCAAATATGGCAAAAGCAGTTCATGATGCAATGGCAAGTAGGATTTCATCTATGGTAAGAAAAATTGGTTTTGATAAAGATGTTACACTTGTTGGTGGTGTAGCAAAA
The DNA here is from genome assembly GCA_020350365.1 of Thermoplasmatales archaeon. Taxonomy (GTDB): domain Archaea; phylum Thermoplasmatota; class E2; order DHVEG-1; family DHVEG-1; genus SG8-52-3. Next base: position 1,525,860 of record CP070712.1, on the reverse strand, counting down.
AATGTCGGGTTCATTGAATCCCTTGAAAAAGATCTCGAGCTTAAATTAGTTGTACCAAAGGACCCTGAGTATATAGGAGCACTTGGTGCAGCCCTTGCTGCATCAGGTTGGAAAGGAGGTAAATAATATGCAAAAGCAACCTGAATATTGGAGATGGACTGAGTCAAGATGGACAAATCCAGATATTGATTGGAAAGGTAAGATAATTACTTCTGGTGTGGATGTCGGATCAGTAAGTTCACAAGCAGTAATTCTAGCAGATGGAGAACTATATGCTTATTCTAATATGAGAACTGGTTCAGATAGTCCTGATTCTGCTATGAAGGCAATGAATTGGGCTATGGAGGATACTGGTCTTACATTAAACGATTTATCCTATACTGTTGGTACTGGTTATGGACGTGTAAATGTTCCTTTCAGCCAACGTGCAATAACAGAAATTGCGTGTCATGCACGTGGTGGCAATTATATGTATGGACCTACTGTCAGAACAATTTTGGATATGGGAGGTCAAGATTGTAAAGCCATTCATTGTGATGAAAGAGGAAAAGTTACCAATTTTTTAATGAATGATAAATGTGCAGCAGGTACTGGCAGGGGTATGGAAGTTTTTGCAGATTTGCTTGGTGTTTCAATTAACGATGTGGGAGACCTTTCATTTGATATTGATAAAGAACCTCAACCAGTTAGTAGCACATGTGTTGTATATGCAAAAACTGAAGCAACTGGCCTCTTGAGAGAAGGTTGGCCGAAAAATAAGGTTCTAGCTGCTTATTGCTCTGCAATGGCACATAGAATAATGACTCTTCTTGAAAGAATTGGTGTTGAAGAGGACTTTGCAATAACTGGTGGTATTTCAAAAAATAAAGGCGTTGTCAAAAGACTGGAAAAAGAAGTTGGTATAAAGATTATGGAAACATCAAAATATGATCCACAAATTGCTGGCGCATTAGGTGCTGCATTATTTGCAAAGGCATTATATGATAAAGGTAAGAAATAGATGTGATAAAAAATGAAGGCGAACTATGGTTACAAAGATGGGTCAGGTGATTATTTCATAACAATTGATACAGAAAAATGCAATGGATGCGGTAAATGCGTTGAGGTATGTCCTTATGGTGTTATGGCTGTTGGAGAAGATGAAAATGACCCGTTGTCTGATCGAGAGGTTGCTTTTGTAACTGAAAAGGAACGAAAAAAGATAAAATATACATGTGCTCCATGCAAACCTAATAAGGATACTGTCCCACCTTGTATTAAAGCTTGTCAAATGGAAGCAATTATTCATTCTTGGTAGGAGTATTTTGAGATAATGAACAGTCAAACAATAAGAATAAGTATTGATAACAAGGAAATAGAGTGTAATAAAAAAGATACTATTCTTCAAGCTGCATTGAATGCCGGCATTTATATTCCGACTCTATGCTATCATCCTGATATTAAAAGTTATGGAGCATGTGGTTTATGTGCTGTTGAAATAGAAGGATCAAATGAACAAGAACTTGCTTGCGTAACATCAGTTGAACAAGGTATGAAAATTACCACCGATTCTTCTGAACTTAAAAAAACCCGTCAGGAAAAACTAGCAATAATTCTAAAAGATCATCCCCATGCCTGTCTTGTTTGTGCTGAAAAGGAAGGATGTGCAAGAGAGCCTTGTTCCTTAAATGTACCTATTACTGAGAGGTGCTGTGAAAAGCTTGGTGACTGTGAACTTGAAAGAGTAGCAGATTATATCGGTATCCCCGAAAATACCCCTCGTTATAAAAATAAAAATTTATCAAAATTA
>CP070712.1:1519465-1523971 GCA_020350365.1 Thermoplasmatales archaeon | reverse complement strand
GGAAATTACACAATAAGTATATCTGCTTATGATAATGATACAATTGCTGAAATTGATTTAACAATTGATCTAATTGAACAAGATGTTCCTGAAGAAAGCAATATCCTAATAATTATTATTATGATACTTGGATTATTGCTACTGTTACTTTTCTTGATACTTACAAGACCACAAAAAGACAATAAAGAAGAAGAAACAGAAAAGAAGAAATAATTTTTTTCTTCTTTTATTTTTTATTTAATTTTTAAAAATTCTAATATTTATTTAGTAACATTTATATCTAATTCTATTATTCCACCTTAGAAGTTCTTAGGGGGAAGATAGAATAAAGTATAAGCTACTGATATTACCCGGTTACATCGTTGGATTGAGCTGTTTACTTATTATAACCTATAGAACATTTATTGCATTTTTTAGTGAAAGTAAATCAGTTTTAATAAATATTAATAAATTTGGAGAACAATATTTTGATTTATTAGCACTAGTTATAATCTGGGCAATCTCATTGATTGGATTGTTTATTCTATTTTTGATGTTAAGGGAAGAAAAGACTATTAAGAATGATAATTATAAAACCGCGGAAGGATCTATCATAGGACAAAATAATTCATTTTTAGACATAGATAATAGAATTAATATCAAGCTTGATAAAAGAGAAATTAAAGGAGCTATAGCTGGACCAGTAAAAAATTTTGATGAAGAAATTAATCTAAATGATTGATATTTTTTAAAAAACTTATCTTTTAAGATATTCTTAAATATTAAATCTACATTAATTGTGAAAAATAATAAAGGAAAATAAACTATATGTATAGAGATAATAGAGGAAGAGGATTCAATAGAGGTCCTCGAGAAATGCACGAAGTAACCTGTGCAGAATGTGGAAAACAAACTGAGGTTCCTTTTAAACCGGATGGTACCAGACCTGTTTATTGTAGGGATTGTTATCAGAAACATAAACCAAAAAGATTTTAGTAAACAAATGAAATTTGATTAAATATTGTCATTTTTTACAAAAAATCTTTTTCTTTATTTTATATGCAAAACTATTTAAGTAGAAAATATACTTGCGGAACCGATAATTAAATAAAAAATTTGAATTCTTTCCCTTTTAAAAAGGAGTATTGGATTTTATTTAGATTTGTTTTTTTATCATAAATTAATGAAGGCATTTAAACATGAATGGAAGAAGAAGAAAATCAAATGTCAAAAAAACAAAAACCATCAGTAGAAAAATTATTAGATGTAGTAATAAAATGATTCCAGTTTTTGAAAGTGATACTTGTGAAAATTTTACTAAAAAAGTAAATTCAGAATCAACAAGTATATGTAAAAATTGTGTAAACTCATTTTAGAATAATTATTTAAAAAATTAATTTTTTTAGGAGAATAAGATCTTTATGAAAGGAGAAGTTAAATGGTATAATGTTAAACAAGGATATGGCTTTATTAAAGGTGAAGACGGAGAAGATGTTTTTATCCATAAAAGTGAGATTCCTTTTTGGTCAATTTATTTAAACAAAGGAGATAAAATAGAATATACAAAAGAAATTTCAAAAAGAGGTCTAAGGGCAACAAATCTAAAAATTTTGCAATAAAAATCAAATTATTTTAGTATTTTAATTGTTTTTAATTTACCTTCCTTAAGAATTTTGACTAATATATCACCACTTTTTTTTACAGAGTTTGAAATTTCACCTAACATTTCTTTTGGTTGAATACCGATAAAGATAATGTTTTTAACATATTGTTCAAGATATCCTATTATAACAGATATAGGGATTCCATGTGTAGAAATTGTCATCACCCCAATTTTTTCTTTTGGTACAATTCTTATTTCACCAGGTTCAAGCCCCATTTCAACTGAATCAATAATAATAAGATTGTCAGGTTTTTTACTTTTTACAACTGAGGTATAATTTTCAGGAACAATTCCACAATCAATTATTTCAATATTATCAATTTGATCTGACTTGAACTTATCTGCAATATACGGGCCGATTGCATCATCCCCACCATCTCTGTTACCAATGCACATAACAAGGTATTCCATAAAAAAGTTCAAACATTAAAAAATAGATAAAATTTACGTAAAAAGATTAATAAACTTGAAATTCTCTGAGTCAAAGAGCCCCTTATCGGTAATTTTTAACTTTGGAATTACGGGTAAAGCCATAAAAGATAATGTCATAAATGGAGCCTTAAGTTTTGAACCTAAAAATTTTGCAGCTTCCTCAATTTCATCATACTTTTTAGCTACCCAGTCATATTTTCTATCACTAATTATTCCAGCAATTGGTAAAGGTAGAATAATTTTTTTTCCAGGACCAACAGCACACAAACCTCCTTTATTTTCAATTAAGAGGTTTACAGCCTGACATATTTCATTATCAGAAACACCAATAGCAATTATATTGTGTGAATCATGGGCAACACTTGATGCAATAGCTCCTTTTTTCAGTCCAAAATTTTTAATAAAGCCTACAGAAGGTTTATAATTTTTATATCTGTTAATAACAGATATCTTTAAAATATCTCTATTCACATCAGAGATAATTTCACCATTTGAAGCTAAAGGATTTTCAATTGATTTTTCTGTTATAAGCTGCCCATCGATTGCAACGATTACATTAATTTTATTGTCCGTAGACTTTACTATAAAATCACTAGGTTTTTTAAAATCGATGTTAAAGTTGTTTTTTATTTCTGGTTTTATACTAGGTATAAAAGAAGTACCATTTCTTGCTACCTCAATTCCATTAATGAAAGTTTTCAAAATATTTAATTTATTTAAATTATCAACAACATTAAAATCTGCAGGATCACCAATGCGGATTAGTCCGACATCCAAATTATAATGAACAATTGGATTTAATGAGGCAGCTCTTAACACCTTCATTGGATTTATTCCATTTTTAATGGCTTTCTTTGCAATAAGATTTATATGACCTTTAACTAAATCATTGGGATGTTTATCATCGCTACACAACATACAACTATCAATATTTTCCTCCATTAAGGTCTGAAGATCATCAAAATTACGAGCACCAGTTCCCTCTCTAATTAATACCTTCATTCCGGATTTTATCTTCTCGCGACCTTCTTCTAAAGAAAAACATTCATGGTCTGTTGTAATCCCACATTTTACATAATTATTTAGTTCCTCTCCAATTAATCCAGGAGCATGACCGTCAATTGGTTTTGAATATTTCTTTGCCAAGTTTATTTTATCCATTATTTCAGGATTTTTATTGATGACACCTGGATAATTCATCATTTCTGCTAAAAATTTTATATTATCATTTTTTAGAAGTTGTTCAACATCTTTTTGATCTAGCTTTGCGCCACTCGTCTCAAAAGGTGATGCAGGTACACAAGAGGGTGCACCAAAATAAAACTTAAATGGAACTTTTGATGCATTGTTAAGCATATAATAAACACCGTCAATTCCAAGGATATTTGCAATTTCATGAGGATCTGTTACAATGGCAACGGTTCCATGTATAACAGCAATTCTTGCAAATTCTGAAGGAGTAAGCATTGAGCTTTCAATATGGATATGAGAATCTATAAAACCAGGTATGATATAATTTTTATATTCCTTACTATCTTCAATGATATTAGATATTTGCCCATTGTCAATTATGATTTTTCCAGAATAAATCCTTTTATTTATTACATCAACAATGTTACCTTTTATTTCAATACCCATTTAATATCCTCGAACAATCGCCATCTTTGCTAAATCAAAAAACTTTTTATTATTTTTATTCTTCAACGTTTACAGTAATTTGATAAGTAGTTGATTATAATGTCTATTAAAATTGGAATTATTGGTGGAAGTGGCTTATACAATGTAGGAATAATCAAAGACATCGAAGAAATCGATGTGGAAACACCTTTTGGTAAACCATCTGACAAAATAACAATAGGAAAAATTGAAGGTATTGAGGTCGCATTTCTTCCCAGGCATGGTAAATATCATCAGTTTCCTCCTCACAAAGTAAACTATCGAGCAAATGTTTTTGCTATGAAAGAATGTGGAGTGGAATTCCTCATTTCAACAGCAGCAGTAGGTAGTTTAAAAAAAGAAATTAAACCCTGTGATTTCGTTATTGCAGATCAATTAATTGATCGTACATCAAAAAGAGAAACAACCTTTTTTGATGAGGGAATTGTTGTTCACGTTGGATTTGCAGATCCGTTCTGTAAAACTTTTTCAGATTTAGTGTTTAATATTGTGAAGGAACAAGGAGTGGATGTACATAGGGGAACCTATATTTGTATGGAGGGACCTCAATTTTCAACTAGAGCTGAGTCAAATTTGTATTGCAGCTGGAATGTTGACGTTATTGGTATGACACTTGCAACAGAAGCAAAACTTGCACGAGAAGCTGAAATCTGTTTATGTGGAATACTTACAGTTACTGATTATGATTGTTGGCATGAAGGAATAGAAGATGTAACAGTTGTATCTGTTGTTGAAAATTTAAAAAAGAATGATAA
>CP070712.1:1514776-1519365 GCA_020350365.1 Thermoplasmatales archaeon | reverse complement strand
TATTGATTCTGCTTTGAACTTTATTATGAATTCACCAGGAACAAATTCAATGTTGTAACAATTATCTTTGTAAAAATCTATTGTACTATATGAATGCCCGCTAATACCTGAAAAACCACTAGATATCATAAATAATATAATTATGCATACAAAAATGCTTTTTTTAATTACACTTGATAAATTCATTTTTCATCAACTCAATTTTAAATTTAGGTACTTTTTATTTTATAATAAAAAATAAAAGGATTGTATTTAAACTTTACAATCCTAACAAATGCCTTATTATCAAGTATATGTTTGGATGGTTTTGTAGAAAATATTGTAATACACTGTTTGAAAATTGTCTGCTTCTTGGTATTATCACCTCTAGTGTTCCATCTTGACTTTCATCGCCAATTATATCTATAGCATTTGCTGTTATTGTATAAGTTCCTTGTTTATCCCAAGAATGATTTATTTCAATATCTGTTCCAGGTGGAAAAGGACCTGTAAATGTGTCTATATTACCATCACCCCAGTCAACAATATACTCTGCAATGTAATCGCCACTAAGATCTATTGAGTTTAATGTATAAAAGTAAATAACATCTGGATTACCATTTTCTGTACCTTTTATTTCCGGTGCATTTGGTGCTTCATTGTATACAAAATCCATATAGATATCAATATCGTCATGAGCTTCTTCCCACATTACAAATTTTGCATTTTCACATAGATCTGAGGTTTTATATTCATCAACAACAGCACCATCGTTTTCATTAATTTGCCATCTTGAATCACCCCAGCTAGCTCCTCCATCATCTGTCATCGATGCAAATAGGTTGTTATTTTCCACATAGGTACAAATGAATTTTTGCCCACTTACATGTTGCATATCAGGATAACTTGTATCATCAACTGAGTCAGCTACAAAAACTGTTTTAAGATCGTTAACTCCATCATCTGAATAATAACATATTATGTCTTTTTTTCCGTTTTGATCTGTTTCTGCAAGAATAATTAGGTTGTCATCATATGTTGATACAGATGGATATCTTAGATTTCCAGTTTCTTTGATCAAAAACCAATAATGGTAATCCCAATTTAGAGGGTCTGTAAAATCAAAGGTCCAAACTACTATTTCCCAATTACCGGAAGTTGTATTTAACCAGTCATAAACTGCATATACTTTATGTGTAACAACATCAATATCTATATCGGTGTGGGCACAACCACTTAAATTATCATCCGGCCATGCTATCCAACCTGACCATGGAATGGCTGGATCGGTAAAAAATACGGTTGGTCCATTGGTATATCCCAGATCATATGTAGTACTAATTACATAAGATGAGATACCATAATTCCATATATTTTGACTACTGTCACATGCTATTTCCACATCTATCATATCATGCCAACCATAATCTGATGGAAATGACCAATAATATGTCATCATTGTAGATAGGTTTGTAACATCTGCCAAATCCGCAACAAAAATATAAGCACCGTTCATCAGTTCAGTATAACGAGCTGTGCCAAAAACACGAGTATCATTCCAAAGGTCACCATCAATGTAGTCATCATCTGGGGTAGTACCAATCATAGGGACAGCCCATGTTTGACCATTATCCGTAGAATATGTCAAACAAGTATAACCTAGATTGTTGTCACGATAACCACATCCAAGTGGTCCATTTTTTGTTCTTATAAACCCAGGATGTAATTGATCACCAGGACCATCAAAAACAACACCTCTGTTTAAGGTAGTACCCTCAAAGTTTAGGTTTGAAGAAGATATTGCTTCAAAACCAGGTTTTGATAAAAAATTAACAGAGGTATCAAGTTTTACGATATTTGCTTTATTTATATCATCATTCATTGGATTGTCTTGCGATATCTTTGCAGGTATAATTGTTGCACTAGAAATCATCAGCCCTGCAATAGCTAGAGCTATTGCTAATAAAATATTTTTTTTTCTTTCCATAATTTTCCTCCCTATTAAGTATAAAATTGTAATATTGGAGTTTAATTTAAGTCTTTCTAAAAAAATTCATAGATATTTATTATTTCATCTGTTATAAAAAATACAAAAATATCACTTTATATTGTTATATTTTAAAAATTATTGCTAAAAAAGTATTGAAAAATTTAATGATATAAAATAAATATTAGTTTAGGAATTTTACTTAAATTTGTCATTAAATATAAAACCTTTTCTAATTTAACTATTAAGGATTTAATATATTTTTATTAAGGAAAACATTTTTTCTATTATTGGAAATCTAGCTAGAAATCGCAAGAATATTAGATTGACTGATATTCTATTTCGAGGTATATTTACATCAAACTCAGCCCAGTCACTCTCGTAATTATGAATATCCTTTGCCTTTGCTTTAATTTGATAATCTCCTATTTTGTCCCAAGTGTGCTTTAATGTTATTTCTTCACCTGAGCTACTAAATTCAGTCCATTCTGTAGTAGTATCTCCCCAATCAATGAAATACATTATAGAATCCCCATCTGGATCTGTAGAATTAAAAGTATAATCATATTCTATTCCAGGTTTTCCACCTGTTGGTCCATTTATAGAAGGTGGAAATGGAAGATGATTATCGGTTTCTTTACTGTATAAGCCTGTATGATGTTGATCATATTGAAACATTGGCCATTGTATATTTGATGAATTATAGGTTCCTTCTAAATCCCAAACATAGATTTTACCATCATCTCCTCCGACAACAATCTCTACTAAATTATCATTATCAATATCACCAATTGCTGCAGTTGAATCAACAGAATTACCAATTATTTTAGGAAAACCTGTGACATTAGTTGCATCATGATGCCAAGCGTATAATTTGTCTTTATAGGACCCAACAATTATTTCAACATCAGTATCTCCATCTATATCACCAATAACAGGTTGAGCATAGATATAATCAATCTCCTGAGTTTCATCCCATGGAAATTCTATAGGCCACCCATCAGCAATTGTTCCATCATGATGCCAAACAAAAAACCGAGCATATGGTTTATTTGGAATAGAACCACCAGCAAGAATTTCTAAATTGCCATCATTATCAATATCTCCAACTGACGGTTGAACAAATGGCAACCCATTCTCCTGAGGCCAACCATCAACCATGGTTCCATCATGATGCCATATAGAAATTATTCGTGGTTGAGCAAAGCCAGAGCACATAATTACTTCTAAATCACCATCACCTTCAATATCTGCAATTACTGGAGAAGATTTAATAATATCAGTAGCAAGTTGCGGCCATCCATCAACATAGCTACCATCATGGTGTAATGCATAAACAAAACCATCTTGATCACCAAATAAAAGTTCTGGAAAACCATCCTTATCAATATCAGCTGTTGAAACCCCTCTCCTAACAGGGCTGCCTATTAAAACAGGCCAACCATCAGCAATTGTTCCGTCATGATGAAATACATAAATAATACCCCCACCATCAGTTGTTGGAATAATTATCTCTAAATCACCATCACAATCAATGTCATTTACTGATGGTGTAGCACGAGATGCATAGATATTTGTTGGCCAACCATCAACTAAAGTTCCGTTATCATACCATACATAGACTTCTTCTCCCCACATACCACCAATAACTTCTTTGTTACTTGTTGATGTATCTATATCTGCAAATGTTAGGGATGCACCTTGAATTGCATATAAGTTTTTGGGCCATCCCTGCAATATGTTTCCCATATGATCTATTACATAGTCATTGTTGTTATCACCTGGAGATTCTACACTAATAGTCCCAAAACCAATTTCCTGGTATCCATCATCATTAATGTCAGAGAGAGCAATAGGGCTCCAAATCGTAACTTGTGTTCCTTGTATTTCATGAGGCCATCCGAAAGGAAAATTAACATGCAAAGTTGGATCAAGATAAATACTAACAGTTGCCTCGTTTTGCTCAAAGACTTCAACAGGAACAGTTAATTTTATGTTATAGAAATTTGCATCTGTTACTGAACTTGTATCCCAAAAACCTAATGTGCCATTAATGATTTCAACAGTGCCATTATTAATTAGAGTCACACCCTCTGTAAACCATTCAGTTGGATTCTTACCAATACCCCATTCTATGATATAATATTGAAAACCTGGCATTGATGCGGTACCATTTATTTCAATTATGTCTCCTACTCTAAAAACTTCTCTAGTTAATGGAAAATCAATAACAGGTGATAATAAATTTAAATCATGTTGATTTTTTGTTATAAAAAAGCCATTATCAAAACCATGTAATGATAAGAGATCCATATATTTTGGTAATTCGTTTGTTTGTTTTTCTAAAATATTAATTTTATTTCCAGTTGAAGGAATAGCATTTGTTCCAATAAATAAAATAACTATACCAATTACAAGAATTTTATACAAAATATTAGGTTTATTATTCATTTTTATATTGCCTCCATACATAATAAAATCAAATTATGGATATATAAATGTTATATTGGTTAAAATGGATTATTTTTAATTATTATGTATATCTTGTTTTATTTTGAACAATTTAATCAAAGATTTTTAGAAATTAAATGCTTTTTTTGACGAAATCTTTATACATAAAAAA
>CP070712.1:1509963-1514676 GCA_020350365.1 Thermoplasmatales archaeon | reverse complement strand
ACAATTAAGAATGATGATAAAATAGTAATTGGTACTATAGATGAACCTGTTGTTACACGTATAAAAGCTTTATTAAAACCGAAGCCACTTGATGAGATTCGAGATCCTCGTGAACGATTTGATAATGTTGCTGAAGTGCATGCTGCAAGTGGTATAAAGATTTCATCTCCAAATTTAGAAAATGTTATTCCTGGAGCTCCAATTAGAATAGTAAAAGGTGATCTTGAAGAAGTCATTAATGAAATAAAAAATCAAACAAAGATTGATTTTGAATTAGATGAGCAAGGGATAATAATTAAGGCAGATACAATTGGATCGCTGGAAGCATTGATTAAGGAATCGCGGGAAAAGAGTATAAAGATTCGGAAAGCAGAAATTGGAAATGTCTCTAAAAGGGATATAGTTGAAACTGATGCAACAATTGACCCGTTTAACAAGATTATATTTGCTTTCAATGTAAAGGTTTTACCAGAGGCAAAAGAAGAGCTTGCAAAAGTTGATATTACAATTTTTAATGAGGATGTCATCTATACAATAATGGAAAATTATGATGAATGGTTTGAAAAAAAGAAAGCGGAACTTGAAAGAGAGAGACGCCAGGATTATATACATCCTGGAATGATTAAGTTTCTACCAGAATATGTTTTCAGAGTAAGTCATCCTGCAGTAATCGGTGTTAGAGTTTTAAGTGGAAGAATTAAAACAGGTCTCAGATTAATGAAGGAAGACGGTAGACCTATTGGATCAATCAAAGGAATACAATCTGAAAATAAGTCTATTGATGAAGCCATTCAAGGTCAGGAAGTTGCAATTTCTATTGAAGGTGTCACTGTTGGAAGGCAGATAAAAGGAGAAGACATTTTTTATACAGATTTGCCAGCAAGTGATGCAAAAAAGTTACGTGATATGGACGTTCTTAATGCAGATGAGAGAGACGTTTTAAATAAAATATTTGAAATAAAAAGAAAGACAGATAAATTTTGGGGAATGTAAATTTTCATTAAATTATTCTAAATTTCAACTCTTTTTCCTTATTTTAATTCATATTAAAATTTATAAATGTATTACTTATTCGGGTATCAAATGGCATCTAAATCAATTAAAGATATTAAAGACGCTGAAAAAAAAGCCTTAAAAAGAATCGAAACCGCAAAAATTGATGCCGAAAAAATTATTGAAAAGGCAAAGGTGGATGCAGTAAAACACAAACAAAATTCAATAAACAAAGCTCAAAAAAAATCACAGGATTTTTTTACAGATGCAGAAACTGAGGCAAAAAAAGAAATACAAAAAATTAAGGCTTCTAGAAAAAAGGATATTTTGACTATTCAGCAATCTTCAAGTAAGAACATGAAAAAGGCAATTGAAACAATAATTAAGGAGATAGAAGAGGGGGGTTAAAAAATACTTTTTCCAACTCCAATGAAAAAGGCAACTGTAGTTGTACATCAAAACTATATAAATGATGTAATAAAAAACCTACACGAAAATGGAGTAATGGAAATTATTGATATTTCAAAAGCAGAGGAAGGTCCAATTGAAAATTTTGAATTCTTACAAATGCAGGATGATGCTGAAACTTGCATGACATATGAACTGCGTCTATCAAGGCTAATAGGAATATTGAAAAAAATTAAACCTAAAAAGAGTGGTATAAAGGCAATTTTCAATCCAGATTTACCTGAAATAAAAACTGTTGAAGACCGCGGTCTTGATGAAATGAATTCATATGCCGAGGGCCTGCTTGAAGAAATTGAAAAAAAAATTCTAAATTATGATAAAAAATTACAGGAATATAATGAACGAATTGAGAAAATAAATAATGATACCACTCAATTGAATTTCATTAAGGATTTTGATTTTGATATATCTGATATTGGGGAGTCTGAATTAATTTTAGTAAAAGTTGGACTTACTGATGATATTGAGTCATTAAAAAAGGAAATAAATGCCTTAGATAAATCAACCATATACTCAAACCAAATTGGCAGTGGTAAGGATGTTCAATGGGCTGTTCTGGTTGCAGCTCACATATCAAAAAAAGATGAATTCTTAAAGATTTGTAGAGAAAAAATTACTGAACTTGATTTTGAGGTTGAGTCTGGAATACCTAAAGACCTCTTAAAATCTTTAAGTCAAGAAAAAAAGGACATTGCAAAAGAAAAGAAAAAAATAATTTCAGAATTAAGAGTATATGCAAAAGAACAACTCGATGATTTGCTTGCATTAAAAGAAGAAATAAGATTTGAAAGAGTGAGAAAGGAAGTAGCAAAAAACTTTGGAAAAACTAATTCCACTTATACTATAAATGGTTGGATACTTGAAAAAGACAAGGAATCATTCAGAAAATCACTTGAGGGAGTTTCTAAAGATCATGTGATTTGTAATTTTGAAACGCCTTCTGCAAATCCAGATAATCCACCAGTTCATCTTAAAACACCTGGTTGGGCAAAACCTTTCAGAATGTTTCTTGATTTATTTGCAACTCCAAGATACAATGAAATTGATCCAATGATATTCATGGGAATATTTTTTATTTTGTTCTTTGGAATAATGCTTGGAGATGCAGGTTATGGACTTCTTCTTTTAATCCTTTCAATTTTTGGATACTTTAAATTTTCAAAGATTAGTGATACTATAAAAGAATGGTCTTTCATGGGAATTTGGCTTGCAATTGTGACAATTATTGTTGGTACTTTAACAAATAGTTTTTTTGGTGATTTAATACCACGGTTTTTCTTTAACAATCCAAATCAGCTGCTGTATACTTTTACTATTGCTGGAACACAATTTCCAATTGAACCATTACGTGATCCCTTAGTAATCTTAACAATGTCACTTTTATTTGGTCTAATTCACCTTAATATAGGTATTATTCTTGCTATTTATCAATCATATAAGAGAAAGGATTATAGTTCATTATTTGTCCAGCACTTTTCTTGGATTCCACTTCAATTAGGTGGGGGACTTTTAATTGGTGAACTTCTACTTAAGATGTGGGTACTTGAAACAATAATGTTGTATATTGCAGCAATACTTGTAATAATTGGTTTTCTTTTAAGAATGAAGCATGCTGGACCACTTGGCTTCTTTGATATAACAGGTTACATCGGTGACTGGTTATCATATGCAAGATTGCTTGCACTTGGTCTTGGGACAACCGGAATGGCACTTGCATTTAATATTGTTGCACAAATAATTCCACAAATGATTCCTGTAGTAGGAATTGTTTTTACCCCAATAATCTTAATATTTGCTCATACTGCAAACCTTGGTTTGCAAACTCTTGGAGCAGGAGTTCACTCACTCAGGCTTCAATATGTTGAATTCTTTAATAGGTTTTATGAAGGAGGAGGCAAAAAGTTTGAACCCTTCTCAATAGAAAGAAAGTTTACAAAAATTGAAGAAACAAAATAAGGAGGACAAAAAATGAAAATAAGAAAAATGAAAGCCAAAGCGTCATTATTTCTTCTATCAATGATGGCATTTGTGATGGCTATGGGAACAGTTATTGCTGAACCGTTAACTGGTGTTGAAGGTGAAACCCAATCAATGATTATTATTGGTTGTGCACTTTCTATGGGTATAGCTGGAATTGGTTCTGCAATGGGGCTAATGCTTGCAGGTTCTTCTGCTGTAGCAGTAACCGGAGAAAAACCAGACCTATTTGGTAAATGCTTGGTGTTTCAAGTGTTACCAATGACACAAGCAGTATATGGACTACTTACTGCAATCCTACTGATGATGGGAGCAGGACTTCTTGGTGGTGCAGGAAATGCAAATCTTTCTAATCCCATGCTTGGAATATCTGCAATTGGTATTGGACTTGTTGTAGGTCTCACTGGAATTTCCGCTGCAAACCAGGGACAAGTAGCAAGCTCATCTATTGCTGCAACTGCTAGAAATCCAGATGTTGCTGCTAGAGGAATCATTTATACTGTTATGCCTGAAACTATTGCTATCTTTGGACTACTTGTAGGAATACTTCTAATGACTGGACTTGGTTTATTGTAAAAAGGAAGATATATGACAGCTGAAAAAATCATTGAACAAATCAAAAAAGATACAGATCTTGAGATAAAGAAAATAAAAAAGGATGCAGAAGATCAAGCAAAAATTATAATCAGTAATGCAAAAAAAGAAGCAGAAGAAGACGTTAAAAAAATTCTCTATGACGGTAAAATTAAAAGTGAAAACATTAAGAAAATCCATATATCTAAGGCAAATCAGGACATAAAACGAGAAATCATGAATGCAAGAGAGCAAATTATTGACCTATGTTTTTCAAAAGCCCATCATGAATTATCGATTCTTAAAGGCAAAAATTACGAAAAAATAGTTGAGAATCTTATAAAAGATGGTATGAAAAAACTTGGTGGGAAATGTTCAATTATTACTTCAAGAGCTGCTGACAAAACAATTGCTGGAAAACTAGGACTTTCAGTTATTGGTCGGATAGAAAAAACTGGAGGAGTTATAATTAAGTCAGCTGACGGAAAGGTAACACTAGATTATACATTTGATGGAATACTGGAAAGAGAGAAAGGAAAGATAAGAAGAAAAGTTGGAAAAATACTTTTCACTTAAATTATGGGGTAGAAAATATTGTTTGGATTTATTCTTGATCCTTATAATTATCCATTCTGGATACTGATAGCTTCGGTATTAATTGCAGTGGTAGGTCTAATGGCAAGACCTTTTTCAACTTACGTT
>CP070712.1:1505139-1509863 GCA_020350365.1 Thermoplasmatales archaeon | reverse complement strand
ATATTGACCTTCTTCATCCCATTTATGACTGACTGTTACCTCTTCTCCAGATAGGTATGGGCCTCTCCAATCTTCTTCTGTTCCATCGCCCCAATCAATTAAAATCGATATATTGTCACCTTCTGGATCATTTGTTGTAAAAGTAAAATCTAATTCTACATCTGGTTGTCCTCCCCCAGGACCATCAATTATAGGCGGTTCTTGTTCATTTCCCCCCTCATATTTAATGATTTTAAATTCATCAATATATCCATCAAAATAATCTGTTGAATAATAAGCATGCATGCCCATCTTACACTTACCAAAGTCAACATTTTCAATATCACATAAGTAGTGTGTAACACTGATATCCAAAACATTATCAACATAAAGGGTCGCAGTTGGGCTTGATGTGATACCATTATGGTAATATTCAACAAAATGCCATTGCCCGTCATTATATGAACCATTAGAATATAATTGAATTCCACATGCTTGAGTTATCGTTAAAATAAATAATGTACCATTTGAATATAATTGAATTCTAAAATCTGGATGAAATCCCCATGGAGCAGTTCCAGAGAAAATAATACCTTCTCCTGTTGATTTGAAATAGAAAGTAATTATGACGTCATCAGTTTTATTAAACATGATTTCTGATGAATCAGAAGTAAAATTAACATAGTCATCTACACCATCAAAAGACAGTGCACAACCTGAATATCCCTGGGTTACCCATGTAGCTCCAACTCTTTCCCCATCATAACTTGGAGTAGATGAATCTCCAACATTATCACCTGAGCATTCATCAAGTTTCCAAAAGGAGCCAATATAATCATCATTTAAATTAAGACTTCCATATAATTCTTCTGTTGATTTATTGTAAATTTCAGCATAACCAGTTATACTTGGTATAATAGTTGCCCCAATAAATAAAATTATTATTCCATAAACAGATATTTTTTTTATATTTGTATTTCTCATTATTTTCCCCCTTATTTATTATATAATTAACATCACTTAATTATTCTTATATCATTATTAGTATTTAAAATTATACATACCAATTGTTAAGCGATACTTTTTATTGTAATTATATAACTAAAAAAGAAGAACAATTTGTTTTAATTAAATAAATTGACAGTTTGTTATATAATGTAATTCAAAATAATAAAAAAGAAGAGAAAAAAATGGTTAAACTTTTTAATCTACAAGCCAAATATATGTCTAAGAATTGGAAAAGCATTTGGGAATCGTTCAAACAATAATTCTATTATATTATAGTTATAAACTTTTGTTCTTGGTATTTTGATTTCGTAGCTTCCCCAATCACTCCAGTAGTCAAATATGTCCTTTGCACGAGCCTGAACTATATAGGTTCCTGTATTTTGCCAAACATGAGATATTGTTACTGATTCTCCTGAATTATAATATTCAGTTTCTGGGATTTCATTGCCATCTCCCCATTTTATATTGAAACTCACTTTGTCATATTCTGGGTCATCACCTGTGAAATCAAAGTATATTTCTACTCCAGCTGGACCGTTTATTGGTCCATCGATATCTGGTTTCACTGGAGGTTCATCTCCTATTCGTATGTGGTATCCCTCTGATTCAAGGCTTGGTTTTCCATGGATATCTACAGCTTGTGCAGTTATATTATAATCATCTTTTGCATCCCAGCTATGCGATAATTGTACAGTTGTATTAGACTGAACATAATCAGTTTCTGTTGTTGTTCCATCACCCCAATCCACAATGTAATATAAATCCTGTTCTTCATAATCTGCTGTTTTAAAGAAATAAGTCAATACTTGATCTGGATCTCCATATTTAGGTCCATCTATGGTTGGAGGATAAGGTGGTTGATTTCCTATTCTAATTTCATAACCAGGATTTGACCATCTGCTATCATCCCAAAAGTCCTGTGATTTTGCCTTAATAACATATAAACCTTCTGTATCATAAGTATGAGAGTAAATTGCTTCTTCTCCGGAATCATGTGGCCCTAGCCAATTTGTTATGTCTCCATCTCCCCAATCAATTTTAATCTCAACTTCATCTTCTTCAGGATCATATGTTGTAAAGGAAAAATCATATTCTACATCAGGGTCGCCATGATCTGGTCCGCCAATTTCAGGTGGTTCTTGTTCATTTCCTTCTGCGTATTTTATAAATTTAAATTCATCAATTGTTCCATCAAAAAATACTGTATCCTCAGAAGCTCTCTTACCAATTGTTGCAGCTGTGAAATCACCATTTTCAATATCACATAACCAATCTGTTAGTTCTCCATCTAGATTATTGTCAATGTAAATCCACATAGTTGGATCTGTTGTTATCCCACTAAAAAATATTTCAACCTCATGCCATTGGCCATCATTATGATCTTCTTCAGAATATAGAACCATTCCACACAGACCCGTCCATATCTTAAATAACAGAGAGCCATTTGGTTCTAATTCAATACGGAATTCTGGAACATTTTTATAACCAGTCATGCTAAGGATAGCACCGGGACTATTTAACGTCGATTTAAAAGCGAAAGAAATAATATAATCATCCGTCTTATTGACTGCTATTTTTTTTACATGGGAGGTCAAATCAACGTAATCATTTACTCCATCAAAATCAAGAGCACAACCGGAATATCCACCAGTGATCCAGGTGGCCCCATACCTTGTTCCATCATAATTATGAGTTGATGAATCTTCCACAACATCTCCACTACATTCATCAAATTGCCAAAAAGCATTAATAAAATCATCATTCAAAGGGAAATTGGAAGGAGCTTCCTTTAATGAATTAATACTTGTTTTATTATCATATCCACTTATATTAGGTGCAACAGCTGCTCCAATAAATAAGACAATTATTCCAAATATTAGAAATTTTTTATAACTTATATTTATCATTTTTTACCCCCGATCAATTGGTAATTAACGCATGTTAATAATATGCTATATAATTAACACTATTTAAAATTATACATTCCAATTGTTAAGTTATATTTTATCCCTAGTTATTTTTAAAATTAATAAAAGTATATAAAAATATTTTTTTGAAATATTTTAAAATTTTAATGAAACATTCGTAACATAAACTTTTGGGGAGAATATAAGATTTTTAATATTAACGTATTGACAAAAAATTTCTTATTAAATGAGACAATATTGGAAATTTGCCAATTAATCTTTCATACCAACCCACAAATACCTTATTTCTTGGAATTATAATTTCAAATGTTGAATAATCGCTTTCTGCACCATAATCGTCTTTTGCTCTTGCTAAAATTGTATAATTAATCGGTACATACCAAGTATGATTCTCACAATATGGTTCACCTGAGTTTTGCCATGGAGACCAGTTGTTTTCTGTTCCATCTCCCCATTTAACCTGATATGTGACTCTATCTGCATTAGGATCAGTTGAGGTAAAATTAAAATATAATGGGATTAACATACTTCCAACAGTTGGTCCTGTAATTTCTGGAGCAGATGGTGGTAGATTAGGCAGTTTTTCCACATCAACTGGACCCTGAAGACCTGTTATTTCCCAGACAATTTCATCATCAGGAGCTATCTGGATTATACGTTCGTTAGCATATTCAGCAATTAATGTATCACCATTTGAGAGTCTTTCAGCATCCCAAGGTGAATCTAACCCGGTTATTTCTCTAACAATATAACCCCAACTATCAACTTCTATTATTCGACCTAGATTTGCCTCAGTAATAAGTGTGTTGCCATCATGAAGTCGTTCAACATCCACTGGATTTGTTAGATTTGTTACTTGCCACAATACGCTACCCTCATTATCTACCTCAATTACACGTTGACCAAGACTTTCCACAATCAATGTATTGCCATTGTCAACACGTTCAGCATCGGTAGGCCAAAATAATCCAGTTTTTTCCCAGATTATATTTCCAAAATTATCAATTTCAAAAACACGTGATCCCAAGGTTTCTGTGATAAGAGTGTTTCCATTGTCGAATCGTTCAACATCCTGTGGACCAGCGATATTTGTTATCTCCCAAACTATATTTCCTGAAGTATCTATCTCAATGATCCTATTTAAATTATATTCTGATATTAAGGTATTGCCATTAGCTAGTCTTTCAGCATCATTTGGTGAATTTAAACCTGTTTTTTGCCAAACAATTGTGCCAGCTGTATCAATTTCAAGTACTCTTTTGTTTATATTTTCCACAATCAAAGTGTTTCCTTGAACTTCAAAACCTATTGTTTTAACAATTGATTTTAATATCAGTTTTTCAGATGATGCAATTGTAAATGTAGAACAAATCAAAATTGTTACAAAAAAAATCAACAATATACTTTTCTTTTTCATTTCTTTAAACTCCCCGCGGGTTTGATTTTCTTATTTAAAATATAAGTTCTTGGATTTAAAAACCTTTGTATTACGATAATTTAAATTGAGATAAAATTAGTATAATTTATCTAAAATATCTCTTGTAATTTTCTAATTATCGGTAACTCGAATGAAAATCGGTCAAATATCCAATTTTGAAAGGTTTGATATAAAGATCTATCTCTTGGGGTTTTTACAAATACATCTATTTCACAATAATCATTTGCATTATCAGTGTTTACCACTCTAATATCCCCAGTATAAATTTCATTAGCGCCTTCAGGTAAGATAAAAGTTACTTCTATTGTTACATTCCCATCTTCAGGAGCTAAACCAGTACCGCTTGTAGGATTAAATGTCCAATCACCCCA
>CP070712.1:1500266-1505039 GCA_020350365.1 Thermoplasmatales archaeon | reverse complement strand
AGTGTAATACCAATAGCATAGTTATCAAAGATTGTTCTATATTTTTCTTCTATACTTCCAATACTACCTTCGCTTGTTCCTTTTTTAAAATCTTCAACAATATGACTTGAGTGCTCAGAACCTTTCTTCTCATTTTCAATAGGTCCTCTTATTTCTTCTATAGCACTATTAATCATGGTGTATAATATTCCAAGTTTTTCAGCTTCTCTAAGCTCTTTTACAATCTCGGGTTCTTCTACCATAGGACCGATCCTCAAAAAATATTTATGTAATGATTTAACACATTGTCATAAGTATTAAGCATTATTATCCCATCACATCTAGTAATATAGTAAACAAGAATATATTTCTAATATAAAACGGCTTTGTTAATTCTGTAAATTTTTATTATATATCGCAATTAATATCATTAAAATGTAAATTAAAAATAAAAGAAATATTTAATTATTCATAAATTATTCAAATTATTTGAGAGGATTGATGAAGGATATAAAAAGAATAATTATACCTGTTGATAATTCTGAGAATTCCAAAAAAGCTGTTAAGCAAGGAGCATTTTTTGCAAAGTTATTAGGAGTAAATGCTAATATAATAACAATTAATGATACTCACCAGTTTATTTCCTCAGTAATTTTAGAAGAAAAATTAAAAAATGAAGCTTCAGCATTTCTTGAGAATTTCAAAAAAATTGCAGAAGAATATGGAGTAAATATAGAAACTGATTTAATTGTTGGAAAACCTTCAGAAGAGATTGTAAAATATGCTCAGGATGATGATTTAATAATAATTGCTCATCATGAAAAAACTAAGGGTTTTGATAAGGCAATGGATAAAAGTATATCAAGAGATGTTGTAAACAATGCTCCATGTTCTGTTTTAATTGTCAAATAAAACAATATTTTATTGGTAAATAAAAAATACTACTTTTTGATTTACTGTCGATTTGTACTAATATGGCAAAACAAGATTATTATGAGATATTAGGTGTTAATAAAGATGCAACTAAGGCAGAGATTAAGAAAGCATATCGTAAGTTAGCTTTAAAATACCATCCTGATAAAAATCCAGATAAATCCGCAGAGGAAAAATTCAAGGAAATCTCTGAAGCCTATGCAGTATTATACGATGATGAAAAACGTAGATTATATGATCAATACGGTCATGCTGGTATAGATCATCGTTACAGTTATGAGGACATTTTCAGAGGAGCAGATTTTGGTGATATCTTTAGGGGAATGGGCATCGATTTTGATTTTGGGTTTAATGATATTTTCGAACGGTTTTTTGGCCATAGAATGGATTTTAATAGAAGAGGTCCAAGACGATCAAGAGGTATAGATTTAAGATATGATATTGAAATAAGTCTTGAAGATGCGTATAATGGATTAAAAACCGAAATAAACGTCCCAAGAACTGAAACATGTGAATCCTGCCAAGGTAGTGGCGCCAAACCTGGAACAAATCCAAAGACATGCACTGAATGTAACGGTACAGGGCAATCAAGACAGTCTAGAAGAACAGCATTTGGTGTATTTACTCAAATTTCAACTTGTCCGAAATGTCGGGGTGAAGGAACAATTATTAAAGATTACTGCCCACAATGTAATGGGAAGGGTAAAATTCAAAAAACCCGCAATATCGAGCTTAAGATTCCAAAGGGAGTTGATGACGGTTCACAATTAAGACTATCAGGTGAAGGAGAAGCAGGATCCTTTGGTGGCAATAGTGGTGATTTATATATTGTGATCCATTTAAAAAGACATCCAAAATATAATAGAAGTGGATCAAATCTTCATATGATAAAAGAGATTTCCTTTCCAGAAGCTGCCTTAGGTGGTAAAATTGATATAGAGACCATTGATGGAAGCATCGGGAGTTTAAAAATTCCTGAAGGGACACAAAACGGAGATATTCTAAAAATAAGAAATAAGGGAATGCCAGAACTTCATAATAGGGGATTTGGCGATTTATACGTAGAAATTCAAATTATAACACCAAAGAAATTAAATAGAAAAATTAGAAAGTTATTAGAAGAATTAAAAAAAGAATTAAAAGAAGGTTAGAAACTAATCTTTTTCATCCTTCTTTTTTTTATCATCTTTTACTTCAAAATCCGCATCTATTGTTTTATCGTCTCCATCTGGTTTTCCTGACCAAGACTCTTCTTGTGACTTATCTTCAGTTTTACCTGCTTGTTGTTGCTGTTGATATTGTTGAGCTGCCTGCTGATAGATTTGAGCTGAAACTTTTTGTAATACTTTTGATAATTCATCTGTTTTTTCTTTTATCTTGTTTGTGTCATCACCAGATAGGGCTTCTCTTAACTCTTTTAGACCTTTTTCGATACCTTCCTTATCTTCTTTTGTAAACTTGTCTTTAAGTTCTTCAAGTGTCTTTTGTGTTGCATGTACCATAGCATCTCCATTGTTTCGGACTTCTACTTTTTCCTTTCTTTTTATATCTTCTTCTTCATGAACTTCTGCTTCTTTTTTCATTTTTGTAATTTCTTCATCCGAAAGTTTAGTTGAACCAGTTATTCGTATACTTTGTTCTTTACCTGTCCCTAAATCCTTTGCAGCAACATTTAGAATTCCATCTACATCGATATCAAAAGTTACCTCTATTTGTGGAATGCCTCTTGGCGCTGGTAGTATTCCATCAAGATGGAACCTGCCGATACTTTTATTGTCTGTTGCCATTGGACGCTCACCTTGTAAAACATTTATATCAACGCTTGTTTGATTGTCAGCAGCTGTTGAAAAAACCCTACTCTTCTTTGTTGGAACGGTTGTGTTTCTATCTATAAGAGAAGTTGCTACTCCACCTAAGGTTTCGATACTCAATGTCAGAGGTGTTACATCTAGTAACACAATATCCTTATCAATATCACCAGATAGCACCCCTGCTTGAATTGCTGCTCCCATTGCGACACATTCCATCGGGTCTACATCTCTTTTTGGTGGTCTTCCAAATATTTCTTCTACTTTTTTTCTAACAAGTGGAATTCTTGTCGTACCACCCACAAGTACTATATGATCGATATCAGAAGATTTCAGTTTAGCATCTTTCAATGCCTGTTTGCAGGGTTGTTCTGTTTTTTCCACAAATGATGATATGATTTCCTCAAGCTTTGCACGTGTAAGCTTCATTTCAAGATGTTTTGGTTCTTTATCAATTACTGTTAGATATGGTAGGTTAATATCTGTTTGAAGTGTGGAAGATAGTTCAATTTTTGCATTTTCTGCTGCTTCATAAAGCCGTTGTAAGGCCTTTGGATCATCTCTTAAATCAATATCATTGTTTTTTTCAAATTCTTTTGCAAAATAATCAACTAGTGCCTTGTCCATATCAGATCCACCGAGTTGTGTATCGCCATTTGTTGACAGAACTTCGAAAACTCCTTCACCAACTTCCATTAGTGTAATGTCAAAAGTACCTCCACCAAAGTCATATACTGCTATTTTGTGGTCTCCCTCTTTATCAAGACCATATGCAAGAGATGCTGCGGTTGGTTCATTTATTATGCGTTTCACTTTAAGACCTGCAATTTTTCCAGCATCTTTTGTGGCCTGACGTTGATCATCATTGAAATATGCAGGAACTGTAATTACCGCGTCACTGATTTTTTCGCCAATATACTCTTCAGCATCTTTTTTGATTTTTTGAAGAATGAATGCACTAATTTGCTCAGGGCTATAGCTCTTATCGCCTACCTTTATCTTTTCTCCTCGTCCCATTTTTCGTTTAATTCTATGTATTGTTCCTTCAGGATTTGTAACAGCCTGCCTTTTAGCTGATTCGCCCACAAGCATTTCACCGTCTTTGGTGAAAGCAACAACTGAAGGAAAGAACGGTTGTCCCTCTGCACTTTTTATTACAGTCGGTTTTCCTGCTTCTACAACAGCAACTTCAGAATTGGTAGTTCCTAAATCTATACCAATTATTTTCCCCATACAAAATCACCTCATATTCATTTTTCTTTCTTTTTTGCAACAATTACCTGAGAAGGCCTTAATAGCTTACCATTTACCATATAGCCTTTTTTAACCTCCTCAACAATAATATCATCATCACAATTTTCTTTCTCAAGAGCAGTAACTGCATGATGAAGATTATGGTCAAACTTTTTTCCTATACATTCAATATATTTTATTTCTTCTTTTTCAAAGAATTTTTCAATATTTTCAAGCATCAGTTTTAAACCCTCTTTTGGATTTTCATCTTCATATGCTTTTTTTAATAATTCATTAAGATCAATTAATTCTGAAAGATACTTTCTTTTGATTTCATCTTCTAATAGTTTCAGTTCTCTTTCCATTCTTTTTTGATAATTTTGAAAATCTGCAATACTTCTCAATAGATGATTCTTATTTTCTTTTAATTCTTGTTTAAGTTGTTCAACTTCATTTTTTAAACTAACATTTTTTTTACTAGTTGATTGTTTCTTTTTGCCTGTAGATTCTTCAGTTGTCATAATTACTTGAATTAAAAAAATAAAAGAGAGAATGGATATGTCTAGTAGTCCATTCCTGGTGGCATTCCGCCCATTCCGCCTGGTGGCATTCCGCCTGGTGGCATTGCTGGTGCTCCGCCTCCCTTTGAAGCGATGACATCATCGATTCTAAGTATCATTGTTGCTGCTTCAGAAGATGCTTCGATTTCCTGCATGCTTACTCTCAATGGTTCTATTACATTGTTCTTCATCATGTCATCTACTTTACCGGCTAATACATTGATACCTGCAAATTTCTTTCCTTTCTTGTGTGCACTTCT
>CP070712.1:1495366-1500166 GCA_020350365.1 Thermoplasmatales archaeon | reverse complement strand
ACAGAAGAGGTAAAAATTGATTTTAAGAATATCTCATTTTTCCGAAAAATGGTTTTTTCAAATATTCCTTCTGGAAAATATGTTGTCAAGATATGGCTTGAGAATGCAATACTTAGTGACGATCAGGAATTTATTGGATATAAAATCGTTGAATTAAATGAGGATAAGAAAGTAAGAATATTTTGCAAGCATCAAGGTAAGATTAGAATATCTGTGAAAAATCAAGATGATGATGGAATTGAAAATGTACAATTTTATCTTCTTGACGAGGGTTCAATCATTGAAAAAGGTAAAAGTGATTCCAATGGACAAACAATTCTTAAAGCCCCTTGCGGGCTTACTAATAGTTACTCCTTAAATACAACATACAAAGGATTTTTTATTGATGAACAAAATTTACGATTAGGAAGAATAAGACAGATTATCCCAAAGAGAGTTTCATTAAATTTTGACACGCACGATTTAATGATAAATATAAACGATTCAGAAGGAAATGCACCATCTTTTGATGTGGACCTTAGTATTACAAGTAATGAAATGCAGATTCCAGAGGTAATAAAACCAAATTTAACAAATGATGGAACGTATATATTCAAAGACCTCTATCCTGCAAATTATATTTTGAAAATTAATTATGAATTATTTGAAATAAAGGAAAAAATTCCCATACCTGATAAATCCTTATTTGAAATCAATCTATATGATTTAACTGCAATAATTAAGGATGATTGGAATTTACCACCCGGGGCGCCACTTGATGTTTCTCTTACAAGTAAAGATCTTGAAAAAACAGTTATTTTAAACCCAAAGAAATTATCTTCTGAAAGGTATCTTTTTTCAAATATTTATCCTGGGAACTATACCATAAAAGTAAGCTATAAATCATATAAAAGAGAAGAATCCATTAGGATTCCCAGCGGAAATGATGGCAATACAAATATTGTTTTTTCAGCTTTATTTAATATTACTACCAAGGTCTTGGATTCCCGAGGAAATCCTTTGAAAGATGCAAAGGTTATATTTACCAGGGGCGATAAGGAAATCGAAGGAATTTCTAACAGCAATGGTAATGTTTTATTTTCTATTCCTCCAGGAGTCTACAATAGTACAATATATTCAAATGAAGAGTTTATTGCTCAAAGAAAGGTCGATGTTTTATATGATAAGGATTATTCAGTTGTAACTACAAATGAGCCTATTTATCCATTTATAGCAATTGCTCTTGCATTAATTCTTCTTGCTTTTTCTGCAATTTTTGCATATAAAAAGAAGAATATCATATTCTTTTTGAAGATATGTGCAATAGTTATTGCAGTCATTGCTATTGTTTCACCCTGGTGGACTGTACAAGGCAACCTGCCAAATTCTCATCTTGAAACTTCAACTAAATTATATATTATTCCTACAGAAATGGTAACAATTATTACAAATAACAATCTTACTGCTGGGGAACTGACAGTGCTTGATGAGACATTTGAATTTGTAGTAAGTATCTTACCATATGCAATTATTTTTGGTTTTATAATCCTACTTGCACCAGATATATTCAAACGCTTCAAAAAAGGAAAATTCCTATTTATTTTATTATTTCTGGCTTTGATAATCTTTGCTGGCTCAATTGTTGGTTTCTCCTATGCAATGTCTGAAATGGCTAATGTAACCGTTGGAAGTTTTATTGGTAGTGGTAACTTAGATGTAAGTATCCCTGGGGAAAATACCTATGAAACAATGTCATGTAGTTGGGGTCCTGGAATCAGTTTTTTTATATTTTTAGGCTCGATTATTCTTTTATTAATAGTAATTCTGTTAAATATTAAAAATAGGCGCTATCAAATTGAAAAATAAGACAAAAATATAAGTAGTTGTTCTATTTCTATAATGTTTACTTGAGGAACAAATTATGAGTGAGAGACCAAGAACAGTTTATATTTTAATTTTGTTATGGCTTGCATTAAGTGGAATGTTTGTACTTTGGGGAGGATATTCACTAGTGATTTTCATTGAAATACCAGGATACGAAGAACTTGGAGGACTGCTTTACCCGGTTCATTTTGGATACCTGGTTTCTACAATTGTTTGGTTTGTATTTTCATTTCTATTTGTAATATTTTCATATGCAACATTTAGAGGAGAGGGCTGGGCCTGGACAACAGGGCTAATTATTTCCACAATCTTTCTGATTGTGTTTGGTCTAATGCTTGCTGCATTTATTGTAAATGCAATTCGATTTCTAGATTGGTTCTCAGTATATGGTCTGATATCTGTAATTCTATCATTTTTAACTGATATAGGAATTATTATCTATATTACTAGACCAATTACTAAAATCTACTTTGCAAAAATTAATACAGAAAAAATATCAGAATTAGTAAAGGAACAGGTTTAAACCGTAACTTTTATTTCACCAAGCATTTTGTTAATGATATAGTTGGGTGCATCTGTAAGCATTTTCTTATAATCTGATTGAGGGATAAGGCTTGACTTGCTGAGTTCTATAGCATTGTCAATATGCCTTTTTATTTCGCTTATGTAAAGCTCTTGGATTTTATCCTTGTGTTTTGAAAACTTCCTTTTTATCTCCCAATTTCTGAAAGCCTTGAGTTTTGCAGCTTTATTGTCAAGTTTGTTTAAAAGAGGTATAATTACACTGTCTATCATTTCACCCTGAGCAAGATCAACTAGGTCATCTGCCAGTTGATATGCAAGACCGATTTCTCTACCATAGTTTGCAAACACATTTAGAATGTCACCTTTCATATCAGCTTCTATTGCTCCTGCTTTACATGCCGAAGAAAACAAAACTGCTGTCTTTAAATCAATTATTTTGTTGTAAGCCTCAAATATTTGGGATTTTGTTGACAGGTTCTTCAAAACCAAGGAGCTTTTATTAAAATCAACTTCATCTATTTCCCCGTTTACAACCTTGTTCCATGAATCAACATAGAGACTTGCTACTTCCTTTCCATGACTAAGTGCAATATCAAAACCTTTTACAAGCATCTTGTGGCCTGTTAAAATAGCCTTTCCAACACCCTGCTTTACATGGACTGCATCTTTTCCTCTTCTAGTTTTGTCCTTATCAATTATATCATCGTGAACTAGAGATGCACCGTGAGCAAGTTCGATACTTACTGATCCCTCAAGGGACCTTTGATAGTGTTTTTCTGTTTCTTTACCGCGGGTGCAGGCCTTAAATGCAAGAGCAGCTAAAAGAGATCTTAATCTTTTTCCGCCATTTAAAATTGAAACAATCTCACCGTCTAAAATGATTTTTGTAATCTTATCTTCTATGTCAAATTTGGTAGCATCGAAAAATTCATCTAGATTCGCATATTGTTTAACCATTAACTGCCCCCAAGCATTATCCGAATGGTTCGGATGTGGATGTAGGATTATATATTATATAATAATTATTGGTACTTGTATATATATATTATTTTCGTTTTGTTAATTTAAATTTTATTATATATTTCCTTAACGTATGTTAATCACATCAAAGGTTTTAAACCTTTTGTTGCTATTTCATTTGTTTTATATTATTTTCAAATTGTAGACATCAATTTTTTTTGAAAGATTTTGCAATAACATAAATTTCAGAACTGCTTTTTCTTGATGCAGGAGGAGAAAATTTCTTAACAAGCCCAAAACTGTTTTTTACCTCTTTTAAAAATCTTGGCAATTCTTTTCCTTCAAAGACCTTGCATAAAAAATTCCCACCAAGTTTTAGAAAAGTTGAGGCAGTAATAAAAGCTTGTTCACAAAGATAAATACTTCTAGCATGATCAACATCATAATTACCAGATATGTTTGGAGACATATCAGAAATTACTGCATTTGCCTTTTTTTCCTCCATTGATTCTATTAACTCTTGTAAGGACGATTCCTTTGTCATATCACCTTGGAGAAATGTAACTCCTCTGATTGGTTTGATAGGTGAAAGATCAATACCTAGAACTACTCCCTCATCACCGACAATTTCTTTTGCAACCTGGCTCCAACCGCCAGGGGCAGCACCCAGATCTATTACTATATCTCCCTTTTTTAAAATTCTATACTTTTTCTGAATCTGTTTTAATTTAAATGCTGATCTAGATCTATAACCATCACGCTTTGCCTCTTTGTAAAAATGCTCGGACTTTCTTTCAGAATACCATCTGGTCATAAAAATTAAAGAATGATATCTATATCAAGTCTTTCTGCAAGTTCCTTATATCTATTTCTGATTGTAACTTCTGTTACACCTGCAACATCGGCAACTTCTCTTTGAGTTCTACGTTCACCACAAAGAATGGATGCAATATAAATTGAGGCAGCAGAGACACCAGTTGGTCCACGACCGGAAGTTAGTTCCTTATCAGCTGCATCCTTTAAAATCTCAATAGCCTTTGATTGCACGTCCCCGCTAAGCTTGAGTTCACTACAGAACCTTGAAATGTAATCCTGCGGTGAAGTTGGCATAAGTTTTAGTCCTAATTCACGAGCGATAAATCGATAGGTTCTACCAATTTCTTTTCTAGAAACCCTAGATGAACCTGCTATTTCATCAAGTGTTCTCGGTACGTTACATTGCCTGCAAGCAGCATAAAGTGCGGCAGCAGATACTCCTTCAATGCTTCTTCCACGAATAAGATTTTTAAGAACTGCTTTTCTATAAATCATTGCAGCTGTCTCTCTTACATTTCTAGGAAGGCCCATACCAGATGCCATTCTGTCAAGTTCTGAAAGAGCAAAAGCAAGGTTTCTTTCTGTTGCATCAGATATTCTAATCCTTCGTTGCCATTTTCTTAAACGATACAGCTG
>CP070712.1:1490362-1495266 GCA_020350365.1 Thermoplasmatales archaeon | reverse complement strand
TCCTTTGTTATAGGAAAGAAGGCCATTTATTGTCTCAAGTAGTGTTGTTTTTCCAGCACCATTTGGGCCAATTATTGATATAAATTCTCCAGGTTCTACTTTTAAATTAATATCATAGATAACTGGTAATTTCTCTCCTTCATAAACCGTTTCAATGTTTATAAGGTCAATTATACTTGAGTTTTTTTTCATATAATCTCAACGAATTTCAAAAAGTTCAGCATCTGGCAATTGAAAAAGCTTTTCAGAATAGCTGATGATATTTTGTTCTGTAACATTTGTATCAATTTCATTTTTAATAGACTCACGAAGATGTATCTCAATTTGTTTACCATCGTTATTTGAAAATAGCGCTTTTGGCAAATTTCCTGAAAATATTGTTAAGTTACCCTTTCCGATTGTACAACCAGAGCTCATCTGAATACCGTCAATTACACAAGACATCGGAGGTTCTTTACTAGTCCAGACCTGAGCCTTTTTGTTAAATGGATTATTTCCAAGTTTTTCATTAGCAATTTTTCCCATTCTAAATCCAATTACTGCATAAGGACCAATATGACCATGAAACCTTTCAATAATTTTCAATTCCTCATTCAATCCTATCACCATTATTTTTTATTATACATTATTAAAAAAGTAAATGCCAGTATTATAAAAATCACTACAAATATCAAAGATATATTTCTCTGTAGTTCTAAATTTGTGACTTGGCTTTCTAATTCCGCAAGTTCACCTTTTTTGTATTCGTATGTTGCAATTCCTTTAATCAATTGATCAGTATTGTAGGTTATCATATCTAGATACGTCTTTGTTCCTGGAATTGCATCTGGAAAATTTGTAAAAATTACATGACTTGCACCTGATTCTGAAGCAACTCTAGCTCCAAAATCAGTTCCACTTTGAAGATTATCAATAACTGCATATACATCATTTGAAGAAGCAGCATTTATTACATCAAGCTCGTCTTTTAAGGATAGGCCTTGGGGTGGTTCATAAGAGTATGTTACATTCAATCCAAGATATTCTATAAAATCCTTAAGCCATGCCATACAAATTACTTTTTTATCATTATAGCTATTATTATTTATTCTATTTTGAAGCTCAGCAAATTTTGCATCAATTTTATCAATATATTCTTCGGCATTAGATTGTAATGTATTATTTAATTCTGAGTATAACTTACTAAGTTCGGTTTCAAGGTATTCAATGTAGACCTTTGCACCTGAAGGATAGTTCCATTCTCCTAAGTTCTTACATTCGATTAAATTACCTGAGGGATTGTAGTCAATTAAATCTCCAAGCCATGGTTCCATAGTTGGTGAACCAAAAGATATTATGATGTCTGCTGTAACAATTTTATTGACATCACTAGGTGTTGTATCATAAAATGCAGGACAAATTCCTGGAGGCATAATGTATTCTACTGTTACATTTTCAGTTAAAAGATTTGATACAAAATCTGCAAGAACAGTATTTGTACATAAAATATTGATATTATCTTCGTCTGCAGTTGCATTTGTGGCAAGTGTTGAAAAAAATATTATTCCTATTATGATAATTAGGACTAAATTCTTATTCATATTCATTTTACCCCAAAATTTAGTAAAATCCTCAAACATCATGTATAATAAAAGCTTTTTGGTAGCAAAAAATTTAAATTCGTGCTACGATTATCTTATAAACGTGTTATCATGGTCGAAAAAATTACAAGATTTGGAGTATCAATTGAACCAGAGTTATTAAAGAAATTTGACAGGATGATAAAAAAAGAAGGTTATGAAAATAGATCGGAAGCTATAAGGGATTTGATAAGAGCGGGTCTAATTGATGAAAAAAGTAAAAATCCAGATGAAAATGTAATAGGAACCTTAACAATGATTTATGATCATCATACAGGTAATTTAACAAATAAACTTCTAGGTCTACAGCACAACCATCATACCGAAATTCTTTCAACAACACATATACATGTAGATCATCATAACTGTCTTGAAGTATTAGTTTTAAAAGGAAAATCAGGAAGAGTTCAAAAATTAGCTGATTCTATAAAAGCATTAAAGGGAATAAAACATGGAGAATTAGTAATTACTAAAAGCTCTTTGTAATATTATTTGGCCATTACTTCATTTAGTTCTTTTACAAATTGTTTAACATCTACTCCATGAACTACTGCGATATCTTTTATTTTTTCAAATGAGGCAGCAATACAACCTATGCATCCCATATTGTATTTAGCAAACACTGCTGTTACCTCAGGATGTTTTTCAATAACTTCTCTTATATTCATTTCTTCAGTGATTTCGCCACATGTCATAATCTACACCTATCTGGTAAAAATGGTTAATGGCATACTATTAATAACGTTTACTATCCCATATATAAGTGGTGAGGAGAAGCCGGACGGCGTCCCGGAAGGAGAGGAAAAACAGTAATTAACTATGTCTGAGGTGACCGTCCGGTGGGATCACTTTAAAACAATAAACATCATTTTTATTATTTAAACAAAAACAAAGGTTCATTGAAAGTATTAAACTAAATATCAAAAAGAACCTGTACGAAAAATGGTCTTTTCTTTTTTACCTCAAGCATATGGTAAGTTACTGCTTTTATTTCTGCACCAATCTTATGCTTTGAAAGATTGAACTTTTCGCCAAAAATCTTTGCAGAAAGTTTATTTTTCTTTTCATCAAGCTCAACCTTGAAAAAACCAAAAACCAGATTCTTTGCACTGTTTAAAAATAGAAGATCAGAAAGCCAATCGACAAGGAGTTGCTCAAGGTCAGGTGCCTCAAGCTCGATATCATATTGGCCAATGCTTTCAATTTCTGAACTGTCAGTTATTATATCAAACATCCCTTTTGCAGCATTTTCAAATGCCTCAGAAATGGTTTTACCATAGGCTTTTACACCAACATCGGCAGTGTGGTCAATTAGTTCATATGTTTTCATAACAATTTCCTTAATAATTTCTAGGATTAACCTTTGTTATTTAAAGATTGATATATCTTAATGAGTTCATTTGTTGTAAAAATAATATCAATCTTTGATCAAGGTTTTCCTCTTTCTGAAATTCCTTTTCCATGATTTTTAATATGTCCTTAACAGTTTTTTTCCCATCGCAATTTTTCCAGACTAGAGAACCATATTTATCCATTTTTGCTGTAAAATAATTTTCCTTTTTGATTATCTTACAAAAAGATTTTCCAAGGTTGCTGCTGAATTTCTCCATTTTAATTTCAACAATTCCTTCCTTGTTTGTTGACCATTCAAGCTCTGCCCTTTTTGGAATAAACTTAAGAAATTCATCAATCGTTGGCAAGCGACGTTTTTTTGGTTTATTCTTCCTTAACAAAGATTTCCCTCAATGGGATATATGCAAGGAGTGCTGCAATAAACAACCATATTAGTATAGCAGGCAGTATCGGTGGGAATTTAAATATTGCAAAGTCAAAGCCTCCAATAATTAGGAAAGCAACAGTAACTCCCATCAATGCTTCTCCAGCAATGAGTCCCGCAGTGAGAAGTAGACCTGTTCTTATAACCTTTTCTTTTGGTTTCACACCAGTCTGCTTAATTGCAAGTTCCCAATCTGAGATTTCTTCCTCTTCAGCACTTCCATATTTCTTCTCAATGAATTTGTTTGTAATATGTCTTACAATACCTCCACTAAAAATAGGCACACTTAGTGTGAATGGAAGATAAATACCTATTGCAACAGGAAGAACTGGTAGGTCAATAAGAATAAGTACAAAAGCAAGTACCATTCCAGCAAAGACAAATGGCCATACCATTTCACCGGTTAGAACTCCTTCAACAATGCCGGCCATTAAAAATGCTTGAGGAGCGGCAAGATCTGGACTACCAATATGATATGCCTTGTCAAGAGCTTGAACTACAAATGCAAGAATTGGAGCAGCGGCAAGTACGCCGATAAGCTCTGCGATTTGTTGATTTTTAGGTGTTGCCCCTACCATTTGACCGCAAGCCATTGATTGCAGTACGTCACCAGAAATTGCAGCAGCACAACAAATAACAGCAGCAATTAGGATTGCAACTCCAAAGGCGCCTGTTCCACTGAGTCCAAAACCAAGTAAAATCAAAGTAGTAATCAGTAAAACCGATACAGTAACTCCTGAAATTGGATTATTTGATGAACCAAGCAGTCCTGCCATATAGCCTGCTATTGCACTAGCAATGAATGCAAAAAGAATTGCAAAAACAGCCATAAAGGCAGAAACAGGCCAGTTATCTGATATCATACCATAAACCAGAAACACAGGAATTGTGAGAGCCCCTATTGCAAGAAATACAAATTTGAAATTTATATCTCTATCAGTTCGTTTTTTTGCATCAACCTGACCTCCCTTAATACCAATAATAGCCTCCTTGATACCACTTGCAAGATTGGCCCTTAATTTAAATATTGTATAAAGACCACCAACTACCATTGCACCTACACCAATATAACGAATATAACTTCCCCAAATGTTAAAAAAGCCCCAGATAAATTTTCCAGTCTCAAGATTTCCACCGCCAAGATTGAGAACATCAGCATATATCTGAGGATCAGAAAGTGGAGGAGTTGGAAGACCTGTTGCTAGAACAATTAAAGGTGCAAGAATAACCCATCCAAGAAGGCCTCCTACAAATACAAAGGAAGCAATACGTGGACCAATAATCCAACCTACACCAAGAAGGGCAGGGGATGCGGCAACTCCACCATAAAGATAACCAGGATTTGCACCAGAGCCGATATTATATTTACCGATATTTACTATTCCATGAATTGTTCCGCTAACTGCTTTCATTGCTACTTGTGTAAACTTGAAAATTGCTGCAACAACAACCCCAACAAGAAGCCAAATACCGCTAACACCACTTTTAGCATCTTTCTCGCTTAATTC
>CP070712.1:1485251-1490262 GCA_020350365.1 Thermoplasmatales archaeon | reverse complement strand
ATTATAACCTACATCATCTGATTGCCAACTTGCAGTTGTTGGGAGATTTCCATCTCCATCGTTATAATAAACATTTAGCCTACCAGGTGCCATATCGTTGCCGTCAGAAACCACAAGATCAAGCCAATCATCTTTATTAAAATCAGCAAGTGCAGCTCCTGTACTATAATGAGGGCTATCTGAAATCCAATCAGGTGTTAACGGATATGGATCATCATTTTTTACCTCAGGATATTTTATTTTTTCAAACATTATTTGTGCACTATTTATACCTGGCACAACTCCTATAATAAGAAAAAAGATAAAAATACATAAAAATAATTGTTTTCTAATCATTTAATACTCCCCTTTTCAATACAATATAATACAATTTTTTATTTATATAATTATTCTTAAAAAAATTATTCAATAGTAAAAAAAGTAAAAAAAATTAGTTTTTAATGTAAAAAAAGGATTAGACAGACCTATCTCATCAATATCTGTCTAAGTATTGGAAATGCATTTGGAAATCGCTCGAGTATTAATTCTAACAATGATTCAAACAAGGTTTTTGTTCTCGGTGTCTTAACATATACCTCTATTTCACATTCATCATTAGGATCCTCTAAATTGATTATTTTTATTGTTCCTGTAAATGTATCGGACTCAT
Organism: Thermoplasmatales archaeon; assembly: GCA_020350365.1. Lineage (GTDB taxonomy): Archaea > Thermoplasmatota > E2 > DHVEG-1 > DHVEG-1 > SG8-52-3. The sequence continues at coordinate 1,489,613 of CP070712.1, read as the reverse complement.
TGGGTGCTGTAATAAGAACTTGTATTTCTTCCCAAGTTGCGTCTGGAATATTTCCACTTGTTTCTGAAAAACTCCATTCTCCCCAAGATGGATATGACTGAATCTTCCATTTTAAAACTGAACTTACTTCTCCAGTGTTTCCAATTGAAAAAGAATCAATTATATCTGCTCCTGGTTTAATACCTGTCCAATATAAAGAACCATTGCATTCTAAATCTGGAACTGGTATGTGATCAATATTTCCTGATAATATTCCAACAGGTACTTCTCCTGCGAAAAGGATCTGTTGAGTTGAAAATCCTCCAGCTCCATTACCAATAAGGACACTAACTGTATTATCAAATGCATTTGTTACTGCAAGGTCAGGGTCTCCATCTTCATCGAAGTCTCCATCACAAATACCAACTGGATAGGCACCAACTACAAATGTTTGATGCGTTCCAAATCCCCCTGTTCCGTTGCCAAGTAAGACACTTATCGTATCCTCATTTGTATTTGGAACGGCTATGTCTAGATTTTCATCATTGTTGAAATCCTCTACGACAATATCGAATCGCTCAAGACCTAATCCCACTGTAAAGTTTTGAAGAGGATCAAATCCTCCAGCCCCATCTCCAAGCAAAACTCCAATATCGGGATATCCACCACTAGCAACTACCACATCCATATTACCATCTTTGTCAAAATCTCCTTTTGATATTGCATATGGCTGATAATCATATCCAAGGTCAATTGTATCTGCCAGAACAAATCCACCTTCCCCATCACCAGTTAAAAGAGCTATAGAATTACTATCCAGATTTGCACTTATTAAATCAACATTACTATCTCCATCAAACATTCCAGAACAAAGGTCTACTGGTCCATTTCCAACAGTAAATGTTTGTTGTGGTGCAAATCCACTAGCCCCATCACCAATTAAAACACTTACTTTATTTGATCCACTGTTAGCAACTGCAATATCAATTTTTCCATCACCGTTAAAATCTTCATCAATTATTCCTAAAGGTTCAAGATCTACTGGAAACCTTGCAGTAAGTGCAAAACTTCCGGTGCCATCACCAATAAGTAAGGTTACATTTGCATCTTCATAATCGGTTGTGATAATATCAAGTATACCGTCTAAATTAAAATCTCCATCTATAATTCCCACTGGAAAATTTCCAACAGAGAAGTTTCCAGAATTTTCAAATTCTCCAGATCCATCCCCTAGAAATATATTTACCTGGTTTGAACCAGCATTTGTTATTGCAAGATCAAGGTTAAGATTGCGAAGCATTCCAGCACTTGACACATTTTCTTTCTCAATTTCTACATTACTACCTGAAACAGGTAATACTGTTGCTATCATAAATATCGAGCAAATTAATATTGCTGTTATCTTTATTTTCATTATATTCCTCCGATTTTGTATGAATATTACATTATTTTAATATAAAATAAATTAATTTATAGATATTTAAATGCTACTATTATTTTCAAATTAAAAAAATATAGATTATGGATTATCCACAGACTTTTAAAAATATCAACAAACAACAAAACTATAATAATTTAAATATTTGTAATTTGAGTTGATTAAATTATTATACATAAACGAGAGAAGGGTAATTTAGGGGGTCAGGGAGGTAAATAAAAAAAAGAACCCTTCTCTCTTTTATCTACAAATAATAGTATAGTTTATTGTTGATATGAAATGGCTGACCTAAAAAGTCGACAAAATAGTAAAATAGAAAATTTAAATTATCATTTTGTCGATAGACTGAAAAAAAGATTGTTAGTTAAAATATTAAAAAAATAAGTGTGATGATTTTTCCTTAAAAACAAATATAAAAAGAAGGAAGGAGGGGGTTTATCTTAATAGTAGTGTTATTGCGTTTATTCTGTATATGAATCTTCGTACGATGGATGATATTATGTTTCTTAGAGTGCTTGTATTTGATCTTTCTGTGTCATCATCTGGGCTGCAGCGTGTTAGTAGGTATGCTCCTACTCCGATAAATACTGATCCTAGTACTGCAATAAATTCTGTCATGTTATATTTGTAATCACTGTCAACTGTTCGGTCTACCCAATATTGGATTTTTTCTTTTAGTGCTTCATCATCTATACTTATTTTGAATCCTGATTCTTTCAATCCAATGTGGATTCCCTCAAAGATAGCTATTACTACCTCTGCAACCATCAAGGGATACCATTGTGTATCATTTGAAAAGGTGTCATTTACATGGTATCTTGAGTAGTTGACCGCATATTTTATGGCCTCAATACAAGATGTGCATTCAGGTTCGTTCACCGGCTCAGTTGACCGTGGTGCACAAAGAGTACATTCCTCTTCACTCTCTGGGGCCTTTATTCCCTTTGGGTTCAATGGTTCAGCCAATGCAGGTTCCAAAGCTGTCCCGATAAATAAGGTAACAGCTATAATACTAACGATCATCATCCCTGTTTTTTTCTTTCCGTTGTGACTCGCCTCATAATTTCCCAAATTTTTTCTCATTTTTTAATCACCTAATAATCATTATGCTGAGCGGGTAACATTAAACGGCTCATCAAAAAAGACGACAAAACGATAATATAGCCCAATCAAAATAACATTTTGTCGAAATTGTATGGAAAAACTGGATTTAAAGGACAGGAAAATTTTATACGAACTTGACATAGATTGCAGGCAGTCGTTTAGAAGCATTGGTAGAAAGGTAGGTCTATCTAAAGATGTTGTTGCATCAAGGGTAAAAAAATTAGAAAAAGAGGGTTATATTTTATATTATTTCACTTCAATTGATTCTTCAAGATTAGGTTATACAAGTTTTAGATTCTATATTAATTTCAAGAATACAACAAAAGAAATCGAAGAAGAAATCATTGATTATTTTGTGAAAAACAAATATGTCTGGATTGTTCAATCACTTAAAGGAAAATATGATCTTGTTGTTTGTATTTGGATTAAGGAAACAATAGATTTTTACAAATTTTGGGAGAAAACGCTTCAGAAATACCATCAATATTTTGAAAAACAAGTGTTTTCTGTTTATTTTCAACATTATACATTTAAAATCAATCAAAACCTATTTTCAGATGCAAAATTCAATCCTGATAAACGTAGATATGAAATTATTGGCGGTGGAAAAGTTGTAAATACCGATGAAATTGATAAAAAAATCCTTCAAAATCTAGCAAATAATGCAAGGATGCCTACGATAGATATTGCAAAGAACCTTGGCCTAAGCGCAACTACTGTCAAAAACAGGATGGACAGACTGACAAGAATTGGTGTTATTCAAGGTTTTAGATATGTCGGTAATTTTTTAAAATATGGATATAAGATGTATAAGACAGACATCAACCTCATTGATTATTCAAAAAAACAACCTATAATTGATTATATCTTAAAAAATCCTCATTTACTTGTTATATCAAAAACCGCAGGTTATGCAGATTTGGAACTAGATTTTGTAGTAAAAGATGAAGCTGAACTACATAGTATTCTTGATGATTTGGTAAATAAGTTTCCAAATGCAATAAAAAATTATGATTATTATTATGAACCCAAGTATCACAAAGTACAATATATTCCCCAGGAGTTCATTGAATAAAATCAATAATTTTATTTATTTTTCCTCATGCTTTTTAATCTTATAAAATAAAGTATTAGTATTGCTGGTCCAAAGGCCCATGCTGCATATAAAAACACACGACTGAACCCAAACATTGCATAAAGTGAACCACTAATTGCTCCTGCAAACAAATAACCGAAATTCCCAAGACCGGTTAATATCGAAAACTGTGTTGCACCAATTTTTGGATTGGTTATATCCATTAGCATTGCTAGTGCAGAAGCAGCCATTCCACCCTGTAGAAAACCTATTGCCGAATAAACAATTGTAAAATTTTGCCAATTGTTTGCATATATTAGCAAAGCAGAAGATATTATACTTGTAGAAAGCATGATATATAGTGTATTTTTTCTACCAAGTTTATCTGCAATCGCACCACCGACTATTGAGCCGAATGCAACTGCAAGGGTAAAAATCGCAGTGATAAAGCCAATTTGCGAAATATCTAATCCAAGATAAATGTCAAGATAAATTGGAATTATGAAAAATAGAATTCCACAATTCATGTAGGCAAGTGGTGCAAATAAAGAAACAAGCAGTGTTGTTTTTTTCTTGAATTCACTGAAGAGCAGTTTTACCATTTTAGGTCGTTTTTTAACAATCTTATATTCTTTTACCAATAGTGGAAAGATAATTATTAATAATACAATTAAACCTCCAATTAAAAAAGTATATGTATATCCAAAAGTAAGTGCTATGAATGGAAGTAGTATTGCACCACTTGTAATACCAATATTTTGACCTG
>CP070712.1:1480108-1485151 GCA_020350365.1 Thermoplasmatales archaeon | reverse complement strand
TTTCTGGTGCACTTGAAAGACAAACAAATTTTATCTATATTTGCTACAACAATGAAATTTATTCAAATACTGGTATCCAACGAAGTGGTGCAACTCCATATGCTGCATGGACTACAACAACAGTTGGTGGTAAAACAGAGTTTCGAAAGGAAATGGGAGAAATAATCATGTCCCATCATATTCCTTATGCTGCTCAAACATGTGTTAGTTATCCAGAGGATCTTTATAAAAAGGTCAAAAAAGCAAAAGGTATCAAAGGACCAAAATACATAGAAATTATGGCACCATGCCCACCAGGTTGGCGTTTTGGAATGGAGCGTACAGTTGAGATGGGAAATATGGCTGTTGAAACAGGTGCATGGGCCATGTATGAATATGAAAATGAAAAAGTAACTTTTAATGGTAAAAGTAAGCTTATATTGGAAGGAAAAATTGAGCGTAAACCAATCGAAGATTGGATTAAATATCAAGGGCGATTTAGGCATCTTTTTATACCCAAAAAGGATGTTGAAAGAATAAAAGCAATTGAGAAACATATTGATCAAAAATGGGAACGATATAGAGAATGTTATCTATAGACCAGGAGTGTTATTATAAGATGGAGGTTGCTTTAAATGTATGCAAAGGAAATGGTGAAGCAGAGCCTCCCCCTAATCATTTTTTGTGGATTAGGTGCTATAGTTGCAGGTAGTACCCTTGGTGTAATGATAGATCTTCTCAAGGAGATTCCTGGTCTTATTGTTGTTGTTCCAGCAATTATTGCTTTAAGAGGTAATATTAGTACTGCTTTTGGTTCACGATTGGGTTCTGCCTATCATCTAGGTATTATTAATGCTGATAATTTGTGGAATGAGGAGCTTAAACAAAACTTAATGGGTTCCTTTATACTGAGTATATTTGTTTCAATAATCATTGGTCTGCTTGCTTATTTGAGTTCATTTCTTCTAGGAGTATATCCTAATCCTATTAAATTAATTTCAATTGTCCTTCTTGCAGGTTTGATTTCTGCAATAATTCTTAATTTGATGACGATTGGAATTATTTATCTAGTCTTTAAAAGAGGATATGACCCAGATAACATAACTGGACCAGCACTTGCTACATTTGGAGACATTATTACAATGCTTTGTCTTTTTGGTAGCGCTTTTCTTGTGGAGGTAGCCCTATGATTTATAGTTGGAAAAAGATAGTAAAACATGGTCTACCGCTTTTGACAGTTACAATTTTAATTGAGATATTTGCCGGTCAAATACTCCAAGGTAAACAAGAGGCTCTGCTTCTTTTTCCTGTATTTCTTATATCTATTCCAGTGATAAACAGTATAAGTGGGAATATTGGAAGTGTTTTAGGAGCCCGCATTGCTTCTGGTTTGCATGTCGGTTATATTAACTTAAGTTTAAAAGATAAAGAAATTCATGATAACTTCTTGATATCCATTCTTATTGGACTTATTACCTACCTTATACTTGCGATAGTTATTTATTTCCTAGCGTTATTTGGTAATTTAATTGAGGATATAGCCTTGATAGAGTTTGTCGCTATAATTATTTTAACAGGGTTCCTCCTGATTAGTGTTGTTTCTTTTATTAGCGTTTTAACTGCTTTTATATCTTTTAAAAGAGGATTAGATCCTGATGATATGGTTGCACCAGTTGTAACAACTGTTGGAGATGTAATGGGCATTATCTTTTTGTTTATTGTAATTGGTTTAATTGGAGTTGGAATATGACCGAACAAAAGAAAAGAAAAATATTTGGAAGATTGCAACGAACACCTAAATGGAAAAAGGAAGAATTTAGCGAACTTGAATATGAACCTACCTCTGTTAAAGAATTATTAACTGAGATGAAGGATATATCAGAATTAATAATTGATCTTGCTTATTCTGCTGTCCTTTTTAATAATGAAGAGATGGCTGAAGAAGTAAGATATCTTGATGTTCGTATGGATAAATTGAATTATGATATTAGAATGATGGCGATGATGGCTGCAAGAACAAAGGAAGACGCTGAAGAGCTTGCTGGAATTTTACAGGTTGCTGAAGCAGCAGAAAGCATTTCCAATGCAGCAGGGGATATTGTAAATTTACTTTCAAAAGATAAATCTACACCAATTTTGCCTAAGATACTCAAACAGGCTGATGAGGAGCTTTTTAGAATAAAAGTTGAATCTGCTTCAGAAGCTTGTGATAAAAAAATTGGAAAACTCAGAGTTGAATCTGAAACAGGTATGAGAATTATTGCTATTCGTAGAGAGAATTGTTGGATATATAATCCACAATCTGACACTACAATTAAAGCTGAAGATTGGTTAATAGTAAGAGGAACTAATGAAGGTTTTTCTGAATTAAGTAAATTTTTACAGGGCAAGTTGAGGGCTTTAGAATGAATAAGAAAAGTGTTGAAAATATAGTACTTGAAATAAAAGATAAATCCGAACTTATGGTTGATCTAGCCTATTCATCTCTTTTATATGACAATAAAACAATTGCAAAAGAGGTCTATGATTTAGAAGACTTCATTGACAATTTATATAAAAATCTACAGAGACAGACCCTTGAAAATGTTGAAAATAAAAAATTGAGTATAAATGATGCATTAACTGTTTTAAGACTTGCTGAAGCAGGTGAACAAATTGCAGATGCTGCTCAGGAAATTGCAGATGTTGAGTTAAGAGATGTTGAACTACATCCAATATTAAAATTGAGTATTCGTGATTCTGATGTTGTATTTACAAGAGTACAAGTCAGTGCTGACTCAATTCTATCTAATAAAACGTTAGGTGAATTAAAGCTTGCAAGTGAAACAGGTATGATGGTCATTGCAATGAGGCATGGCGACAAATGGCTTTATGGCCCTAATAAAAATACAAGAATTGATACAGATGATATTCTTTTTGCCAAAGGACCTGAGGATGCAGAAAAACATCTAAAAAATCTTGCTTCAGGAAAAACAAAAGAAATATAGATATTTTAGACAAAATAGCTTGATTTTTCAGATTTCTAATATTTAAGGGAAAATAATATATAATCAATGGGATAATTTATAAATAATAATATAATTTAATGAGGCATATATGGATAAAAAAATTGTTAAAATCTTATTTATTATTATTACAGTTATTTATATTATCATAGGGGGACTACTTTTTATAAATATACAAGTATTGGAATCACCAGAAATTATAATAGAAATTGATGTCACTGAGATTAATTCTGAAGAAGCAGTAATACATTCAGAAATAAATATTGAAAACACAAACAGCTTTGACATGTCAGTTAAAAATCTTGAAATGATAATAACTACAAAAGACGGATATGAAGCATCGAATGTGAAGATAGAAGGTGGAATAATTCCTGCAAATGAAAAAAAGACTTTTACAAAAGAGGTAAAAATTGCTTTTGCAGGTCACAGTCCAGATGTTCTTACAAGTAAAATAACCGGTGATGTTGGAATGAATATTTTGTTTATAGAAAAGACAATCCCACTTAACATGGGAGTTGTAACATCCCTTGAGAAGGTAATAAATGATTTTGCTGCACCAATTATAAGTGCAACTATTGAATTTGTTGATATGACTGCAGAGAAAATAACATTGTCATCAATAATAAATTCATACAATCCTAACTCGTTTGAAATATATATGAAAAACATTACAGGGGAAATAATCACTGATACTGGAAAAATAGTTGGAGACCTAAATTTACCTGATGCAAATCTACTTCCAAAAGATTCAATAGAGATCAATACCACAGGAGAGATACTTCTTGAAGCCTTAAATGCTGAAAAAATTATGTTAAATATTGATGGAGTCGCTGGAGCAAAAATTGCAGGTTTTGAGAAAGATTTAGCGTTTGGTACAGAGATAAATTTGATAGTTCCAGACCTTGAAGAGCTTATATTTTCAAAGGATAAGCCGGTTCAATTATCAATAAAAGCAAACAATAAATTAACGTTAAAAGGAATTCTAACTGAAATAAATCTTGAAATGATTAATACCTATAATGTTGAACTGACTTTAAGAGACACTATCTGTAGATTATACACTGTTAAAAATGATGAACTAAACCTACTTGGAGAAAACACAATAGATGAAGAGTTATCAGTAATTCCAGGAGAGACAGGTAATGCATTTAGTGAGATAATAGTCCCATTTTCAAAAATATTTACTGTCAATCCTACCTCAGAGTACATGATGGTATCAGTTACTGCAAAACTTACAATAAAAGGGTTAGATGCAGCAGTTTATGTTGAGCTTAGAGGATATACAGATTTTCATATCCTACAATAATTACTCATTTAAAACCCGCGCTCCAATTTCATCAACACTACATAAAAAAATCTTTCCAAATGATGATAAAGCATTACATAGTTCATCGGTTTTACCCATTGCAAAAACAGAGTTACCAAGCATACACATACTGGCAAGGCCAAATTTACTTGCAGATTTTATTGCACTAAGTATCTTTTCATCTGCAAGATTTGTATTTTCAGTAAATGCCTGAGAAAGTGTAAAAAGATTATCAACAGATGGTTTTTGAAGTATTTTCTTTGTACAATATTTACCGTAATCCACAATTTTTGTAGCCTTATTTGTGTCTTCTAATATTTTCTTTGTATCAAGTTTTTTGCCAATTACACACAAAACCAATTCTCCATTACCAGGGATATGTTCTATTACACCCCACGGTGGAAGACCTGCACTTTTGCGTATTTCTATTCCACCAAAAGAACTAGCAAGCACGTCTCCTAAGCCGGTTTTAAGCTGTACTTCAGCAAAATGAGATGCTCTTATTGCATCATTTGATGAAATTCCAATAATTTTTGCTAAGGCATACGATGCACTAAGTGCACCTGCTGCACTCATACCAAAACCCTGTCCAACAGGAATTTCGTATTTTGTTTTTACAACAACGTTAAGTGGATTTTCTCCTAGAAGATATTTTAATGCAAGTCTAATAACAGGAGCACTTGATCTTCTATTATTAATATAAATATCCATTTCTTGTGTTGTAGAGTTTTTTACAAGTACCTCTGACACTGA
>CP070712.1:1474945-1480008 GCA_020350365.1 Thermoplasmatales archaeon | reverse complement strand
TTTTGTATTGAAATTAGTAATATTTAATATGATTATATTCAAATATTTATAAAATAAGCGAAAAGGTTATAAATTAACAAGTGTTAAAAAATATTGGGGAGGTGAGAAATAGAAATGAAGAAAATCTCGAACGGAGCTGGCGTATTACTGATAGTGGCTGCTATGATTTTATCAGCAGTAGCTGTGACAGCAGATACGGAAGAACTAGTTCTTGATACCTATTGTGTGGATGCTAGTGGATCTGTGCCTGGAGCAGTTGGACCAATAGTTTGGGACAATGGAATGGAATATTACGCAATGCTTGCGGCCCAATATGATCCAGTTTACCAAGAATTGGGAACTCTAGCAGATGACTTCCACTTCGATGAGGATACTGATGTTGCAGATATCCACTGGGTAGGAGGATACTGGAATACAGATTACCAAACTGGTGATTTTGACTGGAATATAACCTTCTATGCAGACTGGGGCAATGGTGAAGCTCCTGGTGCAATAATTGCAGGACCATACATCATTCCTTGGGACGAAATAGGTCAAGAATTACTTGTAGACACTGGATCAAGTATCTATTACAAACTCTCAGCGGATCTACCAGAAGTTATAACTTTCCCTGCTTGTGAAAAATTCTGGGTATCTATCCGTGGAGAAGGTGCTTTTCCACCACAATCTGGTACTTGTGCACAACAGTCTGTACTATTACACATGGCTGTATGGAAATCTTCATATTTCGAAGTTCCAGACTGGCTTAACGTAGACGAACAATGGCCAGAATACGGTCCGATGGATATGTGCTTCCAGCTGACTGGTCCCTTAGGACCTGTTGCACCAACACCACCAATTATTGATGGTCCTCGTTCAGGTGCTGCAGGAACAGAGCTTTGTTGGACTTTCCACTCAAGCGATGAAAATGGCGATCAAGTCAAATACTTCATAGACTGGGGAGATGGATCAACCGATGAAACCGGTCTTAATGAACCATGCACACCAGTAGAAGTATGTCACACATATGCTGACCAAGGAACTTTCACAATAACAGCCTACGCCGAAGACGCAACTGGAGAAACAAGCGGCTCTAGCACTTTTGATGTAGAAATACCAAGAGCTAGATCTGTAATTCATCCATTGCTTCTTAGAGTATTTGAACGCTTTCCAAATGCGTTCACATTAATAAGACAGCTCCTAGGTATATAAATAAACCTACTCTCTCTCTTTTTTTTTCTTTTTTTTTCAATATCTTTAATATAATTGTTTATAACTTAACTACATTTATTTTGTAAAGATTTTAACTTAAATCAAACAAAACCTTTAATAATAGAGATAAATTTACCCAGGCAATTAAAGCATTACAAGTATTTGAGGATAATATATGTATATAGTCATCGTAGGTGCAGGTGGTATTGGAAAACGACTTACTGAAATAGCACTTAATGATAGTAATCACAATGTAATAGTAATAGATAAGGACCAAGCTCGTTGTGAGGAGATTGCAAGAAAATTTGATGCAGTTGCAATAAATGCTGATGCCACCCAAGAAGAAACCCTGGAGGAATCAGAGGTTAAAAAGGCAGACGTCCTTGTTGCAACTACAAACGATGATGCTGTAAATCTAATGGTTGTATCTCTTGCTAAAAACAAGGGAGTAAAGCATCTTGTTTCTGTTGTGAATCAAGAGGAAAGCAAACCTATGTATATGGAAAAAGGTGTTAAGATGATAAAAAGCCCGAATATTGTAATGGCTGAACACCTCTATAAATCCATTAAACATCCAAATGTAGAAGAATATATGAACGTAGGTAAATATGCAGAGATTTTCAGACTCCCGATTGCTCCAAATTCCAAACTTTCCAGAATGTCAATTAAAAAGATTGGACTTCCAAAAAAAAGTCTGATTGTTGCAATCGAACGTGACCATAAATTTATAATTCCAACAGAGGATGTTGAATTATTTTCAGGTGATAAGGTAACAATTCTAGCTCATAAAGATCAAGTAGATAGAGTCGCTGCATTATTCTCGGAGTAGAATGTTTAAATACTTACGTAAATTATAAATAAAGGTTATAAGATTCTAGGTCGTGTTTTTCTTAATTTTGAGGAATTATTATGGAAGAAAAAGATGTAACTAAAACTGGAACTACAACACTTGGAATGGTATGCAAGGATGGAGTAGTAATGGCAACTGAAACAAGAGCAACAATGGGAACACTTATTGCTCATAAAACTACTAAAAAACTATATCAAATTGATGATCATCTTGGACTGGCAACAGCCGGATTGGTTGGAGACTTACAAATTCTTGCTAGATACCTAAATGCTGAAGCAAATCTATACAGACTTAAAAGGGATCAGAAAATACCTGTAAAAAGTGCAGCAACTCTGATGTCAAATATTTTGAATCAAAGGAAATTCTATCCATATTATGTCCAATTGATCCTTGCTGGATTTGACAGTACCGGAGGACATGTCTATTCCTTAGATGCGGCAGGTGGAGCAATACCAGATAAATATACTGCAGGTGGTTCTGGTTCACCATATGTATTCGGTGTTTTAGAAGATAACTATAAAGATGAATTATCAACCGATGCAGGTGTTGATATTGCTATAAGAGCAATTACCGCTGCAAAGAATCGAGACTCAGCTTCGGGAGGAAATATTAATATTGCTGTTATCACAAAAGAAGGATTCAAGGAAGTAACAGAGGAAGAAATTAAAAAACGTATTGAAAAGTTAGCAAAATAAGATTATTCAAATTATTATTATTTCTTAAGGTAATAATTATTCGATAAGATTTATTAAAAATTATAGAAGGGTAAACAATGCCTGTAGACGATGTTTTACGAGAAATTAAAGGAAAAGTAAGAGGAGTAATACCTCCAAGTATAGATGTGTCAGATGTTGAGTTTGAAGGTGCATTAATAGTTATTTATACTAAGCATCCTGATAAATTTGCAAAAAATGAAGAGCTTGTCAAACAACTTGCAAAGATGCTTCAGAAGCGTATAGCCGTACGACCTGATTCATCTGTAATTACTGATATTGACACTGCTGAAAAAAAGATTAAAAAGATTATTCCAAAGGATGCAGAAATTACTAACATTTACTTTTTACCAGAAGTGGGAGAAGTAACTATCGAAGCAATAAAACCAGGAGTTGCAATAGGTAAACAAGGTACACTTCTAAACGAAATTAGAAAAACGATTAACTGGTCACCAAAAATTGTCAGAACGCCTCCTATTCAATCTAAAACAGTCAAAGAGATCCGTGGTTATCTTAGGTCAATGAGTGAGGAAAGAAAGGAGATTCTAAGGAAGGTCGGCAGAAGGCTTCATAGGGGTGCATCAAACGGTGAAAAGTTTGTTCGCGTAACAGCTCTCGGAGGTTTTAGACAGGTTGGCCGTTCTTGCAGTCTACTTCATACACAAGATAGCAAAATTATGATAGACTGTGGTGTAGATGTGTCTTCAGAAAGTGCAACACCATATCTTCATTTACCGGAGGTTCTTCCCTTTGAAACTCTAGATGCTGTAGTTATTTCCCATGCACATCTTGATCATTCTGGACTTGTGCCTTTGTTATACAAATATGGGTATGATGGCCCTGTTTATTGTACTGCTCCGACAAGGGATATGAGTACTCTTCTTCAAATGGATTATCTAAAGGTTGCAGCAGCAGACGGAAAAAAGATACCGTATTCAGCAGAAAATATTCGTGATATGATAAAACATTGTATCACAATTGATTATGGTGATACAACGGATATCACTCCAGACGTGAGACTTACCTTTCACAATGCCGGACATATCTTGGGCTCGGCTATTGCTCATTTCCATGTAGGAGAAGGTCTTTACAATATTGCCTTCAGTGGCGATTTAAAATACGAAAGAACATGGCTTTTTAATCCAGCAATTAATCGTTTCCCGCGACTTGAAGCAATTTTTATGGAATCAACGTACGGGGGAAAAGAGGATTTCCAGCCAAGCAGGCAAGAGGCAACTGAGCGGTTGAATGATATCATAAAGAGCACGATAAAGAAAAAAGGAAAGCTTTTGGTACCTGTTTTTGCTGTTGGTAGAAGTCAAGAAGTAATGATCGTTCTTGAAAACCTAGTAAAGACAAAAAAGATACCGAAAATCTTTGTATATCTAGATGGTATGATATGGGAAGCAACAGCTATTCATACAGCTTATCCTGAATATCTAAATAACAAACTAAGAGCACAGATCTTTCAACAAGGTGAAAATCCATTGTTGTCTGATATTTTCAAGCGTGTTGACAGTAATGATATGAGACAGGATATATTAAACAATCATCCTGAATCATGTGTGGTACTTGCTACAAGCGGTATGATGAACGGTGGACCTGTAATGGAATATTTCAAGGAATGGGCACAGGACAAGAAAAATACAATCGCTTTTGTTGGTTATCAAGCTGAAGGTACTCTTGGTAAAAGAATTCAAAAGGGTTGGGAAGAAATACCGTTAAACGTAAGTGGTAATATTGTAAATGTGAAGATGAAAATGAGAGTTGAAACCTGTGATGGTTTTTCTGGTCATAGCGATAGAAGACAACTCCTTAATTATGTAAATAACATGTCTCCTCGACCAGAAAGAATTATATTTGGTCATGGTGAAGAATCTAAATGTCTTGATATATCTTCTACAGTTCACAAGAGATACAATGTTAACACTATAGCTCTACACAATCTCGAAACAACTAGGTTTAGATAATTTTAGAATATTATTTTGATTTCAAGGGTTTTGCAAGGTCCCATAAGCTGTTGAATTTATAATCCAGGACCTCTATATCCTGCAAATCAACATAAGCTGTTCCAACATATGATGGTTCATCACTTGTTTCTGGAAGAATTTTTATGCCATTTACTGCTATTTCTTTACCAAAAACAAAGTTACGCATCGTTCCTGATACCTTTTCTGAAAAGAATCTAACTTCCAGTTTGTCACCATATGCTTCAGTCAATTTTTTTATTGCGTCCATGTTGGTCGTGTTATCAACTATTAACTGGATTTTTGTATCAAGTTCTAGAAATTTCTTAAAATATTTTAAGA
>CP070712.1:1469719-1474845 GCA_020350365.1 Thermoplasmatales archaeon | reverse complement strand
TATATCCAACCACCAAACATTTTGCGATATCTTCAACTTCCTTTGCTTCTTCTTTGGATGATATTTGACCAACAATCATCATTTTTCCAAACCTCAATTCTGATTTTGTCAGTCATGTTTAAAAGGAATTGTTGTACACGTCTAGCCTGCTATCTTTACATTTCTGTCCATCTTCTATATTTACCAAAATTATGATTTATTTTCCAAATATGTTATCCATCATCCATTCAGGTTCAAAGGGTATTTGATCTTCATACCCTTGCCCAACTCCAATAAAAAGAAGAGGTTTTCCAATTGTATAAGCAACAGATAAAGCACTTCCACCTTTAGCATCTGTATCAACCTTTGTCAATATTACCCCGTCGATTCCTACGACTTCATTAAATCGTTTTGCTTGTTCAACAGCGTCATTACCAGATAAAGCATCACCAACAAAGATTATCAGGTCTGGCTTTGCAACTCGTTTTATTTTAGCCATTTCATCCATCAGATTAATATTAGTTTGCACTCTTCCAGCGGTATCTAAAAGTACTACATCCTTATGTTTTGCCTTTGCATGATCAATTGCATCATAGGCCACAGCTGCAGGGTCAGCACCTGACCCATGTTTTATAATTTTTACACCTACTTTGTCTGCATGTATGTTTAATTGTTCTATTGCGCCTGCACGGAAGGTATCTCCTGCGGCCATTACACTAGAAATACCATTTTTTCGTAGTAATGTTGCAATTTTAGCAATAGCAAGGGTTTTACCAGAACCATTTACCCCTACAAACATTATAACGATCGGTTTATTCGCGCTCTTAATAAAATCCATAAAATCTATTTCACTAGATTTTAAAACATGGGAAATTGCATTTTTAAGTACATTTTCAACCATTTCATTGATTTTACCACGTTCAAAAGATGCATATTTCAGCTCTTCTTTAATATCCTTTTTAATTGACTCAATAACAGAGTAGGCAACGTCGGACTCTAAAAGACCAACTTCAAGCTCCCATAACAGATCATCTAGTTTTTCTTCAGAAATACCTCGGGAAGATATTTTTTCTGTTGTTACAACTTCTTCGATACTTCTCTTTGTTTTTAAGGTATGTTCAAGTTCTGTTTCAATACTTTTTTCAATTTGTTTATCAATTTCTTCTTCCCTTTTACGTTTGTCTCGTTCTATTCTTAATCTTCTTTCTTTGTCTCTAAGTCTGACTCTAGGTATAATCTTTTTTTCTTCAGTAGGTTTTTCAACCTTTGGTTTGGGTTCTTCCTTTTTTATTTGTATTTCTTCAGGTGTTGGTTTTTCTTCGGGTGGTTCGACAGGTTCTGTTTCAATAGGTTTTATTTCAATATCAGGTGTTGGTTCTTCTCTGGGTGTTTCAACAGTTTCCTTTTCAACGGGTTTTTTTTCAATAACTGGTGTTGGTTTTTCTTGTGGTGGTTCTATAGGTTCTGTTTCAACGGGTTTTTTTTCAACAGATGGTGTTGTTTTTATTGGAGTTTTTTCTTTTTCTTCAACTATTGTTTCCTTTTCTAATTCTCTTTCAAGTTCGGCCTCAAGTTCATCTTCGAATTTTTTTAGTTTCTTCTTTAAAAATTTAAACATTATTATTCCTATCGTTGTTTATTTTCATTTTCTGATAATAATTTTTGAGCTTTTGCAGTAATTTCAGCTGAACTGTTCTGTAAATTTTGCATAACAGCTGTTACTCTCTCCTGTGTTTGTTGTAATTCTTCAATTTTTTTATCGATTTTTTTTACTGCCTCCTCAGTTTTTTTCTCTGTAACTAATCCAGCACCAATATCAAAAAGCACATTAGATGGGTCCTTTATGTTTGCATTAATAAAGGTACTACCTCCAATTGGTAATAGTATTTCTTTGTCTTTATCTGTCTTTTTTAAGTTTTCAAGAGTAATTTTTGCTTTGTTATAATCAAGTATCGCCGATTGTATGTATGATGATTGCATTTCAAGATTATTTAATTGTTCTTTATATTGTTCAATAATCGATAAATATTTTGCGAGTTCTTCATCTTTAGTCATTCTATTCCTCTATAATTAATTTTAAAACCCCAAATAATACAAGTATTATTAATGTATTTGGATTGATAACACAAAATATGGTATAAATTTAAAGGATTAAAAAATCTTCTAGTTTATAGTATCATAATCAGTAATTATTACTAAATCACTGAAACCAATTACATTGTAAATACATGGCCAAATACCACCTGAAAAGGTCATTCCTAAGAATCCAAATATATATCCTTTTTGAGAATCATCATCATATATTTTTCTACTATTGATATATGTGTCCCCCTCGTATGAATACCAATCGACTAGAAATGCTGGACCAATGTGGATTTCATCATTAAAAAGGTAATAAAACACGAATTCTAAAATTAAAGGAAAAATGCCACGAGAATAGGCTGTACCAATCCCATTACTACGTAATAAGCAGAGAAAATAAATTCCCTTTATTTTTTCATTCAGATTAAGTGATTTCACTATCTCTTCTATATCTTTACTATCAACATAATTGTTTACTTCCAATGAATTGATTAGTTGTTGAATAAATTCTTTTATTTGGAGCTCATCTATATGATTTATTGTTTTTCTAAATAAAGTTAGATGCTTGCTAGTTAAACGAATGTTTGAATCAATTTTTGGTCCGCAATCATACTCAATATCCTTTTTAACAATATTATTATCTGCTTTAATACCGATTGTAGTTTCCTTTCCTCCTTCGAATGAAGATTTTAAAGATGTATTTGACATAGGATTTTCATTTGTATTAATGATTGCAATAACTGGGGTAATACTCATACCTAGAAATAGGATTGTTATTCCAACAACTGTTAGTATTTCTCTTTTCATATTCTACCCATTTATATAATGTGGTTCTTTAGCTGGATACAAATCAAAATTAAACCATGGAATAATTATATTTAGTTTAAACGGAAAATATATCCATCCAATTATTACCTTTGGGCCAAAATCCAAATATCTGTCCCAATAGTTATTCCACCATAAGTTACAAAATGAACAGTCAAGAATAACCTTACGATAATTGTCAATAATATTGTTCTTTTTTATAGTATTAAAGAAAGCATTCTTTAGAACTATTGCAGCATTTGGAAATAATGGAGACGGTAAAATTCCAGAAACAGTATTCATCTCAACTGTGTTTTTCATCGTTGGCCCCGGACCAAGCATAATACCATGAGCAAGATTGTCGATAACAAGATTGTACTGGATCAAGTTATAATTTGAAAATTGTTTAAGGGCAATTCCACAACAGGGATGATTGTAAACATTATTATTTTTGACAATGTTATATGTTGAGTTCGGGTAAAGGCAAATTCCACAATAATTTTCGTAAACCTCGTTATTTTCAATAATATTAAAACTTGAATTTGTTAGTGTTATTCCCAAGCGTTTGTTTTCAAATATTTCATTATTATGAATATGATTTCCGTTTGAGTTTATTATAGAGATTCCATCATAATTATTGCTATATATCTTGTTTAAATGAATCGTATTATTAGATGATGAGTTAATAAGAATACCACCACTGACAAGATTATCACCTTCATTATCAAAAATACAATTATTAAAAATATTATTATAATCTGAAATTATCTCTATGCCGACATCAAAATCATACTTACCGCTATTAATAATTGTAAAATCACGAAGATGTACAAAATCAGCAGATATATACACAACATCATCATTGTAATTTCCATCGATTATTGTTGTGTTTTTGTTTTCCCCTTGTAATATTATAGATTTATCTATTACGATATTTTCTAAATATGGCGATAAGTCATCATAAACAAACACTGTGTCTCCATTGCTAGTGTTATCAATTGCATCTTGAATTCTGGTATAGTTTTCCTGCCCAGAACCACCTACATACAACTTGTTACCTTCGATTGATTCTGCTGTTGCTTTTATTGGGTTTATTTCGGTTGCAGATGAAGAAATAACAACCAGTCCAATAAAAAGTATTGATATTAAGGCTGCTAACAATTTCTTCATTTTAGATACAGCCCTAGAAGTTCTAATAATCGCTCAAGTAATGGAATTTTCTCTGATAGTGATATTAACAACGAAAATATTGATTGTTGGTTGTGACCAAGTCTATTGCCCGTGTACATAAACTTACTATTACTATTTTCAGCATTATCATAAACAGTAACTGTTACCGTATCATTTAATAAACCAGTCCAAACCCACTCATATGGGAATTCATAATCAGTAATACAGCCAAGTCTACTCTTGAATCTAACTCTATTAATACCACTAGTTTCATCAAAAACTTCTGCTGTAAATTTAACTTTATTTGTTGAGAGTTTTTCTTTTATCAAATTAAGCTCTGGAGGTGTCAAATCGACTTTGAATGATATTGATTCAATAGTGGATGTATTTCCTTCTGAATCAACAACATACCATGAAAAAACATATAGTCCATCTTCAGAGATAACTAAGGGATTTGCATATAACATCCAACTTCCGTTATTAATTTGATAATATACACCATCAATTCTATCAGGTTCATAAAAAATAGAAAATGAAACATCATCTACTATCCATTCATCCTTACCAAATTGTCTATTAAATACAACTATAACATAACCAGGATCAAAAATATCTCCGTTAATAGTTTTAGATGGTAACTTCTCTTCTAAAACATAATATTTATTTTTAACAGTTTCAGAAGAAACGTCATAAAAAGGGCTAATAATGCTATTTTCTTTCTCATCGTTCTTATACAATAGATATGAGTTTAAATTACCAATATCACATGGTTCTTGTATGTAATCTATAGCTGAGTTTCCCGCTTTATCATAAGCTTTTGCATAAAATTGAGCATGTGGTAGTGGCCAGTACATTAGTGACCAGGAATACTCTGGTCCAAGACCTGTTACAGTCTCTTGTACTACATCGTTAAGGTAGAACTCGACACGATCCATGTCGCTCATTGAATCAGTTGCTGTTGCCGTAAAGGTGAACTCCCAACCTTGAATCCAATTTCCACTACTTACTTCATAAGAAAGAGAAATCTTAGGTGGTGTTTTATCTACCTTGAAGAAGAATGGACCGTCAATTTCTGATTGATTTCCTAAATG
>CP070712.1:1464486-1469619 GCA_020350365.1 Thermoplasmatales archaeon | reverse complement strand
ATGATATATTAGAAATAAAACATATGGGCGGAGAAAAAATAAATGATTCTTTTATTTTGCATGAAGGAGAAAGTGAGTTTGAATGGTATGATTCATTTGAAGATGAAAAAAAGATTTCGCGAAAAAATAATGTAAAAATACATAATGGAGAGGTTTGTCTAGATAGTGTACGTAGTGATGTTAATGGGTTTGTATATGTTTTAAGGGGTAAACTTACCAAAGATTTTTGGAGATATAATATTTCTGATGATTCATGGAAATCTCTTGCAGATACATTAGATAATATTGGAGCCGGTGGATGTTTAGCATATGATGGTGGTGACAAAGTATATTTAATTGTTGGAAATAATGAAAAAACATTTTGCCAGTATTCGATTTCTACAGATATTTGGACATATAAAGCAGATATTCCTGAATCAGTAGGAAATGGTGGATCGTTAGTTTATGATAGAGCAGATTATATCTATGCTTTACTCGGAGGAAATAAATTTTATCGTTACAGTATTTCAGGTAATACTTGGGTAAAAATGAATAATTTACAATTTGGTACTGTGGATGCTGGTGGATCTTTAGCATTAGCTGAAGATGGTAGTATTTATGCATTTCAGGGAGGTCAAAAAAGTAGTTTTTGGAGATATAATATTTTGAATGATGAGTGGAGTATTTTAACACCATTTCCAGGTAAAATTGGAGCTGGTGCCAATCTTGTATACTATGATGAATATATATATGCAACCGAAGGGAATCAAAAGAAGGATTTTTATAAGTACAGCATTGATAATGATAGTTGGTATTCTCTTAGCGATACCCCTGAACGGGTTGGACTTGGAGGTGCTCTTGTAAGTACTGGCGATGGATTTATGTATTCGTTGAGAGGGCAAGGAAATGAAAGATCGTTTTGGAGGTATAATGTAATTATCGATGAATGGTACACAGGTCTAAAAGAAACTCCTGCTGAAATGGGTATAGGTGGTGATCTCTTTTTTGTCAAACGATATAAGAGTTCTGCATCTTTAGTATCTGATTCAATTGAACCTTCAAGATTTACTCGATGGAATCGTTTTTATGCTGATCATTATTTGCCTTCGGGTACACATGCAACATATTCTATTCTACGTGCCTCTACAAATGAACCTCTTCTTGAAGGATTAACAGGAAATGGCGATGATATAAGCAGTATAGGTAATGAAAATAGTATTAAACTACGAGCGGTTTTTTCAACATCTAATTCTACTAACTCACCAATACTATATCGGTGGAATGTCAGTTATGATGCAATGGTTTCGTATATAGAAACTAATGATTGGGAAAGTATGATTGTTAAAATCAATGGAGTATCTATTGGGAAAGATAATCCTAATGAAGGAAAGTTATTATATGTAGAATTAACAGATGACGAGCACATCGATAATAATATGTATGATTTTTCTTTCGGAGATGTTCTATTGATTAAATTAGATAATGTTCCAGAAGCTGAGACTATTTTTACAATTGTTTATAGACCAGCGGCTCAATTACTACAGGAGTATACTGTTTCGCCATAATAAATTTCTTTTCTATAATTAAATAAAAAAAAAAATTTGAGTTATAACTTATCTTTTTATGAATAAACGATTAAAATTAAAAAATAAAAGGTTTATCAATAATTTTTTTCAGGCCAATGTTTCGTATCAGGCATACTTTTAAAATCGCAAATAAATTCTCTTATTTCTTTTTAAGGGCTAGGGGATTGTTTTTTAAAGGATAATCTGTTTTAGGAATTACCTTCGGGGGAATAATATTTCAGAATATTATAGATAAAAAGATGATTTCTATGTTAAAGGGGGAAAGTATCATGGCAAATATTTATACAAACAATCTTTCAGTTGAGGCAGTAAGAGAGCATATTCCTTTTATTAATGAATGTATTTATGTTGATAATGGCTCTACCACTCCTGTTCCAATACCTGTAATGGAAGCAATGAATGAATATTTTCTAAAGTATTGTACAAATGTTGGACGAGGTGGTTATGATTTAGCTGTAGAAGCAACAAAAAACTTTGATCTTGCTCGAGAATATGCTTCCAAACTATTACTCAATTGTAAAATGGAGGAATTGATTTTTACAAGGAATTTAACTCAAACTTCAAATATAGTTGCTTATGCATTAGAAAATCGACCTCTTGAAAGAATAAATGGCACATTTGATTATGGTAAGCCATTGGTAAAGTGGGAAAAGAACGATAAGATAGTAACTACTATTATGGAACATCATGCAAATTTTATGCCTTGGATGCGGCTTGCAAAGAACCTAGGTATTAAATTTAATATAATTGAACCTACTCCTGATGGAATTTTAATGCCTGAAGCGTTTTCAGAAGCAGTTGATGAAAATACAAAATTTGTTGCATTCCAACATGTATCCAACAGTATGGGGACCATTCACCCAATAAAAGAGATTATTAAAGCAATAAAAGAGAAAAACCCTTCAGCCCTAGTTTATATCGATGGATCGCAGGGGCCAGGTCATTTACCTGTAGATGTTTATGATTTGGGCTGCGACTTCTATGGTTTTTCAGGTCATAAAGGACCTCTAGGACCCCCTGGTACAGGAGGCCTTTTTGCTAAAAAAGATATTATTATGAAAATGGCAGTTATGGAGCTTGGTGGAGGAATTGTATCAGATGTTACAATCAATGATTGGGAACTTATATCTGATGTACCTTCAAAGCGGTTTGATGCGGGTACACCAAATATTGTTGGATTTATTGGACTCGGAAGAGCAGCTAAATATGTAGCACAAGAAATTGGATTACAAGCAATAAAGGAAAGGGAGCATCTATTGACTAAACAACTTATAGATGGAATCCAAAATTTAGAAAATATCCATTTATATGTACCAGAAGATCCTGATTATATTGGAGGAACTGTAACATTTAATGTTGATGGTTGGAAATGCTCTGAGCTTTCATTGAAGTTAGCAAAGGATTGGAACATATTAACACGAGCCGGTCATCATTGTACAATACCATTGATGAGATTTCTTAATGTTCTTGACAAATATGGGGGACACATCCGCGTTACATTTCATTATTTCAACACAGAAGAAGAAGTAGATACGATAATAAAAGCGCTAAAAGCTCTCAATAAAGGTTAACCTTTCAAGCTTAATTTGTAACTAAATTTTATATTAAGCATAAAAAATCCTATTTAGTAAATTAAATTAGATATAATTTTTAATCTAATTTATTAATGAGTATTAATATCTCGGCAACATGCTTTTTTACAATATTTGGTCTTCTGTAGATGGATGCAAATTCTTTTAGTTTCTCAAGGACCATGATTAAATTTTCTTTTG
The DNA here is from genome assembly GCA_020350365.1 of Thermoplasmatales archaeon. GTDB lineage: Archaea > Thermoplasmatota > E2 > DHVEG-1 > DHVEG-1 > SG8-52-3. The sequence goes on along the minus strand of CP070712.1, from coordinate 1,466,282 downwards.
TTGGATTATTAAAATCTCCTCCAATCCTATGATAAATATCCTCAACCAGTTCCTTTACATGTGATTTTTTCATTTCTTCAAATTTATTTTCAGGCGGATGACCAAAGGTCTCTCTAGCTAATTCAAGAACATTACAATGTGCTTTATAAAAACATTGAATCATTGCATCTCTTACCATAATGGGAGTAACATCTTTAGTTACATCTACACCGTAAATTATATTACTATTTTTTTCCATAATTATTCTTTCTCCCAAGATAAACCAAATGCTATACATTTAATAAAACTATTTAAAAGTTTCATATCATTTATATTTGATTAACATTCGAATTCTCTAAGATTAAATATAAGTACAATAGATAGTATATATTAATTCAATGAAACGAACGCCCTGCGAATATTTATTATGGAATTTACTACCTGCTATTAGAAGCGAAATTGCAAGAAGTATGGTTAATGATTTTGGATTAAATCAGAAAGAAGCAGCAGCAAAATTAGATATTCAACCAGCTGCTGTTTGTATGTATTTATCTGATAAGCGAGGAAAATCAAACATTAAAAATGAATTTTTTTTAAATGAAGTGAAAAATTCCGCTAAAAAAATAATACAAGATAATGATATAGATCTTGTTAAAGAAACGTGCAGGCTCTGTAAAATCTTAAAATCCAAAGGATTATTTCCTTTTTCTGATTCAACAATTAATAAACATTGAAGGAATATAATATTATGAAATTTTTTCTTGGATTTATCTAACCAGCAGTTACATAATTAAATTTTTTATACGGTATCACAAAAGATTTCTCTTAATTACAATAATTTGATATCTATCTAATATTGTCAATTATCAAAAATGAGTCTTTTTTATTCCATATTAGATTTAACAAAATCTATATAATATCATAATATATTCTCCCTTTCGAGAGGTGGTGTCCATGAAAGATATTGTAGAGGAATTTGGCAATAATGCAGGAAAGATATGGAAAGAATTAAACACCCATGGACCTCTAAATGAAAAAGATTTAATTAAAATTACAAAACTTTCAAAAAACAATATATATGCTGCAATAGGATGGCTTGCACGAGAAAATAAAATTCAATTGGAAAATAACTTGTATATACTGGGTGAAACAAATTTAACAGATGAGATAGGAAAAAATGCAGGTAAAATATGGGAAACACTTGAAAAATACAAAGAAGTTGATATATCATCTATTCCAAAGCTTACAAACATAAATGAAATAAATGTTTATAATGCAATTGGATGGCTTGCAAGAGAAGATAAAATACAGATAAAAAAAGGACTATTAAATACAATGTACTTTAAAATTCAATTAAAAAATCCACCCTCCAAAAAAAATAATTTATCTTTTTAAAATGTCTATTTCATCATTTTGACATTTTTCCACATATAATATTTATACTACGCTTAACAAAGTATATCATATGGATGGAGATCAACAGAGAAAGTTGAAAAGATTCCAAGATATAAAAAACGATCCAGAATGGATTAAGGTATTAGCTAATGCTGTTTTAGATATAGATTTAAATAAATTATCAGATAATCAGAAAAAAATGCTTCGTGATCAATTTTTAGATAATTTAAGGGATGGATTAAGACCAAAGGAAGCAATTCAAAAAGCTTTAAAAATTGTTTTATGTTTTACATCTAATATAAAATAATTCTCGTTTTATGTAATCACATAATTAATGTTTTATCAAGAAACTAATTAATCTTTTTTACTGATTTTTCTAAGAACAATGTAAGTTATGAATATTCATTTTTTATATCAATAAT
>CP070712.1:1459003-1464386 GCA_020350365.1 Thermoplasmatales archaeon | reverse complement strand
ACTGATCCAGTAATCCCCTCTGAAGGAAGACCTGTAGCTCCTATTATTGCATAATCACCATCGACTGATACTGATGAGCCGAAATAGGGAGAGTTACCTGATACAATCACCTTATCTCTCCATTTAAAATAACAGCAGTATTCAAGAATATATGCTGAACCAGAGAAATCATCATCACCATTTGCACCAATTATTACAAAAGTTCCATCATATGATAGAGAATAACCAAAACAATCACCTGTTTCCCCATCCATAGCTTCTAGTTTTATAAATTCTGTATTATTAGTAGTACTATAGTTAAATGCATAAACTGAACCTTTGAAATTATCATCAGCATATGCTCCTACAACGGCAATTCTTAGATTAATTGAAACTGCGCTTCCAAAAAGATCATCAGGTTCTCCATCTGAGGCTATTAGTTTTCGTTCTTCTATCCAGGATGAACCACTATTATTAAATAAATATGCTGAACCTGTTTTACTATCATCTCCAGGAGCACCTACAATAACAAGGTTTTCAAATATTGAGACCGATTTTCCAAAATTGTCACCGGGTTCTCCATCTGATGCTGTTAGTTTTTGTTCTTCAATCCAGCTTTCACCATCACGTCTATATACATAAGCTGAACCAGTATCATCATTTTCTTGATATGCACCTACAATTGCATAATCTCCATATATTTCAACAGAACTACCAAAATAGTCACCTGGGGAACCATCTGAAGATTGCAATTTTTCTTGCTCTGTCCAGTAATCTAAAATATTGCTCTTACCTGTAACCTGTTTTTTAAGATTTGTATAATCATTAGTTTGTTCTCTAATTTCTTCATCATTATTTATTTCAGCTGCTGTTGAAATAACTGAGAATGTAATTAAAAGAAGACTAACAATAAATCCTATAATTTTTGTTTTCATAATATATTCACCTTATTCCTATATATATTATTTTATATAAGTTTTTTTTGTAATTATTTTCAACTCCATAACCTACCATAAATTAAAGCCCCAATATCGAACCGCCATAATAATTCCAATAATGATTATGATAATTCCAAATATTCTATGCATCCATTTTCCAACTTTTACATACTTGTTACCTACTTTACCACGAACATTGCTAGTCACTGCACACAATGGTATAATAGGAATCCCGTGTCCTATGCCAAAAACAAAAAGAAGTAATCCTCCAGTAAGAATCGGTATCTTTTGTGCAAGAATTAATACAAAAACAGGCATCATAAGTGATATTGCGCATGGAGCCCAACCGATAGAAAATAAAACCCCTAGAAAGAATGCACCAAAATAAATAGATTTTTTACTTATTTTAGTAAACAAATTCTGCCCTTTATCCATGATTTTTGAACTAGATTCGCTTTGTGATCTTATTCTTAAAAGCTCTCTCAATGGTTTAAAAATATTGATCCCAAGAATGATTAAGACAATTCCAGCAATTAAATAAAATAAGGTTGATACCTCAAGAAAAATCCCTAGTGAAGAGATAATCATACCAAATAAAAAGAACACAAGTGACATACCAAAAGTAAATACTACGCCAATCCAGAATCCTTGTAGCGTATATTTTTTATTCTTATTTTTTGAATTCTCCTGTAAAGTTCCTACATATGATATCATTGCAACAAGTAGTGCAATTGAGCAGGGTGTTGCTGCAGTAAGTATTCCTAGAATAAAAATTCCCAGAAAGGTAATACCTTCACTTCCGCGACCTCCCTTAAAACCTTCCCAATTACCAGATATTATATCTGATACATCCTTTGAAAGTGATTCATATGTTTGAATTCCATCTAAATTTCCTCTTCCAAGTAAATATACATTATACACACCGACTATCTCGAAATCCTGATTGATTAATACAATCGAAGGATTTGAAAAAGCACCATCAAATGTCCAATATTTCTGATAGAGGCTTGCAATAGGATATGGATTAAAGTCCTCAACCCAAAGCCAGCTGATATTTACTCCAAAGACACTTTCTGCCATCTCAAAACCGGTTTGTGAATATGGATTTTTCCTGAGATTTATCGTGATAATTGTTGCGTTTATTTCTCCGCTATTAAGTTTTTCAAGCGCCCTTATTTGGGCTTTCATCTCCTCCTCACATTCAATACATATTGGAGTTTCTAAACCTGTAAAATGAATAATAATAACAGTACCTTCATAATCGCTTAACGAAAAATTCACACCTTGTTCGTCAATTGCAGAGAAATCATGAGCAGGTACAACCTTATAGTCATCTGCTTCAGCATTTGGTTGGATAAAAACACCAATAATGATCATCAACACAGCAATTGACAATAAAATCTTTAATCCAAATTTCATCTCAACTCCCCACTATTCTGGAGCCAATAATATATACCGTCTTTTAACCATCCTTCCATTTCACTGTATGTAACATCTTGTTCCCAGCTATGCCATCCATATTCAATCTTTCCACTATTATTAAAAATTGTAATAATACCTGTTAAGGCAATTACACCTGGTGGGCCATCTGGGTCATATAGATAAGATTCATATGCTTTTTCTTCAATTGATCCGCCTAATGGTATATCTAAGTCAAAAAATTCGATATATTCTTCATAATTTTCGGCTAGCTTGATTGTTCTTTCTGCTTGAGGTGTGCAACTTGCACAACCGGTTTTATGAACTACAAATAAAACACATCCTTCATTCAATGAGTCATTTATCCAAGGTAGATGTATTGGAGTTTCAGAGCTGTTAGGATGACCTGTTGGATAAACTATCCAGAAATCATCATTTCCAGTACCTGGAGAATGTACAGGTGAATAATCTAATAACCAATCAACATTGTTTGTATTTTCTTGATTATTATTTGAGGTACAACCACTTAAAAATAAAGATATTGTTATTGAAAAAAAGATTACAAATATTTTCTTAGGAAGCATCCTATTTTCTCCTGTTTTTTTATTTTATTATTTTTTTAATCTCTTCAACTGTTGGTTGATGACCAGATATTTTTACTTCACCATCAACAACAACTGCTGGAGTCATCATAACTCCCCGATTAATTATATCCTGAAGGTCTTCTATCTTCACAATTTCTGCTTGAATTCCAAGTTCTTCTACTGCTTTTCTTACATTTTTTTCAGTTGCTCTACATTTTGCACAACCAGTTCCCAATACCTCAATTTTCATTTTTATCACATCCTTCAACTCGAAATCATTCCATAAGCAAATCCAACAAATGTTGCAACAATTACAACTAAACAAATATAAACAAAGGCCTTTTTTAATCCAATTACTCTTGTTATAACAATCATATTTGGAAGACTCAATGATGGACCCGCGAGAAGTAATGCAAGAGCAGGACCACCACCCATAATTCCAACGCTATAACCAAATAAATCTCCAACGATTGCTACTTCAAGTAATGTTGGCATATATAGAATTGCACCAATAATTGATGCAAGAAAACATGAAAATACGTCATTTCCACCTATATATGGTGCTACTGCTTCACCGACTGCTGTGGCTGGATTTGCATCAGGAATAAGATATGCAGCAACTCCGCCAATAATTCCAACAATAAAAACACCAATTAGTAGAATTGGAAATATCCTTTTTGTAAGGTTCCAGGTTTCATATCCCCAATTTTTAACCTCGTCCCGTGAATAATAAAAAATTAAAATTACTGATAAGATAATTGTAAGCAAATATACAATTGCCAGTTTTGGAATCCATTCAATATATTCGGTACTAGCCGCACCGATTACAAGAATTGATACAAGTAAAATAAAAAAGAGCAAAGAGATTTTAATTGGACGATTTGTTTGGTCTGTATCTTGAATAATTTGTAGATTTTTATTCTTTTTTTCTTGCTCTTCTTTTCTGAATACAAATGCCATCAAAAGTCCAATAAAAATTGACATGAAAACTGCACCAATCACACGTGCAATTCCTATTTCATATCCTAAAACACGAGCAGTTAGAATTATTGCAAGAATGTTTATCGCAGGGCCTGAAAATAAAAACGTTGTAGCAGGGCCAATTCCAGCTCCACGCTTGTAAATTCCTGCAAATAAGGGTAAAACTGTACAACTACAAACAGCTAGAATTGCACCAGAAACCGATGCAATTGAATATGATATATATTTTTTTGCCTGTGCACCGAAATAATTTAATATTGTTGTTTTTGAAACAAAAACAGTTATTGCTCCCGCAATAAAAAATGCTGGAACAAGACATGTTAGAACGTGTGCTGAAAGGTATTCTTCCAATGTAGCAATTCCTGATAATAGAATTTCAATGGGTGTCATAATATCATTTTATCCTTTTTACTTTATCAATTACTTTAAAAATATCTTTATTTGATACTTTTACCATAATTCGGGTACCATCTTTTCTCTCATTGATTATTCCTGCATGGTTCAATACTTTCAAATGTTGAGAAACATTTGGTTGAGATTTTCCAGTATAAGGAATAATTTCACAAATGCATTTTTCTTCGTTTCTTATACATTCAAGAATCTTTAATCTGGTAGGATCTGCTAAAGCTTTGAAAATATCTACCTCTCCCATGTAAAGAATATAAACATATAAGAATATTTAAATATTACTATATTCATTATAGGAAGTGAGGTAATAATTTTTACAGGGTGAGAATTATATGAAAAACAGATTTATTAGATCTATAATCTTAAATTTCCTATGTATATTTTTGTTATTATCAATAGTCAATCCAATACAAGCAGATCCGACTGTAGGAGAAATAAAAGTAACTCCAGCAAATCCTGCTCCAAAATCAGAAGTTACAATATCAACTGACATAAGCGGTGAAAGTGTTTCAAAAGTCTGTTTAGTCGTAAATGAATGTAATAAGGCACTTGGAGTCTGTTATAAAGGAAGAAATATAACCATGAGTAAAATAAGTGGTAATACTTATGAAAAGACATTCTCACTTGAATATGAAGATGTAACCTCAATTACTTATTATATTAACTTGGAAAGCAATGGTAAATGGATAGATTATGCGGAACACACAACAAAATTATCGACAGGTTCGGTAAGTTCAAATGAATCTCCTGGATTTGAGATTATTTTTGTATTAATTGCAATTATTTGTTTTTTAATATATTCAAAAAAACTCAAATAAGAATTTAGTTCTTATAAGAAAAAACATCTTAATTCAATGCTATTAGTCCCAGTTTTCCCTTCCTCATCATAAGCAATCACTTCTATTGTATGTTTTCTTAAGAATCGTTTAAATAATTTAACTTTTCTGAAACTATACTCATATGGTGCTTCTTCATCTTCAAAAACCAAATCACCATTTAAATAAAACTCGACTTTTACAATTCCATTATCATCATGAGCTTCTGCAACGATTTTTGCCCTTCCAACGAGAACAG
>CP070712.1:1453501-1458903 GCA_020350365.1 Thermoplasmatales archaeon | reverse complement strand
ATGATAATTTCAATTATTCTTGCAGTTTGGAGAAGGGACGCAGTATGGGTTGTTGGAACATTTATTGGTTTGTTTATCAGTATCTTACCAAGTATTTTAAAAAAAGATGTAAAGTTTACTCTCCCTTGGATATTTGATTTTTTAATTGCAATTGTTACAATTTTACATATGGGTGGAAGACTTCTTGATTACTATTATACTATTGAAAATTATCAGTTAGTAACACGTTTTTTCATATCAATTCTTGTCGCATTCATTGGTCTTTCAATGATATTTATCCTTGATGAACATTGGGACGGTCTTAAAATGGATAAATATGCAATGGGATTTGTCACAGTTATTTTTACTATGTTTGTTGGAGTAATTCTTGAGTTTGTGAAATGGTTGAATGTAACAGGCACCTATTATGTAAAAACAAATCAGGTTTTAATGTTGAATTTATCTACAGATACTCTTGCTGGTATAATTATTGCAATTATTGGTGTCAATTTAATTAAATCTGGAAAATTTGATGAATTAACTGATGATTTTGGAAATCAAATTGATAAAATCATTATTGAGAGATTCGAAAAACAAGATTCAAAGAAAAAATAAAGCTTATAAAAAAGATTGAAAATAGGATTTTAAATATTTATTGAGTTTAAAAGCAAAAAAATCACAAAGCATTTCTTAAACCAATTTTTGCTTTTTCTCCTAAACCTGGAATTCTTAACTTCTTTTCAAATTTCTCAATAATTGTTGAAAAAACAATTGTCAAAACTAAATATATAATTGCAATGATTGCAAAAATCTCAAGAAATTTAAAGGTCTCAGCTGCAATAAATTTACCCTCTGCTGTCAACTCTTTAACCTGAATTATATAAACAATTGAAGTATATTTTAACAAATAAATAAGTTCGTTAGACCATGCAGGAATAGAGATTCTTAAAGCCTGAGGAAGAACAATATTTTTGATTGATTGTAATTTTGTCATTCCAATAGTTCTTGCAGCAACCATTTGTCCCGATGGAATTGATTGAATGGATCCTCTAAGATATTCAGCTTGATATGCACCAGAATTTAACGATAGCCCTAAAAGAGCTGCGTCAATGGCCTCTAAGGTTATTCCAATTGAAGGAAAAGCAAAATAAATAATAAATAATTGTACAAGAAGTGGAGTTCCACGAATAATTTCAATATAACCGATGCAAATTGCAGAAACTATTTTCCCCCCATATACTCTTCCAAGAGCTAGTCCAATGCCGAGAAATAAACCTGCAATTAAGGAAATAAATGTAAGAATAAGAGTAATATATAACCCATCGAGAAGACTTGGCAATGATTCCATTACAAACTCAATAAATTCAGACGTCTCCTTTCCTCCTTAATCTTTACCATACAATGTTGATATTCTTCCTAAAAACTCTTTAGTTCTAGCCTTTTTTGGATTTTGAAACATTTGTTTTGGTGGACCGCTTTCAACAATAACTCCACCCTCCATGAAAATTATTTCATCAGCAACATTTCTAGCAAAACCCATTTCATGAGTTACAACAAGCATTGCAACTTTATGAGCAAGTGACTTCATAACATCAAGAACGTCACCAATGAGCTCAGGGTCAAGTGCTGATGTGGGCTCATCAAAAAGAATAATAGTTGGATCCATTGCAAGAGCACGAGCAATTCCAACACGCTGCTTCTGTCCTCCTGAAAGTTGTGCTGGGTATTGTTTTGCTTGGTCTTTCAGACCAACACGCTTTAGTTCCTCAATTGCTTTTTTTTCAGCTTTTTCCTTAGTAAATCCCTTAACTTTCTCAAGACCGATACTTACATTTCTAAGAGCAGTTAGATGATTGAATAGATTGAATTCCTGGAAAACAAAGCCAATCTTCTGTCGAATTTTGTTTATATCTATTTTAGGATCTGTAATATTTACACCATCAAGCCAAATCTCTCCCTTATCGGGGGGATGCAATTGATTGATGCAACGAAGAAGTGTACTTTTACCAGTCCCACTAGTTCCAATAATTACTGCTGTTTCACCCTTATTCATAGAAAAAGAAATACCTTTTAATACCTCAAGATCTCCATATGACTTATGAATATCCTTTACTTCAAGCATATGCATAATTATTCCTCAAATCTATCTTTCAACCCCTATTTCAAATCCAGACATTTTATATTTTTTCTCAAGATAACTTAAAGTTTTATTTGCTGAAATTACCATAATAAAATAAATCAGTGCAATAAACAAAAACACAGGTAATACATAATCAGGATTATTCACATAGATATATCTTCCTTGTCTCATCAACTCAATCACTCCTATACTAAATGCAATTGATGTATCTTTTAAAACAATTGTAAACTCATTTGACCAACCGGGAACAGACAAGCGAAGCATTTGTGGCAGAATTATATTACGAATGGCACTTAATTTTGACATTCCTAATGATCTTGCTGCAACCATTTGACCTTCAGGAATAGAATTTATTGCACTTCTGAAAATCTGAGCCTGATACGCTGCACCTCTTAAACCAAGTCCAAATATTGCTGCAGTAAAAGGATCAATATTTAGACCTATCTGAAGAGAAAGACCAAAATAAAAAAGAAAGAAAATAACAATAAGTGGAATTCCTCTAAACACCCTTTCATAAAAAATAATAAGATATGGTAAAGGAAATTTACCATAAATACGTATTACTGCAAGAAATATCCCTAAGATTGTTCCAAGTATCAAGCTTAATACAGTCAGCCCTATAGTTGTTTTTAAACCTTCGGCAAGCTGGGGTAATGAATTTGCAAGTATTTCAAGCATTTAGGAATCAACTTTCTGTTAATTCTTACTCAAAATATTTATTTATTAGAGCAGTCCAATCATCAGAACCGATAATCATCTCAAGTTCAGCATTTATCTTCTCAACAAGTTCTGTATTACCCTCTTTGACTCCAAAACCGTAATTTTCTTCAGTTACAATTGTATATGCAACTTCTCTATTTACATTTTCAGCAAAAGCTTGTGCAACCGCTAGATCAAGTATAATTGCATCAAGTCTATCTGGGCCAATATCTAAATCAGCAACTGCATCAAGATACAAATCATATTGCTTGAAATTTTCTTCATCCATCATCTCTGTATCAATCAGATTTTCCTGAATCCACCCCGCACCAGTTGTTCCAGTCTGAGCACCAATAGTTAGATTTGCAATACTTGCTGTAAAGTTTTCAAGATCGTGTGATGCATTTATTTCTACACCTGAACCCTTCTTTATCAGAACTGATTGATCAGCTTGATAATAAGGATCACTGAAATCAATAACCTCGTCTCTTTCCTCGGTTATTGTCATTCCGGCAGCAATAACATCGATTTTATCTGACTGAAGTGATGGTATCAAAGAATCAAAACCGATATCCTTTACCTCAACTGTATAATTCAAAGATTCAAGAATCATTGTGATTAGTTCGATATCAAAACCAATTATTTTTCCAGATGCATCTGTATATTCAAACGGCGGGAAATCTGCTGATGTTCCAACGATTATTTTGTTTTCATCTTTTTCTTCTGTACATCCTGATAGTAAAATAGCTGAACTAAGCATTGCTATAGCTACTACCATGACCAATATTTTCCTATCTTTTATCATATCTCTCCTCTCTTAAACCAAAACAAAATAATTAGCCTTTATTTAAGTTTTTATTTTTTCTAATATTATTTTATAGATAATTTGTAAATTTTGTATCATTTGCACCAAAAATCTAATTTATTTTTTATAAATGTTAAATATATTTATATTATTTAAAGTGATATTAAAAATGTAAGAAAAAAAAAGAAAAAATTTATAGATATCCTATTACGCCTAGTATACCAACAATCAGGACTATTAGACCAATAATTGTTTGAAATCCACCAAGCCATTTTGCAAGTTTTTCTAGATGTTTTCCTACAGCAGGAATAGCCGGCAATATTCCAACTATCATAATTAAACCTGCAAATATTGCTACTATGCCAAATAGACTATCCCAATAACCTTGCCATATAACAACGATTATTAGTATCAAACCGATTATTGTATCAAATCCACCAAGCCATTTTGCTAATTTTGCAAGATGTTTTCCCATTGCAGGTATTGCTTCGAGTAGTCCTACACATAGAATTAATCCAGCTATTACATTTAGCCATTCTATCATATTTCCTCACCTCGATATGATTTACAGTTACTTTTTAAAATATTTATTTCTTTATAGTTATTTCTATTTTTTTAACAAAAATTGTAAAAAAGAGTTTTATTTATAAGATCCATATTAAATAAACACAATAATTATAAGATAATTTTATTTTAAATCCTTTTTAATATTATTGAAAACTTATATAAAATATCTCTTCATACTAACTTACCTTAATAGGGGAGACATAATAAGATGAATAAATATTCAAATTTAAAAAATGTTTTAATAATATTTTTATTGATTAATGCATTATTTACACCCTCAATTACTATTTATCAAGCATCAGGTGATATTAATGATATAAATGTAGAAAATGAAAATTCAAGTAATTCAACTGATTCTGACAATAGTACATCAAGTGCGACTATAACAAAAAATCCAAAAAAAATCAAAATTGATCAAGATATTTACTCAGTGGAAATAAGTCCATTATCTGGCGGAGGTGCAATTTGGACAACAAGAGATGATTGTGGCACTCAAGAACAGAATGCTAATGAGTATTGTTCAGGAGATGATGTCTTTATAAATGGAGATGGATTTCCACCAAATACTGATTTAAATTGGAGTATTACTGGTCAACCAGGTTCATGTGATCCAAATACAATTGTAGCAAATGGTACAATTAATTCTGGCGAAAGTGGTTCTTTTTGTTTTGAAGCTTATACCATTAATATTGATGATTGTGATGGATATAAAGTAAATGTTGAAAATAAAATTGATAACTATAATGTTGTAATTTGTAATTATGCGCCTATAGGGAATGATGATTATGCCACTGTTGATGAAGGAGGCACAGTTACAGTACTAGATTCTGGAAATTATAGTGTCTTGGATAATGATTCAGATGCTGATGATGATCCATTAGATGCAGATTTAATAAGCGGACCTACTCATGGTTCATTATCTTTTAACAGTGATGGTACTTTTAGTTATACTCACGATGGTGGTGAGACTATCAGTGATAGTTTTGTTTACAATGTTTCTGATCCTTATGGTGCTTATGATTATGCAACTGTTTTTATAACAATTAATCCTCAAAATGATCCACCAGTTTTAAATCTAATAGGAAACCAACAAGTAGACGAAGGAGACACACTAACAACACCAATATCAGCAACAGACCCAGACGGAGACACACTAACAATCACCGCAACCAACCTACCAGACTTCGGAACACTAACAGACAACGGAGACGG
>CP070712.1:1447952-1453401 GCA_020350365.1 Thermoplasmatales archaeon | reverse complement strand
CTAGGAATTTATAGGAAATGGTGGGAATTTGATGATGGCGATGGTGTTCCTGAGACTGAAGAGATATATTGGGAGGCGTATTTATCTTCATTTGATAATATCAGTTTAAATGACGATAAACCCTCAATAGTATTTTCTATAGGATGTAAAACTGCCTTTCCTGAGTATGAAAGAAATCTTGGTAAATCTCTTTTGGTAAACGGATCAGTTGCCTATATTGGTGCAACAGGAAATACTTGGCTTCGGGCTGGATGGGAGAATGAAACTAGTGGCGGCTGTCAATCAATTGAGTATTATTTCTTTGAATACCTAATGAATCAGAATCAGACATGTGCTGAAGCATTATATAACAGTAAGATGTTTTATTGGAATTACTTTGATTGGGGAGGTTGGACGGTTTTTCAAAATTTGTATGATTTTTGCCTTTATGGCGACCCAGCATTATCTTTGAAAACATATGAGAATCAGAAGCCTGATACTCCCATTATTGATGGACCTACCACTTGTAAAGAGGGTGTTTCGTATAATTTTATTTTTAATGCAACAGATCCTGATGGGGATGATATTTGGTATAATATATGCTGGGGTGATAAAGAGATTATTTACATTTATGGACCATATCAATCGGGTGAAGAAATTAACTTGTCATATACTTGGACAGATAAAGGAACTTACATTATAAACTGCTGGGCAAGTGATATATTTGATGAAAGAAGTGATGTTGCTACACTTGAAGTCACTATTCCAAGAAACAAATCTTTTAATTTTTATCTGCATTATTGGTTGTCTAATCTTTTTCCAGGTGCATTTACAAAATTACTTTATCTATTAGGATTTTTATAATATGATTTTTCATCAAAATATCATAAAACCTCATTTTTTAATTAAAACGGGGAAAGCAAAAAACTATTAAAAACATCATAAAGTATAATTAATATACAAAAATATTTTTGTAAAGATTTTTTTTTATAACAATTTATTAATATCTGAAAATATTTGTATTATAATGTTAATTTATTTATTTTTAGAAAACTTTATAAATTTTTTCATATATATTATAAGTATAAGCTAAATATTAAAAAGTTGGTGGTTTCAAGTGAAAAAAATTCCCGGAATATTAAATAAAAGTATTTTAGAAAAAGCAGGTGTTCTAGTAATAACTATTCTTTTGGTATCAACTGTAATAATACCAAGCGTTAGCTCACATTTAGATCCTAATCCAGTTATAAATAAGCTAAAAGAAGATGTAATAAGAGAGGTTAATCAACCAGAATTAAATGGTTTACTAGAAGACGTATATCTATCTCATGGTAAACAAATATATTACATTAATCAGAACTACGAAGAAGCAAATGGTAATCTCTATGTAATTGATGATTCATCCATTGATTCTGAGAATATATGGATAGCATGGGTTATAAATCCATATTATGTGGATAATACTTATGGTAATGGGACTGTCCCCCAATACCTTAATCCGAATGGCAACCCATGTGGTCATAGCTTTGAGGATTTAAATAGTAGTGATTTACAAGAGATAAAACTTTATGATACTAATGATAGTCTAACATTCTATGCTAAAATGGATTTGATACACCTTAATTCTTTTGAGCCATCTGGTTATGGTATACCAGAATGGGGAGTTGGAGAAAGTCAAGTTTATTATGGTGATCCTAGTTTAGTTGACTATAGTACTTCACATGCTGAAAATATTAACTACTATTATAACACATCTCCATATAATGTTTTAACAGATTCTCCCACACTGGGTGATCAAAACTATACACTTTATCCAGGATATGAACAGTGGGAGCATAGAATTATTTTTGAACTTCAAGTCAATAGAAGTCTTTTTGGTGAATACAACATTAATATCTTTGAAACAGAAATTCTAGGTTTACATGCTTCACCCAATAAGATTGGTCCACATGATATTACCCTTGATCCAATATTTAGCAGCATAGGTGATTATGTATGGGAGGATGAAAATAAAAATGGAATTCAAGATACTGATGAAAATGGAATGTCAGATGTGAAAGTCAAGCTCCATTATTATTACTTGGAATCAAATACAACTGTATATGAGACAGCGACAACAGATTCAGAGGGAAATTATAAATTCAATAACTTACCACCTGGAGAGTACTATCTAGAATTTATTTTACCAACAGGTTACCAATTTACAGCCCGTGATCAGACAGACGATGAAAACGACTCCGATGCATATGGCAGCACTGGAAAAACCATAGATATTGATATATCACAGGATGAAAATGATATGACATGGGATGCAGGTATGTACTTGATGGAATTTCATCTAACTGTTAATATTGAAGGAAATGGAGCTGTAGTAATTGACCCAGATCAAGAGATATATAAATATGGAACTGAAGTAGAACTTACAGCAGTTCCTGATGAAGAATGGTCATTTTCTTATTGGAGTGGGGATTTGAATGGTAGTAATAATCCAGAAAATATTACAATGGATCAAAATAAAACAATCACTGCTCATTTTTCTATAAACGAGTACACTCTAACTGTTAACATTATTGGAGAAGGAACGGTAATAAAGGATCCAGATCAAGCAACATATCCTTTTGGAACCACAGTTCAATTAACAGCTGTTCCAGATGAGAAATGGATCTTTGAATATTGGAGTGGTGATCTTACAGGAAGTGAAAATCCAGATGAGATATTAATAGATGGTGATAAGGTTGTAGATGCTCATTTCAAAGAGGATGCAACGCCTCCAGAAATAAAGATAACAAATCCTGAAAAAGGAATATATGTCCTTAATAAAAAATTGGCTAACTTTGTTTTTCCAATAATTTTCAACGAAATTACAATTGAAGCTAATGCATCAGATGATATCTCTGGTTTGGATAAAGTTGAGTTCTACATCGATGGAGAATTAAGGGAAACCGACGATGAACCACCATTTTCTTATCATTGGAATGATTCTCTTAAAAGATTTCATACAATTGAAGCAATAGCATATGATAATGTTGGTAACACTGCAAGCGATTCTATTAAGGCTTTAAAAGTCGGTGTACAATACCCGTTTGTCTGGATTGGAATTTTAATCTTTGTAATAATAGCTAGTAGAATTATTATGGGTTAGATCAACTAGTATTAACAAAATATCTAAACTCTATAATTCTTTTTTTTTATTTTATAATATCAACCATAGCTACCTTTTCAAGAATTAAATAGCCATATTTAGATTTAGTAACAGTTTTTGTTTCATTTTCATTAATTCCAAATTTATTTAGAGTATCAATATTTCCTTCAAGAACTATGTCATCTTTTTCTAAATCAAGATATTTCAGTAAATCATTTGCAATATTTTCTGGTATCTTTCTTTTGGCTTCATTTAAAATTACAAATGCAATATTTGCAGTACCTTTTCTTACTCCCATTTTTGGAATTGCTAGTTTCAACTGTCTTTCACCAGATGCATAAAGCAAGATTTCCTTTTCAAGGGAATTTGTTGTATTTGTTTTTCTATCAATTGATCTATTTGCATGTTCAACTGCTGAAATAATGTGATCCTTCCCATAAATAAGATCTGCGTTAAGGGCTTGAATCCTCAAGCTGTTTTTAGATGCAAAGCTTTCAACTTTTTTTAAAAAATCATCTACATCTTGGATATTTCCCTTGGCACCAATAATTTTGATCATAATTCCTCATTATTATTTTTATCAACAAATTCAGATAGCTCTCTATCTTCACCTTTAATGTTTTCACCTATTTGAGTCTTAATACTATTTGCGACATTTTCACCAATTGTTTTAATTTGTGCTAGTCTTTTTAGAGGTACACCACGTAAATCATTAATTGTTTTAAATCCTTCATTAAACAAAGCTCTAGCTCTAACTCTACCAATATTTTTTAGTGAAACTAGATTGAGAAGTTCTTTTTTACAGCCATATTGAACCCTTAAAATCAGATCGCTGATATCTGCAAGGCAATCAAAATTATACATTCGAGCAAATTCTCTTGATGCATGCAAAAGCCACTGAACCATTTCAACTATATTATGAATATCTCCCGGTCCAACGTTATATTTTGTAATTATTCTATCCTCATGAATTTCTTCAATCCAGTCCTCTACGAGAGATGCAGTCTTTAGGTCACTTAAGAACCATTCATATTCTTCGTTTGAGATATCAGGTGGATCAATCAAAAACTTACTTCGATATCTTTCAGCCTTTTCTTCAACCCAAGTATCACCACTTCGAAGATACAGAGAACGTACATCTGGAGTTGAACATACTGCTTGAATAAATGATAAGGGCGAAGGATCTATATTACAAGATTTTTCAAGAGCCTTTTTCAACAACATTGCAGAGAGAGGATCAATATATAATGAAGATGTTCTGTTACCAAGTAATGTTGACATTAATTTATCCACATTAATTTGCTCAATAAACCCATTTTTTACCAAAAAATCAACAGCTTCATCAATGTCGTCTTTTAGTGCTGAAATATCTGATTGATAAGCATAAAAAGTGCTATCAATAAAGTTGTAAATTTCTTGAATATTATCAACAAAATTTGTGGCAATTGCAGCCAAGAGATGCATCCTTAGGGCTGATTGATTTCCTAGCTTTGAAAAAATCGGCTCATTTTCACCTAAAACATAATTTTCAAAAATCTCTTCTTTTTGCCCTTCATTTTTAGCAATAGCAATTGCCTCACCATATTTATCATATCTTGGTCTACCTGCTCTACCGGCCTGTTGTTTATATTCAAAAATTGGAATAGGATGCATGCCAAAATTAGGGTCATAACGCCATAAATCTCTGATAATCACTCTTTGTGCAGGAATATTAATTCCAGCTGCAAGGGTTGGTGTTGCTACAATACACTTGATTATTCTTTTTTTAAAACTTTGTTCAACTGTTCTACGTTGAGAGCTAGATAGTCCTGCATTGTGAAAAGCAGTACCTTTTTCTAAACAATAATAAAGCTTCTTATCAACAGAATTTAACTCAGGTAAGCTTCTCTTGACAGAAGATATAAGTTTCTCTAAATTTTTCTTTTCAGTTTTTGATAAGTTACTCTCAATTACATTTGCAAGTCTATTTGCAACAGAAACTGTTGACCTGCGGGTATTTACAAAAACAAGAACTTGGCCACCTTTTTTTATTGAGTCTTCCACAATTGCTTCCAAAGCTTTTCTTTCAGAACTATCAATACTTACTGTCTTTCCATCATCATATTTAATTTCATTTTTTAAAAAAACTCCTTCTCTTAATGGAACAGGTCTCCAATCAGATTGAATGAGCTTTGCATCCAACCAAATTGATAGTTCAGTTGCATTTTTAATTGTTGCAGAAAGAGCTATTATCTGGGTATTAGGATTCAATGCCTTAAAGTGAGATATAATTACCTCAAGAGTTGGTCCACGACTAGGGTCATGTATCAAATGTATTTCATCTATAAC
>CP070712.1:1442397-1447852 GCA_020350365.1 Thermoplasmatales archaeon | reverse complement strand
TCTTAAAATATTTTAAGAAAGGATCATCAAAGAATCTTTCTCCACCTACCTGCATTTTGAGGTCATTAGTATTTTCTAAACAATTACTTAGAACATTATAAAGTATCCATTTTCCACTATATTGTAATGTCACATTTCCGTTTCTTTTGAGTTTAATTCCATATTTTTCAAAATTACTTGTGTAATAGTTAGTATATTCATTTATTCGGTTTTCTATTACATTAAACGTATCTTGAGCTATCACTTGTTTTAGTTCATTTTTTGCATCTTCCCATATTGCTCTTGGATGTGCTGGCAGATAGCTTTCACGTCCAAAATCCTGATTTGTTTCATTTGAAAATAATACCTTTGCAATTAATCCATTTCTTAGTAGGGAAGCACGTCCAGTTTCAAGGGGGCGTCTTGTAATATTTGCAAACTCTTCGGCAACTTTCAAGAAATCTGAAAATTCCTTTGGGCAATCAACGACTAATGTAACATAATATACGGCAGCCTCACGAGGACGATCAATTTTCATCCTCTCAAACATCATTTCAAAATCCTGAATATGGTCCAATTTAACATGAGTTTTGAACTCACATCCCATCGATCTCACCAATCCTTTATTATAAATAATTTTATAGTTACCTGCTTTAAATTTAAAAATGTTTTTGAGTTTTATATAATTTGTGGATGCATATGCACAAGGATAAATGGTTTTTGATTATCTAAAATTGTAACATTTAAATATCTCTTAATTGATTATTTTTTTGAGGGAGGTCAAGAAAATAATGTACAAACAGAAGGGTTTGTTTAATAAAACGCTGGTTTTTGGAATTGTTGTTTTGTTTTTTAGTATGTTTATTGTCTCGTCAAGTGGTAAAATTTCAGAAGATTTAAATTTTAATAATCAAAAAGATATGTTATATTGTAATCATAATGGTTACATCTTTAGTTCAGAATCAAGTTGTTTTCTCTATGATTTTATTTTAAGTAATACTGATGATTTAACCTGTATTTGTGAGGAGGGACCAGCTATCAGATATTTATCATTTTATGGAGCAACTATCTCAAATGATAATATCATTTACACAGTTGAATATAATAGTGGGGTTCTTTGGAAATTAAATCCATATACTTGTGAGTGTTCTTTAATAGGGGGAGGAGGTACAAGTTTGATTGGAATATCATTTGACCTTTTTTCTGAAAAATTATATGCAAGTTCAACTAACAATTATCTTTTTAGGATAGACCCAGAAACAGGTGATCAAGAACAAATTGGTCCATTTGGAGGAGGTGTTACGTTAATGGTGGGATTAGCATTTGACTCAGAAGGTACATTATATGGTTGGGATCTTAGTGACAGATTCTGGGAAATTGATACAGAAACTGGAGAAGCAACAGAGATAGGTCCACTTGGTATAAACATTAACTCTGCATGTGATGGAGATTTTTGTAAAGAAGATGATATATTCTATATTGTTATTGATAACTATCTGTACAGTTGGGATAAAGGAAATGGAGATTATGAATTAAACCCTCAAGGTGAATTTCCAGATTATGTTTCTGTAACTGCATTAGCAATCCCATATGAACTGGCTGATACCACACCACCAGAAACAACTTATACTCTTGACCCGCCTGAACCAGATGGTGAAAATGGTTGGTATATAAGCAATGTTACTGTTACTTTGAATGCTACTGATGATATGTCTGGTGTGAAAGAAATAAGATACACAATAAATGGTGGACCTGTAAAAATTATTCCTGGAGATAGTGGTTCATTTATTCTTAGTGAAGATGGAAACGATATTTCCGTTGTATTTTGGGCTGTTGACAATGCTGGAAATGTTGAAACACCGAAGAACACATTTAAAATTGATATTGACCAAACAAAACCATATATTGACCTCACTTATGAGGTAACTGGAGGGAATTGGTTGACAGGCTGGGATATTACTTTTACTGTAACTGCAACCGATGTGATGAGTGGAATATGTTATATTGAGTTCTACATTAATGAAGGATTACAAGAAATTGTAACTGGACCTGGACCAACTTATTCGTGGACGATTAAGTATTCCCCATTCAAAATTACTAACTTTAAGGTAATAGCATACGACTGTGCAGGAAATTATGCTGAAGCATTTATTAATGGTTCAGATATTAAATCCTGTTTTAGGTATATTTCCCAAAATCAATGTTCACAAAATATATGGCACCTTTGGTTCTTTGATAATTTCCTAGTTTTGCAAGTTTTATTAAGAATAATGGAAATATTAAGATAGAAGTTATTTTTGCATTTCTTAGTATGAAAAAACTCTAAATTCTTAATTTTTTTACTAAAAATGCAACTCTTCTACCAAGTTTCATTGCATTTTTTGAGGTTTCTTCATTTGGCGCTCCAGTACAAGCAACACCATAATGTCCAGTTGCATCTAATGGATCACCAACTATTATCATGCCATATATTAAAAATGCTTGAATAATCGACATAATAGTTGTTTCTTTTCCTCCAGATTCATCAGCAGCTGTAACAAAGGCAGCACCAATTTTATCTTCCATTTTGCTTCGGATGTTTACAAATCTGTCAAAGATATCTTTCATTTCCGCAGCCATTGTTCCAAAATACACTGGGGAACCTGCGATAATTCCAGAACATGAAATAAAATCGTCTTTTGTTACTTCTGATGTTGGTTTTAAGATGCATTCAATATTATCAACTTCATTTATTCCTTTGGCAATCATTTGGGCAAGTTTTTTGGTATTTCCTGTTTTTGAATAATACATTACTAATATTTTATCTGTTTTAGTATCCATATTTACCACTTTCATCAAAAATGAATCACAGAATTTGTTTGATATATAAAAATTTAAGGTTTAATCTAGAGTTTGTAATAATTTATAAACATCCTCTATATTATTATTTTTTGAAAGCTATGCGACCGAGATATAAACCACCATTATATCGGAAATATTTCCATTCAAAAAGAAAAATAGATAAAAAGGACCTATCGTTTCTTAAAAAAAGAATAGCAAATTTGAATCAAAAGAAGATTAAACGAGAACAAGAAAAAAAGAAAAATAATCAAATAACATAAGTATAACTTATTTTATCCTTATCTTTTCTTTATGTCTATTGCTTTAAAATATTTTCTGCAATCTCTTTTAATTATTGCAATTTGTTGTTGAGGGATTTTAAAAGAATGTTGTGCATATTCTTGTGCAAATATCAGACCATGGATAAATGCACCTAAATTATATTTTTTATCCTTACTTAGTTTGAATATATCATCTGCTACCTTTATTGCATCTTCAACAGTATATGGATTGGAATTTGCTTTTGTTTTATGATTATGTTCTTGAATCATAAAGCATTGTATAAAATTCTAATATAAATTTGTTTTCAGAAATTGTTGTTGGGAAAAAAGAAGGAGGGCCGGCCTCGATAGGAGGGGATGGGATGCACTCTATAAAACTACCAGCCCGATTCCTTCCATCACCTAGTATTTCTGTATAGTTTAAGTAACTTTTTCGCAGATGTATATGTATGCACATATACAGCTAAATATGAGTCGTACTCCTAATAATGAAGAGTTCTAGATTTACTTAACTGATGATTGCAAACTTATCTAAAAGTAGCAAAGGAGCAAAGTGGATATTTTTCTCTCCGTTCAATTCATTTCGCTCCTTGCTTCATTACTTTTTGTAAGACTTACAATGTCTTTTAGATGCTTCTGAAAACCTTATATACGGTTATTCAGATTTATCTAGTGAGGGAGGTCTACTTCTGAAAAGATACATCCTATCTATCGGGTTAATGATTCTGTTTCTTGTTATGAGTATTACTCCAGCCTATTCTTCAGTATCTATATCTGATAAGTCTGTAATCATTGTCGATGATGAGGGTGATGGTGACTATACTTCTATTAAAGAGGCATTAAACAACAGTAATCCTGGTGATACCATAGAAGTATATAGTGGGACATATGATGAACATACAATCGTAATAGAAACAGATAATATTGCTTTAGAAGGTATATCTTATGAACTGGGAAACGGCAGTGATACGGGTAAACCTTTTATCTATGGACCAGGAACTGACCAATACTCATTAATTGCTATAAAAGCAGATGGTGTTACTATTAATGGTTTCCGTATTGAAAATAATAATGGTGGAAATGTCTGTATTACTTTATATCATAATGCTAGCAAATGCATCATCTCAAATAATGATATTGCTCATACATCGTCTGCCCTTATATGGGTCTTTGGCTCTGATAATAAGATATTAAACAATAATATCAGCCATAGCGTCATCAGGCAAGGTATTGTTCTTCGTGACCCTTGTAGCAATTGTATTGTCTCAGGTAATGTTATTTCTGATGCAGTAACTGGTATTCTTCTCTGGGATTCAAATAATCATATAATTTCAGGTAACAAGATTATGAGATGCAGTAGGTTTGGTATAGACGTGGCAGGTAGTAATAATAAAATAATTGGGAACCACCTTGAGAATAACAGTATAGGGATTCAGATATATGAGTTCTTCATCTCCGTCAAACGTAATAATTTCATAAATAATGAGGTGCATGCTCAATTTATCTATGGTATTCCCCTTTTTCAGCGTTTTACCAATATATGGTTTGGTAACTATTGGGATAAACCACGGTTGTTTCCCTATCCCATTAGAGGAGGATTGTTTATATTTATACCAACAATTCAGTTTGATTGGTTTCCAGCAAAAGAACCATATGACATATGATAGATTGAAACACTTATATATCTCCAACTGGATGTAAAATATTGAGGGAGAAGATAATATGAAAGGAAATCCTGTATTGTATAAAGCTCTTGTAGTTGGAGTTATAGTTCTATTTATTGGAGTAGGTGTCCAACCTGCAATAGCAGATGTATCAAATATCTCAATATCTGATAGTAATGAGGATTGTAATCTATGTCCTAAGGTTAGTAAGCAACATATTGTTAGAATTAAGGGTTTGATAGACGGATTAGATACACTTAACACTAAACTATCTAAGGTGTCTAAACTTAACCCTGAACTTGAAGAGAAATACCAAGACTTATCTGATAGGATTGCTGTTCTTTCAGAGATAAATGAGGTTTATCTATCTGAACAGAAAGGGGACAATCCGATTATTTGTGGTATATTAGTGATTATGTTTGGTATTTTAATTACACCAACATTATTATATTTTCTTACTTTATCTAATGAAAGATTTAGGAATATAAAGTTATTGTTCTACCCCTTTTTTATGGCGATAAGCATACCAGCACTCATAGTCGGTGCTAGATGGTGGGATTTATGTTTAGATATGCCACCTCCCTAGGGTAGAAAATTCATAAAGTGGAGAATAAGAATGAAACAAAGAATAATCTATAAAACTCTGGCAGTTGCTGTCATTATTTTGTTTCTTGGACTTGCTATACAACCAAGTGTAGCAGTTCAACCAGA
>CP070712.1:1436583-1442297 GCA_020350365.1 Thermoplasmatales archaeon | reverse complement strand
TAAATATCTCAGTTTCAACAAATGCAAAAGCAATAAATGTATCTGCATATGTTTTCTTAAATAGTAATCTAAGTGAAAATTTTACATTATATCTTTATAATGTTCAGGATAACATAATCTGGAAATCTAATGATTTCTCTTTTAATAAAACTGGAGATTGGACAATTATAATTTCTTCAAGAGATTGGGCAGATTATGATGCACCTGACATAAAACATGCTTTTTTTGTAGGAAAGCCAGATGTAGAAATTAAAAATATTTCAATTTCTACTATACGAACTCCAATATCTCAGAAGATTTACATAAATGATATCGTAAATATTACTGCAGGTTTGAGAGGTTATGATGCAAATGTTGAAGATGTTAATGTTACCTTAAAAATAATTGATGTTGCTACAAATATAATAATATTTACACAATACACTGAAATAACAATTTATATTGATATAGCAAACTATGTTTACTTCAGTTGGGAAGCTGAATTATCTGGCAAGTTCAATATCACTATAATACTAGATCCAGATGATCTAATTGATGAAAATAAAGAGGATAATAACCAGCTCACCAAAACAATAACTGTAATCGATATACCAGATTTAGCTATCATTGATATAAAGCTACCAGCGATTACTATTAGCGAGTTTGACAAAGTAAAAATTGATGTTGTGATTAAAAATCTTGGTTTTGGTGATGCAACTGATTATGAACTTAAACTATACATTGAAGAAGAAATTCAAGGATTTATGAAATATTTAAATGATGTTAATTCAGTATTAATTAGTGTTAAATCAAATTCAACCAAAACTATTGGTATTTATTGGAATTCTTCAAAAGCAGGTAGATGGTTGGTTGGTGCTAAAGTACTTGTAAATGAAACAAATAAGGATACTGATATTACTAATAATAGATTCCTTTGTGAAGATATTTTAGTAGTTAATCCAATTGAGAGAAATCCTCCAACCATATTAAATGTTAAAGTAGAACCAAAAAATCAACAACAAGGCGGTACAGTTTCAATAGCTGCAGATATCACTGATGAAACCGGACTAAAATCAGTATTTGTCAATATTACAAATCCAAAAGGAACAATTTTTAATATAAATATGGGTAGAACAGTTAATGATGAATTCAGATTAACCTTTACTAATACAGATGAGGTTGGAAGTTATTTATTTAAAATATATGCTGTTGATATAACACTTCATAATAACACAGCAACAAGTCAAGGAGATTTCTCAATATTCAGAGAATCTGAACCTCCTATTATCTCATTTTTTGATGCTGAACCAAGAGTTCAATTAAAAGGTGAATCTGTAGACATTACATGTTTAGCATCTGATAATTTCGAAATAAAAAGTGTAATTGTAACAATTACTACTCCATCTACTGAAACCTATGATAGAAATATGAACTACATTTCAGAAGAAAGATATGTTTATTCAGATACTTATGATACCACTGGTAAATATATATTCAAAGTAGAGGTTAGCGATAAAGCAAATAATGTGGCAAATTCAATTGATAAAACTTTTTGGATAACATCAAACATTGATGATAAGGATAATGACGGTATACCTGATTGGTGGGAGGAAAAGTATGACTTAGATTCAGAGGATCCAGATGATGCTAAATATGATCCTGATAAGGATGGTTTTTCAAATCTTGATGAATATAAAAGAGGTACAAATCCTAAAAAGGATATTTTTTCAGAAAATGCTGTGTATAGAATAAAAGAAAATTCGTTGTACCTTTCTGGGTCTATTGTTTTATTTTTGGTTTTATTTATTCTATCAATATTTAGTAAAAGGAGGAAATTATTATGAAATTAATTAACGTTCTTAAAGATTCATGGTTACTTTTTCTCTTTATAGTTCTTGGGCTTTGTGTATTGATTTTCTCTTTTTTTGATATTTTATTAAATATGGGTTTGATATTAGTTGCAATTCCTGCTTATGCTGTACTAATTTTACTTATGATAATAATCGTATATCGAAGATCAAAAACAATAATTGAACCAGTTGAAATGGATGCAGTTGAAGAATTTGAAAAAACGTTAGAAGGTGGATTGTATCATTTTAAATGCCCCACATGCGATGGATTTTTTGCTATAAAAAAATCAAAAGGCGACAATAAGAAATATGTTAAGATGACATGCCCAGATTGTGGTGCTGTTGGAGTAATACCACCAAAACCTGCATGCATTGAAGAAATAATTCCTGAGAAGAAATCTATCAAGGCAAAATTCAAATGTGAAATCTGCAATGAAGGATTGACCATTTGGGCTGAGGGTACTGATTTATATAAAAAATTGAGTGTTTATTCATGTCCTTATTGTGGTGAAAGTGAAACAATGAAGAAAGTCTAAGCTTTGTGTCTTACTTTTACTGCTTCACCATGATTTGATATTTTCATTTCTTTTCCATTCATCTTTGCTACACCAATAGCTACAAGTTTATTATTTTTTATAATAATTACCTCATCTCCAATTCTTATTTTGCTATCAGCATTCTTTACGCCTGGGGAAAAAACAGATCCAATTAAGTCAAAATCATCATATATTTCCACCCAGTACTGTTTTAAATCCAGTAAATGTTTTGCTCCATTAAGTGTTAATGAAATAAGTCCTCTTTCTTTTGTAATCATCCCAAGCTGGGTTTTATTTTTTATGATTTTTTGATAAGGATATTTACCTTTAATTTGCGCATCTTTTAAGAGATTATTAGCAATTTCCTTGTCGAATTGATAACTTGCAAGAGCCTCAATATCTTCTTGCGTTCTTTTTTGTGGTTTTATTTTTTCAAATTTACTTACCTCTGTTTTTAAATTATTATAAAGATTCCCAAGTGATTTTTTTGAAGTTGGATTATCCAAACAAGTTAAGATAGGTTTGTTGAGAATGGGTATTATGAATTCGTTTAGATCCTCTGACAAATGTGAAATTATTTTATCATATTTATTTTGTTTTAGATAAGTTGATAAAAGATTTGTTATTATCTTCTTTTCTTCTTCGTCCCAAATACCAGTAACAGGTATATCATAGGATGAAGGAGGATATAAAAGTTCAAGGTCTCTTGGAACAACACCTATTGGTGAAGTAATAATTACTTCATGTATGATAAATGGATTTTTTGTGGAAATTATTTTTTCCCGGAATAACTTATGTGATTTTGAAAACGAATATGGTTTTTTAGCAGAACATGGAAGAAGAAGTAATATTTTTGCAGAATATGGTTTTTTATATCTATTTATCAGTCTTTCCTGGTATCGTTTTATCTCAGGTCTATTTAATGATTCAAAGGAGGTTGCAATAAGTTTATTATTACTTTGAATTGGAGTTCTTTCTTCTAAATATTCATAATAGTTACTATCTAGATCTCTAAGAATTGCTGTTAAATTTGGATCTGCTTTTATTCTATTTTCTACAAGGTTTCTTAAGTTTTCTTTTGAAATTGCGTTTCTAACATGTTTGATTTCTTTATATATTGCATAGTAATTGTGATTTAAAATTTCATTAAAATTCATTTCTTTTGGTTTTTTGAAGGCTTTACTACATGATGGACAATTACATGGATTTTCTTCTAAATCATTCTTATTATAAGGTCCGATTTCAAATAATAATATGTTGTTTCTTGCAGAAATTATTGCTGTTGTTGAATCAAATAGATCAACTCCAATATAAGTTAAAAGTGCTAAATTTGTTGGGTTTCCAGCACTAGGTAAAAATATCGCTTTTTGATATCCAATTTTTTCTCTCAGGTTTATGATATAATCTACAAATTTTTTAGGCTGGTTTAAAAGTTGAGATGCATTTGGTACAATAATAATCGTATCTTTTTTCTCATTAATTCTTTGAATTAATAGATTTCCTGAAAATGATAGTTTTGGTTTACTCGTTTTCTTTTTTTCATTTGTAATAAGAATATTTGCAAATTCTGGGGCCTTAAAACGATTAGTATTTAAAAAAAGGATATTTGGAGTTATGATTTTTTTCTCATTTATTTTCAATTTTCCAATTCTTCCAGGACCGTCTCTCTTTTTGACACTGAATTCCATCTATTGCAGATATACGCTTTTATTTAAAGAATATTTAGTTATAAAGAGACGAAAAGCATTAAATTAAAATTTAATAAATGAAAAACTATGATTTCAAACTTTTTTTAATTTACCTCTTAAAATTAATTTATTTAATGTATGGAAAATAAAGACAATTCCCAACTTCAAAAGACAACTAAATTTATAATAATATAACTTTAGTTGCATTTCTTTTAGTTATTGTAATCTTTATATACCCTAAATATATTATTTTTATTGAAGGAGGCAAGAAAATATGAAATATAAATTTAGTTTGTTTAATAAGATATTTATTATCGGAATAATCATTTTGTTTGTTGGAATGGTTGTAAATCCGTCATCAGGGATTTTATTGGATAGGAAATTTTCTGATCCAATATCCAAAGGAAGAACTCTTTATGTAGGTGGATTAGGACCTGGTAACTATACAAGTATTCAAGCAGCCATTAACGATGCTAATGATGGAGATACTGTATTTGTTTTTGATGATTCCTCACCATATGTTGAGAATGTAAGATTAAATAAAGTGATAAATCTTGTTGGTGAAGATAAGAATTCAACAGTTATTGATGGAGATTTTGGTGAGAGTGTAATTTCTATTGATGTTGATGGAGTATACATTAAAGGTTTTACAATTCAAAATAGTGTTCAAGATGGTTATTATTTAGATTACTATTGCGGGATTGATATTAGGTCAAATAATAATATAATTAGAGATAATATTATTTCTGATAATTTTAATGGTATATCAATAGGAAGAATAGACTCAGAACCACATTTATATAATAATAAAATTGAAGATAATATTATTATTGAAAATAATTGGGGTATAACTATCTTCCGTGGTAATAATAATCTTTTATTAAAAAATTTTATAAAATTTAATGGGTATGGAATACGAATTTATTATCATAGTAAAAATAATCTTATTACATTAAACAATATTTCTCAAAATAAATATGGGATTCTGACTAATGCAGCTGACAATATCACTATAATAAAAAATTCGATTTTTAAAAATGAGATAGGTGTTTATATTAGTTATTCGTCTAATTTTAAAGTAATAGAAAATAATATTTTTGGTAACTTACAAGAATTATTTTTTGTGTTATTTTCAATTAATTTTAGATCTGATTGGATTTATCATAAATTTGATGCTAATTATTGGGGTAAAGATAAAGAACCTCCGATAATAATAGAAGGTAAAATGCATTTCTTAAGATTTCACTTTAAAATTTATAAAGTTGATAAGAACCCAGCATTAGAATCCTATAATATATAGATATAGATGAAAAATAAATTGTTATAAAATTACCTGGTAATTTCTCCTCTTTATTATAAATATAAAAAACTAGCATAAACTACTTTTTATATGTAAAAATTTAATTTTAGATAAATTTTATAAATGACTTATACTTATCAAAAAATAATAATTGAGGTGAAAAAAATATGGAAACAAACACGGAAATTTTGAAAAAATATATAAAATATAGGCAAGCAAATTCAAAAGCAAAAAAAACTATTGAAGCCGATAAAACTGTTTTATTAAGATTATTAAAGCATACGAAAAATAAACCATTCAATATAATTAATGAAAATGATACACAAGGATTCATTATAAAACAAAAAACTTTAGGAACAAA
>CP070712.1:1430704-1436483 GCA_020350365.1 Thermoplasmatales archaeon | reverse complement strand
TTGGTCTTAATCCTACTCTTTCGGTTGAAGTAAATGATCCAGATTACGATTCCTTGACTGTCCGATTCTATGATGCGAGCGATGATACCTTAATCGGATTGGATGATGATGTAATAAGTGGAGAAAGAGCCTATACATCTTGGAACGGTTTATCACCATTAACAACATATAATTGGTACACCAAGGTTGATGATGGAGAGTATACAACTCAATCTGATACATGGTCATTTACCACAGGTGAAGATAATAATGTTCCCTTTGAACCAATAAATCCAATACCCATAAATGATGCAACAGGAGTTAATCTAAATCCAACACTATCAGTAGAAGTTAACGATCCAGATGATGATTCCTTGAATATTCATTTCTATGATGCAAGTGATGATAGTCTTATTGGAACTGACTATAGTGTTCCCAGTGGAAGCAGAGCATATATCGGATGGTTTAACCTTGAACCATTAACCATGTACAGTTGGTATGCTATAGCTGATGATGGAGAATATTTAACTCAGTCAAATACATGGAGTTTTATAACTTTACCTGATCCAAATAATAATCCACCTAATGCTCCCACTATCACAGGTAAAACCAGTGGAAAGCCTGGAATAGAATATTCCTATACATTTAATTCGGTAGACCCAGATGGAAATGATATTGTATATTGCATACAATGGGGTGATGGAACAGGAGAAATATGTATAGGTCCATATCCATCTGGAGAGGATGTGACTGCATCTCACGTTTTTGAAGAAGAAGGAAGCTATACTATCAGGGCAAAAGCAGAAGATACTAATGAAGCAGAAAGCCCTTGGGGTGAACTTGAGGTTATAATGCCTAGAAATAAATTAGCACACAATTTATTATTTCTAAGAATACTAGAGCGATTTTCTAATACATTTTCAATCCTCAGGTTTTTACTCGGTATGTAATCTAGATATAAAAGTCTGATAATTTTTTTTGGGGAAGAAACTCGATTTTGCACTTCCCCACCTTAAATAAAGCAGAAGTAATCGAAAAGGACGTAAAAAAATGAAGATATAATTTCTTTCAATTTTTATTTATATTGGCTCTTCATCAGTTATTACTACAAAACAGGCAAAAGGATAAAAGTTTGGTATTACTTGAAATCCACATTATCAAAAACTATCTTTTTTTTTATTATCTATCTTTAGCCTTGTAATTCTTTTTGAATCTTACTTCTTTCTATTAAATCTCCATGTCCTGGAAGGAAAAATGAACAACCACTATTCAACAATTTTTTCCACGACCATTTTACCATTGCTAGATCTGAAGCAAGGATAGGAAAGACGGAGGTCTTTGAAGCACCAAATAGAATATCTCCTACAATGGCAATCTCCCCATCAACAATGAAACTAAGAGAACCATCTGAATGTCCTGGTGTATGCATTAGATAAGTATTTGGGCCAAAGTTCTTGATTTTATAGATATTATCAACATGAATCGAGGGATTAACTGGATCTAATTGCATTTTTTTAAGGTGCAGGGCACCATAGAGAAACATCATTAGTCGCATAGCTGGAGTAGTCCCTTTCCCTTTTGCATTAATGCCTCTAGCGATGAGATTTACTTCATTTTTGTGTACGAAAACATCACAACCATATCGATTAAAAATAGTATTAGCATTACCTGTATGGTCGTAGTGAGCATGGGTGAGAACTAGTCCATCCAATTTATCTACCTGAAGATCTTTTAGGGTTTTAAGCAAGATTGAATTCATAGACTTGTGTCCGGAATCAACAAGGATTTTCTTTCCTCTATAGTCAACCAGAAAAACATTTCCCTTATTGGAAATAACCCTGGTTACAATACTTCCTTTCTTGGTATACCAACTTCTCATTTAGACATCAACTGGTTAATGTATTTTAAATATAGGTTTCATCTTTTTATTCATTTTATCTTCAAATCGGGTATATATAATAGGATGATGATTGATAAAAATTATAGTCGGAATTCAAACATTGGAGATAATATAGGTCAAATTATGGCTTTAAACAGTCATAATCATAAGGCAAATAACTGGTTAATTAAGGGGAATTTTTCACTTGATGGACTAGTTAAATTTGACAGGTTGACTACTTTTAATAATGTATTCATTACTAGTCACATGGGATTTCTAAGCTTTGAGGCACTTACAAATATTGCAATAGCAACAATAGAAAATATTATCGACTACCAAAAAGGCAAATGTATTTCTCAATTAACAAATGCAATTTAGAGGAATTAACAATGTATATATTTTATTATAAATTATGTTCCATTATGAGGGGGCCGCCAAAGAAACCAATTCTTAATATCAAAAATCGGTTCAGTCTCTAAAATGTTATACCCAAATTTTTCATATAAACGAACATTTTGCTCTTGATCTGTCTCAAGGTAAGCAGCTTCATTTTGCATATCTACCTGATTACAAAAGTAGCTCAATAATTGACTTCCTATACCTTTCCCTTGCATTTCTGGTAGAACCCCTATTGGATCAATATGCCAATGAGGTTGTTTTGGATCATGTTTCTTCCAAATTGATCTAAATTTGAAAAGTCTAAGTGCTGCACCTCGACCAATAATCAACGCAGGAATTCTCTCAAAACCTTTAGGTATTGAATTCTGACAATCTGGCCATTTTACCATTCGCATTACACCAACTATTTTTTCATTGATTTTTGCAACAACTACTTTTCCAGGTTTTTTTGCAATCATAATTTTAAATCCCATCTTTAAGCCTCTTCGGTGTTTTTCACTCTGACCACCTGCAACTTTGCTTGAGAATGGCGTTAAAATAAATGCATGGCTTAATAGATTTGCAGCCTCATCAAATTCTTCAGTTTTAATAGGTTCAATATTTATTTTTTCCAAGAAAATCCCTCATAAACTATATTTTTTATAATTACTAGAACATCCATCTTTTTTGTTCTAGATCCGATTTATTAATTATTACATAACCCTCATCAACTTTTATTGGTAAAAAACTTGGCCAACAACCACCTGCAGTATTTTCAGTACCTAAGCTATTTACAGAATATATGTTACCGCAGTTTATACATTTCATATTACTTCCAACATGTTGGTATCCCATCTTCATATTATAACAAACATCACATGCATCAAAAGCAACATGAACTTCGCCATCTGTTCCTTTTACAGCAAAATATTTGACATCAATACCATTAGCATCATAACTATAGAAGCTTGCTTTATTACCAATTTCTGATATAGGTATACCAACTTCAGTTTCACTTATAATATCTGACAATTGGATTGGTTCATTTTTTTTATTGTAATTATCTGGATTATTTAAAATTGATATTGTAAAAACTATACAAATTATTGTTATAAGTACCACTGATGAAGCTATCATAATTTTCATATTCTTTATTCTTCTTTTTAGTAACATTTTTTTTCTTTTTTCAGCTTTTCTGGATTCAATTCTTTTTAAATTTCTTTTTCTAGTCATTATATTAATTCTCCAATTTTCTGGTTCTTTTTTTATAGGATAATTTTCTAACAACTAAATGGATTTAGTTTACATCAACTGTAAATATAATTGTTCTCAAAGTTTAAATACTTTACGATAAACGTAAACCAACAAAGATTTTATTAATAACTTTCATTTTTTTAATAGCAAAAAAATATTAATATAGGAGGAAAAGGGGGATTATGATCAGTGGTGCGAGAGAGGTTTATGGAAAATAAAAATAAATTTTTCTGACCAATACCCCCATTTGTTTACATTTGTTGTAAACTATATATGTATCTTCAAGTTTATATATTTTACGGTTATTGTAAACTAAATCTTTATAGATATACAATAAATTTATATACTTGGTTTACACTATATGTAAAATAATGGTGAAAATAGAACGGATAAATCTTGAAAAAGAAGGACTAATTAAATTCTTTAGTCCAAATGAAGCGCGAATCCTAGAATTGCTCTGGAAAAATAAAAAAATGACTTCACCTGAGATTCAACAAAAATGTGATGATTTATCCTTGCCATGTGTAGCAGGAACATTAGATAGATTGATTAAATCTGGTTTTGTCAATCGTACAATTGATAAAACTGGTCAAAGAATGAGATATATCTATTCTCCTGTAGGAAATAAACAGAAAGTAGGTAATAAAATCTGTGAAAAAATAATTGACTGTCTTGTTGATACGTTTGGAACCTCTACAATTGATACCATTAAAAAAAATAGGAATAGAGGAAAATTGAAATGAATGGTATTGAATGTTTTATTTACTGTATTCAAGAAACAGGACTATTGTATCCTATAATAGGATTAATAACATTAACTTTAATTTTTTTATTCATCTTTTCCCAATTGCGAAATAATGAGTCATTATTAGCAAGTCAAATAACAATGACTATTATTATTTCATTCAATCTTTTATCCATGAATTGTGATATGTTTTATTGGTTATGGATATATATTGGAATTATTCTTATAGGAACAATATTAATGGGGATTGTAAGAATTTATCTTGATTTAAAACTTGATGAAAATTTTTATAGATTACCACCTTTATTATCTGACCTTGAAAAACAATGGAAAGTTGAAATTAGAATAATTGATACACAAAAAATAAAAGCTTTTACATATAAAAATAGGATTTATCTCTCAATTGGACTGATTGAACGACTTGAAAAAGACGAAATACAGTCTGTTGTTGCACATGAAGTATATCATCTTCGCCATAGCTCAAATAAATTTTTATCTTCAATTCTTGCACTTACTTCCATGACTTTCCTTCGATTTAATGATCAACATCTAGCAGATAAATATGCAGTAAAAAAAACTGGTTTTAAAAATCTAGTTAACGCTTTTAAAAAATTGCAAATAAAGGATGCTGAAAAAAGAATAAAAAAACTTTCCTCATTAATTCTAGATTAATTTTCGGAGGTTATCCTAATCAGAAAAATAAAAATAAATAGTATTTATCATTTAATTATTTTAATTTTGATTATTGCATCTATCAGTATCCTCATGATAGATTTTTCTGAAGATGATTTTGAATTAGATACGGTTGAATTAAGTGAATATGAAGGTGAACAGCTTTCTTCAATATATGATTTTAGAGAAAATTCGATTAAAGGACCTCAATATGTTTCAAGGGATAAATATAGATTAGTTGTTACTGGTCTAGTAAATAACACATATAATTTAACCTATGATGAAATCATAGACTCATTTCATAGCTCAAAGAGAGTCATTACATTATTTTGTGTTGAAGGTTGGGAGGTAAAAATTCTTTGGGAGGGAATAATGGTAAGAGACTTACTTGATCTTGCTGATGTATCACCTGAGGCAACGACCATTATTTTCTATGCATATGATGGATACTCGACCTCCTTTCCATTAGACTATATTACTGACAATAACATTATTATGGCATATAAAATGAACAATGTAACAATTCCTCCTAGAAGAGGATTTCCCTTTCAACTTGTTGCTGAAGGCAAGTGGGGGTATAAATGGATAAAATGGATAACAACAATTGAATTATCTGATAAAACTGAATATAGAGGTTATTGGGAGAGCAGAGGGTATTCAAACACTGGAGATCTTGATAAGGGTTTCTTTGAAGATTAAGAAATATGTTTGATAAAAAACTTATAAGAAGAATTATTCATTGGGGTCTTCTTGTAATAATTATTATCTTTATAATCACTGGTTTTGGGATTGCTCGATATCAAATAATTGAAACACTTACATTAGGTTTACTCAGTAAACCTGTATCATTCCAGGTTCACTTCTATTTGGTA
>CP070712.1:1424758-1430604 GCA_020350365.1 Thermoplasmatales archaeon | reverse complement strand
ATATCAACAAGGGACATCCTATAATATGTTAAATCACCTTCTTCATCAAGAATGCCAACCCATAGCTCTTTTTTCTTCTTCTCAACATTTTTTATCAATTTTTCAGCATCATTAATAATCAAGAAATCTCGTTCCGAACGAGTCAATACAAAGAAGATTTCGTTAAAATCAGAAAAGCTTATGTTTTTATCTTTTTCATTAAGTTTTATTGCATGGCCTCTATTTCTTAAATCTTTAAAGGCGTGATATTTTGTCTCGAATTCAGGTATATTTTTAGCAGTAATTTTAGTTAATTTTTCAAAATCAATTCGTTCTTTATTTTGATATATTATAATTTTTCCCTCACCAAGTAAAAAAAGCCCTTCTAATAGATTCAGTTCTAACTTGTTTCCACTAACAATTTTTCCAAAATGACTTTTGTTAAATAGCCTTCCAACGTCCTTTGGTTTTTTTATAATTATTTTATCTTTTACAAGCTCTCCAGATATTTGCATTATAAAAACCTATAATTGTAAGCTTTATTTTTGTTTTTTGTAATAATCTTTGATACTTCTTGGGATTTCTTTATCAGAGAAATAGGGATTCTTTGATATTTCTTCATACTCCTGAGTATGTTTTTCAGACTCTTTCCTTGGTTTTTCTTGTTTATTTGTTACTACACTGCTTATTATTATCCCAAAACCTAAACCTACTACACCAGCAAGAATTGCTATTGAAAGTATAATTCCAAGATTTTCCAACAGCAAACTAAGACTAGACGGCTGTAAAATTTCTGGAACACCAATGTATCTGGATGAGGTTCCACTTGTGGGCTCTGTAAGCCCCAATGCGCCTGCAATCATTCCACCATATCTGAAGTAAAGTAAAGCACTATCATACTCTGATTCATTTGCTAAACTTTCTGCAAATTCATAATAGCTTACTGCAAGCACAGGTTCAATTCCCTGCTGTCTGCTTCTTGCAATATTGTTATTTGCACTTTCACTGGCAATTTCAATTTTTTCTTCAGGTTCAAATCCTATAATTTCGATTGCTAGATTTGCCCTAACAGTTGCTTCTAAGGCTTCAAAAAATGCCAAAGCAGGGTAATCATTATCCAGATTATTTCTTGCAGATAGTAATAGACTTTCTGCAAGGTTCAGATAATTAGTCGAGTCAATAGCAAGCGTTCCCAACTCACTTAAAATGATACTTGAATAAATCGTGGCTTGTTGGGCTTCTTCAACATACTCCAATGCAAGATTATTAAGGATATCTTTATCAAGCTCACCTGTTTCGTTAAAACTAGATCCAATATTAATCCACCAGCCAATACTATTGCTTCTTTCAAAAATAAATGCGATTTTATATAGAAAATCTAAAACTTGAGAATAATATAGTAAACCATTGTTATACATGTTCTCTGCACTATCAAGTCTATCTTTTGCCTCTGTAGCTCTTCGTTGTGCAGCTCCAACTGTTTGTAGAGATATATATCCACTAATCTCAGCATTTCTAGCTAAGCTTGCTGCATCATTATATTTAGCTTTTGCATCATTAAGTAAATCCTGTAAAAAGGAATCATTGTCCGGATCCCAATATTCACAAGTATATAATATGAATCTAGAATAAATCAAAGATTGGAATGATTCGCTAGTACTAGTATAGTATGATTCGTTTTCATATGCTTCTTCTGATTTCTTTAAATTATCCCAAGCTATGTTTAGACTATCAATTAAATCGTTTTTATAATATGTTGGATAATTGTTTGGAATGCTTGTATTATCAATTATTAAGGTTGCGTTATCATATTTTCTTCTAGCATCTTCTAATAGGGTTGAAGCTAGTGGTTTAATTGCGTTAATATAACCATCTGTTGTGAAATTAGTGTCAGTTTCATTAAATATAAATCTGTAACCTGTGAAATTTTCAAGAGCATCATTAATATCAGCTACTTCTGTAACAGTCATACCATAATTTTCCATTGCATAATCTGCAATATTTCTTGTTACTGGCCTTACTGTTGTTATCCATCCATTAACAGTTGTTGCCACCATTTCTGTATATGTGCCTTGACCTTTTGGAATTAAAAAATGTGTAGCACCAACCGAATGGGCGGCATCAATCTTTTGGGTTATTCCGCCGATAGGACCTATACTTCCATCAGGATTAATCATTCCAGTCATAACTGTTGTATTACTCATCTCCCAATTTTCAAGTAGAGATATTGTTGCAACCGTCATAATACCTCCTGCAGAAGGTCCTCCAATGACTGGGGCAGACGTTCTTACAACGAAAAAATAATCATATTTGGAAGGATCGACATTATGATTTTCATCATTTTTAACTAGTGCGCTAGCAACTTTTACCGCAAGACGTGCTGAACCCTGCATATCAACTTCTGTTAAAGGTAATGTGTCAACAAAAACTCTTCCACTGCCCATGCTCTGAATAGTTACTGTTACAGTCGAAATAACTCCGATATAACCATTGTCTGTACTAGCAACGGCTGGAGCATAAACTGTTACATTTCTATATATGATTGATTCTTCTCCTTGATATATCTCACCAGGATTTGATGTTGCTAAAATAGAGTATGAAAAGGATGGACTGATTATTGCTACAATTGCAATTACAAGTACTATTTTTTTTATGTTCAAAACCCCCAATTTACGCATTATTATTGATAGCATAAAAATAACTCATTAAAAAATGTTTTCCGAAAAAATAAAAAAAGATTGGATTTTATTTTCTAATTAAATCCAATGAGCTAAGCTCTGCTGATAACTTTTCAACAGCAAGTGACACATCTTCTGTCTGTCTTGCTCCAGTGCATACAATTTTTCCAGAACCAAAAAGTAACATTGCCACCTTCGGGTCTTTAATTCTGTAAACCAGTCCGGGAAATTGTTCTGGTTCATATTCTACATTTTCTAAACCAAGACCCATTGCAACTTCATTAAGATTTAGTTCTGTTCCAAGATCTGATATTGCAACAATGTTCTGGATTACAATTTTTAAGTCCTTATAAACGTCTACTCCTAGTTTCTTGAGTTTATCTGCGATAATATCTACAGTTTTACGAACGTCTTCAACATTTTTTGCGCCGGTACAATTTGCTTTACCGCTTCTAAATAGAAGTGTGGCTGTTTTTGGATCACTTAACCGATAAACAAGACCTGGAAATTGTTCTGGTTCATATTCAGCTTCCTCTAATGATTGTGCTATTACGTCTAAATCTAGTTTATCTGCAAAAGATGTAGACGCTACAATATTTTCTACAATTACTTCTGGCATAATCTTTCTTCTCCTTTCTTTATAAAGCACCTAATGATGAAAGCTTTTCAATCATCATTTCAATTCCTTTATACGCATCTTCAAAATTTTTAGTGCCTGAACATACAATTTTACCAGAGCTAAAAATAAGCAATAATGCTCCAATTTCATCTATATTATAAATTAAACCCGGGAACTGATCAGGCTCATAATTTATATTTTTCAACAATAATCCCTTAGATATAGAATCTAAATTTAATTCCTTATAAACATTCGTTGAAACAATAATATTTTGTATTTCTAGTCCTGGTTTTGTATTAATTTTAATTCCTGCATTTGTAATTTTTTCAATTACCTTAAGTATTGAGGTTTCTACCTCCTCAATAGATATTGCGCCAGTACAGATAGCTCTTCCATTTGGAAGCAATAAAATAGCAGTTTTCGGATCTTCAAGTTTGAATGTCAAACCAACAAAATCGTCAGGATTGTAATAAAATTCTGGAAGCTTTTCTGCTAGATTCTCAATATCAAAACTCTCTGATAGTTGTGCATAAGCAATGATGTTTTCTATTTTTATACTATCCATAGAATACTATCCGTCCCAACCCGAAGTATATAAAGGCTTTTTAAATACTTTTGGTTGTTTATACACCTATAATTCATCATTTTAAATCTCCTCAAGTTCATTAGAACCACAGTTTGGACAAATAAGAATATCTCCTTCTTTTTTAGGGACAATATAAACTGGTTTCTTCTCTGTTGAACAACAAGTACACTTATATTTTTTCTTCAGTTGTTTTTGTTTCTCACGCCAGTTTTTATTCCACTTTTTATACTTTTCCTTGTTATTGTTATAATAATTTCTCCATCTTTCACGTTGTTTTTCTTTTCTTTCCTCTTCAGTTAATTTATTGTTGTTTGTAAGTTTTTTCTTTATTGTTTTTAATTTTCCATTTTCAAATATTTCTTTTTTATTAGTTTTCTTTTTACTCATTACATATCGCCATGTAGGGGATGCCCCACTTTACATTTAAAAGTGTGTTACTAATTAACATGGTAAGTAATTTTAAAAAAGAAAATCTAAATCGTAATTTCGTTAAATCATCGATTTTACCCGCGTTATTTTCGTTTCAAACATCGTTGAAAGTAAAATTGGGGAATTTGCTCTCATTTCATCATTTTAGAAATTATACTGCGTAAAAAATCGTTTTTTACACATTTGTTGTTGAAACACTTATATACTGTTATTCAGATTAATTATGTGAGGGAGGTCATTCTTCTGAAAAGATACATCCTATCTATCGGGTTAATGATTCTGTTTCTTGTTATGAGTATTACTCCATCAGTTGCTATAGATAATGTAAAGAAAACATCTATACCAATCTCAACTGGTAAGACCTTGTATGTCGGTGGCTCAGGTCCTGGAAACTATACAACTATACAAGATGCTATTGATAATGCAAGTGATTGGGACACGGTGTTTGTATTTGATGATTCATCACCGTATTATGAAAATATTATAGTTGATAAGTCAATCAATCTAATCGGAGAGGATAGAAATTCAACAGTTATTGATGGTAATGATACTGGAGATGTCGTGAAGATTATTAATAATTGGGTAACTGTTAGAGATTTTACAATTGAAAACAGCGGATATGAAGATTTCGGAGCAGGGGTATCAATAAATTCAAACTACAATACTATAAAAGGCAACATCCTCAATAACAACTGTATAGGCGTATATATCTCAGTTTATAATAGTAATTTTATCATAGCTAACAATATCTCAAACAATATACATGGCATTATATCCAATTATTCCAATTTCAACATCATTGTTAGCAACACTATAAATTCAAATACCTTTTTTGGAATAGAACTTGAGTTTTGTAATCATAATACCATCAAGGGTAATAATATTTCAAATAACTTAGATGGTATATGTATCGGCTATTCCAAATTTAATATTATAAAAAGTAATAATATTAATTTTAACAAAGAATGGGGCATATTCTTCGGTCTATCCTTTTTTAACATTATTATTAAAAATAACTTTTTAAATAATGATGTAGATGCGTTTTTTTGGAATTCATTTAGAAATAGATGGATTCAAAATTATTGGAATAAACCTTTAAGACTTCCAAAATATATTTTTGGAGGAATGGGAGTTAGTACAAATTACAGCCCCTATATATTTTTTCCATGGTTTCAATTCGATTGGTTTCCAGCATCTGAACCATATGACATATGATAGATTGAAACACTTATATATCTCCAACTGGATGTAATATTTTGAGGGAGAAGAGAAAATGAAAGGAAATCCTGTATTGTATAAGACATTGGTAGTTGGAGTTATAGTTCTGTTTATCGGCATTGGGGTACAACCAGCATTTGCTGATACTCAATTAGAAGAGAAGGATGAAAATTATGTTAATATCACTTCAGAGTTTACAGGATCGAGGAAAAAGCATACAGTTGAGATGACTCAACAGGATTTGGTAGAGTTAGATACTTTCTTGGATTCTTTATATGTGAAATTGAATAATTCAAAATCAGATGATGAAACATCACACATAATTAACGAAGCAATT
>CP070712.1:1418624-1424658 GCA_020350365.1 Thermoplasmatales archaeon | reverse complement strand
TGTAGTAATAATAGGTTGTATTCAGATCTGGTTCTTGGTATATTAACAATATGTGAACTCCAACCGCTCTCAGCTCCATGAACATCTTTTGCTTTAGCTTGTATTGTAAAATTCCCTTGAGAGCTCCAAGTATTACTTTTCGTTTGTGTGGCTCCAGATGCATACGGTCCAAACCATCCAGTATTTGTTGAATCACCCCAATCGACATAGTAGGATACTTGGTCTCCATCTGGATCAGTTGAAGTAAATGTAAATGGATACGATGTGCCAGTTTTTCCACTTGTTGGACCAGTAATTACGGGGGCTGAAGGAGCTTGATTAACCCATTCAAATAGATATGCTGAACCAGCATCAGCACCATTTGTATTATCTTCAGCATATGCTCCAACAATAGCAAAGACACTACTAATTGAAACAGACCATCCAAAGTAATCCTGAGTTGCTCCATCAGAAGCAACAAATTTTACTGATTCTGACCAGGTTGAAGTCCCCCGATTAAATACATAGGCTGATCCTGACGCAGTTCCTTTATCGTCATCATCAGGTGAAGAAACAATTATATGATCTCCATTAACATATACAGATGCTCCAAATCCATCTCCACTACTTGAATCACTTGCAATAATTTTTTGTGTTTCTGTCATGGTTACCCATCCGCTTGTTGGCTTTTCAAAAATATATGCAGCTCCTTCTCCACCACTGGTTAAATCATGTCCTGGAGATCCACATATCACATAATCCTCATCAATTGCAACTGATATACCAAAAAGATCAGCTGTTATTCCATCTGAAGCAGTAAGTGCACCTTTTCCATACCATGATGATTCAACCAATTCATATATATGAGCTGAACCAATATTATTGTTAGTTCCATATGCACCCATTATAACAAAAGGCATACTAATAGAAACAGACCACCCCAATTTATTACTACCAGTAGCGCCTATTTTTGTCATTTGTGTCCAGACAGATCCTGTTCGTTTAAAAATATATGAAAATCCTTGGTCACTGCTTTTACCAGGAGCTCCCACAATTACATAGTCACCATCTACAGAAACAGATTTACCGAATTGGTCACCACCAGCACCATCTGAAGCAAGTAATTTTTGCTGTTGTGACCATGAGCTACCAGATCGTACGAATACATAAGCCGCTCCAGAGTCACTACCACTACTATCTTCTTTAGGCGAACCAACAACTGCTGTATCACCTTCGATGGATACAGAATACCCAA
Organism: Thermoplasmatales archaeon; assembly: GCA_020350365.1. Classification (GTDB taxonomy): domain Archaea; phylum Thermoplasmatota; class E2; order DHVEG-1; family DHVEG-1; genus SG8-52-3. The sequence goes on along the minus strand of CP070712.1, from coordinate 1,423,424 downwards.
ATTCATCATTAGCTTCAAAATCAGATGCAGTCAATTTAGCTTGTTGAGTCCAAGCTGCACCACCATATGTGAATACATATGCAGATCCAGCATTTGTTTGTCCACTGATATCATCAAAATATGCACCAATAATAGCATCGTTATCATTTATCTCAGTAGAGCATCCAAAACGATCACCACCTGAGCCATCAGAAGCTAAAAATTTTTGTTTCTCTGACCATCCTCTTGATTTATATCCATCATTTTCAACATTTACTGCTAAGGAACACATAGTAGTAGAAATCAACAGCATCATTATAAAAATACAAAATATTTTTGCTTTCATTTTATCGACCTCCCTCTTATAATTTTATAAAATTGTAATTAGGTATTGTTTTTTAAATATATCTGCATATAATAAAAATAAAATAAGAAAAGGATTGTTGAATTACTAAAATCCTAATAGTTGTCGTAGTATTGGGAAGGCATTGGGAAAACGTTCAAATAACTGTATTAACAATGGATTGTATGTTGGTCTAGCTCTTGGAATATTTACTTCCAAAGTACTGCCATCCCATTCACCACAAAAGTCTTTTAGAGTCGTATTTATGACATATGTACCCACTTCAGACCAGTCATGACTCGCTATTATAGACTCTCCATAAGCCAACGGACCTATCCAAGGTGATATACTATTATCACCCCATTTAATATAGAACATTAAATCATCTTTATCAGGGTCTGTATTAATAAAAACATAATCATAAGTAACACCTGGCTTACCATGATTAGGACCATATATATCTAATGTCGGTGGTATGTTTGCTATTAAAACATCAACAGTTTTGTGATATGAGCCTTTACGACCTTCATTATCCCATACCTCTAATCCCACTCTATAAGTCCCAACCTCGCAATACTTATGATACACTACTTTTCCTTCACCCGTTCCATCACCAAAATCCCATGAATAAGATACTATCTCACCATTATAATCACCTGATAAAGAAGCATCGAACACAGAGGTTTCATTATCATATACAAAATTTGCATAAGGTGGTCCAAAGAGATATATTAAGGGATACAAATCCTGGTTACTACCACCAGGTACATCATATGGTGTATCACCTATACCATCACCATCAGAATCCTCACCTGTGTAATCAACCCAAAAGTTTCCTTGTTGTGATGTTGAATTATACCATGTATTACTACCTACATCCTTTGCTTCTTGTTCATTGAAATATAGATTATTATTATAAATGGAATCATTATGAACAGTTCCACTGATGTTTATACCTACTAGATTATTATAAGATATTGTATTCTCGAAAATTTGGGTTCCTGATGCATAATTCCCAATATACATCCCATCACCTGCATTATGATGAATCTCACATTTTGAGATTATTGTATTTTGAATATATCTGTTGTAATGATTATGAATCAAAATACCAGCTTTTGACATAACCCCCTCATAACCTTGAAAACCATTATTAAAGACATGACAATTAACAATTTTATTATCTATGATTTGGTCATATGCACTTCTAATTATCCTTATTCCATTTTTATCATTATCATATGTAATACACGAAATAATTTTGTTACCTTCCATATATGCATCATGTCCTCCAAGGATTATTCCAACACCTGATTTCCAATCATTATTATAAGAACTATTGTAAACTATACATCTACTAATTGTATTATACTTACAATTACGACCAGACACTGGGTCATGGAATATGATGCCACTTCCATTAGCATTCCTAACAGTAAAATCAGAAATAGTAATATAATTGGAAGCTATCGGTACCAATATCCCATCACCAGAATTATTTGCATCAATTATTGTTGAGTAAACCTCACCTAATAGTTGAATTCCATCTTTATGGATTATAACATTCTCATAATATAATCCATTGTAAACATAAACTGTTCCACTTTCATTAACAGCATCTATACCATCCTGTATTTTATCAAAATGATCATAGCCCCAACCAGGAGTTGATTCATTGTAATCATCATCAACATAAACTTTGCTAGGTGGAAATTCCAAGGATGTTTTAATCAACCAAAAATCACTTAAACCTGCTCCATATGAATATGTATAACCTAGTATAGCATAGCCTTCATCTGTAGTCTGCTGAACAGAATAACCCGCTTCACCTTTGTATATTGTCCCAAATGTATTATTCCATATCTCATTTCCATCACTGTCAGTTTCAATTAATAACAAATCCCTTTTTAAACTATTATTATATTTAATATAAGTATATCCCGTTAGGATATAACCACCAGAATCTGTCTGAAAAACAGATTCAGCACTGTCACTATAAGCTCCTCCATATGATTTATTCCATTGTTCAATACCGATAGCATCAGTTTTTATGAGCCATGCATCAACCATATTTAGCCCCTTTTGAATCCGACCTGATATAATATATCCTCCATCTAAGGTTACTTTTACACAGTTGCCTATATCATTATCTTTTCCACCCCAAGTACGATTCCATTCCTCATTTCCATTTTCATCGGTTTTAATCAAAATAACATCATATCCATAAACAGAATCATCATAATAACATCCTGTTAAAATATATCCACTATCTGGTGTCTGTTCAACAGAAAAACCTTCCTCAGAAGCTCCAGTATATGGACCACCCCAAGTACGATTCCACAGTTCAACTCCAGTTTCATTCGTTTTAATCAACCATATATCACCAGGGTCCCCCCAACCATATGACCTAGTATAACCTGTAATAATGTATCTACCCTCAGATGTTTGTTTAACTGAAAAACCTGCATCAGCTTGAACATTACCATGTGTTTTATTCCATTGTTCATTACCATTTTCATCGGTTTTAATTAACCATAAATCGCAGGAACCATGTCCATAACTAAAAGTTTTACCTGTAAGAATGTAACCACCATCAGTTGTCTGTTGCACTGAATAACCTTTATCTTGAGTATAACCACCAAATGTTTTATTCCATACCATTGTTCCATTCATATCAGTTTTAACTAACCATATATCTTCTTGTCCTGAACCTTGTGAGGTTGTATATCCCACTAGGATATAACCTCCATCTTTAGTTTGTTGGCCATCATAACACCAATCCTCTCCAACTCCACCATATGTTTTATTCCATTCTTCAGCATGTATAGATAATATAGTCTTATTATCTCTATCAAGACTAGAATTTAAAAAAATCTTTGTTTTATTATTAACATATAATCCAGTTGTAAAACCTGTTCCCAACAATAAAACAATAATTCCTAAAACCAAACCTTTTCTAACAATCCTGCTCTGCAAATTAGTTTCCTCCCTGAACAAATTAATCAAGTTGTGGATATTTAAATGTTACAACAACAAAAATAAAAAAATTACTCATCTAATTTTATTTAATACCTTTTGACTTTTTATTAAATATCAACAAATTCTAGGAACAGGGTCTCCAATAGGCTTGTGTAGATTTCGTTTCCCACCTACGGTTGTTTCTAAAACTACTCCCTTGATGTTATCTTTTGCCTCACCAATTATTGCTGCATCTTTACCTAAGGGGTGTTTCTTAATTGTATCAAGAACCTCATCTGCCTTTTCCTTAACAACACCTAGAACAACCTTTCCTTCATTTCCAATTTCTAAAGAATCTATTCCAAGCATATCACAAGCAGATCTAACACCAGTTGGAATTGGAATATTTTCCTCTTCAAGAATAATTCCCACTTTTGATTTTTCACTGAACTCATTTATAGTATTTGAAAGACCACCTCGAGTTGGGTCCTTTGCTGAAACAATACCCTTAACAGTTAATGCTTTCTCCATTAATCCATTAATTGGAGCAATGTCAGATTTAATTTTAGTTTCAAAACCATAACCTTCTCTAAAAGACATAAGAGCAATACCATGTTCACCGATATTTCCAGAAATAATGATTATATCACCATTTTGTAGATTTGAATCAAGAAGCCATCTTCTATTGAAACTACGATATCTTTTTACTTCTTTTATGTTATTATCAAGAAGAGAAGATCTTTTTCCAATCCCGCTTGTATTTATCATGAATTCCTGTATTGCACCTTTTTCAACAACCTTTGTATCTCCAGTAACAATTGGAACATTTGCTTTAATTGAAACATCATTCATACTTTTTACAATTCTTTCAAATATATCAATTGACAGTCCTTCCTCGACAATAAAACCTGAAGAAAGAGCAATTGGTTTAGCACCCATAACTGCAATATCATTAATAGTTCCAGCAACAGCAAGAGAACCAAGATCTCCTCCTGGAAAAATGATTGGTTGAACTGTATGAGAATCAGTAGTGAAAACAATATCATCAATTACGGCTGAATCATCAAGCATGGACAATGGTATTTCTGCTGAAATATCCGATTTTCCAAAATATTTCAAAATCTTTTGTTTGATTAGTTTATCCATCAATTGTCCGCCGGCACCATCTGCAAGTTTTATTTTATCTAACATTATACATCCATGCGATACGTAACATTTATTTATAATATATGGTTGCTGATGGTGCATGATAGGAGATATACTAACATCTCTTTTTGGTGAAAATTATGCTTGGCAAGATATTGTAATTGCAGTTATAAGTATACTTTTTGGTTTCATACTTTTACCACAATTAAAAGATGTCTGGCATGGAAAGTCCATTCTCAACTTGTATACAGCGAGTTTAACAACAATAGGGCTTTATGTTTTGGCAATCACCTTTTATACCATGCAGTTTTGGATATCTTTTTCAGCTGAAATATTTTCAGGTACAATATGGTTATTATTGTTTGTTCTTTCAT
>CP070712.1:1412464-1418524 GCA_020350365.1 Thermoplasmatales archaeon | reverse complement strand
GAAAAAGTTCCTACCTTCCGATTTATTGCATCTTCGAGTCCAACCTCCTTAATTAGAGGTTTCGCAACAGATTTATCAACACCCCATAATTCACAGAAGAAATTCATGGTTTGAAGTGGAGTAAGGTTTGGATAAAATGCAACTCTTTCAGGTAGATACCCAACAGATTCCCTTGCCTTAACGCCTTGCTTATTGATGTCATAACCATTTATTCTAATATTTCCAGAATTCATATGCATTAAACCCAGAATATTTTTTATTGTGGTTGATTTACCTGCACCATTAGGGCCTAAGAATCCGTAAATCTCACCTTTACGAACTTTAAATGAAATATTGTCAACTGCTGTTAAATCTTTGAATCTTTTTGTTAGATTTTCAATCTCAATACAAAAAGAATCAGATGAAGTTTCAATTTTTGTCATTTCACCTGGAAATGTAAATTTACCTTTAGTATTACATTTAGGGCAAGTAATAATTTTTGTTTCACCTGGATTACCTTGGATTTCAATATGTGTCTTGCATTTTGGACATCCAACTGTTTTAGTAACCATATTTTATACCCCACTAATTTTTCAATTATAAATTTTATCCAAGTATATTTTCAATACCTATAATATCTTTTATATTTTTAAAATAACATTCACAAGATTTATTTAAAATAATCAAAATAAGATAAAAGATGGAAATTTGATGTATTTATTAATCAAATTTTCCAAACTGGTATTTCTTTAACAAGAGTATCTCCTTCTCCATAATATGCAATTACTTTAATTGTATATCTCATTGCAATTTGCTGCTCAGACCAGAGATAAACATAAGGAGGTTCTGTGGCATTTGCTAATAGCTCATCATTAATGTAAAACTCAACTTTTTCGATTTCCTCATCAATTTCATTTATTTTTGTTGTGATTTCGATATTACCGATTATAAATGTTGTACCTAAACGAAAAATCTCTTCTCCATTAATGTACAAATAATCCATTTTTGGTTTAGTAATTAATATCCCTGGGGAAGCATACTCTTCACCAATTGCAACAAAATCAATACCATTACCAGATGTTCCTAGATATCTATTTGGTGAAAATATATCATATGCTTTCTCCCAATGTTCATGAACTCCTAGACTAGATGAAAGGTAAATGCCATCATTTTCTGGGTCATAAGTATCAGGATTTGGCTCTGCTGATTGATGAAGATAGTTTTGAGACCCTTCACAAGGATTTGTACCTTCTGTATGCAAGAAATCATACATAACTGAATCGATAGCTACGGGGTCCTGTGAAAAGAATAAGCTATTTGTCCAATCATTGTTAAATGGATACATTTCAAATTTATCTATCGTCCTGTGATCTTTCTTTGTTGGGAAGGTTCCATCTCCCATATAAAGAATTGTTTTTCCTCCTACATCATTATGTGCTAAAAGATCCGTCTGAGGTGCAGGATTACCTTCTAAAAAAGCAGCCCTATGATAATTATGAACAGCATTAACTGGTTCAATCCAGGTTCCAAAATAATTCTTACCTGAAAGTGTTACTCCAAAATCAATTGGATGTCTTTTAAGAAGAGGAATATTTATAATGTAATTTGCGTCAACAACGCAAGATGGAAGAGTTCTATAAAGACCTGTTTCATCTGCAAAATAAATTTTTTCTGGAGTTGGTTGCACCTTTTCTCGCCCCGGCATTAAACCTGATGCATCAACATAATGAATATCTGGAAATTCTGGTACCAAAGGTGATGCTGGATATTCTTTATAATAAACTCTTCTGTAAAACCAGTTAGGCATAACACGTGATGCGTCATATATTGTGATATCTTTTTGCTCAACTCCAACATAATATAATAATTGGTGAAGTATTGCTTTTACTACGTAGGGACTTGCGTCTCTATCGTTATCCTTTGTAAAATAACTAAAGATTTGATAACAATTATTCAAATTTATTTTGATTGCAATTTTTTCACCAGGTTGATAATCTATTTCACCATTTCCATTTACCAGATTAAAATGTTTAAACAATATTTCCCATGCTTCTTCTTCGGTCTCTGCTCCAGCTAGATTTTTAATTCCTTCAGAAATCATTTGATCAAGGACTAGTTGATTGTTATTTTGTTTAGCCCACCAAAAACCATTAAGATCTTCTTCTGTTGCATCTGGGTTCCAGACCCAAACTACTCTTCCAGGATTTACTCCTCTAGGTGTTCCAATAGGTTCATTTGGAATAGGATCCCAAAGTGTAAGTGTATATTTTTCCTGTTGTTCATTAACTGCATATACATTGCTTGAAATTGAAAAAATTAGTACAAAGACAACTAATATAATTGGAGCAACGGCTGCTGTTTTATATTTTACTCTTCTTATCCATAAACCAAGTCCATGAAATATTGCACTCCATAATAAACTCCAAAAAGCAATATATCCGATAGCTACTGAAATCGACATTTGTTGACAGGGATATCTGATACGATCTGGTCTTGGAAGAACTCTAACTAAAAACCATATGATAGCTGCAATTCCTGCTAAATGAAATAATATACCTTGATGGCTAGAAAGTTTCACTAATAGATTTGTTTTATTTTTATGATGTTTGCTCATTTTTTTACCCCAGAACAAATTAACAATAGTTAATTTGTTTATAAGTTTTGCTGATGTTGATTCTGCTCTATATTATGGTGTTTCATCAAAGATGTTAAAATCGATTTTATAAACCTCCAAAAAATATTAAGTAAATAAAAAGTATAATAAATTTGATTTAATGAATATTGAAAAAGAGGATGTCATTTTTCCAACCCTTGCTTTAATAGTATTTTTTTTATTCTTTGTTTTACTTTTAAAATATAATTCTATCCTACCAACTTTAATATTTCTATTGATAGGAATGACTGTTTTGGTGGTTGTTTACACTTATATTTATTTAAGAAAAAACAGAGATAAAAAGATCCTAAAAATCCGTTCTTTATTTTTAATTCCAATTTATTTGGTTGCATTATATCATTTATATTTATTAAATATTGGATATGACTTTTCAAAAGGTGAATTACTACTACCTCAGGGTCTTGTTATTTTTTTAATGATATTAGAATCCTTGGTAGAATATGTTTATCGCAGAAAAATAAAGAAATAAAATTTGATTATCTTGGTAAAATTTTAGAATTAAAAACATATAAAAACAATTAGTTAAATTTATTAAGTCATTAGAATTTAAGTAAGTCTGGGAGAATAATAAATGAGTAAATATACAATTTCAAGCGTAATTACTTTATTTATTGTTACTTTATTTATTTTTCCAACATTAACTAACGATTTTATTGTAAGAGGTGATATAGAATCATATCATGAACTGGATTACGATCCTTTTATTGACATAATTTTATCATTTGAGGTAATTTCAATAAGAGGTTATGTGGAAACAGATGAAGATGCTGTGCCAAATTTTTCCGTTTTACTCAATATAAATGATGAGCAGTTTCTGAGTCCAAATTGGGGTTCTAATCGGTATCTTTATGATATTAATTGGACTGTAAATAAAAACGTTCCAGATAATAACCCTGAGGTAATTATTAAAATTCAATTAATTGATAATGATGCCCCTTGTGATATTGGTGGTAGTTTGGATAATAATACCGTTGAAATAATTTATGATATTAGAACAAACCATTGGTTTGGTGATGATTTCATTGGGGATTCTAGTGGTTATGGAAGATTAAACGGATGTGATGACGGCTCTTATTATGAAGAAGAAAAAGATTGTGAGATTTGGTTTAATATCTATCAAAACGATTTAGACAATGATACAATTCCAACATGGGCCGAGATTAATTTGTATGGTTCAAGCCCATTTATTGATAATTCCATTGATGATTTCGATAATGATGGTATCCCATACTATTGGGAACACCATTGGAATTATGCCCCTAATATCTGGGATGATCATAAATCATTAGATCCTGATGATGATGGGCTTACAAATATTGAAGAATTTTTGACGTCTGAATGGTTCTCTGATCCATATAGAAGGGATCTGTTCATTGAACTTGATCAGATGGATTTTGGACCAAATGGTGAAGGATTTAGAGTCCCCAATTCAACAAAGGATCTTTTAGCAGATCGATATAATCCTCGAAACATTGTATATCATCTTGATGATGGATGTATGGGCGGTGGGGAAATAATTCCATTTGATTATCTTTCTTTGAGAGGTGAAATTTTAGATATCTATGATAATTATTTTTTACATAATGACCCTGATAATTGGAGGCGAGGAGTATTCAGATACTCAGTTTTTATCCATGATAATTTTAGGGCATCTGCCTATGCTTTTGTAGGTGAAGGTAGAATTATAAATAGTAATGTTAGAGGAATAAATAGCTTTCAAATAACAACTACAGCTGTTAACAAAGCAGCTAAAAGAAGAAATGTACCAATTGATTTCATCTGTGCTTGCTTTATTATGCATGAAACCGGTCATACTCTTGGAGTTGATATTTTCAATCCATTTGGATGTGATAGCATATGGTCAACACGACCATGGCGACTTCCTTTTTGGATATTTCACAATTATAAGAGTGTTATGAATTATAAGTATACATTTAGACTTCTTGATTATTCAGATGGCTCACATGGTTTTTTTGACCATGATGACTGGGGTAATTTAGATTTTACTTGGTTTCAATTTCGAGAAAATTAATTATTTTTTTCAATTTTTACAAAATATTTTAATACAACTATTCATTATTTCTTAGGTGTGGATATATGGAAACATATATAGATGTATATATCAGCTCAGATGGTGAAAAATCATCTGAAATCTTAAAAAAACTCGTTGAAATGGGCCTTAAACCATCTATTGGTAATCATGATTTCATATTTGATTGGAAGGGTATCGTCTCAATTGAAGAAGAGATTAAATTCATTGATAAAATACAGGATAAGTTGAAAGGAACTGGAGTAATTTTAAAATTTAAGACAAACAGATAAATTTTGATATTTAATAATTTTTAAATATGGCTCTATATTTTCAGTTATTTGGGGGAGCTAATGAGCGGTTTATTTGGTATAGTATGTAATAATAATTGTATTTCTGATTTATATTATGGGACTGATTACCATAGTCATCTAGGAACTGAGTTTGGCGGAATTGCTTTTTTCAATGAAAATGGAATACCTGTAAAAAAAATACATGACATTTCAAATTCACAATTCAAATCAAAATTTTATGAAGGCTCTGATAAAATCACTTGTAATTTAGGTATTGGAGTAATTTCTGATAAAGATCCTCAGCCATTGACTTTTGAAAGTAAGTTTGGCCCGTTTGCATTATGTTGTGCTGGACTTGTTACAAACAAAGATGAATTAGTGAATATGTTAATAAACAAAGGAATTTCTTTTAGTGAACTCGATAGAGGCGAGACGAATACTACTGAACTAATTGCACATCTGATAAATCAAGAGGATAACATTGTTGAAGGCATTGAAAGGATGTATGATAAAATTGTCGGGTCTGTATCTTTGTTATTATTAACCAAGGATGGAATTTATTGTGCAAGAGATAGAAATGGTGTAACTCCATTAGTCATCGCAGAAAAAAATGGCACAGTAGCTGTTACAAGTGAATCTTGTTCATTACCAAATCTAGGTTTCGATATAAAAAAATTTATTACTCCTGGAGAAATTGTTTTTCTTAGTCAAAGGGGTATCGAGCAGAAAAAAGAAGGAATTAATGAAAATAAGATCTGTGCATTTTTATGGATTTATACTGGATTTCCGGCATCCTCTTATGAAGGGATTAATGTTGAAAAAGTAAGAGAGAATTGTGGTAAGTTTTTAGCAAAAAGAGATAATGTAGAAGTAGATCTAATTTCAGGTGTTCCTGATTCAGGAACTAGCCATGCTATAGGTTATGCAATGGAATCAGGTAAACCGTTTAGACGCGTTTTAGTAAAATATACTCCGGGTTATGGTAGAAGTTACACCCCCCCATCACAAGAAGTTAGAGATAAAATCGCTTTAATGAAACTAATTGCAAATGATGAAATTGTAAAAGATAATAATATAATTCTATG
>CP070712.1:1406217-1412364 GCA_020350365.1 Thermoplasmatales archaeon | reverse complement strand
GATGGAAGTATGTATAAAATTCAAAAGGACTGTGAACTTTGGTTCAACATTTATCAAAATGATTATGATGGAGACGGAATTCCATATTGGACTGAAGTTAATGAATATGGTACAGACCCAATGATAGACAATACTGGTGAGGATTCTGATGATGATTATTTACCAATAGAATGGGAGTGGAAATGGGATTACGATCCAGTTAAAAAAGATAACCATTATGTTTTAGATCCTGATATGGATGGATTAGACAACATAGAGGAGTATTATGTATCAGAATGGGGTTCTGATCCTTTTAGAGAAGATGTTTTTATTGAACTTGACTATATGGAAGAAAGCCCTGACGGTGTGGTTAGTACTTTGCCTGAAGGAGCAGATGAACTTCTCGCTACTGCTTTTAACAGATTTGATAAAGTATTTCATATTGACATAGGTTCTATGGGTGGAGGAGGAGAGATAATCCCATTTGATGTAGAAGTGGGCCGCCATGATCTTGATGATATATACTGGTATTATTTCCTTAATCAAGATGAATTTAATTGGCGAAGAAGTGTCTTCAGATATAGTTTAATAGTATACGACCCAGGAAGAGCTGGATATAATTTTGCCCGGGGAGCATTTGTACTCGGTAGTAATTATGTAAAAAACAAAGCAATACCTGATACTCCAAAAAGACAAGCAATTTCATGGGCAAGTGTATATCTGCATGAAATGGGACACACTTTTGCTCTTGATAATCCAGGAGTTGATAATTCCAACATTTGGGCGTATCCACAATATAAAAGTTGCATGCTTTATCGTTATACATATAGGTTAGTGGATTATTCAGATGGATCACGAGCGGTAGATTTCAATGATTGGGATAATTTAGATCTTAGGCATTTCCAAAGAGAATGGTAGATAAATAGTTTATAAATTAATTCAATAAAGCTCATAATAAAACAATTTTTAATTTTATAGATATTTTTATGCCTATTAATTTTAACAAAGGGGGAGGGGAGTAATGTTACTTTCTCTTAATGATGCATACCATTATTATCATAATCAGGCTGATTATTGCTAAAATCATTAATACTGGTTGTTTTTCAAAATCATTACTCCCTTCTCTACTAGCTTGATTTCCTAAGTACACCAAAGAATCTTTATATTCGTCCTCTAAATATTCTTGACCATTATCTATAGTAACAGATGGTGTAATTTTTTCCTCACTACCTTCAGCACTCTCTCCTTCTTTTTTTATACATGTGGTTGGTGCACTAATTAATAAATCCTCAACATTTTCGCTTTCTTTTGTTAAATCAGTTTTTGATAATCTATCCTCTCTTGCAGAGGTTATTATGACAGATAGAGAAAATAAGATAATTATTAAAAATAAAATCATCCTTTTTCTAATATTATTTTTCATCTGTATTGCATGTTTTTCCTCATTTATATATTGTTAGAATATGTTTGGGAAAAACCAAACGATTTTACTTATAAATCTACAAATATTACATATTTGAAATATGAGCACTTGGAAATCAATCTTAAAAAATGATTCAATAAATTGGTTATTAGAAAATAGCAATCCTTCTGTAAGATATTTTACATTAGTTGATTTATTGAATATGTCAAGGAATAATCCTGAGGTTCTTGAATCAAGAAAACAAATTATGAATTCAGATTTAGTACAAAAATTTTTAACAAAACAAAATCTCGAAGGTTATTGGTTTGAACCAGAAAATTTCTATATCAAAAGGAAGTATAAGGGAACTGTTTGGAATTTTATTATTTTAGCAGAAATTGGTGCTCTTGGAAACGATAAAAGAATAAAAAAAACAAGTGAGTTTATTCTTAAAAATTCACAAAATAAAGATAGTGGTGGATTTGCTTATTATAGCTTAAAGAGCGGAGGTGGGGCAGATCCTAAAGTACTTCCATGTCTAACTGGAAACATGATTTGGTGTATGATCCGTTTTGGGTATATTGATGATTCAAGAGTTCAAAAGGGGATAGAATGGATAACAAATTATCAAAGATTTGATGATGGAGTCCAAGAACTACCTGAAAATTGGCCTTATAAAAAACATATTAATTGCTTTGGAAAACACTCTTGTCATATGGGCTGTGTCAAGGCGTTAAAAGCACTTACAGAAATTCCTGAAGAAAAAAGGTCAATAGAGGTAAAAAATACAATTAAAAAGGGTGTTGATTATTTACTTAAACATCATATTTACAAAAGAAGTCATGATTTATCTAAGATTTCAAAACCCAGCTGGTTACAACTAAGTTTTCCACATATGTATCAATCAGATATTTTGGAAATTCTTGATATTTTAACTAGACTTAAATATAGAGATAAGCGTATGCAGGATGCAATTGATATTGTTATTTCAAAGCAGAATGAAGATGGAACTTGGAATCTTGAAAGAACCTTTAATGGACGTTTTATAACAAATATTGAAACAAAGGGTAAACCAAGTAAATGGATTACTCTTAATGCACTTAAAATAATAAAACGGTATTATAATAAAAAATAAATAATTGTAAACTATTTATATCAGAAAGTAATTATTGTAATATATGGGAGGTGAATAATATGAAAAAAATATTATTAGCAAGCGTGTTAGCCTTAATGCTGGTGATTCCAGTTGCAAATGCTATTGATATCTCAAAAGAGAATATAACTGAAAACCCAATTTCTCCAATGCAGGAATTCACACATACTGTTTTTGTTGAATATGGATCTTTGACTACCTGTGGACCTTGTGTAATTGCCTCTGCCCAATTATATAGTATTTATAATGCAGGTGACCTTGATTTTTATTATACTACATTAGTTTGGGATGAAGGTAATTTAAATGTTCGAGGTAGACTCGCAGCCTTAGGAGTTGTTGGTGTACCAGATGTGTTTTTTGATGGTGGATATAAGAGAATAATTGGTGGTCAAGCAAGTGAATTTCCTTATAGAAGTGCCATAACTGAATCTGGCGAAAGAGATGTCCCAGACATTGATATATCATTAGACGTCACTTGGCTTGGAGGCGCAAAGATAAAAATTGATATTGTAGTTGTAAACAATGAAGTCGAAGAGTTTAATGGCCGTATCAGAACATATATCGTTGAAAAGGAATCTCGATGGAATGATTATAGTGGAAATCCATATCATTATGCGGCTCTTGATATTCCAATAGATAAGAGCCTAGCAGTTGTGAAAACTAGAGCAAGACCTCTTGGAGAGACTTACACTATATCTAAAACTTGGCGAGGAAATCTATTAGGTTTTGGAAATATCACACAAGAAAATACTATGGTAATAGTTGCTATTTTTGATCCAGATAACGATTATGTTGTTCAAACCGCTGCTGCAGAACCAGTAAGTCAAATTGGCAATTATGAGCAATTTAATCTTATGATAATTAAACTCCTAGAACGTTTTCCATTACTAGAAAAGATATTCAATCTTAAATAAACGATAAAAAACTCTTTCTTTTTTTATTTTATTTTTTTTTCATGAAATAGCATAATTTTTGGAATTTTTTGTGTTTCTTCCATGTAACAAAGTATTTGCCTTACCGTTTTGACTTGAGATTTGTACTATTATTAGGTTTTTTTAGCAAATTTGTATCAAGATTTAAATGAGGATCTATAAATTTTTTTTATTCAATTGGATTAAAATATATATCTGAATAAAGGCAAAAACCACAGATAAATCCACCTACATTACTGCCAATTGAGAAACCAATAAAACCAAAAGTTTGTAAACAATATGCACCAAAACCTTCATCCTTGATTTTGTTTATTCCATTTAATCCAACAGAAATCAATGTTGCATTAGTAGAATATGATATCCATTGACCATTGAGAACAAATAATTTGGGTTTATATAAAAACATACGTATGATTGGTCCCATTGTATATGGATCTTCAAGTCCTAGAATCTCCCATAATCGTATTCTAAGAAAAATAATAGGATTCTGTCTCCAAGCTAAAAATGCAGTCTTATTATCTCCAGCTCCAAAGATAAAACTAAACCTATTCTCTGAATGATTATCTGATAGAAACGAGGGAGAGTTTAACTTGAAAATGATATTATTAACCATTGTATTAACAATGTTTTCAATAACTATACCTTTTGGCAGCAATCCAGCCTTTTTTAGTTCAATAACCAAGACGGTGACTTTTTTTTGTAAAGTAGAAACAGTATCTTTTTCACCCAAACGAAAATTTAGTCCATTAGCAAGATTTATGATTTTTTCAAGATTATCTCTTGAAATTTCCTTTACAACTTGTTTAAATCCCCTTAGATTACTAACTTGACAAGTTACCTCTACAAACTCTTCATTAATATCTCTATTTTTATTGTCGGTTGGTAAAATTTCATTAATATTTGCATTAATAACAGGTACGATGCTTATTCCGAATAATAGAGATATTACAACTACAATCCAGCCTTTTTTCAACTTACTTTTTATCATTTTCTTGTCCTCCCTCAAATCTATAAAATAATCTAAAAAATGATATTTAAATGTTATCATAACAAATATAGTAGTCTTTCAAGTAATGGGAAACGCTCAAAAATCCAATGATACCACTGATATGTTGTAGTCCTAGGTATCTTAATTTTAAATTCTGTCCAATTACTCTCAGTATTATATCCATCCCTTGCTTTAGCTCTTAAAGTATATATTCCCTGGGTCATCCATGTATGATTTTCAACATATGGAATTCCTGATTCTAATAATTGAGTCCAATTTGTAACTTCCCCATCACCCCAATCTATATAATAAGAAACTTCTACATCTTCAGATATATTCGTAACAAATGAAAATTCATAACTAATATCTGGTTTACCAGTATTTGGACCTTCTATTTCTGGTGGTGGAATATGTATTGGCTCTAGAACTTCGATTAGATCCCATAGATAATAACCTCCTGCTTTTCCTACAATAATAATTAAACCAGAACTATCAATGAAATCATCTTCATCAATAATAAACCAAAATTCTCCATTCATACCATTTCCTTGTGTATTGTCGCCATTTGTTTGATTTATAAATACTGCATCAGTCCAAAACTTATTAACCCATGTCAAATGAACATGTGCATATTGACCATAATTTATCATAAATATTATTTTTTCAGTTCTTCCGAAAATGATAACTTTATCTTTTCCCTCAGAGGTCCAAGCATATCCTGTTAAACCCTTGATAGAAAAATCTTTACTTGCATTTAAGTTATAAGACATGTTAATGACAGTGATTGTAATAGTTCCAGATTGTTTTGGTGATAAATCTATTTTATAAACACCATCCTCAATCCAAAATCCCTCATCAATAGCATATCTTTCTTCAATTGAAATATTTAAACCACATCCAGATATTAGTATACTGGCATTCATTGGATAATTTCCAGGTTCACTATAGATCTCAACTGTTATCATTTTAGATTGATTAATCCAACAATCACCAGATTCATTTACCATAACATTTTCAGGAATATTATAAACTGAAAAATTAATAGAATCATTCACAAAAAAAGACTTTTCTACGTTAAAACCAATACTAAAAGGTACTAGTGTAGATAGTCCAAAAATGAATAGCAATCCAAGCGAAAGGATTCTTCTCAAAATATACCTCCCTCATATTTAATATCCAATGTTATATATTTAAATGTTACAACCAATTAAATGTCATATGATTTTTTTTGCAGGATACCAATCGAAGTAAATCCAGATAAAATAATGTAGTTATTTTATTATTTATTGAGTTACATTGGTAAATCAAAATACCAAAAATTTGCCTCTTCCCAAATCTCTGGATTTGGTATATACTTGCCATCATCAAGAATCCAACTTTCTTCATTCCACGAGTTATCAGGTTGAGGTTTAAAATCAACAGGTCTTTTTATTGCAGTCTTTAACCATAAATATGTTATCATACCACTGCCATTTATTTTATCATAATTGCTTATAAAATCCAAGAAATCATCTTTATTTCTAAGTCTTAAAAAAAGATCTAAATACAACGCTCTGAAATCATTTAATGCAAAATATATAAGGGTTCCAGGTAGTAATAGTAATATTATTAAGTCCATTAATTTAGCTCTCCAAGCTTTTTCAAATCCTAGTTCTTCAATTTTGGATACCCAATCCATTGTATATTTATGATT
>CP070712.1:1399941-1406117 GCA_020350365.1 Thermoplasmatales archaeon | reverse complement strand
ATCCGCTGGTATTGTATTACATAATGAAGAAAAAATAATTGTGCCATGTTTAAATAATCCACCCGCTGATCCAATAATTACTATACCTGATAAAGTTAAAATAAACACTGAAATTGTTATTAAGGTAGTATCAACTGATCCTGAGGAAGATAAAATACAATATAGATTTAAACTAGGAAAATATGGTAAACCCTCTAATTGGGTAGGTCCCTATGATTCAGGAATTGAGCAAGTATGGCAATTAAAAGTATTTCACATTGGTGATTTAAGAATCGGAGCACAAGCAATGGATGTAAATGGTGCCGAAAGTGATTGGTCATATAATACAGTAACTTATTCAATAGAGCATATTCGTTATATTTATTACAATTTTTTTCTAAGTATTTTTAACCGGTTATTTCAGCAAATTGTTCTATAATTTCTCTCTTTTTTTTTAATTTAATAATGATACGATAATTAGAATGTAAACTTTTTTAATCTAACGTTGAATCATAAATATAATTAGGAGAGAAATTAAAAATGCCAATTGTTCAAGTTTATGTATGGGAAGGATTTGGAGAAGAAAAAGCAAAAACTGTAATTCAAAATATCACCAAAGTATTTGTTGAATTGGAAATACCGGATCAGGCTGTTGAAGTAATAGTAAATGAAATTCCAAAATCGCATTGGGGAATTGGTGGAGAACCTGCATCAGAAAAGTTTAAAAACATATTATGAGGCTTGGTTAATTAAAATTTAGAAAAATGTATATTCTGATTACTTTTTATAATATAAAAAAACAAAAGAGAAATAGTGATTATGATTAATATTGAACTAGATGATGCAATCCTCTTCAAAAATAAGGATGAATGGCGTATTTGGCTTGAAAAAAACCATTCAAAAGAAGATGGGATATGGCTAATACACTATAAGAAAAAATCAAATAAAAAAAGTCTCAATCATTTTGATGCAGTTGAAGAAGCATTATGTTTCGGTTGGATCGACAGTAAACTCAAAAGAATAGATGAAGATAGATTTATTCTGAGATATACACCAAGAAAGAAAAAAAGTGTATGGTCAAAGATAAACAAAGATACTGCTGAAAAAATGATACTGCTTGGAAAAATGACAGAAGCAGGACTTGAAAAAATAAATATTGCTAAAAAACAAGGTCTTTGGGACTCTGCCTATACGAATTTAAAAAAAGAAAGACTTCCACCTGATTTGAAAAAAGCTCTTTTATCAGATAAGGATGCCTGGAATAATTTTAAAAATTTTGCAAATTCCTATAGAAATATGTATATTGGTTGGGTAAAAAACGCAAAGACGGATGTTACAAGAAAGAAAAGAATAAGTGAGGTCGTAAGAAGGTCAAAAGACAATAAAAAACCAGGAATTTAAAAGATTAAAAAAAGAAAAAAAAGATTTATTTTTAACGCAGTCCTAGTATATATTGTAATATAGGAAATGCATTAGGAAATCTCTCTATTATTTTCTCAAAAATTTCTATAAATAATGATTTGACTGCCCTGTTTCTTGGGATTTCAACGTCAAACTCTGACCAGCCACTTTCATCATCATAGTTATCTTTTGCCTTGGCTTTTATTTGGTATGATCCTTCCTCGTCCCATGTATGATCAACTGTTACTTCCTCACCTGAAGCATATGGACCAATCCAATCTTCTGTTGTACCATCACCCCATTCAATATAATAATAGATTTCATCTCCTTCAGTATCATCTGAAGAGAATGTGAATGAATATTCCGTTCCAGGATTTCCTCTATTTGGTCCATCAATTGTTGGAACACTTGGTGGATTATTTTCAATTACAATTTCATATGGGTCTGACCAATCACTTAAAGCACCATAAATATCTTCAGCCATTGCCCTAATATAGTATACACCGGGTCCAGGCCAATCATGATAAATTTCAACATTTTGGCCAGATGGATAATAGTCTGTCTCAGTTGTAGTTCCATCATCCCAATCAATGAAATATTTGACATCATCTTCATCAATATCCGTTGTATATACAAATAAAGTGCCACCTTCTTCAAAAATCGTTGGTTTATTTGGAGGATGATTTGGTTCAGAGACTGTTGTAAAATCCCACACCGGGCCATCAGTTGATGCACCATAATTGTCCCATGCAACAATCAGCCAATAATATGTTGTTTCATATTGCATTTGACCGGGATCGTAAGTTGTACCTGTTTGGTTTTCAGAAACCAAAACGTCAGGAGTTGGGTCATCTGCCTCGAAATACACGTTATAGGTAAGATTGTCACCATCGGGGTCACTGCAAGTCCAGCTAAGGTCATCATTAATGCCAACATCAGATGCCCCATCAGCAGGATCTGGGTCACTTGGAGCATTTGGAGCATTATTTTCTCTTGTAGTAAAACTCCAAACATCACCTGAAGTAGAGGTATCATGATTGTCCCAGGCAACTATTTTCCAATAATATGTCATATCAAATTCCATATCGCCAGGATCATAAGTTGTATCAGGTTGATTGCTGGAAACTTTCGGTGGATTGCTACTTGTTCCGAAATAAACATCATAGGTTACTGTATCTCCAGGGTCAGGATCCCCTCCTGTCCATGATAGATCATGCTCAATAATTACATTTGTTTCGCCATTTTCTGGATCAGGGTCACTTGGTTCATTTGGTGGGTTGTTAGGTCCTTCAGTTGTGAAATTCCATATTGAACTTTCAGTAGAAGCATTGTTATTGTCCCATGCAACTATCTTCCAATAATATTTTGTATTGTAATTCATAGTTCCAGGTTCATATGATGTTTCGGACTGATTAGTTACAATTTTTGGTGGTGGACTGGATGTTCCAAAATACACATCATATGTTACTGTATCTAAAGGATTTGGATCTCCACCAGTCCATGAAAGGTCATCATTAGTATCTACATACAGTTCACCATCAGATGGTGAAGGATTGCTTGGAGTATATGGTGGAACATTTGCAGCAGGTGAAAAAGACGAAAAGGCATATACTACTCCATCAAAACCAAAGGTCACACATCCAATATTTGGCATTCCATCTCCACTAATGTCACCTATCTGTATATGAATAACATCATCAGCAGTGCTATAATTCCAGAAACAGCTACCATTATTGCCATAAATAACATATACATATTGATCATCTGAACCAGCTATCACATCAAGCTGATTATCAAAATCGATATCGACAACAGCAACTGTATTTACATCTCCACCAGTTTCAAAATTCCATAATTCATTTCCATTTGAGCCATTAAATGCATGAACTTTTTTATCATCTGAATTTCCTGCGGAAATAACATCTACTACTCCATCGTTGTTTACATCTCCATGTGCTAGGGCATAATCTGAAGTTGGTAAAAATGGGGTAACTGTCCATATTTCATCATGTGAATCACCATCTACCATAATGAGTCTACCAGGTGTTGCTCCCATTTTTGGAACACCTATTGCAACATCTAAAATGTCATCATTATTAACATCAAAAACCTCAACATGACGTGCATAATTTGTGTTCTCAGTATATTGCCAGAGAGTGTTACCATTGGAACCATTTATCACTACCATCTTGTTTCCTTCCCAACCAACTGCAGCAACTACATCAATGGGGCCTGTTCCATCCATCTGCGCAAGTTCAATTTCTTGAACTTCACCACCAAAATTACTCGACCATAATTCAGAACCGTCTGACCCATCTATTGCATAAACGGAACTATCATCACTTCCTGCAATAACATCACAATATCCATCATCATTCAAATCAGCAGTTTTTAGACAATTCCTATAAATCTGACCTGTTGGAGTTGTAAACTGCCACATGACACTACCGTTATTTCCATATAACGCAGTTATTATCTCATCATAACCGCCAACTGTTACATCAATCTGTCCATCATTGTTAAAATCGCCTGTTGTTACCGAATATAAATTTTGAGTTCCTGTCCAATTCCATAGTTCAGAACCATCCTCACCATTTATTGCCCATGCAGTGTCGTCAACTGAACATACAGCAATAACATCCATAAACTCATCTTGATTTAGATCATCAATTGCTAATGCATTTCCATATTCACCAAAATCAAATTCCCACAAAAGTGGAGATTGAACGGTTTTAAGTGCCCATATAGATTTTGCAGGATCTGAACCATCAAACTCTGCTCCACCACCTGCTATGGTATCCATAATACTATCACCGTCAAGATCAGCACTACCAACAGCAGCTATAGTTCCAGCCACAGCGTAATACCATGATAATGCACCATTATTTGCTTCAAGAATCTGCACTCTATCATAGGTTGCAGCAATTATATTCAAATTACCGTCACCATCAACATCTCCAAAAGAGATATCCTTTGGATATCCATTTAATTCATCAGATTTCCAAATGGTTGAGTTAGTGGTTCCGTCAAAAGCATAAATATATTTGTTCCCATAATTATTTCCAACAATTAAGTCAAGGTCTGAATCATCATCAATATCATATGTGAAAAGATACATATCATAATTAGTCGGACTTCCAACAGGTCCAATATTATATTCCCATTCCAAATTACCGTTGCTTGCATTTCTAACAAATATCTGACCAGTACGATTTCCAAATATTGCCTCCAGATCACCGTCATCATCAATGTCTTCTATCATTACGCCACCTTCAACAATTGGATAATCAACAGTCTGGCTCCATATTGTACTGCCATCAGTTCCATCTAAAACACCAAAGTAATTATCCCATCCTGCAAGGTAAGAATGACCATATGCAACATCATCGATGCCATCACCGTTAACATCTCCTGTATCAACTGCGTGAATGAATATGCTTCCTATTTCAGTACTCCACAATTCATCTCCATTTGAACCATTTATTGCATAAACATAATCATCCCAACATGCTACTGCAACATCGGGATACTCATCTCCATCAAAATCACCAATTGCTACATCTCCATTTGTATCTCCTGAGGAACCGGGAGTAAATGTCCAAATTTCACTTCCTGTACCGCCATCAATAGCATGAACCTTTCCATCAGGAGTTGATGATCCTTTACTAGCTCCTGCAACAGCGTCCATAACCCCGTCGTTGTTGATATCACCTATTGCCATTGATCTTATTCCATCACCAACACCATAGCTCCAGAGCGTATCTCCATTTGAGCCATCTATTCCATATACATTAGAAGGATCATCGTAATTGTCCATGTCATATTCTGCCGCGATTATATCAAGTGCTCCTCCTCCATTAAGCTGAGCTGTTTCAATATGTTTTATATAAAGATATGAGTCGTAAATCCAAATAGGTTCACCACCAAGGTTACCTAAGGTTTCATAGATAGGTTCGGTTTCTTCATTTTTTATTGACGAACCGATACTTACAGCCAAAATGAGCATGAATATTGTAATAGTAACTTTCATTGCTTTTAGGCATTTTATTAATTTTTTTCTCATAATATTTTTTACCCCCAATAAATTATATATCTATCCATAATAGAGTATATAAATCTTTATTTATAATTTTCATATTAATAGATATTATAATAATCTTAGTTTCAAATTTTTGAACATTTTTAAAAATAAATCTTTCGTTATTTTAAATCAGTCAGATTATTCTTTAATTCCATTTAGATTAAATAAAAAAAGAAAGAAATTTTTTATTTTCTTCTTTTCATAATAAATATCGCAATTGCCATTGCAATAAATATTGATATTACCTTAAAACCAGGCGTTCCATTACTATCTGTACTGCTACTTCCATCTCCATTTGAATCACTGTCATCATTTGTATCACCATCTCCTTCTCCATTTCCATCTTCACCCCAAAATGGAGCATATGTACCGGGTATCCAGTCACCCCACCATTCTTGATTTGCAGCACCAAATTCTGTGTATTCCATAGCATATCCCCAAAACTCTGTACTTGTTTCGTCGGTTCCAACCAATTCAATTGTGCAAGTTATAGTATCACCTGAAACAGTAATATCAGTGTTCATAGCAGGCATACCGCCTTCTTCAGTATTCATTGCCATAACAATTTTCTGTTCATTCAATAAATACATCTGGTAGGTAGCATCTGAAGTATTCACCCAAGCCATATATGCAATATTATCTGAAGATTCAATAGCTCCAGAGACTTTCATAGATATGGTTATTTGACCACCTCCAATTGTATAGGTTAACTCTG
>CP070712.1:1393552-1399841 GCA_020350365.1 Thermoplasmatales archaeon | reverse complement strand
ATCAAATCACCATTTTTACTAATTTGACCTCTTATTCCTATTACTTCATCAAGAACAACCTCATTTGCCATGCTTAATATATCACGGTTGTCTTTCAAAGCAATGCACGTAGCTGTATCAGATTCATCCTCAAGCTCTATAAGTCTATGACCATTTGTTGTTGTCCTTACGTCTTTTACTATACCTACAATTTGAACATCTTTAAAACCACTCTTTTTCATCTTATTAATAGGTATAGAATTTGCAAGTTCTCGTCTTTGTTTTCTTAATATATTTCTTAAAGCGCTGTACCTATCTACAAAAAGCTTTGTAAAATCATTAGTTGTTCCTTCACATACACTATTGCCGGTTATATCTTTGATGATATTTATTTCAGAATCATATTCTTTTGCCTTAGGCTTCCATCCTTTCACTTTCTTTATATCAATTACTTGTGGGATAGTTTCCTCAATTTTTTCATCTGGTAATTTTATTTGATCATCTTTATCAGGATCATCATATTCAAAATCGTTTTCTTCAATTATGACAGATTTTATTTCCCCTCCAAATATCTCTGAATACATCTTAGTCTGAATTTCTTTTTCCTCTTGTGGTTTATTTGACTCTAGTGGTATAATTTCAGTTTGTGATAAGTTTTCTATTTGTTTAACTTGATTTAATGTTAAAATAAGAGGAAATTCTTGTAAATTTTTTTTAATAAAACTTGTAAATTCTTTCGGGTTTTCTTTTGATAGAATATAATCTAACGTATCTGGTTGTATAAAAGTACCATGCTCCGAGAATGATTTTATTATCGAGTTCATATACATTATCCCATCAAAAACAAATCCTGATAGCTATATATCAAAACATGGTTTTTAGCATTGCGGTCAAAAAAAAAATATTTCCTTTTATTAAAAAATGCTGAATATATAAATTTTTCTATAAATTTGGTCATTTTTCAATGTAAAATCAAGTTTTTAAAAAATAGCGTTTATATGGTATACATTAATAGCAGAAATAGCAATATTTTTGGAAAGAAATATAAAAGATGACAAACATTAAAATAACAGATAAAAGGAAAAAACTACATGATAAGCATAAGAATCTATCAAAAAGGAAACGATCTACTAATAGGAGCATGCGATGAAAAACTATTAGGAAAGAAATTCGAAGATGGAAAATTTCAGATAGAGATAAAAAGAGAGTTCTACGATGGTAAAAGAATAACTCCTGAAGCTCTTAAGAAACTATTAGGCGATGCAACAATTGCAAATCTAGTAGGAAAAGATACAATTAAATGTGCAATAGAAGCAGGATTTGTAGATCCTGAGTGTATTATAAAAATCAATGGTGTACCACACGCTCAAATGGTAAGAATGTTACAATAGCTTTTTTATTTCATTGATTTTATCAATCATATTTTCATAATGGCTGCCTTTCCAATATATCTTATCACATTTTTTACATAACCAAAATTTCTCGTTGTTATCATAGACTTTCTTTAGAACTTTATCCTTGACTTCATCTTTTTTAATTTCATCAACAGCAGTGTTACATAATATGCATCTAGAAAGGACTTTTTTTAGGTCAATTTCTCTATCAGATATCACTTTTTTTATTTGTTCATCAATATCAATTGTATTAATATCAATTGTTTTTAGATTCTCCCTTCTTGCAATTTGTATAAGTATCTTGTCTCTTGTAATTAGGATACGATTTTCTTTACTACAAATATCAATGAGTTCTTTATCATCTATCTCACCATTTGCATAAAAAGTATCAAAACCAAAAATACGCATCCATTTTGCAAGTGTACCAAGCATCTGGTCACATAAAAATTTCATATTATCATTTTGAAGTGAAAAAGAATACCCGGTCCTAATCTCTTAACGTTGACAATCTCAAGGTTTATTAACTCATCTAAACTCTTTATACCTTCTCCATCGGCCATTGTTGGCGTCTTACTTCCACCAATAATTATTGGAGCCATATAAACATAAATATCATCTACTAATCCATTATTTAAAAAGTTCCAAATAACAGTGCTGCCACCTTCAACTAATAGGGTTTTAATTTCACGATTATACAGCATTTCCAGTAAATCTTCTAAATCGATAAGACCTTCCGCATCAGTTTCACATTTAATAATTTCAACATTATCTTTGAATTTTTTATTACACTTTCCTGATGTAATTATCCATGTTTTTGCCTGAGTATTAACAGCAAGAGCATCAACAGGGGTTTTACAGTTGGAATCTAAAATAATTCTAATAGGTTGATGTGGGTTTTTCACATATTTTTCTTTAACAGTAAGTTTTGGATCATCAGATAAAATTGTGTTAATACCTACAAGAATAGCATCGGAATCATGTCTTAATTTATACATTCTTTCAATATCTTTTTCACAGGATATTCTAAGCTGTTTTTTTGTTGGTAAGGCAATCTTTCCATCTGCTGACATTGCACAATTTATAACTATTTTTGGTCTTTTC
The DNA here is from genome assembly GCA_020350365.1 of Thermoplasmatales archaeon. Taxonomy (GTDB): domain Archaea; phylum Thermoplasmatota; class E2; order DHVEG-1; family DHVEG-1; genus SG8-52-3. The sequence goes on along the minus strand of CP070712.1, from coordinate 1,397,367 downwards.
ATCTTCCTTCCTTTGGATAAAGAGGGCAGTCTTTTTTGTTCTCAGGACAAATTCCTTTTCTAATACATGCAGGTCCAGCATTTTTAAAAATCGTAGGAGCTACTTTTTTTACCTCTTGTAACATTTTATTTGCAAGTTTTCTAATCTCCCATTGAGCATGTTGACAGCATCTCAGTTCAAAAAAATTGAGTAAAGATCGAGCATTCATAGTTACAATAATATTTGTACATGCAGCATTAGGAAGAATGTATCTACTATCCTCCGTTGGGATATCTAAATCAAGAAGCTTATTATATTCCTGCCAGATATTTTTCATTGTCTCGTCATAAGCCTTTTTCATTTCTTTATTTTCAGCAATTTTTGGAGGAGTTACATAATTTGGTTCATTTAAATTGACATAGCGTTGACTTTGCTGAGCATAACTTGCAATGCGATGTCTTACTAGCTGATGAGTAAGAGATCTGCTAACATCGCTGATTGCAAAACTAAAACTAGTATGTTCTATTACACTAGTATGACCAAGATTTATTACATGCTCAAGTATGTTTTTTAACTCTTTATCCGAGCTTTTTTGTAAATCTTCAGGTTTTGATTTACTATGAGTAAGTTTAGCTGCCATAGCTGGTAATTTTTCAGGGTTAGGAGTAAAACCTATTAGTTTTACATTCATTAATGACTCCCACCATACGATATAATAGATGTTCTTATTAATTTTGAGATAAATTGGCAAAAAAATTTTATTTAATTGCTTAATTAAACCATAATCTATTAAAAAGGATTAGAATTACATTGGGACATATACGGGCATGTAAGGGAGGAAAAATATGCTAGCATTTGTTGTAACAACTATCCTCAGTTTTATAATATATCTTTTATTAACAACGGGTAGTGGAACTGATATAGTAATATTTAATGAAAATTTTTTACGCTGGAGCTTCGGAGAAATAATAATTGGAATTATACTCTCAGTGATTGTTGGAATCATTGCAAGAAAAATATTTGTTAATAAGAACTATAGAATGGCAAATCCAATTAGATGGTTTGGATTTATTGCATATATAATTGGTCCATTTTTTATTGGGATGGCAAAAGCAAATATTGATGTTGCATATAGAGTGATAACTGGAAAAATAAATCCTGGTATTGTTAAAATTTCTCCTGATCTTAAAACAGATCTTGGTATTACTATGCTTGCAAATTCTATAACTCTAACACCTGGAACATTAAGTGTTGATATAGATGAGGATAAAAATGATTTGTATATCTATTGGATAAACGTTAAAAAGGAAGCACTCAAGAAAAAACCTGTTGATTGTAAATATATTTGTGGGGATTTTCCTAAATGGATTAGGAGGATTGCAGAATGACCGAGTTCGAACCTATTTTTTTTGTTGTTTTAGGTTTACTTATTCTTTCTATTACTTTGTGTATAATTAGAGTTTTAATAGGGCCAACTGCTCCTGATAGGGTTGTCGGTTTAGGAACAATTAACACACTGGTAATTGTCAGTATGATTGCTTTTGGAATGGCGACTAGCTCCTTTATTTACTTTAATGTTGCAATTGTTTATGCATTGTTATCTTATATCTCGACACTTTTTATTGCAAAATATTTAGAAGGAGGGGAATTCTAGATGTTATCTGAAATTGTTGATAATATAGTTTATATCTTTCTTATTATAGGTGTATTCTTTAATCTTATAGCAGGGATTGGATTACTTCGTTTCCCTGATGTTTATACCCGACTTTACGCAGGAATAAAATGTACTACATTTGGTTCAATCTTTATTTGTGGCTCTGTAATTTTGTTAGGTTTGAAAATGTGGTATCAGGGAAGTTCAGATGGCACTGTTTTAGTAATTCATACAGCAGGTGCATTGATAGCGATTTTAATAACTAATCCGACTGGTGCTCATGCTATTGCAAGAGCTGCACATCGTAGCGGAGTTAAACCAGTTGGTGCTGTTGTAGATGATTTAGAAGGAAAACCTGCTAGAAAAAGTGCACCTATAAAGAAGGGGGCTGATAAATAATGTTAGAAGATACAATGATAAATATTGTTCATATAGTTGTACCTATTTTAATAGTTGTAGTTTCTATTTATGCGATTTATCTTAAAGATCTTATTGCAGCAGCAATCGCAGTATCTGCTATGAGTTTGTTATTATCCTTAGAATTTTACATTTTACAGGCACCTGACGTTGCTATTGCAGAGGTAGGATTAGGAGCCTTTCTTACCACTGCGATTTTAATTATTGCTATTAGAGCTACAAAAAAAGAGGAGGAGGCCTAATGTCAAGGAGAAATCTTGTAGCGGCAATATTTTTTGCAATAGTTGCTATATTTCTTGTATTTGGTGCTCTTATGATGCATCCATTTGGAGAATTTGATGAAGAGCATTATCCTGAAATGGATCAATATATTATCGATAATACTCAAAATGAGACTGGTGCTGATAATGGAGTAACAGGTGTAGTGTTTGATTATCGAGGCTTTGATACACTTGGTGAAGCAACTGTTTTATTTACTGCTGTTGCAGGTGTAATACTTTTGTTTAGGAGGTTGAAAAAATGAGTGGAATGTCAAGGATTGTTAAAACAATCACAAATGTTGCATTCCCCTTTGTAATGATATATGGGCTTTATATCATCGCTCGAGGGCATTTAATTCCTGGTGGTGGTTTTCAAGGCGGTGTCGTTGTTGCTTCCAGTTTAGCAATGGTTCTTGTAGCTTATGGATCAATCTGGATTGTTGGTAAAGTAAAGGAAAAAAATCTCTCTGTGCTTGAAAGTCTTGGGGCAATTTGTTTCATTGGTCTTGGATTTATTGGTGTAATTCTTATTTTATTTTACTCTAGTTTTGAAGGTAGTTTCTTAAAAAATTTTTTAATTGGGCAAGACACAATACCCATTTTTAATGAGATAGGTAAGGGCATTTCTAACATTAACACAGCTGGTATTATTCCCCTTATGAACTTTTCAGTTGGGATGATAGTAATTGCAGGTTTATTTGTAATATTACTAGTAATGGCATATGCAACTAGAATTAAGGAGGGTAAATAACATGATATACAACATTCCTTATATTGCAGCTATTGCATTGATTTTGTTAGGACTCTATGCATTGATATTCAAGAGAAATCTTATTAAAATAGTTATTGGGATTTTACTTATTGAAAACGGTGTTAACCTTTTTTTAATTACACTTGCGTTCAGACAGAATAGCATAACACCTATTTATCCTATAACAGGTGACAAATCAATGTCTTTACCAGTTCCCCATGCATTGACACTAACAAGCATTGTAATTGGAGTTTGTGTTCTGGCTTTAATGTTGTCGCTTATCGTACATATTTATAGACATTATGGAACCTTAGATGTTAGAAAAATAGGGAGGGAAAAAGAATGAACATAATAGATGATTTAATATTTCACTCTCCTGCATTAATTGTTGCATTACCTCTTCTTGGTGCATTTCTAACGCCATTAATCAGTAGAATCAACGATAAACTAAGAAACATATTTGTTATATTCATAGTTTTTTTTACAAGCGCAATTGTTTTACTACTTGCAAATGACATTTACTCAGAATGTGGTAAAATTCATACATATGTTTTTGGTGGAACCTCAGCACTTACAAATGGTGGTTTTGCAATAAGAATTCTGTTTGAAGTTGATGGCTTGAATATATTCATGGCATTAATCATAACGATTTTAGCAATTGCTGGTGTGATTTATTCTTGGGCATTTATGAAAGAAAACACTGGTCTTGACAAGTACTATACTCTATATCTCATAATTATAGCAGGCATGTTTG
>CP070712.1:1386996-1393452 GCA_020350365.1 Thermoplasmatales archaeon | reverse complement strand
GTGATCTGCAGTAAGAAGAACTACTCTTTCAATGAACTCTCTTGCCCATGGAGGCAGGTTTTTCTTAAACCAAAGCAAGCCAATTACTCCACCAAGACCCCATTTTTCCTCAAATATCTTAGAAATTTTCACACCACAATATCTTAACTCGTCTCCTCGATCATCAGATATTGTTGAAATGAAATTTGCAGGTCTTCTTATAACACCTTGTTTGAGAGCAACAGCATAATCAAGAGGTATTGTTGGTGGTTCAACTTCAGGAATTGGTTTGTGTTTTCCAGATTTTACAAGTTTTGTATATGCCTTATTAATTTGTTTATCAAAATCATCAAAACTGGTTGGAACGTATGCACCAGCCTCCTTTAAAGCCTTATTTTTTTCATCGGCTGTTTCCATTTCTGCGCCGGCTCTTGCTCCTGCATGACCAAATTGAACTTCAGCAGGAAATACCTTTGAGCAAGTTCCAATACACCAGGCAACAATTGGTTTTTTGATTCTGCCCTTTTTCATTGCTTCAACGACTTCATACTCATCTGTTCCACCGACTTCACCAAGAAGTACCATCATTTTGATGTCAGGATTTGCTTCATATCTCATCATATGATCTATAAATGTGGATCCTGGATATCTATCACCACCAATAGCAACTCCTTCATAAACTCCATCAGTGTTCATTGCAATAATATTATTCAATTCATTAGAAAGTCCACCAGATTTTGAAACGTATGCAACACTTCCTTGTCTATGAAGCTTTGATGCAACTATATTGTCAAGCATACCAGCAGTATTTCCAATTCTAAATCCACCTGCTGAAATTCCACCAACAGTTGCAGGTCCTATTATCCATTTGTTTCTCTCTTTTGCAATTTTTATGAGTTCTTTTGTTCTTCTTTCTGGAACACCTTCTGCAATAATTGCAACAGATCTGATAGTTTTTGTTAAAAGCGCTTCCTTACTTGTTGGAAAAGCAGACCTGAAACTTGCAAAATTCACCATGAAATCTGCTTCAGGATGCATTTTTGTAGCTTCAGCAATAGTTCTAACCATTGGAATCAATATTTCTTTTGTTCCCCAGAAACATTTATGCATACCATCACGTGTTGGATTAACAATTATAACAACAGATGGTTCCTCACGTCTACAAATATAGTCAAAATCAAGCATACGCTGAATTGCTCTTTGCTGAAAACCGAAAACAATTGCCTTTGTATTCTTGTCCATTATAATATAATCTTTCTTAGATTTGCTAATCTTAGGTTTAGATTTTGGTTTTGCCATGGTTATCGCCTCCATTATTTCCCCCCTAAAGCCATATCAACAATACGAGTCATATGGGTTTCAGGACCATACACATCGATTGGGACACCAAGTTCTTTTCCAAGATCTTTCATTATCCTTAATCCCTCTTGATAGTTAGGCCCTCCACGTCTCACATAGATTTTCACATTTGTATCTTTGAGCTTCTTTTTGTAATCACGAAGTGCCATTGTAATACCTGTAAAAGTTTTGGCAACATCTGTAAAGTTTGCAATTCCGCCGCCAATAAGTAAATATTTTGGTCGGCCCTTTGGATCCTTTTCACGTGTCATTAGATCAAGTATTGTTTTTGCATATTCATATGTCAAATCAGTTGTAGGATTACCGCTATATTCGCCATAATTTGCAAGCTCATCACGATATCCAAGATCAACAATAGTATCTGTATAGATGACACTACCTCCACCACCAGCAACCATTGTCCATACCCTTCCTTTTGGATTTAGTACAGTAAGTTTTAGTGACGCGCCACTCTTTTCATCCATTGTTTTTACATAATTTTCCTCTTTTGAAAGTTTTCTTCCAAATGGTGCCGGAAATGTTAGGTCTCCCCATTTTGTACTATATTCAAAATGAGCAGTATCATCGATTCTAGCTACTAAATCAAGCGGAACAATGTTTTTACCTGTTACAACAAATGGATTTATTTCCAGATATGCATAACCAAGTTCGCGATAGAAATTAAAAAGTCCCTTAATAAATTCTGCAAACATTTTTTTATGATCTTTTGGTGTATCCTTAGGTAGTTTATTTTCAATATTGATTTTTCCTACATCTTCTTCAACCGGAACAAGAATTTCTGCAACTGTTTTCCAAACAGATTCGATATCAACTCCACCATGATTTGAAAAATAAATTGTATCTCCATCACGGTTGCTTTTTACTGCAACATAGAACTCACCTTTGTGTTCAACATATGGTTCTATTATAAAATGAGTTAACTTATCTGTTACTTTACCTACAGTTGTATCTTTATTCATACGCTCGTTTATCCATTTCTTTGCTTCCGCAAAGGTTGCATTTGCCTTTATTAAACCATGTTTTCCTCGCTTTCCAAATAATTGATCTGGCTTAACAACTAGCTTTTCCTCATTTAGCCACTTATATTTCTTTGGCAGATCATCTAGTTTTGTATTTGGATCAACAAGGATAATTTTTCCGGGATAACTAAAGCTCTTTCCAAAATACTCATTCCAGTATTTTGCAAGCATTTTTTTCCCATTATATTCTCTTATACCTCTTTGTGCCATTTTTTCCTACCTCTTATTTTAAGCTTTATTTTTCATATATGCAAGTGTACCACCTGCAAGTATAATCTCACGTTGTCTATCAGATAGATTATAATCAACCTCAAACTCAAGATCTTTAGATTTGTTCTTAACTCTGAGGACCTCCCCATTTTTAATTACATCTTTAATATTGGGTATTTCCAAATCATCTCCTTGATCTATTTTATTGTAATCACCTTCATTTTTAAAGGTCAATGGAATAATACCGAAATTTATCAAATTTGCAGTATGAATTCGTTCAAATGATTTCGCAATAACTGCTTTTGTCCCCATAAACATTGGACAAAGTGCTGCATGTTCTCTTGAAGAACCTTGACCATAGCTTAGTCCCGCAATAAATATATTTGATTTGCCACTGTCCCTTATTTTTTTTGCTCGATCATAGAAGTTAGGATCAACAACTTCAAATAAAAATTCTGAATATTTTGGAACATTTGACCTATATTTCATCTTGCTTCCTGCAGGAATTATATGGTCCGTTGTTATTTGATCTTCAACTTTGATTGTTACTTCTCCAGTTATTGATTCAGGCATTGGAAGTGCTGCTGGAGGATCACCAATATTTGGTCCACGATAAATGTTAATTTTTTCTGGGGTTTCAGGGGGATATATAAACATGCTATCATCTATATAGAAAGACTTTGGCATTTGTACATCTGGATATTTTACCCCCATTTTTTCTAGGTCACGTGGATCTGTCATTTTACCTGTAATTACTGCTGCTGCAGCTGTTTCAGGACTAACAAGATATGCCTGTGCACTTTTTGTTCCAGACCTTCCTAAAAAGTTTCTATTACTTGTTCGCAATGATACAGCATCTGTTTTTGGTGATTGACTATTTCCTATACAAAAACCACAAGCTGACTCTGCTATTCTTGCCCCAGCGGAAATAAGGTCTGTTAGTCCACCATCTCTGGTTATATTTTCAAATACCTGTTTTGAACCAGGAGCTATAACAAAACTGACATTTGGATGTGATTTTTTACCTTTTAAAATTTTTGCAACAGTCATAAGATCCTTATAAGAAGAATTTGTACAGCTTCCAAGACAAACCTGGTCGACTTCCATTCCCTTTAATTCTTTTACGGTTTTTATATTACCAGGACTGTGTGGATATGATGCCAGAGGTACAATCTCACCTAAATCAATATCTATAACTTTTTCATATTCTGCATCATCATCCGCTGAGAGTTCAGCCCAATCATTCTCACGATATTGAGCCTTAAGAAATGCTCTTGTTGTTTCATCACTTGGAAATACTGAAGTAGTTACACCACATTCTGCACCCATGTTCGTAATTGTTGCTCTTTCAGGTACAGAAAGTGTTTTTACTCCTTCTCCTCCATATTCAAAAACACAACCAACATTTCCTTTTGTAGTAAAGATTTCAAGCATTTTTAAGACAACATCTTTTGCTGCACACCATGGTTTTAGTTTGCCTTTAAGGTTAACTTTTATAACCTTTGGACAGGTTAGATAAAAAGGACCGCCGGCCATTGCAACAGCAACATCAAGACCACCTGCACCTATTGCTACCATGCCAATTCCGCCACCAGTAGGTGTATGAGAATCAGAACCAAGAAGTGTTTTTCCTGGTTTTCCAAAACGCTCTAAATGAACTTGATGGCAAATGCCATTACCTGCACGTGAATAGATAATTCCATATTTTGCTGCTACACTCTGTAAATATTTATGGTCATCAGCATTTTCAAAACCAATTTGAACTGTGTTATGGTCTACATAACTTACAGATAATTCAGTCTTTACTTTAGGAGCACCCATAGCTTCAAACTGAAGATATGCCATTGTTCCAGTAGCATCTTGGGTTAATGTCTGATCAATTTTAATGGCAATTTCCTTTCCAGGCTCCCATTTACCTTCAACTATATGTTTCTCTAATATCTTTTGGACTATACCTTTTCCCATTTGAATCTACCTCCCCAATTGAATAAATAGTTATTGCAGGGCAGTAATTGGTAATATAAATTTATTACTTAAATTATTCGTAAATTAACTCTATAAATAATATATAATTATAAAGGAAAAATTCTTATATTGAAAGACTATTCAAGCAACTCCGAATTAGGAGGAAGAAGCTTATGATGATAATAGTGAGATTATTTCCAAAAACTGACCTAAATAAGGTCTGGCATTATGTAGAAAATGTTATAGCAAAAGAATCATCTGCCGTTGTTACACCTTTATATTCTGCCCAATTAGAAGGTATGATGAGTGTTGGTGTAATTTTTAATGTGAAAGATCCTGACAATATCGCACACTTTTTGACTGAAACATTATCTAATTTTGATGAATGTCATCATACAAGAACTATATCTCTTATGAAACCAGTATTTTTTCCAATTCCAAAAAAGAAACCAGAACATGTTCAGCGGTATATAATAAGAATATATTCCCATCCTAAAAATTATAAAGTAATCTATAACTATTTACTTAATTACAAATATCCTTTTAACATGTTTCCAATTTATATCTCATATTCATTAGGTGATGAAGATATAGTAATGAATGTCGCAGCTGACTCAAGTCAAACAGTTCATAATTTTTTAAGAGAAAAAATTCGTATAATGGATGGTGTTGATTCATCAGCTTTTTATCCAGTAGTTAAATCAAAACGTTTTGCCCCTCTTGCAGATTTAATAAAGGTTCAACAGGAACATCTAGCTGAAAAAGCAAAAAAGATACCAAAAAGTGAATTGGATCAGTCTTTTGACTTTGTTGAGGATTTCGAAGAATATGCACTTTTAACCGGAGCATTTCCTAGAGATTTAGAGTAGAATTTGGGAAAGAGTGTGTATGGTAGAAGAAGATATTTCAGTTTTACTTGATGAAAAACGAGTTTTTAAACCAAGTGAAGAGTTTGTAAATCAGACAAACGTTAAACAGTGGATGGATAAGCATGGAATCGACAATCTTGAAGATTTACATAAAAAAGGTGAAGATTGGGAATGGTTTTGGAAAGAGATTTCAAAAGATTTAGTAGAATGGTATAAACCCTTTGACAAAGTTGTTGAATGGGATGCTCCTTGGGTTAAATGGTTTGTTGGTGCAAAATACAACATTGTTCATGATGCTTTAGATAAACATGTAAATAGTTGGCGTAAGAATAAGGTTGCATATATTTTTGAGGGTGAACCTGGTGATGTTAAAAAGTATACATATAACGATCTATATATAGAGGTAAATAAACTTGCATGTGCTTTAAAAAAAATTGGAGTAAAAAAAGGTGATCGTGTTGGACTTTATCTTCCAATGATACCTGAATTACCAATTTCAATGCTTGCATGTGCAAAGATTGGTGCAATTCATTCTGTTGTTTTTTCAGGTTTCAGCGCTCTTGCACTTAGAGATAGAATTAATGATTGTAAGGCAAAGGTTGTTATTACCTGTGATGGATTTTGGAGAAGAGGACGAAAGGTTTATCTTAAAGATCAGGCTGATGTCGCTCTTGAAGAAGCTCCAAGTGTTAAAACTGTTATTGTTTGTAAACGAACGGGTGACGGTGTCCCTTGGACAGCTGGTCGTGATGTTTGGTGGCATGACCTAATTTTTGATTCACCTAAGGAATGTGAAACTGAAAAACTTGATGCAAATGATAATTTGTTTTTCTTATATACTTCTGGTACAACTGGTAAACCTAAAGGTATAATTCATGCTCATGGAGGTTTTGCAGTTGGAACTGCATATACTCTAAAATGGGTTTTTGATATGAAGGATGAAGATATTTGGTGGTGTGCAGCAGATATTGGCTGGATTACTGGTCACTCATATATTGTTTATGCACCATTAATTCTTGGCGCAACTTCAGTCTTGTACGAAGGTGCACCAAATT
>CP070712.1:1380072-1386896 GCA_020350365.1 Thermoplasmatales archaeon | reverse complement strand
GAGATATCTTCGTAATTTTTCAGCATGTTTCTTTCTAATTTTTAATCCAATTTCTTTCATAATCATTCTTTTTATAATTGTTTCACAGTCATACAGTTATTACCAAGGTATCATTCTAATCAATAAAAAGTATATGAATCCCGCCTCCCGGATTTGAACCGGGGACCTGCCGGTTACGGCCATAGGGTCTACAGCCGGCCGCTCCAGCCAGACTGAGCTAAGGCGGGATTGCAAAGCCCAAATAAACATAGTTATATTTATTGTTTAAGGTAATATTGAAATTATTACAATTGATAAAATAATAGTATACAATAACCAATAACAGAAAATTTTAATAAAAAAATTTATTAATAGCATTTAGATAGGCCTCTGGAGATAAATTTGACTGATATAAAAAGAATAATTCTTGATGTATTAAAACCTCACTCTCCTTCGATCATAGAAATAGCAGAAAGATTAGGCGGATTGGAGGGGATTACGGGCGTTAATATAACTCTTGAAGAAGTTGATGCAGAAACTGATAGTATTAAAATTACTATCGAAGGTAAAAATATAAATTATGCAATTGTTAAAAAGGAAATATCTGAATGTGGTGCAGTAATTCATTCAATAGATGGAGTTTCGGCTGGAATGAAAATAATTGAAGAAGTAAATACACCACAAGATCGTTAATAACAAAAAAAATATAATTAAAATTTTATCAAACATAAAGAATATATTTTCAAAAATCAGATATTTTGTGCAGGTAATTTATCAGATACAGGTTCTTGTAAATCTGTAGGTAAGATAAGGAAAAACGCAACTTTTATAAAGAACATAATTATTTAGGTTGAAAAGAGGGTCCGGTGAGGACACGGATGCTGAAAGTTCAAAAATTTGTAAGATGACGCTATGGACTTTCACAACAATTCACGGTGTGGATTGTAACTGTGTTAAAACTGGAACTTAAATACTAAATAAAAGGCTAGAAAATGTATTTAGGAGGAAATATAAGATGAAAGAAAAAGGAAAAAGAAAGTTTATGCCATTTCTGTTGACATTGATATTAATAATTTCAATGATAACAATTATGCCAACAGGGACTTTAGCACAAGAAGTTAAATGGTATAATGAATATGATGCCGAAAAAGCAGCATTTGATGATATGACACCTGGAGATGAAATAACTGTTAAAGGTTCAGATTTAACTGTAGATCAACGTTACTATGTTTATTTTGAAGCAGAAGCAGGTGATCCTGAACTTTTAGATGATAAAAAAGCTGATGATAAAGGTGACGTAGAAATGACAGTTAATGTTCCATTTAGGAACAACTTGACCATATATCAAATATATTTATTAAATGACACTTGGGGTAATGATGGTTCTAATGTTTCAGGCTCACCAGTTGATGTTGATATAACAAATTCATATAAAGTAAGATATAAATCTGGTGGTGAATATCTAGAGTATGTTTTGTTAGCAAAAGAATATTACTATCCCAACTATTTAGAAATATCAGTTTGGAATTGGACTGGAGCTAAATATGTTATTTTTGATGAAGGTGAAATAGATATTACTTTATATGATCCTTCTGATACTGCTAAAGCTACAGATCAAACAAGTACAGGTTATTGGAATTTAGATTATATCTTTGATTATGATGTAGGTGATTCCTATGAAAACAATTATTGGGTAGAAGTTGTATATGGCAGTTATTATGCATATCAACCATTACCTGTTAAATTAAATATGACCGCTGAATTTCCAAGTGACCCAGAATGGGGAGACACTATTACTGTTGAGGGGTATCTATATAATGGTACTGGTGTTGTAAAAGGATATAATGTAGTTTTATTGGCCCCTTCAGGAGAATCATATGTAGAGGCAGATAATACTACAACATATACTAGTGGCAGATATTCATTAATAGCACCTTCTGATGAAGGTGGCGCTAGTGCAGGAACTTGGTATGTTGGAACTTGGGATGACGGACCAGATAGAATAGATGAGACTGATATTGTAAACTGGGGAGGTTTTATAAATTACTACTCCTTTGAAGTATCAACAAGAGAAAATGCTGTTGTTTCACTTGAAAGTCCTGATGAAGTAATTACCGGTTTTGATCAAAGTTTAAATATTTCAGTTTATAACACCTCATGGGATGATAATTATTATTATGATGATATGTGGATACATATAACTGGTGTTGAAACAGAATGGTTAGCTGATCCATCAGGAAAAAAATGGTATGATGAAGACGACATAATTGTGATTGGCGATTACGCAAGTTTAGGTACTGGAACTTCTTCCAATGAAAAATATGCATATTATGAAATTGATGATATTAAATTCAATGAAACTGGTAAAGTTGAAATAATTGTAACCTGGGATAATAACAATACATATTACGAAGATATTGATGATTTACAAGCAAATATATCAGGTACTACAAGTATTGATATAGCTGGAGCAGATGATATGAACCTAATTGTTGAAGATATGGTTGAAAGTGTTTTGATCGATACTAGTGCTCCATGTTGTTGGGTAAATGAGTCAACTATGATTACCCTTAATATTTATGGAGATGATCAAGATTCTCGTATGAATGCATCTATATTTATTACTGGATGTGGTTTAGATATCGAAATTGATGAAGAAGATGCAATAGCAGATGGTTTCTGGCAAAGTGAAGGTATTTATAAAGTAAATGTTTCACCAAAAACCGCTGGTACTTTAACAATAACTGCTGACAATGATACAGAGAATATGTCTGTTTCTAAAGATTTTTCGATTTCTGGTCTTTCAGGTTCTATTACAACATCGATTGGAGATGATAAAGAAATAAGTGTTTCCACAACTGAAACTGTAATTCTTACTGTAAATTATGGACAATATGCAAATGTTCAAACTTGTTACTATGATAAAACCTGGGATAACGCAGTTTATCATTCTCCGATTTGTCTCAATGAATCAATTGGAGATAATACTGCAGGAAATGGATTGAATGGAATATTTGAATTCACGCCTGATGTAGATGATCTTGATCATGTTGGATTTATCGTTGTTGTTGCTGCGGCTGGAGGAAACTACATGTATGAAATAATTGAAGTGGCTCCAATACATGATCTTGTATTAGAAATCATAGACCCAGATAATGAATCACTTCAGACTTTAACTTGTGGTTTAGAACACGATTGGGAATTTCAAGTTAAAGATGGAGATGGAAATATTGTTGATGACATAGAATTTGTTCTTGCAGAAGTACTTGATGAGGATGAAGATACAGTTCAAGAATATAACCTAAAAGAAAAATCTGGTAATATTTGGTACATGGATGATTGGGTTCCTCATTTCACCGGTGATTTATTAATAACAGCATGGAATAATACAGGTGAGGATGAGCATGATGGAAATAATACATTCTTAATCGATTGTGCAACAATTGAATATTCTCCAGAAGGTATTACTGCTGCTATTGGTTTAGAAGATATAACAGTTGAAGTTACTGGATTAGATGCAAATGGCAATCCATTACCTGATGGAACAAGACTATGGCTAAATGTTGAAAATGATTCAGCCATTGATTTAGATACAACAATAACATTAGACGAAGATGGAATGGGAGAATTTGATATATCTGATGTTGGAGATGTTCAACAAGATGTAAACCTAACATTTCAAGGTGTATGGACTTCTTATGGAGGTAACAAAACCTGTGGAAAATTCGAAGTAAAGTGGCCTAATTTCGATCTTAATCCTGATGCTCTTTATATTGGTCAACCTAATACAATAGAAATAATTGCGACTGATTACTATGGTGATCCAATAGAGGGAATAAATCTGACATTATGGGGATCATCTTCACTTGTTCAAGGAGGTATCATACCAGATCCAGAAATGACCGATGCAAATGGAAGGGCAACCCTTAGTGTAAACCCAATATCAAGCGGTAAACTCAATTTAACAATTGTAAAACAAATTGTATGGGATTCTGTTGGGGCAATAGATTGGGATACTTCCAATATAGTAGTTACCGATACTACTATGACAATAACATCATTAAAAGCACTAACAATATCAGTTTCGAAAACTCCAATATGGAGTGGAGATACTCTAACAGTAACAATAAAATCTTCAGGAATAGCAGTTAGTGGTGTTGCGGTAACATTAGGTGAAGTTACAGCGACAACTGATTCAAGTGGACAAGTAACATTTACTACACCTGATCCAGGTGTAGATTCAGCTATTTACACAATCACAGCAGAAAAGAATGGTTATATTACTGCAGAAAAGAGTATTACTGTCATCAAAACTTGGGAAATACAGATAATAGCACCATCTGGCAATATTGAAAAAGGTAAAAAATATACATTCTCAATAATTGCAAAAGGTCAAGCTCTTGCAGGTGCAACAATAACATTCAATGGAAAAACATATGTATCAGATGGAGAAGGAAAAGTATCAATAACCATGCCTGATAAAACCGGTGATTATACAATAACTGCAACATTTTCAGACTACGAGAGCGGTACTTTAACGTTCAAAATAGTCGCAGAAAGTCCTGGATTTGAACTGCTAACTCTAATAATTGCACTTGGTGTAGCATTGATACTACTAAGACGCAGACGAAAATAAGGGGAAAATAACTCCCCTCTAATCTTTTTTTTTTATTTTTTTTGAAACCTTTTTAATCTAATCTTTTATATTATCCTTTCTACTGGAGTGATTAAAATAGCAAATGTAAATGTGATACTTCCAACTCTTAATGAAGAAAAAGGTGTTGGAAAAACAATTGACTCAATAAATGCTGATTATTTCAAAAAAAACAAATGGAATCTTGAGATAATAATTGTTGATGGGGATTCCAAGGATAAAACTCGTGAGATAGCTAAAAAGAAAGGTGCAAAAATTATTGTTGAAAAAAGAAAAGGGTATGGTAGAGCTTATAAAACGGGTATGTCAAAAGCAACAGGTGATATTATTGTTACTGGTGACGCTGATGCAACATATCCTTTTGATAGAATTCATATTTATATCAAGCAATTACTAGATGAAAACCTAGATTTTATCACAACAGATAGATTTTCTGAATTAAAACATGGATCAATGTCTATCAAACATTATTTTGGGAACCTAATACTTGCTCTTACTTTACGTATTTTATATCTTATAAATATTAGAGATTCTCAATCTGGCATGTGGATATTTAAAAAAGATGCACTTAAAAAAATTCAATCTCTTGAAGATTTTGATGATGGAATGCCCTTTTCTGAAGAAATAAAAATTGAGATGTTTTCAAATAAAAATGTTAATACAAAAGAAATTCCATCAGCTCTTTATGCCCGTGAGGGAGATGTAAAATTAGAAAGCTTTACAGATGGCTGGAAAAATCTTAAATATTTGTTTAAAAAAAGAGTGAGATAATTACTTTAATGCTTCTTTCTTTCCACTATAGAAATCTCTATCTGGACTTAGGAGATCAAACACTTCCTTTCTCATTGCTGGTTTTCCTTCTGTTATTAGACTGCTAAGGTTAAAACCAACTCCAGGACCCATCATTAATCCCTGTCCGCACATACCAATTCCCAGATATAAACCCTCAACATTTGATGGTTTACCTACAACTGCAACACCATCAGGAGTCATTGGGTATAACCCTCTCCAGAGACGCCTAATGGTTACATTCTTTAATCTTGGAATGAGACTTACCAATCTTCTAGCCATTATTGGCATGAACTCTGATGTACAACTCCTGTCTTCTCCAGGAAATATCTTTATCGGAGTGTAGCAGAATATAATTGGTCCTTCAGAGTTCTGACCAAAATAAAAGTTAGCAGTCTTGCCTTCAACTCCTGGACGAATATCTACAACTAAGGGATCAAGAAATTGCTTTAAAGGAGCAGTTATACCTGCCTCATGACTATCTGGATTGATAGGGATATCCAGCCCTGCCATTTTACAGATAGTGGATGCGTGAGCCCCGGCAGCATTTACAATAGAATCTGCCATATATTCTCCTTTATTTGTTTTAATTCCTTTAACAGTTGAATTATTCCTATCAAACAAAAGACCAGTGACGCTTTCATTATACCTAAACTCAGCTCCGAGTTTCATTGTTTCATTTGTAAAAGACTCAGATGCAAGTAGTGGACTTACCTGTCCATCATTAGGAGAGAATGTCCCACCAATTAGTCCCTTTTCATTTATACCAGTAACAACCTTCTTTATTTTATTGGATTCAAACCAATCTATTATCAATCCATGTTTCTTCTGGATAGATAGTATTGACTTAAGGATATCCTCCTCCTTCTGCCGGTATACTGGGAAACAATAACCTCCTTTTTTCCAACCTATATGTGTTCCTGTATTCTTTTGCCATTCAGAGTAGATCTCAATACTTTTTAGACAAATTTGTATCTTTGCAGGATCTGAATGAGTAGCCCTGACTCCTCCTATTGCTGATTTATTTTGGCCCTGTCCTGAAGATGAGAGTTCATCGACTACAAGCACTTTCAAACCTGCTTTTGAGAGGAAATAAGCAGTTGGATTCCCAACAGAGCCTGCTCCAATAACAATGGCATCATATTTACTTGCCATTAAACATCATCCTCCCTTAAGAAGGCCTTCATAGGTACTTCTTGGGTAAATGGTCTTTCAACAAATGATTCAATTTCTTTCAGGTCAATTCCTAATTCTCTGAAAATACGCATTACAAGCTCTTTGCAAGTCTTTCCACCACATGCTCCCATTCCTACTCTTAGAGCTGCCTTAATTGCGTTAGCATCTCTTGTACCTGTTTTTTTGATATATTCTACAATTTCTTTTTTAGTGATTCTTTCACATC
>CP070712.1:1373124-1379972 GCA_020350365.1 Thermoplasmatales archaeon | reverse complement strand
ACATTCGCCATCATAATATTCAATATTGTTTATAATGGCAAATAATGTTACCTCTTTCTCAGGAATAACACGAAGAGGCAACATGCGCGGCACTAAACCCTCTTGAATTTTTTTATGTGGGCCCAATCGTGCAAGTTTCTGCATATCTCCATTAACAAAGTTCATCAAAATAGATTGAGACATATCATCTAGATTATGGCCAGTTACAAGTCTATTAACTCCAATGTCTTTTGATTTCTTGTTCAAACACAATCTTCTAAACACTCCACAATAGCTACACTCTCCCATATCTCCTTGTGAAGATGTAAATTCATCAAGTGATTTACCAATGATATTTTTAAAGGAGACAACATGATGATCAATGGCAAGTTTTTTACAATTTTTAATTGCATACTCAATACTTTCTGGACGATAATTTTTTATCCCTTCATCAATTGTTATAGCAACAATATCAATATTTGCTCTTTTAGAGAAGATATCGTTTATAATATGAAGAGCAACTGTACTATCTTTACCTCCAGAAACTGCAACTCCGATCTTTGTACCATCCTCAGTTCTTCCTTGTTTTTTAATATCCTTTTTTACCCTTCGTTCAAAATAATCAATAAAATGATCTTTACAAAGATGCGTTCCATTATACCTAATAAAGGTAACTGCTGGTTTTTTACACTTGCTGCAGGTCAAACTCATAAACAATCATGAATAGCTTCTAAATTTTATAGTTATTGATAGAGCATATCTGCTACTGCTTCAAATGCAATAATCGGATATTCTAATTGAAAATTTGATATTGTTTTTGGATGAATTTCACCAAAAATTCCAATTTCCTTATTTTTAAAAACAATGGATGCACATCTTCCTTTTACAAAAGCTGGATGATCATTACTTTTGATATTAATTTTATTTCCTGAATCCCTCATTATCGCATCTACTAAGGATTTACATTCTGTAAAATTTGCTTTGGCATCTATTTTTATGAATGCAAGATTATACTGGTTTTTAAAAATTTTATTAACAATAATGCCAAGTTCAAAAATCTGTTGAGGCAATGGATGGTGTCTATTTTCATTTAGAATCTTGAGTAATGAGGGTATCAAACTGACACGTAAACATGAATATTCTTCACCAATGGGGTTTTCAATTTGGACTCTATCTGAAATTTTTAGACCCATTTTGGTAAATTCATCTTGTTCATTAGAAATTGTAAACGTTGTAACTTCATTAAAGCCCAGTCCTATCAAAATATTTTTAAGACCTCTGTATAAATTATGGCTTGGCAACGTTTTACCAAAGGTCAAAGCCTTTGGAAATTCAACTTCGAATTTGTCAAAACCAAAACCAACTGCTACATCTTCTGCTAGATCTACATCATGTAAAATATCTGCTCTCCATGCTGGTATCTCAACATCTATTTCAGAATTTTTTGTTTGCGCGTTATATCCCATTTTCTTTAAACATAGTGCAATATCCTTTGCATTTTGTTTTGTTCCAAGAATATTATTTACATAATCTGTCGAAAGCTTTCTTTTATCAGCAGTGAGATTTGGGGATATAAATGATTTACCACCATCGGCAACTGTTGTTGAATAAATCTGTCCCCCTCTTTCTGCTAGTGAAGTTGTAACAATATTTATTACATAATTAATAGCTTTTTTATCAGTTCCCGTAACATCAATGAATAAATCTGTTGTAAAAGGTGTAACCTCCGTAAGACTGCCATTAATTATTGGTGGATAAGAAAGAACATTATTGTTCTTATCAACAATCAAAGGATGTTTATCAAAACCTTTCAATATATGAGCATAATCAACACCTTTTTCATGTTTCTCAAGTATTTCAGTAAGTGTCATTGATTCAACTTTGTTTAAAGGAACAAATTCTATTGAATCAGGATCAACTGCTTTGTATGTAAATGGAGGTATAACAGGTTCATAGTTATGAACTCCAATTGCTACTTTTTTTCTATTTCTGCCAATTCCTCCATGCAGCTTTTCTTGTAATTCCATAAGAGATGCAATAAGTTCATCAGTCATTTTAACATTTTTAACAAGAGCTGTTACAACAAAAGGTCTTACTTTTTTAACAGATGAATCTACATTTATTATAATATCTGATTTTTTTATTTCATATTTTTTTAGGCCTGTTTCAAATCCAAAAAATGCTCTTGAAGCACGAGCAATTCCCTCTACTGATGCAAGGTCTGGTCTATCAGGAAAAAATTCTATACTGATTTCATCATCTTCCACTTTATCAAGATCAGCTCCAATCATAGGTAATCTTTTTATGAGTTCATCTTTTGATATTTTGTGCCCAAGAAGGGATATAAAATCATTATAATCAAATGTTACAACTGGCATATGAAGACGAAATAGGTTTTCAGTATTTTAATGGATAGGATTTATTATTTAGATATTTTGTGAAAACATTATTAAAAAAATTATTATTTAGGCAAACATAGCTAAAGGAGATTATAATGAGTAAATTTAAACTAGTAATGTTTGACATGGATGGAACTCTAATACAAGATAGAGGAATATTTGTAATTGCAGAAAAAAAAGGATTCAAAGATGAACTTATTAAAACAATCAATGAAGATCGAATAGATTTTTATCAACGAAGTATTGATGTTGCAAAGCTATCTAAGGGTTTAAACAAAAAAGAATTATTAGATATTTTTAGATCCATTAAATTAAGTGAATATGTTGAAGAAGTGATAACTTCACTAAAAAAACAAAATATAAAAACAGCTATTGCAACGGATAGTTACAAATTTTTGGCAGATGACCTAAAAGGTAGACTTGGAATTGATTATACTTTTGCCAATAATCTTATAACAAATGGAGATATTATAACTGGAGAACTAGACATTCATAATAAGGAGCTTAAACAAGATATTTTTAGTGGGAAGATATATTCAATTTGTAAGAGCTGTGCTTTAGAGCAACTTTGCAATGAGCTTGGGATTCACATAAATGAATCAATTGCTGTTGGAGATGGAAAGGTAGATATTGGGATGATAAAAAAAGCGGGTTTAGGAATTGCATTTAATGCACCGGAGGACGTGCAAAAAAATGCAGATATTGTAACTAATGACCTTAGAAAAATATTAGAATATATTTAGATGTGATTTTATGGATATAAAACAAGATGAAATATCAACACTTCATGAGCTATGCGTTGATAAGGACAAACTTTTAAAAAGTGTTAGTGACGCAGCTAACGAGCGTCCAGTTTCTGTAATTATGCCGATGTTATATAGAGAAATAAAAAGTAATGCTTTAAAAAATATTATCAAAGGTTTAAACAAGTGTACTTATCTAAATGAGATAATAATTCCTTTGGCTGCAAAAAATGAAAGGGAATTTAGACAGGTTAAACGTTTTTTCACAAATTTGAAAATTCCAAATTTAATAATGTGGTGTAATGGCCCAAAAGTTGTAAATTTATTAAATGAGCTAAAACTAGAAGGACTGAACCTTTTAAAATATAGTGGAAAAGGAAGAGACGTTTGGCTTGCAATGGGCATTGCTAGCATTAAATCATATGCATTTGCACTTCATGATGCAGATGTTCTTCATTATGATGAGATGATCCCATCTAAACTATTGTATCCTATTGTAGAACCTGAACTTGATTTTAAGTTCAATAAGGGATATTATGCCAGAGTCAATCTGCAAAAAAAGATAATATATGGACGAGTATTTAGACTGTTTCTGCATCCTCTTTTAAGAGCATTTGTCGACAATATTGGATATGAAACAGAATTTGTAAGATTTTTACGATCATTTAGATATCCGATTTCTGGCGAATTTGCATTAACTAGTGATCTTGCAAGAGATGTCGATTTACCAGGTGATTGGGGAATTGAGATAGGCATTATGTCTGAAATGTACAGAATTGTGTCATTAAAAAATATATGTCAAACTGATCTGGGATTCTATGACCATAAACATCAAGCAGTTGGAACTGTTGATAAAGGTCTTACAAAAATGACCGGTGACATATTAAAAACATTATTACGAGTATTAATAGAAGAAGATCATGTTGAAATCTCTAAAGAGAATTTGATTTCTCTAAGAGTTTTATATGTAAGACATGCAAGAGATTGTATAAGAAAATACCATGCTGATGCTCATTTTAACAGTCTAAACTTTGATAGGCACCTTGAAGAAACAATGGTTGAAAAATTCAGCCAGCAATTAATGAACGCAGGAATATCTTATATGAGAAAACCAGTTGGTACACGTATTCCAGACTGGTTAAGAACTATTTCTGCACGTAGGAAAATAAGAGAACAACTTTTAGAAATTGTTATTGATGATAATAAATAGATGAGGAGAGATACATGAATCAGGAATGGAATAGAAATATTAGATTAGATAATGATTTAATACAAAGATGTGACAAAATCAAACCCATAGACATAATTGTCGGTGTATTATGTAAAGATGTCGAGACAACTGTTCTAAATGTTTTAAATGTGATAAATGAAGGGCTTTATAGATATTTTCCAGAATATAAAAAGGCAATAGTTGTCTCTCTAGGAGATTCCTCTGATAAAACTAATGAAGTAATTGATCTTTTTCAACCATATAACTCAATTGAAAAGATTGTTACAAAAGATATGACAGTAGGAGGAAAAGGTGCAGGTGTAATGACCATCTTTGAGATAGCTCATGTTTCTGAAGCTAAATCAGTTGTTTTAATGGATGGTGATTTACTAAGTGTAAAACCAGGATGGATACAGACAATTGCAAATCCAATAATTTATGGTAGAGCAGACCTAACGGTTCCTTATTATATAAGAGATAAAAATGATGGAGTTATAACCAATAACTTAGTATATCCTTTTACAAGAGCTCTTTATGGACTGGACATTCGCCAACCAATTGCTGGAGAGTATGCATTATCAAAAAATCTCTACGAATTATTAAGAAATCACCCTCTCTTTCCACCTGATTTTGGTGTTGACATATTCATTTTAACGGTTGCAGCAGCTGAGGGTTTATATGTGAAAGAGGGACTATATTCTTTGAAAATTCATGAGTCTACAACTCGTTATCTTGAACCTGAAAAATTTTTAATTCCCATGTTTAGAAAAGTAACAAGCTGCATGTTTGAATTAGCAAAACATTATGAGGAATATTGGAGATCCAAACCAAAGCTTCGACATAGGAAGTATTATCGTGAATGCTTCAGTCAAAAACCAATACCTGTCAGAATAAATATTCCTGAAATGAAGAATTCCTTTAAATCAGAGTTTTATTCATCAAAGAGTACATTAGATAGATTTCTGCCAAATAGTATAATTGGATATTTGGATAAAATAGTTAACAACGATGAAAGATTTGATGCTGAACTATGGGCTGAGATAGTCTACAATTATGCAGCAGTATGGAAAAATATCAGTTCTGAATCTGATAGATGCCTTCTTCTTGATACTCTTAAAACTCTTTGGATCGGACGTCTTGTTAGTTATGCAATAGAAGTAAAAGATATGGATATGAACGAAGCTGAAAATGTCATTCAAAAACAAGCAGAGGTTTTTGAGGAAAAGTTTGATTACTTGCGATCGATTTATGAAGAACCTATCACTCCAACATAAATATAAAGGTGTTAGATATGAAAATACTAGCAGTTGCAGATATTCATGGAGCACAATTTAGGTTAAATCTTGTTTTGAAAAATATTGATAGATTCTCGCCAGATATAGTAGTAATATGCGGTGATATAACACAATTTGGACCTGGAGATCTGGCAAAGAATTTTTTAAATCAAATACCAATTGATACACTAGCTATAACTGGCAATATAGATTCTGCAGATGTTGCCAAAGGAATAGACGATAGCAAAGCAACAAGAATAGAGATGAAAAAAGTAGTAAAAAAAGGAATTCCCTTTGTTGGAATGGGAAGAGACATATCAAATCAGTTAAAAATTATTGATGAAAAAAAACTAATAGATGAAAATTGTGTAGTAGTATCTCACGAACCTCCTTATGGAACCCAGGATAAGGTTTTTCTTGGAATGCATGCTGGAAATAAAAGTTTAAGAGAAATTGTTGAAAAATACAAACCACGTTTGATATTAAGTGGTCATATACATGAGGACCCTGGTAAAGATAAAATTGGAAAAACAATAGTTGTAAACTGTAGTATGGGAAAAAGAGGAGAAGGAGCGCTAATTGAAATAAATGAGAAAATATCTGTAAAAATGATTGATTAAAATATAAATATTTTATTTATTTATTTGGAAATTACCAAACGTTTTCTTACAGTTTAAATATAATGCATGTATCTATCAGTAAAAGATGAAGGGAAAGACAAAAAAGAGTAACAAGAAATGGAAATGTCTTGTTTGCGGTGCTACAGGTAAGAGACTTTTAAACAGTTGGAAGGCAAATCGCTCAGGACGGCAACATATTAATAACAAACATAATAGACTAGGCCAAATTGTAATTATATGCAATGATTGGTATTAATAAATTTAATTTATTAATGTTATTTTTCCAAGAAAATTGTCTGAGTCGGAAATGCCATTTCTATTCCTTCTTTTTCAAAGGCTTCTTTTATTTTAAAATTAATTTCTTGCTGGGTGTCTCTGTATAAAGGATATTCTTTTGTGTTCATATAATAAACAATATCAAAATTTAAACTGAAATCTCCAAACTCTGTGAAATGAACCCTATCAAGACTATGTACATACTCAAGTTTTTCAGGATCAATTATTGATTTTATAATATCAGGAATTTTTTTAAGTTTTTTAAGAGGTGTATCATAAGTTACTCCAAAACTAAAATCAATTCTTCTTTTTTTCATTTTCTTGAAATTTCGTATACTTGCTGTTGT
>CP070712.1:1365879-1373024 GCA_020350365.1 Thermoplasmatales archaeon | reverse complement strand
TATCTGGTTTTTCAAAACAAAGCATGATAATATCTCTTTTATCGGCCATTCTCATTGAATGTATTTTAAGAGCGATAAGCATTTCTTTTTCTGGAACTCTGATTTTTGCTTTCAATGAAGGATCCCATCCGCTAACCTCTCTTATCTTAGAATTTTTAAAAATATAAGAGAATGGATATGAATAACCAGTTTGCCTAGATTGAATACTATTAATCAAAAGATCAATACTTACAAGACCTTTTTCATATCGTTTGAATTTTCCTGAATAATTCAAATCAACTTTTTCAATTCCTAGAACAAAATCCATATCTATTATCAACTTTTGATATTTAGACTCCTCGTTTTCTGAAATTACAATATCTAAATCAACTGAAAACCTAGGAAATCCATAAGAAGACACTGCATATCCACCAATTACGACATAATCAGTTTTTTTATTTATAAGTTTTAAAAAATCAAAACATTCTTTTTCTCTATCAGAAAAACTTTTAATCATGACGATACCTGTTCATAATTTTTAATTATTTGTAATTTATATTTTTTATTTAAATATTCCAACGCAGGTCTATACAAAAATTCATTTTTTTTACAAAACTTCAAAGTTTCATCTAATGGAACAACTGAAATATCGTCCTTTAATTTTACTTCAAACTTATCAACTGGATGAACAACATATGTTAAACCAAATAAGGTTTTATGAATATCCTCAAATACATATTCTACATCATTTCCCTTAAAAAATTCATTCCAATAGTCTAAATCTTTTTTTAAAACCTTTATATGAACTGGTTTGAATCCTTTTGTAAAATCAGTCCAGTAATATCCATCGCTCCAGATTTTTACAGCAGTACTATCTGAAAAAGCATATTTTCTTTCTGCATGTTTTAATATATCATCTTTATCTAAATTTTCCTGAATAATCTTTTTTACAAAATCTTTTGGTTTAACTATTTTATATTTACCTCTTTTTATTCGTTTCATAAAGTCTAATTTTATTAAATCATGAATGGTTTTCGTTGGTTGTGGACTTGGGAAAATCATTCTAAAATCATCTATTGTAAATGTATTATTTTCAAAGGTATTGTATAACCAACCATACATTTTTGTATATCTGTTCATAATTACCATTATGGTAATTAATAGTATAAATAGTTAACGGTTTAATATATAAAAAGAAAGAAAAAAAGGATTTTATAGAGTCCGTGGAAAATAACGCGGAGATTCTCGTCACTTTTTTCGATGAGAATCGGCAAGAAAAGAACAACCTGATAACCACTAGACCACTGGCCCAATGATTTTGAGCAAAACGCTTTCTCATTTTAGTATTTTACTATGTTTTTTAAAAAAAATAAAAAATAAATGTAGAATTAATTTTTAGATTTTTTATATATGTTTTGTGTAGGCTTCTTCCTTTACAAGACATTCAAAGAGATCCATATCTTTCAAATAGCGGATTGTTTCTATTACTAGGATTATTCTCTGATCCTTTTTACGATACATTGTTTTAAAGTTCATTTTTCCTTTATCTTTCACTAAAACGACTTTATTTTTAATATTATCTTTTTTCTCAAAGCAATCAAGTTTCTCAAGATTCAGTGAAAGAATCTCATCTCGATTATAACCTAATTTCTCAGTCATATTTTTAGAACATTCAACAATATTTGTATTACTATCAAAGAAAAAATAATAATCAAAATCTTTCTTGGTAACGGTACTTATAACTGGACTTCTTGTTGGTGGGGTAACAACTTTTTCCTTTTTTTCAGGAATTATTAATTCTTCTTTTTTTAACTCAGGTGTTTTTTCTTCAACTCTAATTTTTTCATGAGAAATATCACTTATTTTCTTACTCATACCCCTAAATCCAAGAAAGTCATAAGAATCATCATAAAAAGGGACGATTGAAGATACAAATAATACATTATCTCCAGATTTGTGCCGAAAATTTAGCTCAATATTGGTTGTTTCATTTTCATCTGTTTTTGTTGTACTACTTTTGAGAATTTTCTTTAATTTTATTTTTTCTTTAGAGTCTAAGTATTCGAAAATATTTTTTCCAACAATCTCACTAGGCTGATAACCTAACGAATCAAAGATTTTTTCTGAGCAAAATTGCCAAACCCCGTTATTATCAATCTCCCATATCCAACCATCAACAACTTTCAAAAGTGATGTATATCTCGATTCGGCAGCATTTTTTTCCTTCATAGTTTCTTCAAATATATCTTCTTTTGTAATCCCTACTTTATATATAGCAAGTTTTAGGCTGACCATTACCCTTTTTAATGAATTTATAAGATTATTAATTTCGTAAATCTCGCTTTTTTCAAGTCCTACATCAAGATTTCCTTTACTTATTACTTCAATGTTTTTTGTTAATTTTTTTATAGGCATAGTTATCAAAGATGACATCATAAAAGAAACAATTAGTATAACAATCAAAATAAGTCCAAGAGAAACTGTCGCAATTTCAAAACCTTGGAATCCGCCTATTATACCTATTGGTATCAATGAGATAGTCAGACTCATTATAATTAACAATGCTCTCAATCTCATATTTAATGATCTCCTAAATCTTGATTTTCATCCCCATCTAATTTACTTTTCTCATCTTCAGGTTTATCACTAAAAATTTTTATTATTTCATACTTAAATTCTTTAGAGTATTCTTCATCTAAAATCCGTTCTTTTTTAAGGGTATCAATATATTCTAAAATTTTATTTTTTTCAATTTCGTTATTAATTTGCAGCTCATCAAATTCAGCAATTCCCATCGGACCTAAAATTGAAATAAATTTTTCTTTTAATTCCTTTTCTATTTCAAACTTTGGAGAGAATAAAACCTTTATCGGTTGAATCTTTTCAATGGGTTTAAGTGGAATTGTAAAATAGAATGTACTACCCTCACCTTCTATGCTTTGAATCCATATCTTTCCCTTTTGAGCCTCAATGATTCCGCGGCAAATTGCTAGACCTAGTCCTGTTCCTCCAAACTCTTTACTACTAACATCAACTTGATAAAATGGCTCAAACACACTGATTTGGTCCTTAGGAGACATTCCCTTTCCATAATCTTTGATACTAAATTGGATATAGTCTTTTTTTAATTGTGCTGAAATCTCTATTTTTCCATTAGTTGGTGAGAATTTAATAGCATTATGAATAATATTTTTTAAAACTTGACTAACACGATCAGGATCAGCGTTTAAAACTGGTAATTTCCCAAATTCCGTAGTAAACTGTATATTTTTTTCTTTTGCAAATCCTTCCATTAAATTTATTGTCTCATATACGGTTTCACGAACATCTGTTTTTCTAAATATAAATTTGAGCCGAGCAGACTCAATTCTTGAAATTTCTAGAAAATCTTCAATTATTTTATTTAATCTTTCTGTATTTTTTAGGATATTCATAAGAGTCTCTCGCTGTTTTGTTGTAAGTTTCCCATAATATTGTTTATATAACATCTGTAACTGTACTTTAAGAGGAGTTATTGGCGTTCTTAATTCATGCGATGTCATACTAAAAAATTCAGATTTCGTTTTTTCTAATTGTTTATGTTCCTTATCCATTATTCCTAATGCTATTGCACTCTTGTTAAATGCTCTACTTAATTCACCGAGTTCATCATTAGTCGTGATATTAGTTCTTATATCAAAATTTCCTTTTTCTAGCTCTAATGTTGCTTTATGAAGTTCTCTTATTGGTTTAGTAATTGATTGTGAGATAAAATAACCGGCTATAGCTGTGTTTATAGCAATTAAAACAATTATTGCAATAGCTGTTGTGCTAAGCAATGTGTTTTGATGATTAAAAGCCTCAACATCAATTGGTAGAATTGAATATGAGATCAAATAAAAGTAAATGATACCTATAGTTGGTGCAATGATTCCAACAATTAAAAATAAAAATGTTAATTTTCTGCTCATTTTGCTGAATAAAAAATTTTTAAAACTAAAATCATCACTAGTCAAAATGAATCGCTCCTATTAACAAAAAAAAATAAAAATTTTGAATACAACGTAATCAAACTATGCTTATTCTCCTGCATAAACCCATCCTTTTTAGTAAGATTATAAATTATTAATCTAATATACTTTGTATTAGGTTCATATTTATAAAGATTTATCAATTAACAAATAAATAATTAAAACTTAATTTAAACAAGTATTTATATACTTACAAAAGTTAATTAGGAGTTATTATAAAAATCACTAAAATTTTAAAAAAATATTAGTTTTAAACTAATATGATTTTAACATAATGACATTTTTGCAAGTAAGATTAATATATAGGAATTATAAAGAAAAGATAGTATGAGTAACAAACCTATAAATAACAAAGTATTAATTGTTGACGATGATCTAGATTTATTGAATATTCTCCAAGGACTGCTTGAAAATTACAATTACAAAGTTTTAACAGCTACCAATGGCAAAGAATGTTTAAGAGAATTAGAAAAGGGATTCGAAGGTATTATAATATTAGATGTTATGATGCCCGAAATGGATGGTTTGGAGACTATTAAACATATGATCAAGGAAGGATTCATTGAATTCAATAAAATCATTTTATTAACAGCAAAAAAGATACAGGGTGAAGAATTTGATGATATTTATCAATTTATAGATAAATATATTCATAAACCCTTTGATATTGATGAATTGATCAAAGCAATTGATGAACTAAGTAATATAAAAAACGGAAAAAATAAAAGTTACATCAGTATATGAGTTTTAAATTTGATACATTTTCACTTTAAAAAGGAAATGATATATGCAAAAAATACTGATAGTTGATGATGATATTGAACATACAAAAATAATTAAGGAATTATTAGAAGATTTTAATAAACAATATGAGGTTATTTGCGCAACTAATGGTTTAGAATGCCTACAACTATTAGACAAACTTTCTACAGATAAGGAACTATTACCAAATCTTATATTGCTTGACATAATGATGCCTGTTATGGACGGTTGGGAAACGTATCATCATTTGCGTAAAAATTCATCATATAGAAAAATCCCAGTGATATTTTTTTCAGCAAGAAAAGATTATTTTGCTAAAAAATATGGAGGATTCTTTGGTACAGAGTTTATAGAGAAACCTTATGATGTTGATGATCTATTTGAAAAGATAAGGAACTTCATAAATCCTTATTAACTAAAATTATTTTAATCTAAAAAATTTATAATAATTTTGGTCTTCCTTGATTACTAAAACCATTGTTTGGTTCATAGGGATTGAAAGCTGGATCACCAAATAGAGCTCTTACATAGTAAGTTGGTAATTCTTTATCCACTCTTTTTTCACCTCTCAATGCCTCACCAACACTATAATCATCCAGAATCATATGATTTTCAAAAGTAGTTAAACCTGCTTCTGAACCAGTTTCTCTGGTAGCACCTATAAAACTGTTACATCCAGCATGAAGCATTGTTAGTCCTATATTCATAGTTGGTGGTATTCCATCAACACGCCCCATCAAACAGGCAGATGACAGAAATATACTCGGCTTTGTAAAAATCCAGTTTTTTGAATGTGCAACATCAATTGCTCTTGAAAAAGAATCAAGACCATAAAGTGATGGTGCAAACCAAAACCAATCTGCATGACTAATTAATTCAATATAATTTGAACCAGTGTAAGTTTTAAACAGCATAGCTATTTGTCTGCTATTTCTAAAGTCACCAAAGACTCTTGGTTTGAAGCCATATTCTGCAATTTCAATTGCCATCGGTATTTGATGAAATAATCCGCCTGTTTCACCGAATCCCTCCCCAAAGACAAAACTAAAGCGGTTATGCCAATCCCTTGGTTTTGTCGGTTCACCACATATTTCTTCATAAAAAAATGTCCTAGAAATAAGAAGTGAGACATCTTGTACATTCCATCCAATTATTCTTCCAACTGATAGATTCCAATCAAGGGAATATGGATTATCAGATGGTAGACCTTTTTCCGGCAAACCCGGCTGGGATGGGCCATAATAGTACATAGGTATCATGTTTGTTCCGCCTAGTAACGCAAGCCATGCAGGACCAGTTAGATAGCTATCAAGCATACTATTGTTATCTAGTAATGATAAAGAATTTTCGAGTTGCTGTATGGTATAATTTACCTTTTCATTTGTGTAATTATGAAGATTTTCATTGTACCAAGGGCCTGTACCAGAACCCTCAGCAACAATTGTATAATCATCACTTGTAATTTCAAAATCAGAATCAGCTACAATAATTCCCCCATGAGCACTTGTAAGATATGGAGCTGTAATGGAAAGGTTTGGGATAAGAGGCATATGTGGTTTTTCAAGTGTAGAAATATTTACAGAAATTTCAAAGTCATAGTCTATAAAAGAGAATCCGCGCTGCGTGAAATATCCACCTTTTATACCCTTATATAATTTGACAACAAGTGTATAATTACCAGAGGCGTTACATGTCAATGTCTCCAAATATGTTTCTCCTATATCATAAGCAAGGCTATTAGAATAAGCTACAATATTGCCTTGCGGGTCATAAAGATACATATATATTATAGGAGCAATAAGTGTGTTTTTATCCAATATTCTACCAAAGATATTTACTAAGTTAATTCCGTTAGGAATGCTTAGGTTATATTCTTTGATACCTGTTCCAATTAAATTTATTTCTTTTCCCAGAATAATTAATCTATTATTTTTAATATGGTCGATAAATGTTGTATTATAATGATCAATAACATAAGGCGATATAGTATCCGATGGATTTGTTAATGTGATATAATCAATAGCACCAAATTGATCCTTTATTGTAGATATAACTTTATTTTGTATGTCCTCTTTTGTTACAAGAGGGACAACAGATATATTTGGAAATGTTAAATCAATATCTCCGATAACATACGCATTTGTGACATTCAGTGTACTACATACGTCTTGGATTTCCATATAATTGTTATCATATACAAGGATAGGTATGTTAAGATAGCTAGCCAGGGGACTTGCCATTAGACTTAATTCGTATGAATAATTGGTATCATATGGTATTATTAGAACAGATGAGACCTGTGTAAATACATGCATTGCAGCATTTATAGCAACGGTTGGTGGACTTCCCAATAGCTCTGTTGTATTATATTTACATTCCAATTCTTCGCCAATA
>CP070712.1:1358569-1365779 GCA_020350365.1 Thermoplasmatales archaeon | reverse complement strand
AGTTCAAATCTCTCCGAGCCCACTTTTCATTAAAAAGAATTGATTACAAAGCCGGGGGAGGGAGACAGAGAAGAGAGATAAAAATATGGATTTTTTATTTAAAAAATAATTACACTGCCTACCCTCTATATCTTTAATTAATGAATATTTCAAATATATAAATTCTGATACAAAATGTAACAAAATTTTTAACAAATGATATTAAAATATTTTGAATAATTATTAATCTTTAAAAGAAATAAGAATTTTTTAATATTTTCCTTATTTAATCAGGTTACATATTATTAATAAAAATTGTAACATTTAAATATCTAATATTTGATGATAATTATTGAGGGAGAAGAGAATATGAAAGGAAATCCTGTATTGTATAAGACGCTTGTAGTTGGAGTTATAGTTCTATTTATTGGCATTGGGGTACAACCTGCATTTGCAGTAACTAAAGACATATCTGATAGTGATGATGATTGTGACATATGCCCAAAGGTTAGTAAATCACATCTTCTTTTAATAAAGAGTTTTTTAAAAAGGTTGGAGAAGTATGATGATGAATCTTCTGTATTATCTAAACTTAATCCTGAAATTGAAGAGAAATACCAAGAAATATCTTATGCATTTTCATCTCTTTCAAATATAAATAAAGAAAGTGATTTTGATGAATGGAATTTTCCAGTTATATGTAATATATTATGGATTATTGGAGGTTGTTTAAAAATTGGATTATATACTCAGGGAGTTTTTATTAGTTTAATACTATCTGCAATAGGTTTTTTTGCTATATATATCGGATTTGGTTTGGATTGTTGGTCTTGGTGGTGGTATTAGAATATGAAACAAAGAATAATCAGTAGAAGTCTGGCAGTTGCTGTCATCATATTGTTTCTGGGACTTGCTATACAACCAAGTGTAGCAGTTCAACCAGAGACAGAGATAGATATTGAACCTAAAGACTACCTGTTTCAGACAATTATAGATATTGCTAATAACCCAGATGTAAAGGAATTATTTGAGCAATATAACCCTGATTTGTTTAAGTTCGATATAGATAGGAGTATCCATCGTAAACTCTTTTTAAGAAATCCAAGACTAATGTTTAATACATTATTCACTAAATCATCATTGTCTGTTGAGTATCTTAATAAATGCTACAATAATGGTATTAGGATTACTAACATTCTTGGTGAAGATAAAGTATTAGAGATAATGGAGAATGTTGAGGTTACTGATACAAAGTTGTTTGATGAACTAAATTATATCATTTCTAAAGATGAAGAACTATCTGGCAGATTTGAAACTCTTAAAGAGATGAATAAAGAATTAAAAACTGTTATACCATTTATAGAATATCTTATTTTTTGTGCTTATCTGATATTAATAATGATTCCATTATTAATTGTATTTGTTCCTTCTTTTTTATTTGCGGGAATACTTGGGAAAATATTATATAATTTTCCAGAAGCTCTAGATTTATTTTTTAATTTATCTGATAAATTCCCAAAATTATTTAGCACTTTTTCCGTGTATTTAATAATAATAACTGTGGTGTTTGCTGTTTGGTATTTTTCGATTATAGACTGTTTTTTTTATTAGAGAAGAAGAAATATACATAAGAACATCCTACTTTCTCCTTATAGATAGTGTAGGTTTATATCCCAAAGACAAAAGACAATATCAACACCTTTGATGGTTGCCCTTGCCTACAATAATAAAAAATTTAAATGAAAAATTGAATATTGGTACAAAGTCTATTTTTTATAAGTAATTGTTTCCCTTCAAAAGAGTTATAAATAGTAATTATATACGCTATCAAAATTTAAGAAAAGACGTATATATGAAAAAGCTAATATACCTAAGTTTAATTGGTCTTGAAGGAGGTAAAGTATTATGGCAGATAAACCACATATGAACCTTGTAATTATTGGTCATGTCGATCATGGAAAATCCACTTTAGTAGGACAAATCTTACTACAGACTGGACAGTTCCCGAAACACATGGTCGATAAATTTAAAGAAGAAGCAGAAGCAAAAGGAAAAGGCAGCTTCGCGCTTGCATGGATTTTTGATCAACTAAAAGAAGAGCGAGAGCGAGGTTTAACAATTGATGTTGCACATAAAAGATTTGATACTGATAAATATTATTTCACGATTATAGATGCTCCAGGTCATAGAGATTTTGTTAAAAACATGATTACAGGAACATCTCAGGCTGATGCTGCAATTCTTGTTGTTGCTGCACCTGAGGGTATCATGGCACAAACAAAGGAGCATATGTTTCTTGCAAGAACTCTTGGTGTTAAACAAATGATTGTTGCTATTAATAAAATGGACGACACCAAACCACCTTATGATAAAAGTCGTTATGAAACGGTAAGATCTGAGGTTGATAAACTTGCAAAAAGTGTGGGTTATAAGGATGATCAACTTCAATATATCGCGGTATCTGCCTTTACTGGTGATAATGTAAAAGATAAAGGAAAGATGGATTGGTGGACAGGAGATACAATTCTTCAAGCTGTCGATAAATTTGTCGTCCCTGAGAAACCAACACAGTTACCTCTTAGATGGCCAGTACAAGATGTGTATACTATTAAGGGAGTTGGTACAGTACCTGTTGGTAAAATAGAATGTGGAGTTATGAAACCAGGTATGCAACTCATCTTCAAACCTAGCATGAAGCCGGGTGGTATTACTGGAGAAGCTAAAACAATTGAGATGCATCATGAACAGATTGCTCAAGCTTTGCCAGGAGATAATGTCGGAGTGAACATGAGAGGAGTGGCTAAAAACGAAATCCGTAGAGGAGATGTTGCTGGACCGACAAACGATCCACCAACTGTTGCAAAATCATTTATCGCACAAATAATGGTACTAAATCATCCATCAGTTATCACAAAGGGATACACACCTGTATTTCACTGTTATACAGCACAAGTTGCATGCAGATTCGAGGAAATTCAAAAGAAACTTGATCCAAAATCAGGTGCAGTCAAAGAAGAAAATCCTGACTTTATCAAAACCGGTGATGCAGCAATTGTTAAAATTATCCCAACACGTCCAATGGTTATTGAATCCTCAAAAAAGATACCACAACTCGGCAGGTTTGCAATTCGTGA
Organism: Thermoplasmatales archaeon; assembly: GCA_020350365.1. Taxonomy (GTDB): domain Archaea; phylum Thermoplasmatota; class E2; order DHVEG-1; family DHVEG-1; genus SG8-52-3. Next base: position 1,362,666 of record CP070712.1, on the reverse strand, counting down.
TATGGGGCAAACTGTAGCTGCTGGTGTTTGTTTAGAAGTTGAAGAGGCCAAATAGGTTTCTTCTCATTTTTTCTTTTTAATTTTTAAATTTTTTGGAGTAAAATGGAATGGCGCAGAAAGCACGGATATCACTTGTAAGCACAAACGCAAAAAAACTTGAAGAAGTTTGTAATCAAATAAAGATGATTGCTGAAAGAACTGGAGTTGATATGAGTGGTCCTATTCCATTGCCAACTAAGCATTTAAAAGTCCCTTGTAGAAAATCTCCTGATGGTGAAGGTACTGAAACTTGGGATCGATGGGAGATGAGGATTCATAAGAGACTAATTGATCTTGATGCAAGCGATAGAGCACTTCGTCAGCTTATGAGAATTCAAGTGCCTGACGGGGTAAATATTGAAATTGTTTTAAGATCATAAAAATAAATTCCAAAAACTCTTTTTATCTCCTTTTCAATTACTCAGATTGTTTCCTATTAATGCTGAGGTAGCAAAGTCCGGCCTAACGCGCCGGCCTTGAGAGCCGGTTCTCCATCCGGGGAGCGGGAGTTCGAATCTCCCCCTCAGCGTATTATTTGATGAATTTGAAATGACATCAATAAATTAAAATAATTTTTTAAAAAATACTTTAAAAATTTAGAAATCAAATAATAGTACGAATAATAAAAAATGAATATAAATAATAACCTTTTGAGCAAATTTTTTTAAATTTAAAATACTCCTACCCTTTTTAAAAAACCTTTTGCCTTTATAAAATAATAATAATTAATAAAGTATTATTGTCTATTAAAATATATTGATAACTCTTTTAACATCAAATTTTTTCAAATTATTTGTACATCATATATTGATTTATACAAATTTATACGATTTTGTACAAGTTTTTAGTAGTAACAATTTTAACTCAATAATTTAAATATATATTGCGCGAGGGGAATAATATGAGAAAACTTTCCGTAGAAATATGTCCTATAACAGGATTTGAATTTATTTCTAAAAAAATAATAAAGAAAATAGAATCAATTAAAATGTTAGAACTTAAAAAGTTGGATCTTGATAGAGGTATTATCGCTGGTATTTTTGAAATAAAAATGAAAGATGATAATATTATTGATAATTTGCATTTTCCAAAAGAAATTAAGATTTTTACAATACTGGAAGAACACGGAAATGATTATATTTGTTTTTTAAAAATACAATATAATAAGATTTATATTAGGAACAAATTGAAAGATTTAGATTTTGATATAATTTGGACAAGATTTGAATTGGAACCAAATAAAAAGTTGCAACTTAGTGTAATTGGAGAAAATGAGCAATTAATTAGGTTTTTGGAGGTTATTAAAAATTATGGTGAATTAAAAATTATCAGTTTCCAAAAGGCAGCTTTTGAAAATCATAATATTCTTTCAAGTCTAACCAATAAACAACGGGAAACACTGCTCGTAGCAAAAAAGAATGGATATTATGATTATCCCCGAGCAATAAATGGTTTTCAACTATCAAAAAAGATGGGGATAAGTAAAGCAACTACAATTGAACATTTAAGAAAGGCTGAAAGACGTTTAATTTCACAGATTTTAGTAGGTTATTGAATGTAAAAAGGAGTAATAATAGTGATATAATGAGTAATAGTGTAAACTCTTATTTATGGATTCCCGATATCATGAGACTTTCCGGATTCTTTAACGATGATATGAAAGAAATTAGAAAAAAGAATACTAGAGAATCAGAAATTAAATGTGAAAATAATAAAAATATATGCCCTAAATCAAAAATTAAGCTTGTGATAGGAACAGGAAGGTATGTTTGTTGGAACTTTGAACCAAAAATGATTATTGATCTAGACTGGATTGAATTAAATAGCAAAAGTCCAATTAATGTAATCTTAACAGGAGAAGAAAAAATTAAACAAGTTAAAAAGGATAAACGTAAATATCGATAAATTATTACTAAAGGAGCATTAAATAATGATAGGATTTCATACTCTAAAAATAAAACTCATCTTACCAATTTTATTCATACTTATTATAATATTTTTTGCAAGCTCCTATATAATTATTGATAGAGAATATAACGCCGCAAGAACTACACTTATTAATAATGCGGAATCGTTTGCAGGCCTATCTGTTGGAAGTCTTATTAACAATTATTTAATTTTTTATGAATCTGGATTCTATCAATATATTCAAATTGTTGATAACTTAATGAGTTTAAATGAAGATATTATAAGTTTACAATTAGTCGATATTAATGGAAAAATTCTATTTGATTCAATAGAAATTGAAGATGGAAAATATGAAGGATTTTTGAATGGTGAAAGATACTTACCGGATAATGAATCAATTGAAAGAGCAGCTACCTCAACAATATCTACAATAATTTATGAGGATGAAAAATTGATCGATATAATTCAACCTTATATTGAAGAATTTGGTAGGCACGACTATTCAGTCAGATTTACTGCTTCTCTTTCAAGCTTGGATGATATGACAAATGAAATGATTTTAACAATATCAATTTTATCAGGTGTTTTTATCATTGTTTCCTTTTTCCTAATCTTTGTGTTATTTAATATATTCATCACAAAACCTGTTGGTGAATTAATCAAAGGTGTTAGATTGATGGGTAAAGGGGAGATGGGCCATACTGTTGATTTTAACTCAGATGATGAACTTGGTGAATTATCATCAGCATTTAACAGTATGAGTATTGCCTTAAAAGAATCTCAAGATCAGCTTAAAGATTATAGTGAGAATTTGGAAAAACTTGTAACAAAAAGAACAAAGGAGTTAGATGAGAAAAACAAATTTCTGAAAGAAATTAACAAAGATTTGACAATTGCTAGAAAAAATCTTAACAAATTAAATAAAACTCTTGAACAAAGAGTTAAAGATAGAACAATGGAAGTTGATATGTTATTAAAACAAAAAGATGAATTTGTAAATCAACTTGGCCATGATCTAAAAACACCCCTAATGCCCCTGTCTACCTTAATTCCTTTACTTATTCAAAAAGAAAAAGATCCAAAAAAGAGAGAATGGCTCGAGGTTCTTGAAAGAAATGTGGATTATATGAAAGGTATTGTGATAAAAACTCTTGAGCTTGCTAAATTAAACTCACCTAAAACAAAGTTCACACTTGAGAAGATAAATTTAAGAAAGGAAGTAGAAAGAACAATTGAAAACAAAATCACTTTATTTGAGAATAAAAAAATCAAATTAAATAACAATATTACTAATGGCTATTATGTACAAGCAGATAAACTAAGACTTGAAGAACTTCTCACAAATATTCTTGAAAACTCTATTAAATATAATAAGGATAAAGGAGAAATTACAATTGATGCAGAAAAACAAAAAGACTATGTAAAGGTATCCATAAGAGATACCGGTATTGGTATGACTAACGGTCAGATCAGACATATATTTGATGAATTCTATAAGGCAGATCAATCTCGCCATGACTTTGAGAGTAGTGGACTAGGAATGACAATTAGCAAAAGAATTGTAGAGCGGCATAATGGAAAAATTTGGGTGGAAAGCCCTGGTATCGGAAAAGGAACTACTGTAAATTTCACATTACCATTGGTAAATGATATAGCATAATTATAATGAATAAAGTATAAGTATAATATCCTGAAGTTTATTACGGATATGTCGTAATAAATATTAGGGATTAATTAAATACAAAAAAGGAAGGCTGAAAAAAAATGATAAAAATAATGCTAGTTGATGATGAAAAAGATCAAATCTTCTGTATAAAAACCGGTTTTGAGGAATTATTTGGAAAAGAGTATTCCGTGATTCCCGCTGACAGTGGTAAACAATGTTTTAAACTACTTGAAAAAAAGATTATCCCTGATGTTATTATCTTAGATATTATGATGCCAGATATGAACGGTTGGGAAGTTTTTGATAAATTAAGAGCAAACAAAGAATGGAAGAATATTCCAGTAGTTTTTCTCACAGCAAGATCAGACGGATTTGCTGAGCATGCTGGTGGACTTATCGCTGATGACTTTATTGAAAAACCAATTGATATCCAAGAACTTAAAACTAGAATTGATAATGTGATAAAAAGGAAATCTAAAAAATA
>CP070712.1:1351238-1358469 GCA_020350365.1 Thermoplasmatales archaeon | reverse complement strand
AAAATTTAATAAAATAATTGCAGAGAATTTACCTGTCAAGATATACGAAGAGGATAGATCTAGCTTAGAAAAAAGAGTTGATCAACAAAGAGCTCATCTTGATTTAATACCAAAGTTTGTGACAAAACTACGAATAATAGAAATTGAAGGTTTTGACATTTGCCCTTGTGCAGGAACACATGTGAAAAATACAAGTGAGATATCAAAAATTGATAAAATTAAAAAAGAAACTAAGGGAAAAGACAAAACAAGAATAATTTACTCCCTTTCAAAAAAAGTTACAGAGTAAATCTAATCTCAACCTCATTAATTTCATCAACACCTTTAAGTGATTTCAACATTCCACAAATAGTATTTTTAATGAAATCTGTTGGAAATTCTGTTAAAGGTATTTTTTTACCATTAACTTTTATTATCATATTTTCCTCCAATTATTTTCTTTTTTAAAAATTCAATAACCTCTTTAAAATCTCCTGAATATGTAAAAATAGTATTTTCCCTTTTATCAATATTTCCTAGTCTTATTTTTGGAATATATTTATCATTTGCCCCCTCAACAATTATCAAATCATATTTATCGATTTGATTAATAATTCTTATTATCTCAGAAATATTTGCTGATTTTTTTAAAATAAAATCAGTTTCTTTTGGAGAAGATAATACAACAAGTTTAGATCCTGCCTGGGCATGTCTCCAAGTATCCTTTCCTTTTGTATCAATTCCAATTTTTTTATTGGTTATCTTTACACTAGCAATTTTAAATCCTTCGTTAGTAAGTTTTCTAATTATATCTTCAATAAGAGTTGTTTTTCCAGTATCTGATTTTCCATATATTCCAATGACCACTTCATTCATTTTAACAGTTGTATCCATATAATAAGTATATTTATTGTTTATCAGTTAAAGGTTTCTTTGTGTAAATATAACAAAATCAAAATATGTTTTGCAGTTAACTAGTCTTGACTAATATTATGAAAAATAAAGCCTATATTGCTCTTTTCATTTCAATTATATCGGTATCCTTTGCAGCAATATTTATTACAACACTACTAAATATCTATCCAGAGATAGATCCTCTTTCAATTGCTTTTTACAGGTTATTTTTTACAGCTCTTCTTGTTATGCCCTTTGTTTTATTTAATAAAAAAACACGGCAGGAAATAATAAACATACCTCGCTCAGATTTTTTGATTATGATTGTTATTGGAATAATTCTTGCTGCACATTTTGCTTTATGGATTACATCTCTAAAATTTACCTCTGTTGCTAGTTCAGTTATTCTTGTTACAGCGCATCCAATTCTTGTTGGACCTGTATCTCATTATTTTTTTAAAGAACGTTTAACAATAATAAACACAATCGGAATATTTATTTCAGTTTCAGGAGTATTTATACTTATTTCAGGTAACTATGGATTAGGTTCTTTTACGCTTGATTCATTTGAAGGTAACATTTTAGCTATGCTTGGAGGAGTTGCAGCAGGACTTTACATTCTTGGTGGAAGAAAGATTAGAAAAACAGTTTCAGTTTCTTCTTATGCATTTATTGTTTATTCAATTGGTACAATAGTTCTATTTGTAATATGTTTGTTTTTTAATGCACCTTTAAAAAACATAAGTTTGGATGCTTTTATAATAATATTTTTAATGGCAATTGTTGCTGGTATTTTTGGTCATACCCTATATAACTGGTCTCTTAGACACATTCGTGCCTCTATTGCTTCAGTAGTTCTACTTGGAGAACCTTTGGGCTCGACTTTGCTTGCATTTGCATTGCCTTGGATACAACAAACTCCATCAAATTATACAATAATTGGTGGAGCAATAATTCTGACTGGTATTTATCTTACAGCAAGAAAAACAAATGAATGAAAAAAAACAAATTTTAAAAATAGATTATTTTTTCGGTCTGTTTATGGCGGATAAAAAGTATACTAATAGAATAATTTCTATAATGTTAGCAATAATAATTTTAGCAGCAATTTTCACAATTATATATGTGAATTTACCTCAAGAAGAAGACACAAACGATAAAAAAACAAATGGTGAGAAACAAAATATTATTACAATAATATATGGTGATGAAATTATTAATTATACTATTCAAGACCTTGAAATATTAGAGGAAATCACTGGAACAGGAACCTATATCAAAACAGGTTGGCTGCCAAATATTGCACTAGAAGGACCCCTTAATTTTACTGGAATAAAGGTAAATACAATCCTTAATCAAATAGTTAATTTGCCAAACAACTATACAGTTAATATCACATCAAGTGATGGTTGGACAACTAATTTTAATCAAAGTACAATTAATGGACAAGTCAGCATCTATAATGAATCAGGTAACATAACACAAACAGGCGGTGTTACAATGATTCTTGCCTATAAACAAGATGGAGAATATCTGGGTGAATCTGATGATGGTCCTTTAAGAATAGCTTTTATCAATGGTGATAAAATAACATCATCAAAGCTTTGGGCAAAATGGGTTGTATCTTTTGAAATAATTGAATAAATATAGAAAACGATTATAACCTCAATCTTTTTTCTTTTTTTTACATTGGGTTAAAAAAAAATGAGAGATATTGAAGATTTAACAAAAAGTAATAAAAAATACAAAGATGCGCTTGTTCAGAATCGATTTAAAAGTAAAAAAAATATTGTTGCTTATGTTATTCTAAACAACAAACCAAGAGTTCTCAAATGGTTTGTACCAGGTTTAAAAAGACAAATGAAAACAGAATATGATATTATAAAAAAGGGTTCTTCAAAGTTAAATATTCCAATTATTCATGAAATAGACGAAAAAAACAATGTTTTGATAATGAACTATATTATTGGAGAAAATCTTTGTGATATAATAAACAATAAAAACGTAACAATCTCTGAAAAACAAAGATTAATAATATTATTGGCACAATGGTTTTTTGATTTTCATAATCATTTTAAAACAAAAGAAAAATTTTTAATTCATGGTGATCCGACTCTAAGAAACTTCATCTTTACAGATAGAATCTGGGGTCTTGATTTTGAAGAAACTAGAACTGGTAAACCTGTAGAAGATATTGCAGGGATGTGTGCATCAATTCTTACAACTGAACCAATGTTTAATAGTGAAAAATTCCAGCTATGTAAAAAATTTTATGAGAAATATTTGAATTTAGCCCCAGGCCGTATTAACAATGTCGATAATGAAATATCCTTTTCTTTACTTCAAAAAATTCAATGGAGACCAAATGATGAAGAGATTCTCAGAAAATATAGTAAATTGATCAGAAAAAAGGGTACAAAGAATTTTTAGATTTTTATAAGAAAAACGCTTAAAAAGGTAAATTATATTTGATAATTTGAGGGGATAGATAATGCCTCCAGATGATGATGTTGATGAATTAGTTGATAAAGCAATTGATGAAGTAATTGCAAAAGCTGAATCACGAGACGATGAAATTAAAAAAAGAAAACCAAAACCATTTCGCTATTTAACAGATAAAGAAGATATTCAAGCTGAATTAGCTAAAGATGAAATGTCTAATATGACTGTAATGAAAGAATCACCAGCAGCAGGAATCGTTGATGATGAACTAGCAGTTCTTGGATTGGGAGATGTAGAAACAATAGAAAATGTAATAAAAAAACATCAAGCTAGTAGAAAATTCAAATAAAAAATAAAAAGAATGATAAAATAACATCTTCTAAATCAATTCCTTAAAGTCACAATTTTTATATAGATATTATAATATGCGTGCACCTATGAACTTGGGGAAGGAAAAAATAATTCCAATTTTTGCAATGATTGTACTTTTTATCGGTATATTTTCAACAATTTATGTACATGCAAATCAAATTGAAAAAGATACAATAAGTATAAACGGGCAAGATTATACAATAGATCAACTTTTTTCAATAGGAAAAATACGTGTGATTGAAACTGATGAAGGAGAAAAAACAGGTATTTCACTTGATGAACTTATGTCAACTGTTGGGGTAGGATGTACTGATTGTTATAAATATACTATTAAGGCAAAGGACGGGTATCAACAAACAGTAGATTGGACTATCTTAAAAACTGGAATTTTAACTGATTATGGAAAAGTTTATTTTCCAAATACAGCACATACTTTATGGGTTAGAGATGTAATTGAAATTGAGGTGAAATAATATGAAAAATTTAAAATTATTAGCTGGAATTTTAGTATTTGGATCTCTTTGGGGTTTTTCTGAATGTATAATCGGCTCAAGTATTAATGAGTCAGGACTTCCAACTGGTGCAATTATGACTGGTTTTTTTGCAATTACATTTTTGGTTATTAGCAGAATGACTTATCGTCAACCAGGTATGCAGCTTGGAATGGGATTAGTTGCGGGAGCTCTTAGACTTTTCAATCCATTTGTTGGTTGTCACTTATGCTCTGCTCTTGCGATTATGGCAGAAGGGGCAATTTTTGAGATTATATGGTACAGGATTTCATTAGATTTAAAAGAACTTAAACCAATTACAATGCAAATAAGCATGGGAATCTTATCGTCATATTTTGTTTATGTAGGTGGGTATATTATTACTCAGATTTTTACTCCAATTGTATCTGGATCTGGTTTTTTTATAGAAAATCTAATATCATTTATGCCAAATATACTTTCAAGCGGTCTAATAGCCTCTCTTATAGGAGCATTTATTTTACCAGCAGTACTCTTAACAAGAAAAATTGATTTAAGACTCAAAGATCGGTTGTATTATCCAACAACGATAGGGATTTCTGCTTTTTGTTGGTTATTTGTTATAGGTAATTGGTTTTTACTATCCTAGAGGAATAAATTCATGGATAATCCAAAAACAGTAAAAATTTTAAAATTTCACCCTGAAAAATGCGATGGTAAATTAGGCTGCGAAAAAGCATGTTCAAATATACATTTTAAATCTGATGAAGGTGGTGACAAGTCAGCTATTAGAATAATTAAAGATGGGAATTCCTATAAGATGCATGTATGTGATCATCGTGGATTATGCCTTGATATGTGCCCTGTCGGAGCACTTAAAAGAAAAAAAAATGGCATTGTATGGCTTGATAAAGAAACTTGTATAGGTTGCCAGGCTTGTGTTGGTTTTTGTCCAATTGGTGCGATGAGAAAATCTGATGTAAGAATTGAACCTTTTAAATGTATTTCATGCGGTGCCTGTGTCCGGGCATGTCCGAATGGTGCATTGGAGTTAGTTGAGGTTAATATCGGTAAAATCAAAGAAATAGTATATCATAAACTGGGGGTAGAATAATGATAGATGGGCAATTACCAGTTGAACAATATGAGACAGGAAACAGTAAATATAGTTGGGATTTTAAAAAAATTAAATTTGCTCATAGAGTTGTTTTTGAATATAGTTATAAAAAAGGAAAAGTTGAGAAAGGTTATGCAAATCGAACCCTATACATCAATCTATCAACAAAAGAAATAAAAGAAAAGAAAGTAACTGAGGAGATGAAGGAAAAATTTACGGGTGGTCGTGGTTTTGGATTAAAACTTTTATGGGATTCAGTAAAACCAACAACTAGATGGGATAGTGATGAAAACGAACTGGTGATTACAACTGGTCCATTATGCGGAACCACTCAATATCCTGGATCAGGGAAATCATTATGTCTTACAGTTTCACCTTCAACTGATATTATTTGCGATAGTAATGTTGGAGGATTCTTTGGCCCTTACCTAAAATTTGCTGGTTTTGATGCTATTGAGATACAAGGTAAGGCAAAGCATGATGTTATAATTGTAATCGATGGAGAAAAAGGAAAAGTAGCAATCGAAACTGCTCCTCTTGAGGAAACAAACACCCATCTTTTAAGTGAGCAGCTTACAAAAATGTATGCATCTGAAGATACAGATAGTTCAAGACAAAAGGTTTCAGTAGTTACATCTGGAAAGGGAGCTGAAAATAGCTACTGGGGTTGTCTAAATTTTTCTTTTTATGATATAAGAAGAAAAGTTCCACGTTTAAAACAAGCTGGTCGTGGCGGTCTAGGAACAGTTCTAAGAGATAAAAAGATTAAGGCCATTATTACTAAAGTTGACAACGTTAGTGGTTTATCAAATAATCCCGCAGATCCAGTAACTCTTGCAAAGATTGGGACAAAACTCCATCGTGAAGTAAGAGATCTTGATAGATACCAATGTAATATGCGTGCTGTTGGAACAGTACATTTGGTTGAAATAATGAATGAGTATGACTTACTACCAACAGAAAATTATAGATTTGGTAGCTTTCCGAAAGCATCAAAGATTTATTCACCTGAATTCTACAAATATTTTACAAAAATTATTCCAGATGGTTGCTGGCATGGATGTACAATGGCATGTGCAAAGACTGTTGATGGATTTACTGTTATGACCGGTCCTTATAAAGGTCAAAAGGTCACTGTCGACGGTCCTGAATATGAAACTGTTGGCTGTGGTGCCAATATGAGTATGTGGGACCCTCTTTGGATCTTAGAATTTAACTTTTATTGTGATACATATGGTATTGATACAATATCAACTGGTACGGCAATTGCATTCTATATGGAGATGTATGAATATGGAATTTTAAACAAAGAGAGATGTGACAATATTGAGCTTTGTTTTGGAAATAATGAGGCAGTTTTAGAGTTTCTTCACAGAATTGCACGAGGTGATAAAGGAGAATTTATAAAGGTTGCCTCAAAAGGAATTCGAAGAGTTAAAGACTGGCTTATAAAAAATGGCTGGGGAGATAAGCAACTAATTGAGGACTGTGGCATGGAAAGCAAAGGACTCGAATATTCAGAATATGTAACAAAGGAGTCACTTGCAATGCAAGGTGGATATGGTCTAACTTTAAAGGGTCCACAACATGATGAGGCTTGGCTTATTTTTATGGATATGGTCAATAATGCAATACCAACTTTTAAGGATAAAGCAGAAGCACTTCACTATTTTCCAATGTGGAGAACATGGTTTGGATTAAATGGACTTTGTAAACTTCCATGGAATGATATTGAACCTGCAAATAATGCTGAAACTGATGATCCCACAAAGGTTCCTGAACATGTTCAAAATTATGTTGATTATCAAATAGCAATGACAGGTAGAAATATCACAAAAGAGGATTTAATTCTCCAAAGCGAGCGATGTTACAACTGGCAAAGAGCAATGAATGTGTGGATGGGACGTGGTAGAAGAAAAGATGACTGGATCCCTTTTAGATCAATGGGGCCGGTTAC
>CP070712.1:1343832-1351138 GCA_020350365.1 Thermoplasmatales archaeon | reverse complement strand
TTGCTGCCGCATATATTTTAAGCAAATTTGAATTCAATAGAACAATAAAATTTGTTACCTTTTCTGGAGAAGAAGTAGGTCTTATCGGAAGTAGAGCATATGTGAAAGAAATTTATGAAAATAATGAAGAATTGCTTGTAGAGCTCAATGCTGATATGATTGGCTATGTAGAAACTGCTCAAGGAGGTAAAAACATAACTCTAGTACCAACAAAAGATGCGCAATGGATAGTTGAAGATATAAAATCTGTAAATGAAAATTATGACATCAATTTTAATATTAATAGTGGAAGAATTATCGACCCAAGGGGAGCAAGAGGAGGAAGTGACTATTTCGATTTTGTGTTATATGGATATGAAGCTATTGCTTTTTGGGAATCAGAATGGAAAAGGGATTTCTTTCATAATCCAGATGACTCTATAGAAAATATGAACTTTAGTTATTTTGTCAATGTTACAAAACTTATTGTTGGTTCTCTTGCTCATCTTGCAGATATGGTAGAAATAAATCATCCTACACTAAGAATTGCATCACCAAAACGTGGAAGATTATATTTTGAAGATAGAACTCTAAAAATATTAAAATATCACAGAACAATAGTTTTTGATGATGTACTAATCTGTACCGAGGTAGAACCTGGAGATTCACCTATTGAAAAAGTTGAGTTTTATTATGACGGCAAATTAAAATTTACAGATACTGAGAGACCCTATCAATGGAGGATAAATCAAAGATCACTCAGAAAACACACAATAAAAGCTATAGCCTATGATGAAAAAGGAAGAACATCAAGTGATGAAATTAATTTTAGGTTCGTAAATTTAATGTTAAAACGTTAAAAAAATTATAATTTTTAACAACAAAATTATAAGAATAAGTGTGATACCTGATTTCAGGTTTTTAAATGAAAGTAGCATTAGTTTCGATGAGGCCGAAGATAGCCAATAAAAAAGCAAATCTGGAAAAAATGGAAAAATACATCGAAAAAACCAAAGCAGATCTCTTTGTTTTTGGAGAACTTACCATATGCGGGTATCACGTTAAAGATGAGCTTAGAGACATCGCAGAAAAAGTAGACGGCCCATTAATTACCCATGTGAAAAAAATTGCAAAGAAAAAAAATTGCTATATTGTTTTTGGAATGCCTCTAAAACATAGCACAATAAAGGGACTTATTCATAATGCATCAGTTCTTGTTCATCCAAACGGAAAAGTAGATACCTATAATAAATGGTTCTTACCAACAATCGGACCATTTGAAGAAAAAATATTTTTTGATGAAGGTGAAGAGCTTAAACTTTGTGAAACAAAATTTGGTAAAATTGGTCTTATTGTTTGTTATGATTTATATTTTCCAGAGATTTGTAGGGCATATACATTGATGGGTGCAGATATAATCATATGTATTTCAGCAACACCATCAGTTACAAAAAAGTATTTTGAAACACTACTTCCTGCTCGTGCTGTTGAAAACACAGTTTTTATGGTTTATGCAAATCTAGTTGGAACACAAGAAAACCTTGTTTTTTGGGGTGGTTCACAAATTTATGACCCACTTTCTAAATTAATTGTTAAAGCACCTTATTATAAAGAAAGCATAATAACATGTGATATTAACTTAAATCAACTTGAATATGCCAGGGCAAACCGCCCTGTACTTCGAGATATTAAATCAGAGATTTATCATGATCTTTATAATTTATCTAGAAACATAAAAAAATGAATAAATTGTGAAATTTATAAAAAAGTTTTTACACGGTCAAAGTATTTGGGGGAACCTATTTGTTGTTTCTCACTTGTGGGGAGTAATTCGATGACAGGCTATGAAGCCAAGGATATTACTAAGCTTAATTTAATAGCAGTTAGAATTAGAAAGCATATTATAGAAATGCTTTATAAAGCAAAATCAGGTCATCCTGGTGGGTCTTTATCTGCTGTTGATGCTCTTGTCGCATTATACTTTGTCAAAATGAAACTCAATCCAAAAAAACCAAATGATCCAAACAGGGATCGTTTTATCCTCAGTAAAGGTCATGCTGCACCTGCTCTTTATGCTGTTCTTGCAGAAAGAGGGTATTTTCCAGTTGATGAGCTTAAAAAATTAAGAATGATTGATTGTATGTTGCAGGGCCATCCGGTCTGCACCTATATTCCTGGAGTTGAAGCGTCTACTGGATCTCTTGGTCATGGGCTTTCATTTGCAAATGGAGTTGCTCTTGCTGGAAAACTTGATAAAAAAAATTACAATGTTTATGCAATGCTTGGAGACGGTGAAACTGGTGAAGGACAGGTTTGGGAGGCCGCAGCCGTTGCTGCTCATTATAAACTTGACAATCTAACAGCAATGATTGACAGAAATTTTTTACAGATAGACGGAAATACCGAGGATGTATTAAAACTTGAATCGGTAAAAGATAGGTGGAGCTCTTTCGGATGGAACACTATCGAAATCGACGGCCATGATATTGAAAAAATAATTGATGCACTAAATGAAGCTAAAGCACATGAACGACAACCGACCATGATAATTTTGAATACAACAAAGGGCAAGGGTGTTTCTTTTATGGAAAACAATGTTGATTTTCATGGTGTACCACCAAATGAAATAGAAAGAAATATTGCAATCGAAGAACTAACGCATGCAGAAAAAAGATTGGAGGCATTACTTTGAGTAAAAAGGTAATGGTCAATCCTCGAAATGCATATGGTGAAGCACTAATAGAGCTTGGTAAAAAACATAACAATTTAGTAGTTCTTGATGCAGATCTTTCCAAATCTACAAAAACAATTATGTTTGCAAAGAAATATCCAGAGCGTTTTTTTGAGATGGGAATTGCTGAGGCAAATATGATTACAACAGCAGCTGGTCTTGCTTCATGTGGAAAACTACCATTTGTTAGTACCTTTGCAGTATTTGCAACAGGAAGAGTCTATGATCAAATAAGAATGGATATAGCTTACTCAAATGCAAATGTAAAAATATTTGCTACTCATGGTGGAATAAGTGTTGGAAAAGATGGTGTAAGCCACCAAATGATAGAAGATATTGCTCTTATGCGAGTTCTACCAAATATGACTGTTATTGCACCTAGTGATGCTATTCAAACAGGAAAAATTGTCCATCTTATGGCTGAAAATCATGGACCAATGTATGCAAGGGTTGGAAGAGCTGATGCACCATTGATTTATGAAAAAAAAGATGTTGAAGAAATAGAGATTGGGAAAGGGATGATTGTAGAAGATGGACAAGATATTTCGTTTATTTCTTGTGGAACAATGGTAGAACCTGCTCTTGAGGCAAAAAAGACCTTGGCAAAACAAGGAATAAATGCACGTGTAATAGATATGCACACAATAAAACCGATTGATGAAGATCTAATTCTCAGATGTGCAAAGGAAACAAATGCAATAATAACAGCAGAAGAGCACTCAATTATCGGTGGACTTGGAGCATCCGTTGCAGAGATAATTGCAGAAAAAAATCTATCTACAAAATTTTTAAGAATGGGTATAAGAGACACATTTTGTGAAAGTGGAGCACCATGTGACCTGCTTGAAAAATACAAGTTAAATGAAAATCATATGGTAAAAAATGCGAAAAATATTTTGAAAAATTAACGTGTTGTAACAATTGTCAGAACATCTTTATCTTTTAATATATGATCAAGACCTACTTTTTGAGAATCATGCTTGGCAGAGAGCCCTGTTACAGTTGCATATCGGAATTTATTAATAAACTCTCTATGAAGTTTTTTACATGCATCTTCAATTGTGTTACCTTGCCTTAAAATTAAGGGCTCATTATAATCAACTTGTTTACCAACAGGTTTCATATAGACGCGGATTAATTTAAGTTCAGAAAAAATTACATCTCTAAGCTTATTAAGACCTCTAGCTTTTAAGGCTGAAATTTCAATAAGTATCCAGGATTTTTTCTTAATCTTATTTATTTGCTTTATCAGTAATTCTTTAGATACTAAATCTATTTTGTTTATAATTACAATTGCAGGTACATAGACTGTATTTTGAATAAAAACATCAATTAGTTGATCTTCTGTTATATCATCACGTATTATGATATTTGCATTAACAACATATTCTGAAGCAATTGATTTAATCAATTCTTTATTAAGAAAGGTAAGTTTAGTTGCAGCAGTAACTTTTATTCCACCTTGACCAGTTCTTTTCACAACAACATCCGGTTTTCTTTGATTTAAACGAAGACCTGCCTTATGAAGTTCAAGGGTCATAAGATCAAGATGGGTCTCATGCTGGGCATCAATCATGAATAGTACCAAATCTACATTTCTAATAGCTGAAAGTATCTCTCTTCCACGACCTTTACCCTCTGATGCACCGGAAATAAGACCTGGAAAATCTAATAATTGAATCTTAGCACCATTATGATTCATTATACCAGGAATAACATTAATTGTAGTGAAATCATATGAACCGACACGACTATCAGCATCTGTTAGTTTGTTCATAAGAGTACTTTTTCCAATACTTGGAAAACCAATAAGACCTACTGTTGCATCCCCAGATTTCTTGATTGCAAAACCTTTTCCTTTAACACCTGAACTTTTTCTTTTTTCAACCTCATCTCTGAGTCTTGCAAGTTTAGCCTTTAGTTTACCTATATGGCGTTCTGTTGCCTTATTTTTTTGAGTATTGAAGATTTCATCTTCAATATCTTTTATTTGTTTTTCAATTTGAGATGTGTCCATTATCAAAAAACGCAAATGAATAACGGTTTTATAAAAACAACTGTTTGTTATTCATAGTTTAAGTCAACAAAATGAAGAGCTACAAGTTAAAATTACTAAAGACATAGACTACTTAAAATTGAGGGCAAACAATCTTCATGATTCTTTAGAATACACTATCTATATCTTATGAAACACTTATATATCTCCAACTGGATGTAAAATATTGAGGGAGGATAAGAAAACATGGTTAAAAGCCCTGTCTTTTTGTTTAAAACATTTGTAGTTGGAATAATAGTTCTATTTTTAGGTATGAGCATCAATCCTTCAATTGCTATAGATTATCCAATACAACCAATCTCCAATGGTAACACTTTGTATGTCGGTGGAACAGGACCTGGTAACTATACAAGTATTCAGGATGCAATAGACAATGCAAGCGATAGGGATACAATTTATGTTTATAGTGGAATATATCAAGAAACAGTTATTATAAATAAAGAAATTGAATTAATAGGTCAAAATTCTTTAAACACTATTATTGAAAGCTCTGATATTGCAACAGTGGTCTGGATTAAAGCAGATAATGTAATTGTTAAACAATTTACTATAAAAGCAGATATTCAATGTATATGCATTGGTTCTTCTAAAAACAATATAATATCTGATAATATACTTACTAGATATAATTCAAATTTTAATAAAAATCAGAATTTACCCGATGACGGAATTGATTTAGTAGATTCAACAAATAACACTATTATTAATAATTCAATTTCAAATAGAACAGCAGGTATTGTTTTCCAGAATTCCTCAAATAATATAATCTCTATGAATTCTTTTAAAAATTGTGGGGGATGTATCGTTTTCGATTATTATTGTAATTACAACATTATAAAAGAAAATAAATTTATTGAAAATTACTATTGTAGCATATATATAACTGAATATTCTAATAATAATAATCATATATATCATAACATTTTCTACAATTCTAACCAAAATGCATATGATTATTGCAGTAACACCTGGGATGATGGATATCCAAGTGGTGGTAATTATTGGGATGATTATACTGGTGAAGATTCCGATGGTGATGGAATAGGTGATACACCTTATCCTATTCCTGGTGGAAATAATGAGGATAGATATCCATTAATGGAACCATGGGGTGAAAATCATCCACCAACTACTCCAATAATTGAAGGAAAAAGAAAATTTAATGAAGGAGAAGGAGGAATATATCCTTACACATTTTATGCAATAGATCCAGATGGAGATAATATTCTTTACTTAATTAATTGGAGCGATGGAACTCAAGAGTCTATTGGACCCTTTGAATCAGGTGAAAATATAACAATAAATATAACTATTCCTTCTGAAAAAGGAACCTATGTTATTTTTAAGATTAAAGCCATAGACATCTATAATGCTGAAAGTGATTGGGCAATATTAGAAATAGAAGTCCCAAGAACAAGAATATCAACATTTTTTTGGTATCACTGGTTTTTAGAGCATTTCCCAATGCTGGAAAGACTTTTAAAGCTAATAATATAAGAAATTTAGAATATGAAATTAAAATCTTATTTTCACAAATATCCTAGAACAAGACTGATTATTGTTTTGTAATAATAGTTCCTGTTTCACCAATAAATGCATTCCATGCTTTGTCAACATCAGATATTATTACTTTTTTACCACCTGATTCTAGAAATCTAATGGATGCCAGTATCTTTGGGCCCATACTGCCAGTAGCAAAATGTCCCTCTTCATAATATTTTTTCAAATCATTTAGAGAAACTTCATCTAATGCTTTTTCCTCTTCCGTGTTATAGTTAAGGTAAACCTTTTCAACATTTGTAAGAATTAGTAATAATTCAGCATTTATTGCTTCAGCAAGACGTTCAGATGCCAGATCCTTGTCAATTACTGCTTCAAGACCATCAAGGCCCCATCCTTCTTTTTCAATAACAGGCATTCCTCCCCCTCCAGAGGCAATAACAATAATATCATCATCAAGCATCTTATTAATGATTTCTCCTTCAACAATAGATTTTGGATCAGGAGATGGTACAACTATTCGCCATCCTTCTATTTCTTTTTTTACTTGAAAACCCTCATTTTTTATTTCTTCAACCTCATCATCTGAATAATAAGGACCGATTGGTTTTGTTGGATTTTTAAAAGAAGGATCATCTTCATCAACTAATACCTGAGTAATCAATGCTACAACTGATCTATCAATATTTGCTTTTTTCAATGCATTTGACATGCATTGTTGAATCATGTATCCGATTAATCCCTCACTTTCCGCAACACAGATTCCAAGAGGCATAGCAGGAGTAATATCCTTTGCCAAATCGTTTTGAAGAAGAATGGCACCTACCTGTGGTCCATTGCCATGAGTAATTACTACATCCCATCCATGTTTGATGATTTTTACTATGGATTTTGAAATATTACGGGTATTTTCAAATTGTTCAAAAATTGTTCCTTCTTGTCCCTCTTTTATTAATGCATTTCCACCAAGTGCAATTACAGCTTTTTTTCTCATATATGCAAGAGGTAGAACATATCAATATATAAAAAATATGACTATC
>CP070712.1:1336366-1343732 GCA_020350365.1 Thermoplasmatales archaeon | reverse complement strand
GCACCCCAAAATGCCATAATTGCATCTCCCATATATTTATCAACCAAACCTTGATTTTTAATTATTATCGAGGTCATCTCAGTAAGGTATTCATTTAGAAGATGAACAAGATCTTCTGGTTCAAGTCTTTCTGATATTGAAGTAAATCCTCTTATATCAGAGAAAAAAATGGTAATATTTCTTTTTTCTCCCCCTAAATTTATCAGATCAGGATTTTTTATAAGATTGTCAATTACAACAGGTGACACATATTTTCCGAAAACTGAAGTTATCCATTTCCTTGATTTTTCCTCACTACGGTAATATACAACAACTAGTGAAAAAGAACCTATTACTATCGATAGTATTGGATAAAGAATCTTTAAAATGATTCCTGTATCAAAAATGTAGATAGACGCAAATACATATATTATTATAAGTATAACAAGAACAATTGTTGCAATATGTATTTTGAATTTATATATAAAAAGACCTGTAAGAATACCAAATAAAAATATTACAGCAATTGCAGATATATCATCTTGATAATAGATATAATCTTGTGTAAGAATCGATTGAACAAGATTTGCATGAATCTCAACACCAGGCATATCCTTGTTTGATATAGGAACTGTGTAATCATCATGTTCAACAGGGGAAGTTACACCGATTAGTACAATTTTACCATTGAAATAATCTGGATTTATTCTTTCATTGTACACATCAGAAAATGAAATGTAATCATAACCTTCTGGTTCAGCATAATAGTTTATCAACAATCTTGTTTCTTCAAATTTAGGAATAATACCGGTGAATTCCTCAACAATCACTGTTGAGAAATGATTATGATCCTCTAATCCAGTAATCCTAGGTGCAAAAGACCTTACAACGCCGTCTGAATCTTGATAAAGGTTTACAAAACCTGCTTTAAAATCAGTACCAAACTTGCCAAGTGTCTCATTAGGTTTTAAAAGACTTCCTCCATAAAGTTCACCATTTATAAAAGAAAAAGAGCTATATTCCATTCCTAAAACTACATTTGCATTTTCAATTGAACTAGCAAGTGCTGAATCGTTCTCAGCATTAGTTTCTAAATCAAATATAATATCTATTCCGATTACAGAACTTTGGTTAATCTGATCAATTACTTTTGCATAATTGCTTCTTGGCCAAGGTAACAAACCTAATTCTTCTAAGGAATAATCATCTATTGCAACAATTACTATGTCATCAAGAGTTGTACTAGGAGAATAAAATGCATCAGAAATTCTTGTTTCCCATGTGCCTAAAAAACCTATAACCAGAAAAAGAGATACTAATATTGATATAATAATTGAAACAAATAATGTTTTAGTAAGCTTATTTTTTAGTAAACTAGACATTAAAAATCACAAGCTTCAAGAAAATTCAAATAATTCTCTAATCCATTTTGGAGTGTCTGCAGGTAAGTCAAAGTATCCAAGAATGTAACCTTCAATAAGGGCATCTAATTCTTGATCGCTTATTCCATATTCGGCCTTAATTTGAGATATATAGTCATCAATTCTATCATAAAACTCATCTTTTAAGTCTTCAACAAACTGGTCATCTGAAATTAGATTTTCTTCAATCCATTCGTCTTTTTCTAAAGGTTTTATCTTAATTTTTTTCTTTGGCACATCAATATAAATAAATACTGATTCATTTTCACTTATTTCAATCGACTCTTGAATTACACCGTCAGTTATTTTTGAGATATTTAATAATCCATGGCTTACGCCATAATAAGATGATCCATTCTCTTGAACAATTACAACAAAAGCAGTACCACGAACACTAGCAACAGTTGTTGGAGTTTGAACTTCATAATTATCAATACCACTTATTTTGTAAACAGTGTTCCAGGTCCTTCCAGAATCTTGTTGAATTGTAACACTTGTTTCTTCGTCTCTAACAAGCTCTCCAATTGTTACCTGAGTATTGCTATCAAGTCGTACAATACTAGTTTCAAAAAGTATTATTGATGCAGAAGAATTATTACCAGTCTTAACAGAATCTGATGAATAAAGATAAATACCACTCTCAGCAGATTTCCATGATTCTCCTTCAGATTTTATCTGAACCTCTCCAGAGTTAATAATTAATTGAGCTTTTGCTTTATCAGCAACAACTCCAGGGGTTAAAAAAAAACCAACAATCACGATAAGACAAATAATAATTATAACCGGAACAATTATTCGAAATTGTTTCTTAAAAAAATTAGTTTTTTTCTTTGAATCAATTTTTTTCTTTTCAATTTTTTTTTTTATTTGTTTATTACTAGTTTTATTTTTAAGATTTTTTTTTGCCTCTTTCCCCATTAATTTTGAAATTATATTTTTGTATAAAAAGCTTTGGAAAGATAAATTTTTTTAAAATTAAGTAATGTTTACATAGATAAAAATAAGTTGTTTTTTGAACTTATAATTAGGAAATATTTTAAAGGGTCAAAAAATACACAACTGATTAAAATTTACGCAATAATCTAACTAAATTTTAATGGTAGCAAAGACGAGTTTAAAGAGGCAAAGGACACTTTAAAAAAAGTGGCAAATAAATTTGATGGATTGGATTTAGTAGATATATTCATACCATCAAGCGAATGGAATTACGCAGCTCTAATAAAATTTGAAAAAATTGAAACATTTGAAAATTATATCAAAAAAACAAGAGAAGAACCTATTACTTTCTTTGCTAAAAGAGGACTGCATCCACCACCAAAGAAACTTGAGTTATTAGTAGATATTGATCATTTAGAGTAAAACTAATTTTCCAAAAAATCAAAATGGGGGACAGACTCTACCAGTTAATTTATGCTAGAAATATTGGTTTTTGATATTTTTCCCTTAAAAAAATAGAGAAAACTAAAAAAAGGGCTTTTATTTAATAATTAGGTGAACAAATCTTAAATAATGTGGGGGGCCAATAGTATCGATATCAAACGAGCTGACGTGGGTGACGTTCCAAAGATTATGGAATTATTTTTAAAAATATATGGTCCAAATTATCCTTTCAAGTCATTTTATGATCCAATGTGGCTTACAAAAAGTATCTACTCTGATGATAACATATTTATGGTTGCTGAGGAAAAAAAGAGAATTATTGGAACAGGCTCTGTCTATTTAACTGCTGGTAGATTTTCCGATCTAATCGGTGAATTTGGACGTCTAGTAGTAGACCCTGAAACTAAAGGAAAAGGTGCAGGTACTAAAATTATGGAAGGTTTAATAGAATCAGTATCAGATATGATACAATTTGGATTTGCTGAATGCAGGGTTGTACATCCTGGTGCTCAAAAGATAAGTGAACGCTGTGGATTTTTTCCAACAGGTTTCGAACCAAACAAGTATCAACTTGCAACAGCAAGAGAAAGTGTTGTTTTTGTTACAAAACTTTTTGGAACTGCTCTTTCATTACGAAGAAATAATCCTAGAGTTATCGCAAGTATTTATCCAATGGCTGCCAAAAGCATGAAAAATCTTGGCCTGCCGGTAGATTTAATCGTTGAGGATGAAGTAGATGGTTATCCAACAGAGAAAAAATTTGATATAAAAGAACTACAATCAGAGGGAGTTTCACCACTTCTACGAATTGAAAGAGGCAGACTTAAAAATCCTGAGTTGTTTGGAAACCTAAGTTTGAGTTATGGTTTCTTTAAGATTGCAACCAATCAATCACATTACTTAGTTGCAGTAGATAAAGATGTAACCTTAGGTGCAATTGGATTTACAGTCGACAATATTGATAAAAAAATAAAGGTTTTAGAACTAATCGAATTTGACGACGAAGTAAAAGGTTTTTTATTAGATACACTTGTTAAACAAGGTCCAACAAAATATGGTGCTCAATATATTGAAATTGATGTAAGTGCTTATTCTCCAAGAATGCAAAAGACTTTAGACAGATTAGGATTTGTCCCAGTTGCCTATTGCCCATCAATGGTTTTTCGTGGAGTAGAAAGACTTGATGTTGTTAGAATGGCAAAACTAAATTTTCCTCCAGATGTAGAAAATATTATTTTAACACCTATGTCACAAGACATGTTTAAATTAGCAATGAAGGACCTTGAAATTAAAAAAATTGGTATGGAAATCACTGAAATAACAAGAAAATCAGATATTTTCCAAGGTTTATCCGAAGGAGAGTTATCTCAACTTGCTCAGATTTGTAAGATGGTTTCTTATCCATCTGGTAAAACTATATGTAGTGAAGGTGAATGTGGAAGCGAAATTTTTGTTCTTGCAGAAGGAAGAGCATCAGTTAGAGCAAAAAGAACTGGAAAGATAAAATCAAAAATCGGTACAATTCGTCAGGGAGAAATTTTTGGTGAGATGGCTATCATAGAAGATTTACCTAGAGTTGCTGATTTAGTTACAGATGTAGATTCAAAACTTGTTGTAATAGATAGATTTGAACTTGAAAATCTGATGAATAAAAATAATCATCTTGGAAAGGTGGTTATGAAAAATGTTGCAAAAGGTCTTTCAAGAAAATTACGTCGGATTTAATCGTTAACAAATATGGGAAGCAATAAACATAAAGATTTTTAAGAAATCTTTGATGACATAAAATATAATTGAGGTTGATTGAGTGTTAATACGATTTTTAGGAACTCATAATGCAGAATCAAAAGATTCAAAGCTAGTATCTTTTTTAATTGATGATATCATAGCAATAGACGCAGGAAGTCTTGCTTCAGAGCTAACTTTTTCTGAGCAAAAAAAGATAAAAGCAATATTACTTACTCATGGTCATTATGATCATATAAGAGAAATTCCAGCATTTGCTTTCAATAATATTGATCACACGACCAAGGTTTATGCAACTTCCCAAACATTTAAAATTCTTTCATCTCATCTTGTAGATGGTTTGATTTATCCAAAATTTACCATAAAGATACCATTTTTTTTAGAAAAACCATCGCTTAAATTTATAGAGCTTGAACCTTTTAATAAGATAAATATTCTAGGTTATCAAATTCTACCATTACCTGTAAATCATACAGTTGACACAGTAGGTTTTGAAATCACTTCAAAAGACGGAAAAAAGATATTTTATACAGGAGATACTGGTTCAGGTCTCTCAGCGCTTTGGGAACATATTTCACCAGATATTCTTCTCATGGATCTGACTTTCCCAAATAAACTTGAAAATAGAGCAATAAATTCTAAGCATTTATGTCCAAAATTATTAATAAAGGAATTGAGGGAGTTTCACAACGTCAAAGGAGAATTTCCAAGAGTTATTTTGTTACATTTGAGTCCTAATGATGAGGAAGAAATAAAAAAAGAAGTAAGTGAAGTTTCTAAAGCTCTAAATATATCTATAGAGATAGCATGTGAAGGTGACAAGATTATCGTATAGATAGATATGAATTTTAGTAAAAAAAAATTTAAGGTTCTTTTTTTAGCATACTTTTATAGCATGGATAAAAATTTTCAATTTCTTCCAAATGCCATAAAAAAAAACCAAGTTCCTCACTTAAAAGACCTTCTTTATTAAATCCCTTAATCTTTTCCATGGTATTTCCCTCAAAATCATATAATATTTCTTAGTTATAGTATTTATATTTTACTATTAATTTGTTTTAAAAAATTAAAAAAAGTTAATAAATATTTAAAATTCTTAAATTTTTAAATTAATTATGTCACATATGATAATGAAAAGGGGTTTAAGATGAATAATTTTAGACAAGGCCTAGAAAAACTTTCAATGATGTAAAGTAATTGTTTTTTAATGAATAATTTTATAATAACTATTTCTATTACACTTGCTGGGTGCATAGGTCTCCAATTGATGGAGGTAATATTTTGGGGAAAATAACAGCACATGAACTTGCTAAAAAACAAAAAGAGATATCTGTTGCAGAATTTTTTGAAAGAAATAAACATATCCTGGGATTCGGAAATCAAACAAGAGCATTAATAACCAGTGTTAAAGAAGGAGTCGATAATGGTCTTGATGCCTGTGAAGAAGCAAATATTTTACCAGAAATTTATGTTGAGATTAAAAACCATGAAGATAGTGAATGTAAGGTTATTGTTGAAGATAACGGTCCAGGAGTTGTTAAAAAACAAATTCCACATATTTTTGGCAGATTACTTTATGGTTCAAGGTTTCATGCAATAAGACAAAGCAGAGGACAACAAGGAATAGGGATTTCAGCAGTTGTATTATATGGTCAACTAACAACAGGAAAACATGCAAAGATAATATCAAAGGTAGATGAGGATAGACCTGCTGTAATAACAGAACTAGTAATAGATACAAACAAAAATCGTGCGGAGGTTATAAACAAAGATACTGTTCATTGGGATAAACCGAGTGGAACTCGTGTTGAAGTAAATATAATGGCAGATTATAAGAGAGGGAAACGATTTGTATATGATTATCTACAGAGTACCTCAATTGTTAATCCTCATTCTCAAATTATCTATAAAGAGCCTGATGGAACAGAACACATTTTTGAAAGAACCTCAGAGGTATTGCCAAAAAAATCGGTTGAAATAAAACCTCACCCATATGGTGTTGAACTAGGAACCCTTATCAAAATGGCAAAACATACGAAGAGCAGGAAACTATCATCATTTTTAAAAACTGAGTTTAGCAGCATGGGGGATAGAACTACAAAATCTGCAGTAGAAAAAGCAAATTTAGATAAAAATCTCAATCCAAAAGAGATGAGTCGGGATGATTTTCTGCTATTGCATAAAGCATTTAAAAAAGTTAAAATCATGTCACCATCAACAGAATGTTTATCACCAATTGGAGAAACCTTAATTAAAAGAAGTTTAAAACATGAAACTAAAGAAATATCCCCAGAATTTATAATTACTGCTTCACGACCTGCCTCAGTATATTCGGGTAATCCTTTTCAAGTTGAGGTAGGACTAGTATATGGCGGAAATCTTCCTAAGGAAGAAACCGTTAAAATTCTGCGTTTTGCTAATCGTGTTCCACTACTTTATCAACAAGGTGGCTGTGTGACTACCCAAGCAATTTCATCTATTGATTGGAGAAGGTATGGTTTAAACCAACCATCTGGTAAAGGTATACCATCTGGTCCTGCAATATTTTTAACGCATGTATCCTCAACATTAATACCATTTACATCAGAAAGCAAAGAAGCAATTGCAGATGTTACAGAGATAGAAAATGAAATAAAACTTGCATTTAGAGAATGTGCAAGAAAAGTCCAGCATCATATACATAAGGAAGTTAAACGTGCAAAGACCCGGGAAAAATTTGATTTAATTACAAAAATTTTACCTGAAATTGCAAAGAAATCAGCTAACATCCTAAATAAACCTGTTCCATCACTTGATCCGATTATTACAAAAATCATGGATGTTGTATGGATTGAAGATCT
>CP070712.1:1328503-1336266 GCA_020350365.1 Thermoplasmatales archaeon | reverse complement strand
TGAAGCTCTTCAAATCCTTATCAATGCCTTGCTAGATCCAAACGATGAACTTTTAATTCCAGGACCAACCTATCCACAATATACGCTTATTACTAAATTTAATGATTCAAATCCTGTTCCTTATAGATGTATAGAAGATGAAGGATGGCAACCTGATGTTGATAATATACGTAAGCAGATTTCAAATAAAACCAAAGGAATCGTGATGATAAACCCTAATAATCCCACCGGAGCTCTTTATTCTAAAAAAATAATTAAAGAAATAATTGACATCGCAGGTGAATATAAAATTCCAATAATTTCTGATGAGATTTATGATGATATGACCTTTGATGAAAAACAGTATGCCGCTTCAACTCTTGCAAAAGATGTACCAGTTATAACCTTCAATGGTTTTTCAAAGGTTTATCTAGTTCCTGGATGGCGTATGGGATACACATTGTTTTATCATTCTGGTGATCTTGATGAAGTTCAAGATGCCTTTATGCGTATTGCAAGGTCACGATTATGTGCAAGTTCTATATGTCAACGGGCATGTATATCGGCTCTTAAAGGACCTCAGGATCATATAATTGAAGTTAATAATAAACTTAGAAAAAGACGTGATTTTTCTTATAAAAGGTTAAATGAAATAGAAGGTATTTCTACTGCAAAACCAGAGGGTGCATTTTACATATTCCCAAAAATTGAAGCAATGAATAATGGTATATGGAAAACCGATAAGGAATTTGTTTTGGATCTTTTAAATGAAGCACATGTTTTGGTTGTTCATGGATCAGGTTTTTGCGAAACATATGGTAAAAATCATTTCAGAGCAGTCATTTTACCAACACTTGAAACTCTCGAACAGGCCTTTAATAATCTAGAAGCTTTTATGAAAAAAAGATTTAGATAGATTATATTTTAATTGTTTTAGCAATAAAATCTTATCTTAACCAGATATAACATCCTAGTAAAAATGCATCTATTGTTGTTGTTGCTGACTTTCCATATTGAACATTTGCTTCTATAGTAATTTCTGTTTTTCCAATACCAAAAATAAGTTTGGATTGAATTTTTTCCTCATTTTCAATTAAAATACTTTCAATTACGTCTGAAGTTTCTCTACCCAAAAATACCAAACCAGAGCTTAGTTTTATACTCCATTCAATATTTTCCGCTTCGCCGTTACCAGTATTGAGTATATCTGCATAAATCCTAAACAATCCTCCTGAGATGTTATCAATTTCAAGATTTGGTTCAGTTATATAGATATCAAAACCTTCTGACCATTTACTTTCATAACCATATTCATCCTTTGCTTTAACCTTTATAGTGTAATCACCGCTCTCTGACCATATATAGCTAGCATTTGCGATTTCACTAGCTTCAAAAGGTCCAACCCAACCACTGTTATTTCCATTGCCCCAATCAAACCAATAATAAAGATCGTCTCCATCAGGCTCAAAAGTTGTTGTTACATATTCAAGTTCTTCTCCAACATTTCCTAAAGTTGGTCCAAAAGGTGTTGATGGTATTTCAGGTATATAATTTATCTTAGTAGTAAAATTCCATATACTGCTTTCATTTGTACCACCACGATGATCGTTAGAGACAATATACCAATAATACATCGACTGAAATTCAAGAAGACCAGGATCAAAAAATTCTTCTGTTACATTTGTAGCAAACAATGGAGGTGGATTTGTAGTTCCTAAATAAACATCATAAAATAGATCATCTCCATCTGGATCTGAACAATTCCAACTTAGATCAACCTCAGCTCCAAGATCCACTGAACCACTCTCTGGAAAAGGATCGATTGGTTTATACGGTTGATTATTAGGAACTTGTGCTATAACTGTTTCATCAACATACCCATCACTTAAATTATATAAAACTAGAGCTACCTGAATATTATTTGCCTTTAAATCACCAAAATCATCACCATGGGCATCTTCATGCTCATAACCATTCCAGATTTTGTGATCTGTATAAATATCACCTGGACTAATTGATATGCTCTCATCAAAAGCAAAATCTAAAAACCCAAAATGAAAGGGATCGCCTATAGAAGTATTATATCTAGAAATAATTTCTGATATGAATAATCTAATATATCCATTGTATTGAGTGGCTTCATTATTCTCAATTGTTATTGTTATATTGATAGTTGCGTCTCCAACTAATATAGCTGAAACATATGCATTAATATTTGCCACAGTTCTGTTACCACACGAATCTAATGCTCCTGGTAATTCTTCAATATAATTACCTGAGATTCTTTCATAATCACCATCGATAATTGTTGTTGGAAATGTTCCAACAGTATAATTCAAAGACCAAAATATTGCATCATAATTTAGGACATTACCATTTTCATCATAACCGATCATAGAAATATATTCAAAATCAAATTCTTCAGATATATATTCCTCATAAATTTTTTGATTCCATTCATTACATCCGCCACAAGATTGAGTAGCAGCTATTCCTGCAAAAACAGTATGAGTGTAATTTTGATTTTCAGAATTTTTCAAAATAATTTCAAAAGAGCTCATATTAAAAGTTGAGGCTCCTGAAAAACTGGCAATAAATAATACACTTATCAATAGAATTACTATTTGTTTTCTAATATAAATCACTCTCCCAATATTTTTTTTTAATTATTAAAATAAGTAATATGTAAATATAAATGTTTTGGTGTTAGAACTTTTTATTATATAAATTTGTTTTAGTCGAAACAGTATTAAACCATATATTTATACAATCAAACCGTGTTTAATCTTCCAAGAGGTACTAGAGATTTTTCTTCAAAAGAAATGCAAAAACGAAGATACATTGAAGAAATTATGAGATCTACTTTTAATTCATATGGTTATAATGAAATTCAAACCCCAACTTTTGAAACACTTGAGCTTTTCAAGGCAAAATCTGGACAGGAAATAATGGAAGAATTATACTTTTTTAAAGATAAGGGCAATAGAGACCTTGCACTAAGACCAGAATTAACTGCTCCAGTTATTCGTTTTTATGTTGATAAGCTTCAGATGGAACCAAAACCAATTAAGTTATTTTACTTTGGGAATTGTTATAGATATGATAGACCACAAAAAGGAAGATACCGAGAATTTAGGCAAGCAGGATGCGAAATAATAGGAACAAATTCCCCTCAAGCTTATGCTGAACTTATTACGCTGGCATATAAGATATTAGAAAATTCAGGAGTTGCAGATCTTAAATTAAATATAGGAAATCTAACAATATTGTCATCTATATTCAACCAATACAAATTAACAAGAGACCAGCAAAAATATTTGATTCCATTAATAGATAAATCCTTGTTTGATGACATTTTAATTGCATTAAAGGATTTTGGTATTAAAAGTGCAGATGCTGAAAATCTAATAGATTTACTCCAATCAACAGACCTTAAAACAATTAAAAATTTTTTAAAAGATGATTCAGTAAAAAATGAAATTGAACAACTAGAACAAACACTTAGACTATTAGAAAAAGCATTTGGAATAAAAAATTATCAAATTCAAATGAATATTGTCCGAGGTCTTGATTATTATAAAGGGATAGTATTTGAAATTGAAGCACCCATTCTTGGGGCCGAAAAACAACTTTGTGGTGGAGGAGCATACGAATTAATTTCTTTATTTGGTGGAAGAGAAGCTCCCTCAGCAGGTTTTGCTATAGGATTTGATCGAACAATAGTTGCTTTAGAGTCAGAAAATTATGAGTTTCCCATAACAAAACTGGATATATATGTTATTCCACTAGGTGAAGATATTATTGAAATTGCAATTCAGATTGTTCAAACCTTAAGGAATAAAGGTTTTACAGTTGACTTGGATTTATTAAATAGAGGTCTTGGAAAATCTCTAAAATATGCAAGTTCATTAAACGCGAAAAATGTTATAATAATTGGATCAAACGAAATTGAACAGGATTCTGTAACAATTAGAGATATGGAAACTGGTAAACAAAAACTAATTAAAATAAAAGATATAGCGGAATTCATTTGCTAATCTTTTATCCTGTTTTTTTGGTTAAAATAAAATACGAGTAATCTTTTAGGTGTTAAAAAATGAATAAGAAACCAATAAAATATGTACTGGATACATCAGCAATTCTCACTGGAAAGCCGATTAATCTCGATGAAGCAGAAATTGTGACAACTAATAGAGTTGTAAATGAGCTTAATCCAGGTGGACGAGACTATCAAAATTTCCAATATCTTAAAGAAAAGGGTTTGGATATTTTGACTCCAAATAAAAATTCTGTAGATGAAATTAAAAAAATTTCTTTTAAAACTGGGGATATAAACAGGTTATCTGAAACAGATATAGAAGTCTTAGCTTTAGCATTTGAACTGAATAAGAATGATAAATTTGAGACAATAATATTAACTGATGATTATTCTATTCAAAATGTAGCAAATTCATTAAATTTAAAATTTGAAACAATCAATCAAGCGGGAATAACAAAAAGGTTTAAATGGAAATATAGATGTCGTGGGTGCGGTAAAATATTTGAAGATAATATAAAGATATGCCCGATATGTGGCACTGAAACTAAGAGTGTTGTCTCTAACCAAAAAGCAATCAATGATCGTAGTGATAAGGAATGAACTATAAGGCTATTTTAGAAAAATTTAAACAAAAGTTTCTCAAATTTTGGCGTAGTGATGATAATAAAATTTCTTTGGTTAGAGATGTTATTGTTGCTTTACTTCTAGTTTTGATAATTTTAACTGCTCTATGGACCTATACAGGCCAATGGTTTGGAGCACCAATGGTTGCAATTGAATCCGGAAGTATGATGCATCAAGATGAACCTTTTGGACGTTTTGGAACAATTAATGCAGGAGACATGGTGCTTCTGGTAAAGGTAGATAAAAAAAGCGATATAGTTACACAAATTGAGAAAGACCCTAATGACTATCACTATGGAGATTATGGAGATGTAATTGTATATCGGCCATATGGTAATGAAAACAGAGATCAAATCATACATAGAGCTATGTGTTGGATAGAGTATAATGAAGATGATAAATCCTTTACAGTAGAAGGATATGATCTTTACAATGTTTCTTCAATTACAATTGAAGAACTTGGTCTAAGTAATTATGTTCCAAATCCTCCACATTCGGGTTATATAACTAAAGGAGATAATCCTATAACAAATGATAGGGCTGATCAATCTCCAGGTGGAATCTGTGATCAACCAATAAAAGTTGAATGGGTCTCAGGTAAAGCCAGATTCGAACTTCCTTGGATTGGAACATTAAATTTATTATTTAACGACATAACAAGTGGTAAGAGCACTCTTGGAAATGTGCCTCAAGATTGTATTATAAGTTTAATTATTCTGATAATAATTTTAGTATCAATACCGATATCATTAGACCTTTATGGTTATTTCAAAGATAAGAAAAAGCTGGAATCCTAGTTCTTATACCAATTTGGAACAAAATCATATTCTATAGGATCCCTTGCCTCTGATTCTTTAAAACCTTTCAACCTTAGAAGACAAGAATCACATTTTCCACATGCTTTTTTTTCACCTTTGTAACAAGACCATGTGTGTTCAAAGGGAACTTTTAGATCTAATCCAATTTTAATTATCTCAGCTTTTAATTTATAGAGTAGAGGTGTTTTAATCTTGATTGGTTTACCTTGTATTCCTTTTTTAGTTCCAAGTTTTGCCATTTTTTTATAAGCCTCAATATATTCTGGTCGACAGTCAGGATATCCAGAATAATCTGTTGATGTTACTCCAATAAATATACCTTCTGCATCGATAGCTTCTGCATAGGCTAAGGCAATTGATAAAAAAACTGTATTTCTTGCTGGAACATAAGTGGATGGAATATTTTTTCCAATTGAATTGAAATTCCTATTTTTTTCAACTTGAATTGACTTATCAGTAAGTGATGAACCACCGAATTTGCTGAAATCAATATTTAGAGTTATATGATTTTTTACTTTTAATGATTCAGCGATTTTATTTGCTGATAAAATCTCTTTTTTATGTTGTTGGTTGTAGTTGATTGTAAGAGCATATATTGAATAGTCATCATTTTTTGCTAAATATGCAGTAACGCATGAATCAATACCGCCAGAAATTAGACAAACTGCTTTCTTTTTCATAAAAATCATTTTTTATCAAAAATTTTTGAAATTCTTGCACCCTGACCATATCCTTCATCCACTCCAATTTCAATACCATCGACATTATCAGGTAAGGATATATCTTTTAGAATTTTATCAAGGATAAAACTTGCAAGGTTTTCAGCTGACGTTGAACTAATTGGTAAAAAAATACAATCACTCAGTGGAAAGCTATAGTTATTTCCAATGGATTCAATTTTAACAGTTTTTTTTTCCTTAAAAATTTTTATTGATTTACTTTTTTCAGGAATCAAGATTTTATGATCAAGATTATCTGTGATTTTTTTTAACATTTTTTTTAATGATGAGAAATCTATAATTATCCCTTTTTTATCTAGTTCACCGCTAATCTTGATATGTACAGCATATGTGTGTCCATGTAGCCTTCCACATTTTTCATATTCAGGAATTATATGAGCTGAGGAAAAACGAATATTGGATTTCCAACCATCGATTTCAATATATGTGCTCATATTTATCACTTATTTTTTTTCTTTTTGTAGTCCTCTATTGCTTTTTTTAGAGCATCTGCTGCAAGATTGGAACAATGCATTTTATAATCAGGTAAACCTCCAAGTTCTTCTGCGACATCATTTCGTGTAAGTTTTGCTGCTTCCTTTAGTGTTTTACCTTTAACCATCTCTGTTGCAATACTAGTACTGGCTATAGCTGCTGCACAACCATAGGTTTTGAATTTTATATCCTCGATTCTATCATTTTTAACTTTGATGTAAATGGTCATTATATCCCCACATTTAGGATTGCCGACAGTACCTATTCCATCAGCATCCTCTATCTCACCAATATTTCTAGGATTGCGGAAATGATCCATGACCTTTTCTGTATATTTATCCTTCATTTTAGACTTCCTCATCGATTCCATAAAGGAGACATATTTCTGAGTTTTTGAACAACATCAGGTAATTCATTAACAACATATTCAACATCATCCTTAGTACTCAATCTTCCAAGAGTCAGTCTTAAAGAGCCATGTGCCTCCTCTGGATTTAGTCCAATTGCTAAAAGTACATGGGATGCTTGTAATTTCTTTGATGAGCAAGCAGAACCTGTAGATGCTGCTATTCCTTTATCATCAAGCATAAGATTTAATGATTCACCCTCAATTGCAACAAAACGAAAATGAGCATTGTTGGCTAACCTCTTTTCAGGATGACCATTAAGATAAGTTTGCTCTATTGATTGAATTTCCTTAATTAATATATCTCTTAGCTTTGTAAGGTGAGATACATCCTTGTTCATTCTCTTTTTACCTAGCTCACATGCTTTACCTAGGCCAACAATTCCAGGTGTATTATGAGTACTACTTCTAAATCCTTTCTCCTGCCCGCCTCCGTGAGCAATTGTTTGTAATTCTAAACCTTTCCTAATAAATAATGCTCCAGCCCCCTTAGGTCCATATATTTTATGTGAAGAAATCGATAACAAATCAATATTTAATTCATTGACGTCTATTGGTACTTTTCCAATTGCTTGAACAGCATCAGAATGAAATAAAATATCATGTTTTTTTGTTATTTTTCCAATTTCCTTAATAGGCTCAATCGTTCCAATTTCATTATTTCCAAACATTATTGATACAAG
>CP070712.1:1320524-1328403 GCA_020350365.1 Thermoplasmatales archaeon | reverse complement strand
GGAAGGGACCATGCTAAATGGCAAGCTATTCAAGCACCCTCATACAGAATGGAGCCCATTATTGAATTTGATAAATCAAAGTTAGATGAGGTAAAAGGATTTGTAGATAAACTACCAGAGGATCTTGTTACAATAAAAGGAGATAAACTTATTCTTAAGGATATAAAAAAATTACCAGTTATTGAATCTTATATCAATAAAGAAAATATCGATTTTATTACTATTAAAAGGGATCCTACAAAATTTTTATTTAGTTTTGAAACAGATGGTTCTTTTTCTGCAAAAGATGCAATTATTGAATCTGTAAAGATACTTGAAGGAAAATATACTGAGCTTGGTAAGTTGCTTAAAGATATAAAATAAATCTTATTTGTTTTTACCAAAAACATATTTTATCCATTTTCTATTTTTGTATATAAATTCTGGGCCCGTGGGGTAGCTTGGTATCCTTGTAGCTTCGGGAGTTATAGACTTGAGTTCAAATCTCAGCGGGCCCATATAATTTTTTATAATTTAGTCAGTTGATATCTATTTAGGTGCATAAATCTTATAATCATAACAATTTTTAAAAATAGATGATTCTTATTAATTATTTAATGAAGATTAATGAAATATTCTACTCATTACAGGGAGAAGGAAAATGGGCAGGTCTTCCAAATATATTTATAAGAACCTCAGGGTGTAATTTAAGATGTTCATTTTGTGATACAAAGTATGCATATGAAAATGGAAAGGAAATTAGCATAGAGGATATATTTAGTAAAATCGCTAAATATGATTGTAAATATGTTTGTATAACAGGAGGAGAACCATTATTACAAGAAAACATAATAGAATTTATAGAAACTTTATTGGAAAAAAATTATTATATTATTGTTGAAACTAATGGTAGCATAAATATTGAGAATCTAATAAAGTATAAATCATTAATAATCTCAATAGATATTAAATGCCCATCATCAAATATGGATAAAAAAAATAAATTTGAAAATATAAATTTTTTAAAAAAAGAGGACCAAATAAAATTCGTAATTAAAAATAAAGAAGATTATATCTATGCAAAAAAAATCATCAGAAAATATAAACCAACCTGTGATATTTTTTTCCAGCCCGTCTGGGGAGAAAATCCAAAAAAAATTGCTGAATGGATAATCAAAGATAGATTAAATGTTAAACTAAGTTTACAGTTACATAAGATTCTTTGGGGCGTAGAAAAAGGAGTATAAAAAACAGAAATTACTACTAAGGTTATCACAAAGTATATACACAATTAGTGTATACTTGGTTGAAAAATTAATATAGATATATTTAAAATTATTAAATAGAAAAATTGAGGTGAAATTAAAAAATGCAACCAGCAAACATGGCTTATGATAGAGCAATAACTGTCTTTTCACCAGATGGAAGACTTTTTCAAGTAGAATATGCCCGAGAGGCAGTAAAAAGAGGTACAACAACTGTAGGTTTGAAATATAAAACAGGTGTTGTGTTAATTGTAGACAAACGCATATCTTCACGTTTAATAGAGCCCGGTTCTATTGAAAAAATATTTGAAGTTGATGATCACATAGGATGTGCAACATCGGGACTAGTTGCAGATGCACGAGCATTAATTGATAGAGCACGTTTAGATGCACAAATAAATGAGATTACCTATAATGAAAAAATTCAAGTTAAAACTTTGGTAAAAAGAATTTGTGATTTTAAACAAACTTATACACAATATGGTGGAGTCAGACCATTTGGTACCGCCTTACTTATTGCAGGTGTTGATGATACTGGACCACGATTGTTTTCAACAGATCCTTCTGGTGCCTTAATGGAATACAAAGCTAGTAGCGAAGGGTCAGGTCGTAATGGTGCGATGAGCTTCTTTGAAAGCAATTATAAGGAAGATCTTTCTATGGATGAAGCAATTGACATGGCAATTAAGGCCCTTCATAAAGGAACTGAGGGCAAATTAAATCCAGATGCAACAGAAATTGGAATTGTTGATAAAAATCTAAAATTCCATATTTTATCCCCTGAAAAAACGAAGGAATATGTGACAAAGGCAATTGGAGGAAATTAGAATTGGTAAACCTTGATGATGCTGTTATTAATAGGTTGAAAATAGGCTACGATCACTTTGAGGAATAACATATGTCAAAAGATATAAAAAAGGATTATACAGACGAGATTCTTAAAAACAATGTCATTGCAAGATTTGAATCCCACGGAGAACGATTTGAGATAATCATTTCTCCCGAGGCTGTTGAAAGAATAAGAGATGGTAGTCCATTGAATATGGAGGATCTTGCAAGTGAGTTTATTTTTTCCGATGCGAAAAAGGGTAACAAAGCCTCAGAAGATAAGATGGAGGAAGTTTTTAATACCAACTCAATAGAAGAAATTGCTACAAAAATAATATTAAAAGGCGATATTCAACTAACCACAGAACAGCGTCATAAAATGCAGAAGAATAAGACAAATAGAATAATTGAGACAATTTCTAAAAATGCAATGGATCCAAAAACAAAAGCTCCTCATCCAAGACAAAGAATTGAGCTAGCAATGGAGCAAGCAGGTGTTCATGTAGATCCTTTTAAACCAGTAAGTGAACAAGTAAAATTAATCATTGAACTTTTAAGACCAATTATCCCTATTTCAATGGAAAACATAAAAATATCAATAAAAATACCCGCAGAACATATTGGTAAAGCCTATGGGACCGTAAGAAACTATGGATCACTTGAAAGGGAAGACTGGCAATCTGATGGTTCTTGGATTGGAATTATTAGGATACCTGCTGGTATGCAAAATGATTTTTATGATAAAATAAATGATGTTACAAAAGGTAATGTGTCAACAAAGATCTTAAAGTAATTTAGAGGTATTATTTCTATGAATCAAGATAAGCGCGAAATTGTTATTCCAAGCCAGTTTTTAGGAGAAGTAAAAAATAAAAAAGCTGGAAAAGGAACTTTTATTGAAAATGGAAAAATTTATGCTGAAATATTAGGAGTATTAAATAATAATTCAAATTATATCAATGTAATCTCATTAAAAGGACGTTATGACCCAACAGAAAAAGATTTTGTAATAGGAATTGTAATTGAGGCAATGCAATCGAGCTGGTTGGTAGACATTAATGCTGCATATCCTGCACTTTTACATGTAAATGAAGTACCTTGGGATATTGATTTTGGAGAGACCGAAAGATATTTAAATAAAGGCGATTCCATAATGGCAAAAGTTCTACAGGTTGATCAAGAAAAGAAATTACAGATTACTCTCAAGGATCGTAATTTATACAAAATAAAGGGAGGTTGTATATTTAATGTAGAACCTTCTAAAGTTCCAAGAATCATAGGCAAGAAAGGTTCTATGATATCCTTGCTGAAAAAATATACAAAATGTCGAATCTTTGTTGGCCAGAACGGGAGAATATGGATTGATGGCGACGAAGAGGGGATAAATAAAGTAATTAAAACAATAGAAATGATAGAGGATGAATCTCTATCATATGGGCTAACAAATAAAATTGAAGAACTATTAAAAAAAGATACAAAGGATGTACATTAAATGAAATCAGAAATTAAGTTATTTGAAAACGGTAAGCGATTAGATGGCAGAATGCCTGATGAACTTCGAAATATAAAAATTAAGGCAGGTGTTCTACATAGAGCTGAAGGTTCATGCTATCTTGAATGGGGTGGTAACAAGGTAATGGTTGCGGTTTATGGCCCAAGAGAAGCAATTCCAAGACATACTCAAAATCCATTACGAGCAATAGTTACCGCTAGGTACAATATGGCAGCTTTTAGTGTGGATGATAGAAAACGTCCAGGGCCAGATAGGCGCAGTAGGGAAATTTCAAAGGTAATTTCAGAAGCTTTGGAAAATGTGATATTAGTTGAAAAATTTCCTAGAGCAACAATTGATGTAAATATTGAAGTTTTAGATGCAGAAGCAGGTACAAGATGTGCAGGGCTTACTGCTGCAGCAGTAGCTCTTGTTGATGCTGGGATTCCAATGAAAGACATACCTGTTTCCTGTGCAGCTGGTAAAATTGAGGATCAAATCGTGTTAGATTTGGGAAAAGATGAGGATAATTACGGTTCTGCAGACCTGCCAATTGCAATTTCTCCTCGTACAGGTGATGTACTGCTTCTTCAAATGGACGGTCATTTAACGCAAGAGGAGTTTGATAAAGCTTTTGATTTAGCACTTAAAGGATGTCACATAATATCTGATCTACAAAAAAAGGCTATTTTAGAAACATATCAATCTGAATCAGGAGGAGATTAAAAATGACAATTGTACCATCTATTAAGCGCGATTATTTGGCAAATATGGCAAAAAATGGAAAACGAGCAGATGGAAGAGCATTTGATGAATTTAGAAAAATTGAGATTGAGACTGGGATAGTTTCAAAAGCTGAAGGCTCTGCAAGGGTTAAAATTGGAAATACTCAAGTACTTACAGGTATAAAAATGGACATAGGCGAACCATATCCTGACACTCCAGAAACTGGAGTTATGACAACAGCTGCTGAACTTATTCCTCTCGCATCCCCTGATTTTGAAGCAGGTCCTCCTCGCGAAGATGCAATAGAACTTGCAAGAGTAGTTGATAGAGGAATTAGGGAATCACAATTAATAGAGGTTGAAAAACTATGTATTGAACCAGAAGAAAAAGTCTGGATGGTATTTATTGATATACATATTCTAGATTATGATGGTAACCTATTTGATGCTGCCTCACTTGCATCACTTGCAGCTTTGATGACTACAAAAGTTCCAGCTAAACGCTTTGAACTAGGAGAAGATTACCCTCTACCAATCAAAGAACCACCCATTTCTTGCACATCTGTAAAATTCAACGATGTTGTTGTAATGGACCCATCACTTGATGAAAATGAAATAGCAGAAGTTAGACTTACAGTTGCAACTGATAAAAATGAAGATATCCGTGCAATGCAAAAAGGTTTGAATGGTAGCTTTACTAGAGATGAGATAAAAAAAGTTATTAAGGCATCTATAGATAACGGCAAGAAAATAAGAGAACAATTATATAAAAGTATAGGTAAATAAATATGGCAAAAAGAACGAGAAAAGTTGGACCAGCAGGACGATTTCAATCTAGATATGGTGTTAAGGCAAGAACGAGATTAAGAAATGTTGAATTAGCACAAAAGGAGAAACATATCTGCCCAAGTTGTGGTCATAAAAAAGTAAAGCGCATAAGTACTAGTATTTGGCAATGTAGAAAATGTAGTATAAAATTTGCAGGTGGTGCATACCTACCAAAGACAGAATCTGGTCAAAACGTTGAAAAAATGTTAAGAGGAGAAATGGTAAAAACAGAAATTTCATCTAAAGCCCAAGAAGATGTAAAAGGAGAAGATGAAAAGAAATGACTGGATATAAATGTGGACTTTGTAAAAAGAGTGTAAAATTCGATGTTAAAAATATAGGTATGCAATGTCCCTACTGCGGTAGTAAAATTTTTTACAAGGAAAGACCTACTATTGCAAAGCGTATTAGATCAAAATAAAAAAGATTTTATGAAGAGCGCTAGATTTATTTTTAATTTTGATTCAGATAAAGAAGCAAGAATTATAGCTGAGACACTAAATCCTGAGATTAAACAAAAAATTCCTAAGACAAGTGTTGAAATATCGCTTTCTGGAAGTAAAATTTCTCTTAATATTGAATCAACAGACTTAAGTTCCTTAAGAGCTGCATGTAATTCTTATTTAAGGTGGATTAGTACAGCACTTAACGTGAAAAAAACAGTTTAAACTTCTATTGTTTCCTTTCTTCCAGGTCCAATTGATACTAGGGCAAATGGTATTTTAAGTTCTTTTTCGATGAAATTTAGATATTCTCGTGCTTCTTTTGGTAAATCCGATATTTTTTTGGAAGAGCCATCAATCTTTTCCCAACCATTGAATTCCTTATAAACTGGTTTACAATTTTTTACATCTTCTATATTTGCTGGGAAATAGTCTATTTCCTTTCCATTTATTTTGTATCTTATACAAATTTTAATTTTTTCAAGACCATCTAAAACATCAAGTTTCATTATTGCAATCTTACTAATACCAGAAATAAGACAAGAGTGCTTTACTACAACCAAATCAAGCCAACCACATCTTCTTGGTCTACTGGTTGTTGTTCCAAATTCATGTCCCTTACTTTGTAAGTATTTACCATTTTTATCAAAAAGTTCAGTTGGAAGAGGTCCCTCGCCAACTCTAGTTGTATATGCTTTCATAATTCCAATGATTTCGTCAATATGATGTGGGCCAATTCCAGTTCCGATTAACGAACCACCTGCAATGGTATGTGAAGAAGTAGTATATGGATAGGTACCAAAATCCACATCAAGCATTATGCCTTGAGCACCTTCAAATAAAACATTTTTACCAGAGTTAATTGCTTTATTTAGTTCAATATGGGTTTGAATTACAAAATCATTTAAACGTTTTCCAAAACCTGAATATTTCTTTAAAATTTCTTCTTTATCAAGTTTATCTTTAATTTTATAAACCTTAAATAATTCCTGTTTTGCTGGAAGAATTTCATCTAATTTTTTACTAAGAGTTTTTTTATCAGTAATATCGATTGCGCGTATACCTTTTCTTGCAATCTTATCACTGTAACATGGTCCAATTCCTCTTTTTGTTGTACCAATTTTTTTATTTCCAAGAAGATTTTCTTCAGCTCCATCAAGAATCTTATGATAAGGCATAATGATATTTGCTCTATCACTGATTAAGATTTTTGGATTTATACCTCTTGACTTTAGATTATCAATTTCGTTTATGAGAACCTCAGGGTCAATTACTACTCCATTTCCAATAATGCCAATTTTTCCTTGAATAACTCCAGATGGAGTAATATGTAATTTATAAACTTCTTGACCAACTTTTATTGTATGGCCAGCATTATTGCCACCCTGATATCTAACAACATAATCAGCATCTTTTGAATAATAATCAACAACCTTTCCTTTTCCCTCATCGCCCCATTGGGTACCTATTACAAGATTAACTGTCATATTTCTTTCACTTAAGGGGGATAAAAAAAGTAATAAATAAATATGATGGCTTTTATCAAAGGTTTTATAAAAGAATGTTGATATGCTCAGCAGAAATGTCTAACGATTTTGATACTTTTGAATCAAAAACCTTTGTAACTAATTTAGATATTGAACTTCTAAAGCGTGAGGTTGGTCAACACTTTCCCTTTTATGATTTGAAATATGATATAAAAACTGCTGCATTCTTTTGTAGAATCGATGAAGAAACCCTAGAAGAAAAATTTGATTTGCTTAGAAGATCACTTGCAGAAAAAGGTTACATTCCAATGCTTCGATATGAAAAAGGGGAACATATCATATACGTAATAAAAAAGACCAAGAAAAAAGAAAAACCGGTATGGATTAATCTGTTTCTTTTAATAGCTGTGATTATTACAACAATTATAACAGGTTCGATTTTACATATTGGATATTTTGATATTTGGAGTATGTCAGATCCAATGGAAATTTTAACAGCTAATAATTTATTTTATGGAGCGATTTATTTTGCTTTACCGCTGATGAGCATTTTAATAATTCATGAAATGGGTCACTACTTTATATCAAAAAAACATGGTGTTGCAACTTCTTTGCCATTTTTTTTACCGATACCACCAATTCTACCAAGTTTCAACATTGGAACCTTTGGAGCGTTGATCTCAAGTAGAGATCCAATGCCTAATAAGAAAGCATTATTTGATATTGGATTTGCAGGACCGATATCAGGATTTATTGTAGCTATTCCAGTCACAGCCATAGGTATTGCCACTGCAGAAATTGTTCCAATGATTTCTTTAGATCAAATTCCTCC
>CP070712.1:1312460-1320424 GCA_020350365.1 Thermoplasmatales archaeon | reverse complement strand
ACAGGTAAATATTTCACATTAAAACCTAATTTTTCTAAATGCTTGCATGTTTCAAGAACTGCTGGATGTTCAATCTCACAGGTTATTATATGGAATCCTTTGGTTTCTCTTTTATTCTTATTTTTGAAAGCAACACCTTTTATACCGAGATTATCAGATTCAGTCCCTCCAGATGTAAATATAATCTCATCAGGATTAGCATTTATTAGACTTCCAATTTGCTCTCTTGCCACTTCACAGGCATCATATGCATCTATTCCATATTTATGAATCGATGAAGCATTCCCATAAATTTTATCAAAATAAGGTAGCATAACCTCTAAAACTTCTTTATCAACGGGTGTTGTAGAAGCATAATCCATGTAAACTTGTTTCATTTAATCTCCCCGATTAATTTCCATCATCTTTTTTAGAGGAACTTTTGCCTTTTCCATTAGCATTTCAGGTATTTCAATTTTTGGTTCTAAGGATTCAAGGCTATTTAAGACTTTTTCAAAAGTAATTTTCTTCATATTTGGACAAATTGCTGTTTTTATTGGATAAAAAATCTTATCAGGAATTTCTTTTTTTAATCTATAACATAATTCTTTCTCAGTTCCAATAATAAATTCATTTGCATCTGAATCTTTTGCATGGTTTATCATACCATTTGTTGATAAAGCATAATCTGATATATCAATTACTTCAGGTCTACATTCAGGATGAACTAAAATCTTGGCTTTTGGATGAGCCTGTTTTAATTTAAAAATTTCATTTTTTCTAATTCTATGATGTGTTGGACAAACACCAGGCCAAATAATTAATTCTTTCGCTTTAACATGTTCTTGTATATAAGTTCCTAAATTTTTATCTGGTACAAAAATTATTTTATCGGTTGTAAGGCTTTCAACAACATTTATACCATTTGCTGAAGTACAACAAATATCAGATATAGCCTTTGTTTCAACTCTTGTATTAATATAAGAAACAATCTCCGATCCAGGATTATTATTTTTCAGACTTAATAGTTCATTAGTATTAACCGTATTTGCCATCGGACATTCAGCTGTTATATCTGGATGAATAACATTTTTATC
The DNA here is from genome assembly GCA_020350365.1 of Thermoplasmatales archaeon. GTDB lineage: Archaea > Thermoplasmatota > E2 > DHVEG-1 > DHVEG-1 > SG8-52-3. The sequence goes on along the minus strand of CP070712.1, from coordinate 1,319,348 downwards.
AGGATTTAAAATCTTTGCAGATTCTGCCATGAAATCTACACCACAAAAAATTATGTTTTCTGCATCAGTTTTTGTAGCTTTTTTTGCTAAATCTAGAGAATCCCCTAGAAAATCTGCAATATCTTGGATTTCTGGTAGCTGATAGTTATGAGCTAGAATTATTGCGTTATGCTTATTTCTAAGCTCATTAATTTTTTCTACATTTTTCCTATTCATAGTCTAAAGACCCTACCATATTTCCTCAGCCCATAATACAAAGTTCAAAATAAATATTACTCTTATATTTATTAGGACCATTTATACAAACCAAACTATTATAACTATGTTAAATATACCATATACTAGGTGGATGGAGCATGGATATAGTTTCATTAATTATAGGATTTGCTATTGGAGTGGTCGTTGTTGGTCTTGCAATAGAAATCGGATTAAAGAAAACATCACAAGTCCCACCTGCTTCAAAGCATACCAAAAGTTGGGATTTATCAGAGATTTCTAATCCTAGAATTATGGCAGAGTATTTATCAGATGTAGAACTCCCAAAGGATTCGAAAATAATTGTTAAGACATATAAGAACAAAGAAATACTTAACGGGTTAGATGTTAAAGAACATGATGGAATAAAAGGAAATTTTATTCTTGGTGATGACAGAGCATTAATTCTTGCAGGTCCAATAAAAAATGATGAATTAGGTTTTTGGACAGTTGAAAAAGACATTGTACAAAAATTAAATCAAGAATTTAATGAGATGTGGGCAGAAGGTTCCCGAATGCAACAAGAGGAGAAATAGTACCTAAAAATGGAAAATTGATGGTTAATTAATTATACCAAGTTTTGTTTCGTTGCTTTGATGCTTAACCTTATAGGCATAATTATTGCTTTCATTGTTGTAATTTATCTAATTCGTAAAAAATTTAATTTTGGTATATCCCTAATCATAGGTTCAATTATTGTTGTAATATTTACAATACCAGAAATAGATTTGATTAAAATACCAATAGCTTTTGGTAAAGCATTGATTTATGATTATGATACTCAAGTATTTGATTTTCAGACAATTGAATTAGCAATTCTTCTTACACTTATTTTTATTTTAGCAAAAAGTATGCAAGAAACAGGTGCAATTAAAATAATGATAAAAAGCCTCAGATCCATTTTTTATAAAGGAGGAACACTTGGAGTAATACCTGCAGTATATGGCCTTATGCCAGTTCCCGGAGGTGCTCTTTTTTCAGCTCCATTAATAGACAAAGAAGGAGAAAAATTTAAATTAAAACAAAGTCAAAAAAATTTTTTGAATGTTTGGTTTAGGCATATATGGTTTCCAATATTTCCAGTTTCGTCTGCAATGATGTTGATTATTAGTTCGGATTTTGCAAATATTGATATCTATGAGTTGATAGTTGCAAATATTCCTGCCTTTATTGTATTCATAATAATTGGTTTAACATTCTTGAAATTTTTCATAAAAAAAATACCAACTACAAAAACAATACCTAAAAAGGATTATGATGGTTTAATATATCTTATACCTCCAATCATACCAATTTTAATTTATGTTATATTTTTCACTATTTTCACAATAATAGGAATTGAAAATCTTAGAGATTTTCAGAGAAGTATTTTTATTGTTGGAGTGATTTTTAGTATAATATTTCTTTATTTTCTGATTGATATAGAATGGAAGAAGTACTTTGGTATTATTAAACGCTCTTTGTCACTAAATCTTGCCTTTGCAATTATTGGAATTATGATTTTCAGACAAATGATAGAATTATCAGAGGCAAATGAATTAATAGCAACAATGATAGGTGGTTTACCATTTCACCCAATTTTTATTGTTATTATTGTTCCTTTAATAATGGGTTTAATAACAGGCTATAATTTTGGAGCAATAGCATTATCATATTTTCTAATAGAACCATTATTTGAATATACTGGTATAAATATAGTTGGATTTGCTAGTTTAATTTTCATCAGTTCATTAATTGGATATCTCATTTCTCCAATTCATCTTTGTAATGTAGTAAGTAGTGATTATCTAAAAACTGATACAACTCGAATGTATAAGATGTATATACCTGCTGTTATATGGTTATTGATTGTTCAAACAAGTTTTATAGTCCTATTTTATAGATAAAATTTTTAAAAGGTCTACTTTTCCCTGATATCAATGGAACAATCAAAACTTATTGATGATTTAATGCAACCATCAGCTTATCCAGAAGAACCAGAAAAGATTAAATTAGCCCAAACTCACATCTCCACGGTATTTATTGGAGATGATTTTGTATATAAGATTAAAAAGCCAGTGAATTTTGAATTTCTGGATTTTTCAACTCTGGAAAAAAGAAACTTATTTTGTAAAAAAGAAGTTGAACTGAATAACCGTTTTTCAAAAGATGTCTACCTTGGTGTTTACCCGGTTACGTTTGATGGTTCAAAACATACTATAAATGGTAAAGGAAAAATTGTAGACTATGCAGTAAAGATGAGGCGGTTATCCGATGAAGATCTTCTAAAATCAAGATTTCAGAAAGGAACTGTTACCAATAATGATCTTGAGAGAATTGCAGATGCAATCGCTAATTTCCACAAAACATCAAAAGTATCAAATGAAATAGATAAATTTGGAAGTCTTGATGTTGTAAAATTTAATACAGATGAAAACTTTCAACAAACAGCAGAATTTATTGGCAATTCTATTTCAGAAGAACAATATCAACGTCTAAAGAATTGGACAAGTAATTTTTATAAAGAAAATTCAGGTCTATTTACTAAACGAATTAAAAATGGTAAAATAAGAGATTGTCATGGCGATCTTCATATGGAACATATCTGTTTAACTGATCCAATTATTATTTTTGATTGTATTGAGTTCAATGATAGGTTTAGATATTCAGATATTCTCTCTGATATCGCTTTTCTTCTTATGGACCTTGAATTTAATAATGGAACGAGTTTGTCTAAAAAGCTTTGTGACACCTATTTAGTTCAAGTTGGTGAGAATGATAATCAACTTATTCATAACTTAATAAACTTCTACAAAATATATAGAGCTTATGTGAGAGGAAAAGTAACAAGTTTTATTCTTAATGATTCCTCTATTTCTAATGATAAAAAAATTAAATCAAGAAATCTTGCTCAGAGATATTTTGCATTAGCGTATTCCTATATCAAGGATTAAATTATTGGGAGGGATAAGATGATTAATAATATATATAAGATGATATTTAGGGAATATTATTCAAATAAACATTACAGGGTCGTGAATATATGAAGGAACCTTTTTTGAAATTTATAGAAACTGAACTTGAACCTGGAACTCTTCTCATTGCATGTGGTCTTCCAGGATCCTGGAAAACTGAAACCACAGCAGAAGTGTCGAAAATAAAAGGATTTACTATACTTAGAACAGATTTAATTAGACGTGAGGTACTCAAAGGAATGGACATTTTCGATGAAAAGATAGCTAACAATTATGAGATACGAAAACGGGTATATGATGAGATGTTCAAACGTGCGGAAGAGAATTTAAAAAAAGAAAGTGGAGTAATTTTAGATGCTACTTTTGTAACTCAGGAGCTTCGTAGAAGAGCTGCAGGTATTGCAGCAGCACAGAACAAAATCTTTGTGATTCTGCAGACCAATTGTTCCAAAGATGCAAGTGTTAATCGAATATTGAAGAGAACAAAAGAAAACTATGAATCGAATGCCCTAACAGAACAAGCTTATATAAATAACTTAAAGAAATTTGAAAATGTAGATTTGGAAGAAATAAAAAATCTTTATCCTGAACTTAAGATTAAACATATAACTGTGGATACTGAGCAAGATCCACCTGAGCATTGGTATATAATCGGAATGGAAAATAGATAGATGGGGATTAATTTTGAAGATTCCTGGATATGAAATTGATTTGGAAAAAGCAGTAAAAATCATTAAAAATAAAAAATATGAAAGAGTCCTTCTTCAAATTACTGAAGGTTTAAAGATTCATATTTCGAAGTTTATTGAATTCTTAGAAGAAGAAACAAGTGCAAGTGTAATAATTTCAGCAGATCAATGTTTTGGTGCTTGTGATGTTGTCAGTTCAGAGCTTAAGGACATGAAAATTGATTTCGTTATTCAAATAGGCCATACTCAACTACCTAATATTGAAGATTATCTTATTCCAACTTTATTTATTAATGCAAAATCAGATATTGATATATCAATAGTTATAAAAAAAGCTGTACACGTAATTAAAGGGAAAAAAATTGGACTTATTACAACTTCTCAGCATATTGATTCACTTAAACATGCAATTAAGATTCTTAAAGATAATAATTTTGAACCTATAATTGGTAAAAGTAGTAGTCGTGTTGAATCTGATGGTCAGATTCTTGGATGTGATTTTTCAGCAGCAAGATCTATTTCAAAACAGGTTGACACCTTTTTATATATTGGAAGTGGTAATTTTCATCCTCTTGGTTTAGCCCTTAGTACAAATAATCCTGTAATTGTTTGCGATCCCTATACGAATCAAGTAAAAGTAGATGAGCTGATTGACATAAAAGATATGATATTAAGACAGCGATATGGTGCTATTGCTAGGTCTAAGGATGCTAAAATTTTTGGGATTCTGATTGGTACAAAAAAAGGACAACAAAGAATAGAGCTAGCCCTTAAAATTAAGGATAAATTAAATTCAAAGAAAAAGAAATCTATATTATTGATCCAAAATCATTTTACAGCATCAATTCTTGAGAGTTTTAGAGATATCGATTGTTTTGTTTCTACAGCTTGTCCTAGGATTGCAATCGATGATTATATGCAATATAAGGTTCCAATAATTACGCCCATTGAACTTGATATTTTATTAGGAATTAAAAAATGGGAAGATTATCAATTTGATGAAATTCTAATTTAATTTTTTTAGAAATCTTTTATAAAATAAAAAAAGAAGAAATTTGGATTTTTATAATCCAAACAAATTCCTTATTATGGGAAACATATTAAATAGCCGATCATAAAATTTAAAGAGTATTTGATGTAATACTAATCTTGTCCTTGGAATTTTGACGTCAAATGTACTCTCATCACTTTGAGCTTCTTTTGTATCTTCAGCTCTTGCTTTTATAATATATGTTCCCTCTTCTGCATAGGTATGACATACTTCTACTGGTGTACATGATTGATAATAGTCTGTTTCCTCGGTGTTTCCATCTCCCCAGTCGATAATATACTTAACATCATGATTGTCAGGATCATCTGAATGAAATGTCCAGCATAGCTCTGTACCAGTTTTTCCATTTGATGGACCATCGATATCTGGTGGAGTTGGTTTTTGATTTGGTTCTGATTCAGTAATAAAATGCCATATTGGCCCATCTGTTGTTGCACCGCTACTGTCTTCTGAAACAATTTGCCAGTAATATGTTGTGTCCAGCTCCATTGTTCCTGGATCATAAGCGTTTTGAAGTGTATTTTCAACAACTAATGGAGGAGGATTACTCGTTCCAAAGTATATATCATAATACACCTTATCTCCTTCATTTGGATCTCCTCCAGTCCATCTGAGGAGTTTTTCAATTGGAACGTCTGTCTCTCCGTCAGCAGGATTAGGTTCGCTTGGTGTATTTGGTGGAAGATTTTCTTCAGTTATGAAGTACCAAGTAGTACCAACTGTAGAATAACCATATTCATCCCAAGCGATAATCTTCCAATCATAACGCGTTTCAAATTCAAGAATATCTCCTGGACAATATGATTTACTAGTTTGATTACTTGAAACTAAAATTAAATCTTCCCCATTTTTACCGAAGTAAACATCATAGGTTACATCATCACCATCAGGATCCTCACATGTCCAGCTTAGACAGGTATTTATTGGAATATCTGATGCTCCATTTGCAGGGTTTGGATTACTTGGAGAGTTTGGTGCATCATTACTCCTTGTAGTAAAATCCCAAACAGGACCAGTTGTTGAGCCTCCCTGAGGATCATTTGCTACAATTTTCCAATAATATTTTGTGCTAAAATCCAGTAATCCCGGAGTGTATGTTCTCCCAGGTATGTCTGTAGCAATTAAAGGTGGATCAGAACTTTCACCCAAATATATATCATAAGATAAAACATCAAAATCAGGATCTGAACATATCCAACTAAGATCAGTTTCTACAATAATTTCTGTGTCACCGTCTTCGGGATCAGGATTGCTTGGAGTGTATGGATCAGCATTATTACCTACTCTATAACCTGTTGTATCATCAACATATTCCTCTTCATCATCAAAAACAGTTCCAATAACCATAATATTTCCATATGAAATTCCTCCAAAGTCGTCACCATAACCGTTATTATAGTTATCTCCATCCCAATTTTTTGAATTAGACCAGGTACCCCCACTTGAAATAGTAATATCTTGATTGAATGCATAATCTAAGAACGGAAATGTATAAAGATATCCTCCTGTGTCAGTCCAACCCATTGATGATTGAATTTCTGTCACATATACATGGAGATGTCCACTATATGAACTATCTTCATTATTATCAATAGTTACATAAATATCCATCTCAGCATCTCCATTCCAAGTAACATCTAGGTCAATATCGATATCAAAAACTTCCCTTTCTCCACAAGAAATAAGGCTTGTATTATATAATGCCTGAGCACTTTCAACACTACCTGCTCCAACATTTGTCTTATAACCGCCATCAAACCATACAGTTGGAAATCCACTAATTACCAATTCATCAATTCTATCTTCTGCGTGAACATTTACATCATCAACTAAAGAAACATAATAAAATGGATGCCATCCTCCAGCATATATATTCTTTAACGCACCATGTGCATATTGACAATATCCACACCATGTTGCTGTACCTAATTCTGCAAAA
>CP070712.1:1304340-1312360 GCA_020350365.1 Thermoplasmatales archaeon | reverse complement strand
GTGTCATATTTGAAATCTTTAATTGAAGAATGTGCAACAAGTGATGTTCATGATCTTGATCTTAATCTATCTGTTAAATGGATTGGAGATGGTGAATTAAGAATTACATATAATATTACAAGTTTAGAAGAAATAGAGGAACAAATGGTTAAAATAAATAAAATTCGAGGAGGTAAGAAAAAAGTATGGACAATCGTTGAGAATATCGGTGAAGTTGATATGTCAAACGTAAATTGGAAAATCATTGTAAAAGGGGGGATATTCGATAGAATAAATCATACAACTGAAGGTCAAATCAAGGATTTTCCCTCGGGTGTTAAAAAAATAATTAGAACAAATTCAAGATTATTTCAAATTTATGGTTATGGTAGAATTGAAGTCATTGTCCAGGCTGGTTCAACGATATCAATTGAATCAGGTATTATTCTTGGAAAATATGTATTTATTAATAATTAAAGAGGTGAAAATATATGAAAAAAGTAATATTATTAGGCCTATGTTTGATGCTAGTGTTTCCAGTAATGAATGTTACTGCTGGGTTAAATAGTCCACCAGATATACCAACTATTGAAGGTAATTCTTCAGGTGAAACTGGAACAGAATATGAGTATCGATTTTGTTCAAGCGATCCTGATGGAGATGAAATTTATTATTGTATCGATTGGGATGATGGTGCTGGTGAAATTTGTGTTGGTCCATTTCCATCTGGGACTTGTTTCGCTGAAAAACATACTTGGTCAAGTGATGGCACATATAACATCAAAGTAAAGGCACAAGATTCTAATCAAGCAGAAAGTGACTATGCTACATTGAGTGTAACGATGCCTAAAACAAGAACATATCATTTCTATTTTCAAATGATTTTAGAGATGATATTAACAAAAATCGGAATGTTTAGAGAATTGATTTTATAATAATTTATCTTTTCTCTTTTTCTTTTTTTTAGATTTTACTTTTATATCAGTATTTAATAAATCATATAAAAATAATTTTTCATTATTTCTATTTATTATCTTGATTTAGAAGATCATAACTTTGAAAAATTAGATCTCAATAAATCACGTTATCCAATCAATAAAATCCACTATAAATAAATAGTATATGAACCATCTCATATAGTTTTATGAAGAGGTTTGGATGAAATGCTTGAAAAAAAGATTAAGTGTCCTACATGTAATAACATTCTTACTGTCAATGGAAATCCCGGAGATACTATCATTATCACATGTCCAAATTGTGATACTAAAGGAAAATTCTCTTTTAAAGAAACTGGAATTTCTTCAAAAGAAACCTCTATCGTTCCAGCTTTAGAAATTTATAATGTTACAAAAACCTTTAATGGATTCAAAGCAGTTGATAATGTATCGTTCTCGGTTCGAAAAGGAGAAATTTTTGGATTCCTTGGACCAAATGGTGCAGGAAAAACTACAACAATAAAGGCAATACTTGGTCTTTTGCATGCTGATTCAGGCAGAATAAGAATAAATGGATTTGATATTAAAGAAGATGAAATTGAAGCGAAAAGAAGTATTGGGTATCTTCCTGAACGGGTGTCTTTTTATGATAATCTAAACCCACTGCAAACATTGCATTTCTTCTGTGAATTACAGGGAGTAGATAAATCAGTGGCAATGGATTTACTAAAAGAGGTTGGATTAAGTGATGTGATTGATAGGAAAGTAGGTGGTTTTTCAAAGGGAATGCAGCAATTATTAGGAATTGCTCAAACTATGATTGGAGATATACCGGTATATATTTTTGATGAACCTATGTCTGGATTAGATCCTCGTTGGGTTAAAATTGTTCGAGATATGATAATTAAATTAAATGAACGAGGGGCAACAATCATGTTTTCTTCTCATATCTTATCCGAAGTGCAGAATCTTTGTGATCGGGTTGTAATAATAAATAAAGGAAAAATTATCGCCCAAGATTCTGTTGAAAATCTTAATAGATATTTGAATATTAAACCGAGGATTGAAATTTTAATCCCTGGTTTACATGGAAAGATACCAGGCAGTATCCGAAAAATAAAGGGGATTCTTTCATTAGATATAAAAGAAGATAAATTAATTATCACCTGTGAATCCACATTTCGTATGAATATTATCACTGAAATAAAAAACCAGGGATTTGACGTAAAAGATATCCAGACATTTGAACCAACCTTAGAAGAAGCGTTTATTAAAATAATATCAAGGTCAGAGGAGATGGGATAATGTCTATTATTAATTCTCATTCAATTTTCGCTATTGCAAAAAAAGAATTTCTTGATAATATAAGAAATAAATGGATTCTTTCTATGATAATTATTTTTTTGCTTTTAACGATTTTATCATCATTTCTTGCAGGTGGTCAGGCAGGAGGAGATGAGACTTTTGGAGGGATGGAGGACACAGTGGTTACTCTTCTCAGCATTTCCACTTTACTGATACCAATTATCGCGATCATGCTTGGGTATTCTACAATTTCTGGTGAAGCTGAAAGTGGTTCACTTTCTATTGTTCTTAGTTATCCGATTAAAAGAATTGAGGTGTTACTTGGAAAACTTATTGGACTTGGTTCCGTCTTATTTTGTTCTATTCTATTTGGTTTTGGAGTTGGTGGGATAATTATTGCAATTACTGTTGGAGTTGAAGAGGGTGCTGGATTTTTCATGTTTATTATATTAACAGTGATGCTTGGATTGGTTTATTTAAGCCTATCAATCTGTATTTCATCTATTTGTAAAAAACGAGTTACCTCAATTGCAGGGGGAGTAATGATTTTTTTCTGGGCGATGATCTATGGAATGATTATTTTTGGGATTTTGCTTGCAACGGGGGTGAGTTTAGAAGATTTCTTGACACCCGGTTTTGCATATCCCGATTGGTTATTCAACTCAATATTTTTTAGTCCTGGTGATCTCTATCAAATGTCCGTGATGAGAGGGTTTGGTCTGTCTCAAGCATTTGGGTTTACCATTGAAGCTCCTGAATATATGAGTCTTGGTCTACTTTTCTTTGCTCAGATTATTTGGTTGATTATTCCTTTAATGTTAGCTTATTATTTCTTCAAGAAAAGAGATATTTGATGATAAAATCTCTTCAATAAAACTTAAAATTTAATGATTTATGATTTTTTTTAAAATAAATTCGAAATAATCAATTTATCTTCAGAACAGTGTTGTTTTACAACCTATAAGCAAATAATTTTATATTATAACAATATTATTGTTTAACAATTGTTATCTGGGGGTAATTCTATAGCAAAATCTGATATTAACTCGATGAGAATTAAAGGATTAAAAAGTCTTATTGGGAATACACCACTTCTTGAAATTAATTTTCTTTATAAAGGAAAAAAATGTTGTATTTATTCAAAAGCTGAACATCTCAATATGACGGGTAGTATCAAGGATAGAATGGCATTTCATATTATTGAAATGGGTTATAAAAGAGGATTTCTAAAACAAGAATTTAATATTATTGAAGCTACTAGTGGAAATACTGGTATTTCATTTTCTGCACTTGGTAGAGCTTTGAATCATCATGTAGTTATTTATATGCCAGATTGGATGAGTAAAGAAAGAATTAATCTTATCGAAGGTTTGGGCGCTGAAATAATACTCGTTAGTAGAGAGGAGGGTGGTTTTTTAGGGAGTATCAATAAAGCTGAAGAATTTGCTAAAAAAAATAAACACTCGTTTTTACCAAGACAATTTTCAAATATTGATAATATTGAAGCACATTATCGAACAACTGGTCCTGAAATATGGTGGCAATTATATTATAGATCGTTAATTCCAGATGCTTTTATTGCAGGTGTGGGTACTGGTGGAACTATTATGGGTGCTGGTAAATTTCTTAAGGAGATGAATAAGAATATTTTCATTCATCCATTAGAACCTTCAAATTCACCAACTTTAACAACTGGTTATAGGGTTGGTAAACATAGAATTCAGGGAATCTCTGATGAATTTGTTCCACCAATTCTAAAGTTAGATGGGTTGGATGAAGTTGTTGGAGTTGATGATGGGGATGCAATTATTATGGCCCAAAAATTAGCCACTGAGCTTGGTCTTGGTGTTGGTATTTCTTCTGGTGCAAATTTTATTGGTGCGGTTAAGATTCTTGAAAAATTGGAAAAGGATTCTATTGTTGTTACTGTTTTTCCGGATGATAATAAAAAATATTTAAGTACAGATCTATTAAAGAATGAACCAGTGAAGAAGACATTTTTATCAAAAGATATTAAATTATTAAATTATCGTTCTTTTAAAAGAGTATGTCATACATGTTGTGATCCAACTGAATGTGTGGAAGTCAAGAATCCAAAATTTAAGGGTCAGATAACTTTACCTCATTGTCCGAGAAGACCCTAATTAAATTCGTGATCAATTAATTTATTTTTTCTTTTTTTTATAATCATTAATTGCAGCATGTAATGCATCAGCAGCAAGATTACTACAATGCATTTTTTGTGGTGGAAGACCATCGAGTTCCTCAGCTACATCTTTCCGAGTTATCTCTAGGGCTTCATCAACAGTTTTACCCAATGCCAGTTCAGTAACCATTGAACTTGTTGCAATTGCAGATCCACAACCAAAGGTTTTAAACTTGATATCTTTAATTATATCTTTTTCAACTCTAATATACATCTCCATGAGATCTCCACAGACAGGATTTCCGACTTTCCCATAACCATCTGGGTTCTCAATCACACCTACATTTCTTGGATTCATAAAGTGATCCATTACTTTTTTACTATACACGGGCATTTTTTTTCACCTTCTTATTTAAGTGGAGATAAATTCCGTAATCTTACCACTGTTTCCTTCACTGCTTTCACAATTTCCGGCACCTGGGAAATTGTATTAGATCGACCCAAAGTCATCACCATGGATCCATGAGCTTCCTCATGTTTCAGACCAATTGCTAATAGAACATGAGAGGGTTCAAGAGTTTTTGAAGAACATGCTGAACCAGTTGCAACTTGGATATTATACATATCCATACTTAATAAAATACTCTCTCCTTCTATATGACTAATTCTAAAACTTGCATGATGCGGGAGACGATTAACCGGATGACCAGTAAGATATGTTTCCTCAATCACTTTAATTTCAGAAATTAATTTATCGCGAATATTCTGCAATCTATTACTTTCTGATTTCATCTCCTTTTTTGCAATTACACAAGCTTCACCCATCCCGGCGATAGCAAAGATATTTTCTGTACCAGATCGAAGCCCTCGTTCTTGACCACCACCAGGCATAATCGATTGAACTTTAACACCAGGTTTGATATATAATACCCCTGCCCCCTTTGGACCATATAAATCATTTGAAGACAGAGTTAGAAGATCAATTCCCTCCGCTTGAACATCAATAGGTATTCTACCCGCAGCTGCTTTACCATCGACATGTAAATATTTCCCTTTATCATGAACAATCTCACTAATCTTTTTAATCGGTTCAATAGTACCAATTTCATTGTTCCCATAATTGATAGAAGTCACAATGGTATTTTTTGAAAGTAATGCACTAAGTTGATGAAGATCAACAATTCCATAAGAATCAACAGGAATTGTTCGAAACACCCATCCATTTTTTTGAAGATCTTTCATGGGATTAAGAACTGAAATATGCTCTATTGCACTGGCTAAAATTTCTGTTCCATCATTTTTATTTCTTAACGCAGTACCACGAATTGCGATATTATTTGATTCAGTAGCACTGCCCGTAAAAATAATAGTTTTTTCTGATTCAGCATTAATAAATTCAGCGATTTTTCTTCTAGAATCTTCTATTATCTGCTTTGCATGTTGACCAAATTCATACAATGAAGAAGGATTTCCCACTTCTGATAAATAAGGTTGAGCAAATTGTAAAACCCGAGGATCGACGGGCATAGATGCCGCATGATCTAAATAGATTCTCTTCATATCCCTCATTATTAAAACCACATAGTTGCTCCTGCATCAAGAGCAAGATCATTTAACGTTCCTGCACCCACTATTTTTACCCCATTAATAAGATCAACTTTTTCCCACCCAAGCATTTGTTTACTTGCTTCACAAACATAGATAGGAATATTCATTTCTAAAGTTTTTTTTATCATCTCTGCAACACTTGGAAAGCTACCAAGTTTTATATTTTCTGCTTCACCTGGTTTTAATATTTTAAGTGCGGTTCCAAGATAATATACCATTGGCCTTAAATCCATCATAGCAGCGGTTTGAGCAAGTACTAATGGCGAATATTGTTTTGTTGGTTCATCAGTTGTGAGTACATATAAAATTGAGTTTTCATCTTTCAATTTGATTTCACCTTATTTCATTTTTTTAATAAAGAATGTTAGAATGGTTCCTTGTTTTTCAAATTTAATAATTTCATGACCTGTTCTTTTTGCCCATGCCTTGATATCTTCTTCTGCAGCGGGATCATCTGCTTCGATTTTAAGAATTTCCCCAATTTTCAATTTATCAATTTCCTCTTTGGTCATAGCTATTGGCATTGGACAATATAATCCAACACAATCAATTTCAGCGTTATATATTATTTCATCATTCATTTACCTACCTCTATCCTCGCTTTTTATTGATATATCCATTATCTCTTGCTATTAAACAAAGTCTACATAGTTCGGTTTGAACTACTAAATCTCCGTCATTATTGATTCGATTTGCGGATCTTACAATTTCCATCATTATTTCTTGTGAAAACTCTGAATTGTCCGCTCTTTTATGGTTTTTATATTGACATATTGCGGCTGGTGTAAGCCCTAATTTTTTGGCGGCTTGTCTTTGGTTTAATTTGAATATTTCAATTAAACAATTTGCCAGTTCTTTTCGAATATTTGGTAATAAATCGTATTGTAAGTGTTCACAAGGAGCTTTTATCATGTAATAATATTATTATTTATAACTATTTCAAATTAACGATTGTTATTATTTATTAGTGGGAATGAATTTAACTAATGAATTTTTAATAAATACACGATTTAATATTACGATGGTCTAAAAAATTAAATTGATCTTTCTATAAATCATGATTTTAAATGTTAATTTAAAGAGAAATTTGAAACGACAATTTCATATTTGTTAGAAGAAAAATTTAAATATTATTATTAACAATTGTTAATATGGTGTAAGTCAGAGGTGAAGATTTTAAGATATTTGCCTGCTTTTCCTCCTTTTTATTGATCTTCCCTAGACTTCACCTTCCTCCTAAATTTCATAACATTTTTATAATAATAAAAATAAATATTATATGGGTGTTGAAAAGAGGTAGTAAGTGTCCTATCCTTGTACAAATTTTTGGACTTACCAATAAACACCCAAATGTGGGGAAGCATCATTATCCATATTTTAGCCATTCCACCTGCATCCCATCTTCCTCTCCAGAATAAGGATATGCTTCCTCACTAATTGTAAATTGTTATTATTTTCAAATTTTATTACATTCATTCATATGTATTCCATTTCAATAATTTTAAATTAAAATTGCCATGGCATTTTCTCCATATTTCGATATGGCAATTTTTTCCTTTAATTTTTACATACCAAAATAATTGTTTATTCACGAGGTACATTCACAACAAGCTACAAAATGATTTTTTGATATTTCCAACAATTGTGGATCATTAATAGAACATCCTTTTTTACAATCTTGACATCTTGGATGAAACCTACACCCTGAAGGAAGATTTATAAGACTTGGTACTTCCCCCTTGATCTTAACTATTTTTCTATGTTTCTGAGGATTCGGAATTGGAATTGATGCTAGTAAGGTCCTTGTATAAGGATGAATTGGATTATTAAAGAGTTCATTTGTTGGAGCCATTTCCACAATTTTACCACAATACATTACTGCAACTCTGTCACTAATATGTTTTATAACGCTCAAATCATGAGTAATAAATAACAATGTAAGACCAAATTCATTTTGTAAATCTTTTAATAGATTGATAATCTGTGCTTGTATTGATACATCCAAAGCAGAAACAGGTTCATCTGCCACAATAAACTCAGGATTTGT
>CP070712.1:1295970-1304240 GCA_020350365.1 Thermoplasmatales archaeon | reverse complement strand
GATAATGGTAAGCGATGGAGGGTATGGTTAAACAAGGTAAAAGAAATAAGACATGACACAATTTTTTATGATATTCCTGATAATACAAAAGAACTTTTCACTACCATTGAAATTATAATGTATGACTACGATTTTATAGGCAGTAATGATGTAATCGATATTAGTTCTGAAGGCAGTAAAAAAACCCTTATTTTAAAACTTGACAATAAAGAAAACACAATTGATGGAACTGGATTTACAGAGGGAAATAAGGGCAGATTATGGTATGATATCATATTATCAGATGAAACGTCGCAAGATGATGAATTTATAAATAGAATTTATAAGTGGTATTATAAAAATAATAATTGGAAGCTTTCATTTGGCATTCCCGTGGATATATATAATAAATATGCAAATTCCAATGTAGATAGGTCACCTCAAGACCAGCCATTTCCAAATGATGCAATAGCTGCATTTGTAACATCAAATGAAAAAGTTATTGTTGATTTTGCAAATGAGTTAAAGGGGCTTGCAGATTCTAAAAGATATAATACATTTACAACTGCCAATTTTATTCTTAGACTCGTCCAGGTAAATGTTGAATACATTCTTGATAATGAAAGCCATGGTTGTATTGAATACTGGAAATTCCCTGTTGAAACATTGGTAGATAAAAAAGGAGATTGTGAAGATTCAGCAATTCTTTATGCATCAATAATGGATGCATTGGGTTATGATGTTGTACTGTTATTTTATAAACTTGAAGATAAAAACTCAGGACATCTGGCAGTAGGAGTTCATCTACAGGGGGACCATGGAGCGTATGTTGAAGATGATGGTAAAAAATATTTTTATTGTGAAACTACGACATCTCAATTCAATATTGGACAATTACCTGATGAAATCGATGGGGAACCAAAAAAGATTATTCATGTTTAATTTTTATATTATTTATTTAAATTCCTTAAATAGAAAATTATAAATTTATATATTTGATATAAATTTAAAGAATTAGGTTTTGAGGGAGGAAAATATTATGAAAAATAATTTTCTATGCAAAGCATTTGTTATTAGTTTATTGATATCATTTATTGGTGTTGCTGTAGCTCCTACAATTATTGGAGATTTTAACAAAGAACAAGATTATTCAATTTTGATTTTTTACACTTTTAATAAAACAAAAACAAACAAATGTAAAGTTGAATTACCAACTCATATTGCTAAAGAAATTTCAAATTTATTTGAAGACTTGAAAAATAATCTTATAAATAATTTCAAAAGTGATGAAATACAAATATTGAAAAAAAATTTTACTGATATTTTGGATTTTTATGGCCTTATTCCCAAAGAATTATCAAAAGACAATATATATTCATTATTGAATCCTAAATGGCTACCCACAACTAGAAATTATAATCACATTAAAAAGAATTCAATAACAGAAAAAAACATTAATAATATATTTCCTAGAGCATCTTCTGATAAAGGTTCTGTATTTATTTGTAGTATAGCTGGTAGTGGTAAAGGTCTTTTGTTTTTACCTATAATGCTTCCAAGACCTCGTTTTGCCTCAATATGGACTTCGGTTATTAATGCCGAATCTATGGCTGCGAATATATTTACTGGTTGGGGATTTGTTGCATCTGGTCCACAAAATGGAATTGCATTAGGATTTATGGGAATTGGAATTTCATTTGCATTTCCTGGCGAACCTGCTTTTTTTGATTTTATAGGTTATGCTCTTGCAGCATTGGTTAGAGCTGAAAATGTTCAAAACTACCCATAGAATTAATTGACAATTTGTTTTATTTAAAGGTCTTTAAATTCAATTTATTTAAGTATATTATGAAATGTAATTTTTTATTTTTTTTCGGAAAGTAAAAATCAAAAAATTATTGCCAATAACCTTTAATACACATTTTTTAATTATGGCCTTTATATGTCAGTATTAAAGGAATTATCAACATATATATTTGGACTCCTGTTTATTATACTTGGTTTGTTAACATTTAGTTATATTGAATATGTAAATCAAAGATCTGGTATTGGTGAAACAACTCTCTATTATGTTATTGGAGCTGGATTTGTTTTTATAATAATTGGGACAGTATTTATGGCATTTTTTGTAAAGTCTGACAAGAAAAAAAAGTCTACTAAATAATCTTTATTCAATATATATTGCAGGTCTTAATGGAATTGCAAAACGAATTTTGTTACCAGGGTCATTAACATTTTTGTCATCAGAACTGTAAATATCAATTTCACAGGAAAAAATATCACTTAAATATTCTATTGATTTTTTTAAGTAATTATATTCTTTCATGTCAATTAGATATCTTTTTTTATCATTTTCATTTAATTTCATGATTTCACCAGGTAGTTTGCTGACAAACTGGGAGACTTGTTTTGCAAGAGCTTTCATTTTAGGATCACTCATGACATCCTTCATAATTTGCCCTACATTTAGTTTATTTTCTTCAGCTAGTTTTATTGCTTTTTTATAGATATCTTGCTTCCATGCGGGTGATATGTAAATACAAATTTTTTTAGGTTTGATTTTTGTTACTTTCAAAATTTCTGAGATATCATCTGTTACTTTTGACAAAAGATATTCGCCGACTTCCTCTTTTTCAAAAATTTCTTTTTCAGAAAAAATTGGATATTTTTCATTTGAAACAAATTCATTGTTGTCCCTATGCCACAACTCCTCTGATAAGTGAGGCGTGATAGGTGTCATTAGTTTTGTCCAGGTTTTAATAAAATCATTAAGTATTTTTTTATTACTTCCCCCTCTTTTAATGTACCATTGTAAGTTTTTTTGACATTCAAAGAAAATTTCATTTGTTGCAACTCTAAGATCAAAATTTTCAAAGGCATCAATACTCTTTTTGATTGTTCTTTGTAATTTGCTTTTCAGCCAATTGTCAAGGTTTTCATCTTTTAAATCTTTGAATTTATTAATGTGTCCTATCATCTTGTAAATACTTGCAAGTCTGTTTTTATATTTGGTTACAGCCTCTGAATCCCATTCTATGTCGACAAAGGGTGAACCTACATGGGCATAATAAAGCCTCATTGCATCAACACCATATGTTGTTGCAGCTTCATTGATATGCTCGACGCCACCTTTCGATTTGCTTATTTTTTCTTTTCCCTTTTGGGTAACCCACCAATGAACAAAAATTCCCTGAGGTCTTTTTTCATTTGGCATAATTGCTACATGATTCATTAAAAAAACAGGAAAATGAACTGTTTTGTGTTCTTTTCCTCCAAGATTTATATCTACTGGATACCAATAATCAAAATCATTTTTAATATCTTCCCAAACAGAATCTTTTGCTTTTCCCTTTCCAAGAAATACATAGTCAAAAAATTCATTGTCCAAGTCTTTTCCTTTAATCTTATTTTCATTTATGTATTTTGAAATAATATAATATGCAGGGTAGAGTGTTGAATCTGAAATTGGTTCAATTATCCATCCTTTTTTAAAGGGGAAATCTGTGCCAAGCCATGAACCTTTTCTGATGCAAGCTCTATCATCAAACCAATCTAATATCCCTGGTAATTCATCCTTATATTCCTGAGGAAATATGTTCATATTGTTTGAATAATCCTTAGACTCACTTGTAAGTTTCTCATCGCTATACTTTATAAACCATTGATCTGGGATTTGTTTAATTAATACCTTTCCACCACATCTACAAACCACTTCTTCTGAAAACTCTCTCATAACGATTGCTTGATTATTATCAATTAGTTCATTTTTCACTGCATCTTTTATGTCTGAAATTTTAATTCCTGCATAAATCCCGCAATTTTCATTAAGATAACCGGTGTGAAACTCTTTTTTATAGACCTCTTCAGTTGCTAGGTCTAGTTTTTCTGTTTCAGTCTGGCTTTTTATTTCAAACTTATCACAAACTTCTTTTGCAGGATTTGTTCCAAATCCCTTAACATCAATAATAGTTAAAGCTTCAATATCTGCCTTTGATTCTACAAGAGCAATCCAGTCGTATGGAGCATGAGCGGGAACTGACATTACAATTCCTGTTGCCACATTTGGATCTGCAAAGGGACCTGATAGTATTGGTATCTCACGGTCAACAATGGGAACTACACATGTTTTTCCAATTAAATCCTTACCTGAAATTGTTTCATTAAGTGGTTTGACATCTTTTGTTTGATAGGTTAACTTTTCAAGTGCCTCTTTTGAAAGTATCCATACTTCACCATTGATTTCTGCCTTGACATGATCCACATTTGGGTTGATCCACATGTTTGTTACACCAAATATGGTTTCAGGTCGAAGTGTTGCTGCAGGAAGAATTGTTCCATCCTTCATTTTAAATTTAATGGTTGTAAATTCAAGTATTTCTGCAGATCCTCCCTTAAGTATATCGGTTTCTGACTTGTCAACTGCCACAGGCCCACAATTTGGACAAAAAGGAGCAAAATGAGGTTTTTGAATAAGCAGGTTCTTTTCTTTAAGTTGATAAAATTGCCATTGTATGAATTTCTTATATCCCTCAGATATTGTGCTCATAATTCGCGAGTAATCAATTAGAAATCCAAATTTTTTCCAATAATCTTCTACATAAACATTTCCAAAATAACTAACCACTTCTGATGGATCAGAAAGTTTCTTTATTACTTCATTTGTAACTCCATAATTTTTTAGATCCTTCAATGTTGTTTCATCTTTTCTTTCCACTTTTTTAGCAAAGCCAATTGAAGGAATACCTGATGCATGAAAACCTGCTGGATATAAAACGTCATAACCTAACATTCTTTTATATCTAGCAATAATATCACAATAAGTAAAACCCCTCATATGTCCTACATGTAGATAGCCCGATACACCAGGGTATGCAAAATGAATGAAGAATTTTTTTAAATTTTCTTTCTTAGATTCATAGATTTTTTCTTCAAACCATTCTTTTTGCCATTTCTGTTCGATTTTTATATAATCATAATTGTTGGGTTGCATATTGCTTTTCCTTTGGGAAATGAAGAATGCTCTTTCGGTTTGTTAACCTTAAAATAACATTCATATTTTTCATTTCTTTTTTTCCTGTAAATAGAATAAGACACTTAAATATTTTCAATTAAATTCAGATAAAAATTTTTTCTTTTTAACCCTTAAATAGGGCTATAATTATTTTGCAAATTGTCATCATTAAAAAAAACCAGTATAAAGATATTCAGTAATTATCCAAATATTTTCATTAGAATGCCTATTACAGCATTGTTTATAAATCCCCAGACATTAGCTAAAATATATAAAAATGCAAAATGTCCAAATAACCAAGGTAAGAACCAACCCATTCTATTTCACCTCCTTTTTCAAATTCCTCTTCCCTCTTTTTTTACATCTTGTTGTGAATATTTAAATGGTGCAATAACACAAGACTTAGGAGTCCTCCCAACATTGGGAAACAATCCTATATTCCTACGAGTAAAGGTTCTTTTCTGTGTCTTAGGTGTTACAATCTAATAAAAACCAATATGATGTAAAATGAATAACTCTCCCCATAAGAAATAAGGCCTGTAATGCATATAAGCGACCTAGAATAGGATTATATTTATATTGCTCTATCAATTCACCAATTTCTTCAATTTTTTGATTAAAAGTATTTATCCATTGCTGTATTTTATCACATATTGGTCTATCTGAGTTAGTAACATCTAAACAGTCACAATCCCCGTCAATAGTATATCTGCTCCTAGATTTTGTATATTCAATTTCAAGATAAGGACTTAATTCTTGACCAGCTTCTCTAGTTCTAAATTGTGATAAAGGAATATTAACTGTTCCCCAGTAGTTATCATCTCTTAATCTCCAACCATAATTTGTAGTACCAGAGACAAATTCCTGAATATCACTGGTTACATCCCATTCCATCCAAACATTAACTGTTGCTGGCACAGGTGAAAATGCTGATGCAACAGGATTATATGTCGGTGCAGTGTTCCATGTTACAGTATCTTCATTCCAATCGCTTGTAATTCTATAAACGTTTAACATTCTACCTATGGGATTGGTGCTTGTCCATTTATTATAAAACAGATAAAATGTTGCTCTAATAATTGATGCATCTGAAGGTATCGAGGATATATCAAATCTATATAAACCATCAGAACACCATCCAGAACCTCCTCCACCACCAAATTCATTACGAATATTTATTTCAGTTGCACCATCATAATTTTTATTCGGATCGTCCTGTGATATTTTTGCATCATCAGTTGGATAAAAAGTCTCTAAATCAGGACTAGGGTTTTCAATATTTCTAATCACATCAGTTGACATAACATTATTACTAAAAGCAGATACAATACTAACACCGAAAAATAATAATATTGTTCCAAATACTAGCGTCTTCTTAACAAAACTATATTTTTTACTCATTTTCTCTTCTCCCTCAATATTTTACATACAATAATTGGTATTTAAATGTTACAATAACCTTATTTTTAATATGCATTATTTAATTATTTTGTGTTTATTAATAATATATCATTTTTTTTAACTATTTTATATGGAAATATAAATAGCTTGTTATTTTCAAAAAAAGGCTTATAAATTAAATAACAAATGAAAAATTTGGATTATTTTTCTTCGCTTTTTTCAGTTTCTTCAGTTTGAGGTTCTTCCTCTTTTTTTCCTATTGGAATTAATCTTTTAATTTTAAAAAGACCACTTTTTAATTTTTCAAACTTTGATTTTTCTTCAGTACTTTTGGCTTCTCCTTTGTCTTTTTTTCTAAATCTAATGTTTATTTTTTTTCTTGGTTGAGGTTTTTTAATATCAATATTTTCAAGTTTTCCTTCTTTGTTAATTCTTAATCGGAAAGTTGTCGGTTTTAACGGTCTATCAATTTTTTCTATTTTTCCTTTTTTCCTAAATTTATCAAAATTTATTTTGAATTTTATTTTTTTAATTCTTTTTGGTTTTACTTTTTCTATTTCTTTAAAAATAAGTAATTCGGGTTCAATTTCATTAAAAATGGGTAATTCGGGTTCAATTTCTTCAAATGTAACATATTCTAATTCTGTTAGATCTTCTCCTATAACTGAACCTTCATAACCTAATTCCCCATACTTTTTTTCAAATTCTTTGATTTCTTCTAACATCTCAAGAATTTCTTCATGTGTTTTTGTAATTGATGAGTTATTTAATCTATTTAAATCTGGATCATTCATTTATGTATCACTCTTTACAAATCCCTATCCTCACAATTTTTTAATCGTTTATTACATATATAGAAGTTATGTTGTTTTGTTGATATTCTTTAAATTTTTTGTTTATTCTAAAGTATAATAACTTTAAACTTTATATCATCCCAATCAACTTTGTTATAATTATCATTATTAGAATGATATACAGTGCTAAATTCTCTTGTCTCTTTATTCTTTAAATCATAAACGTAAGAATTTTTAATATAAAGATAATTATTATTGATATCATAGAAGGTTATCTCAATTTTTATTTCCTTAATTAAAATTCCAGCATTATTACTAATATAGCCAGTAATTTTTTTATAATCCTTACCAACTAAATCCTTAATAGTTTCAACAGTATGATTAACTACTTCTACTTTACTTAGGTCTACCTCTATATCATTTTCTTTTTGGTTACATCCACTTAAAAAACCTGTGCTAATAATCAATATTGTTATTAGTAATATTTTCAGTTTATTCATTTATTTACCTTCAGATCTATTTTATCAATTATACTTTTTCTAGATTTGATTATCGATTTATTTAATATTAGTTCTAATTTTTATTTTTTTTGTTAATTTTTAAATTGTTTTTAAAAAACTATATTGTGTATTGGTAAATAATAACTAACTATCTTTTTTAATCAATATCTCTCTTATTGGTATATACAAAAGCAGAATTGCGATATAAATCCAAACAATTAGACCTGGTAACCAAGGAGCACTATCATAAAAAGAAAGATTAATTCCCATTACAACTAAAATTGCAATAATAACACCAGTTAGTGCTTCACCAGCTACAAGACCTGCTGTAAAAAGTAAGCCAGTTCTAATTGCCTTTTCTTTTGGTTTTATATCTGTTTGTTTTATTGCTAATTCCCAATCACTGATGTCTTCTTCTTCAGCACTACCAAATTTCTTCTTAAATTGCCTATCTGTTAAATAACGAATTACCCCGCCTGAAAAAATAGGTATAGATAAGGTAAAAGGTAAATAAATACCAATTGCAACAGGAAGAACAGGCAAATCAATTAAAATTAAAACAAGTGCTAAAATCATTCCAGCCAA
>CP070712.1:1287545-1295870 GCA_020350365.1 Thermoplasmatales archaeon | reverse complement strand
TCCACAGAGATATTCAACACGATCTTGAATTATATTGATCTCTTTCTTTATGATCTCAAGTTATTAGATGATCAGCAGCATAAAAAATATACAGGTGTGTCAAACAAGGTCATTATAAAAAACCTTGAAACACTGCAGAAAAATAGAAAAGATGTAATTCTTCGTTTTACAATAATAAACGGAATTACATATACAAAAGAAAATCTTAGAAATATTCAAAATTTTGTTTCATCATTAAAAGGAATCAATGAAATTGATATACTTCCATTTCATAATGTCAGTGAGAAATACAATAGGCTTGGTAAAGAATATAGATTAAATGATACTAAACCGCCATCAAAAGATGATATACTTATAATTAAAGAGCTATTTGAACAGGGAGGGTTAAATGTCAAAATCGGTGGCTAACACAGAATTCAAAAATAAATTAAATAAAACCTCTTTGAATCAAGAGTTAAAAAAGAGAAAGAACAGTATAAACCCTATCAATGAAAGAGTAAAGAGCCTTAGAGATGAAAGCCTGAAAAGTAGAGTTACGATTTCCTCTGAAAGAGCAAAACTTCTTACAGAATTTTACAAAACAAATAAGATGGATAATGTTTCATCACCTGTAAAACGAGCATTGGCTTTCAAGTATCTAATGGAAAACATGAACCTTCCAATTGAAAAGAATCAATTGATTGTTGGAATTAGAGGAACTGATGTAAAGGAAGTACCAACTTTTCCGGAGATATGTTGTCATAGCTTAAAGGATTTAGAAATATTATCCAGTAGAGAAAAAAATCCCTATCATGTGGCTGATGAAACAAAACTATTGTACAAAAAGGAGATAATTCCTTTTTGGACAGATAAAAACATCAGAAAAAAGATATTTGAGAAGATGTCAAAGGAATGGATACTAGCATACAAATCTGGAGTTTTTACTGAATTTATGGAACAAAGGGCACCAGGCCATACGGCAGGTGATAAAAAAATATTTACGACAGGTCTACTTGATATCAAAAAAGAGATTCAGATTAGAAGAAAGGAAGCAAATTCCGATGATAAAATTGAAGAACTCAAGGCCATGGAAATTGTTGCAGACGCAATGATATCCTATAGTCATCGTTATGCTGAAAAGTTAAAAACCCTATATAAAAAAGAAAAAAATCCTGCCCGAAAAAAGGAATTAAAACAGATGATTCAAATCTGTCAATGGGTTCCTGCTCATTCACCCAGGACTTTTTGGGAGGCGCTCCAGCATTATTGGTTTGTACATGTTGGAGTTGTTACAGAAGTTAATCCATGGGATGCGTTTTCACCAGGTAGACTTGATGTGCATCTTTATCCGTTTTATAAAAGGGAAATCAGTAAAAAAACTTTGACAAGGGAGAAAGCAAAAGAGTTACTTGAATTGTTTTGGTTGAAATTCAATAGCCAGCCAGCTCCTCCAAAGGTGGGTGTTACTGCTGCTGAGAGTAATACGTACAATGATTTTTCAAAGATAAACATCGGAGGTTTAACAAAAGAAGGTAAAGATGCGGTTAACGATCTTTCTTTTCTTATACTTGAGATTCTTAATGATATGCGAACATTGCAGCCAAACACTGCTGCAATGATCAGTGAAAAAACATCTGATGAATTTCTTCTGAGCTGCATAGATACCATTAAACCAGGTTTTGGTGAACCACCTTTATTTAATTTTGATGGTGTTGTCAAGCTCCTTCTCAGACAGGATAAAACTCTAAAGGATTCTTATGAAAGTGGATGTACTGGTTGCGTTGAAACAGGAGCCTTTGGAAAAGAAAGTTACATTTTAACAGGTTATTTTAATCTCCCGAAGGTATTGGAGATAACCTTGAATAACGGGCTAGATCCTCGAACTGGAAAAAAAGTTGGTTTACAAACTGGCGAATCAAACAATTTTAAAACATTTGAAGATTTTTTTTCTGCTTTTAAGAAACAGTTGAGATACTTTATAGATCTAAAAATGAAAGGAAACGATATAATCGAAGAGATTTATGCAAGAAATTTACCTGTCCCATTTTTATCACTTTGGATTGATGATTGCATAGAAATGGCTAAAGATTATAATGAGGGTGGAGCGAGATATAATACTCAATATATTCAATTTGTCGGACTTGGAACAATAACTGATTCTCTAGGTTCAATTAAATTCAATGTTTTTGAAAGCAACAAATATAGTTTAGACCATATCAAAGAGGTATTGAATGATAACTATCAGAATAATGAGGAATTAAGACAGATATTCATAAACAAGACCCCTAAGTTTGGAAATGATGATGACTACGTCGACATTATTGCTGAGAATGTTTTAAACAGTTGTGTTGAAATCGTAGAAGGCTATGAGAATACTCCTGTGAGGAATGCCTCAAGACGGGTTTATTTTTTACCTACAACAGTTCATGTATATTTTGGTGAAGTTTGTGGAGCAACCCCAGACGGGCGAAAGGCAGGATTACCAGTATCTGAAGGAATTTCACCAGTTCAAGGATCTGATAGAAAAGGAATTGCAGGAGTAATAGGATCAATTGGAAAACTTGATCATATAAAAACAGGTGGGACACTTCTTAATCAAAGATTGTCACCTGATTTATTGGAAAGTGATGAAGTTAAAATAAAATTTGGTCAACTAATAAGAACACATTTCAAAATGGGAAGTCATCACATACAATTCAATGTTGTAAGCACGGATCTCTTAAAAAAAGCACAAAACAACCCAATGGATTTTCAAGATCTGATGGTTAGAGTTGCAGGATACAGTGATTATTTTATAAATTTGCCCAAAGGCCTGCAGAATGAAATAATATCAAGAACAGAACAAAATATATAATACAATCATACTCTAACAAATATATTCCAAGTAGACAAAAAAACTATCTATTTTATGCAGGTTTTCTAATGTTAGATTTTTCACAACCCGCCACGTCCGTTGTTTTTTTTAGTGTTTATTATATCAATTAAAGGATTAGTTATAGAGAATTTGATAAAACAAATTTTTAATAATTTGGTATAGTTTGATATAAATGAAACTTTGAAAAAAGGTATTTTATCCTGACAAATTTTGAATAATATCTTACCCTTACAATTATACAAAAATTAATATTTTATCTAAAATGTAAGGGTAATTATAGGTAATTTTCATACTCCTTTAAATATCTTTTAAAAAACCATAGTGTAAAAATATTTTCATCATTATTCACATTACTCTTCTCTAGAGCGTTATAATAACTTATTCTATTTTTATACTCAATTATAGACATGGGATATCCATTTTTATTTAAAACATAATTCATAAACAATCGAGTTATTCGTCCGTTTCCATCTCCAAAAGGATGAATTGAAACAAATTTGAGATGAACAAGTGCTGCAAGATGTACTGGATGCATTTTATTCTTATTTTTATACCAATCAAAAAATTCTTTGATAAGCCGATCAAGATCGATAGGAGTTGGTGGTAAATGTATACTACCGCTTATATAAACTTGATATGTTCTAATCTTCCCAGCTACATCTTTTTTTGTAAATTGAAATAAATTCTTATGCCAATGAATCAAAGTTGAAATATTGATATTTTTATCATGCTTTATCATATCATAAAAAACCTCCCTATGTTGCTCTGCTTCTTTAATGTCTTCTATGGGTTTATTTGCTGGAGATATTCTTTTTTCTAAAAGTAATGCAGTTTCTAAATGGGTTAGAGTGGATCCTTCTATCTTGTTAGAATTGTAAGTAAATTTTACTGCAAAAGTTCCAAGTTCTTTTTCTTTAATTTTATTTGGCATCTTTTTTTTGTTCTTAATAAAATTATCCTTGATCTTATCAAACATACTGAACCATTGCTCTTGGAATATTTCTTCTTGAAATTCTTTTTTCTTTTTTTCAATATCGTTTGGTATTTTCTCACCTATGTATTTTTCTTTATAGTGGACCTTTCCGTTTAATCTATATGTGTGTTGAATGTAGTGATATATTTTGTTTGAAATTTTCTTCTTCTTGATTGAAACCATGATATTATATTACCCTTACATATTTATAAATATTACGTTTTATTCTAAAATGTAAGGGTAAATTAAATTGTGGTTTAAGTGGATGTAACAAATCCAAAGATTAAGAAGAATCTACTTATAAACCGATAGGTATTGTTTGCATAACTGGCAAGATTATTTTAATTTTAGTTTCTTCTTGGCTTCTTCTTCAGTGTAATATTTTCCTTTCTTCATTCTCTTTCTTGCTTCTTCAATTTGTCTAATTGTTTCTTCACTTAATTCAAGTTCATCTTTAGATTTGAATTTTTTCTTCATATTACCATTATCCCTTTTTATATCCAAATTTTTTGTTATAATCTTGATGATTAACAATATCTAATACAAAAGCTATAATTTCAATTTCAGATTCTCCATCTTTTAATGTATACAACATCCTCCAATAATTTGGTAACTCGATTCTAAACAGATTTGTTATTTTGTATTTTTTAATGTATTGTTTTGGAATTAAAGATTTTGCAATAGGATCGCCATAATGTGGATCTGATTTTATGAATTCTATCTTCTTAGTTATTGCTAATAATATTGTTCTTTCTATTTTTGAAGTTGTAGCTTTTCTTATTAAATCGTTGTATATCTCAGATGCATCATGGGATAATTTAACTCGAATTTTCTTCATAGTTCAAGTCCTTTGGAAATTTCTTTCCGTAAACGTGGACTTGTGTTATGGATCCATGTTATCCCCTTAATTGAAACATAGATCTTATTTGATTTTTCTAGATAAGCAAGTATTATCATTAGTGTTTTATGATTTACTTGTTTAGGTAATTTTTTCTTAAGGTCGGCTACTGAAAATATGCTTTCATCCATGTCCATCATTGTTTTTTCAACCATCAATACTGTATTTAGTGTTGGAGAGTGTTCAAGTCGGTATTCTTGCTTTTTAGACATTTTTATCACAAATTGTTATTAATTAATAACTATATGTTATTAACTAATATTAATATTTTTCCACATTTACGTTGAAAAAAGATGGTTTTTAACCATTATTAACTATTACAAGAGTTTATTGAAAGTATTAATTTGAATGAAATTATAATTTTAGTAACATATTGATTAAGAATCTAACAAAATTTTAATAATTTGGTATACTTTGGTAAAGTTGAAACTTAATAAGATTATTATAACTTATTAACATATTAGCTAATTAGTTAATAAGCTAATTAGATAATATTTTGTTGTTTAGTATTATTTTCTTTTGGATCGTGATTAGTAAAAACGTTTGGCATAATTATTCACAATAAGTAATTGTCAAATTCTTGAATAAAAAAATTTCGGCATAATATTGCCGTTTTGAAGCACCCATACCTGGCAGTTTTTACATATTTAATTACAAATCATAACATTATCTATTTATTAACATATTCTAATAGGATTTTCATAACAAAATTTATTAACTATAACAAACTATAATATACTATGGATACCACAATTCAGATTAGTAAAAAACTTCAAAAAGAGCTACTCAAAAGAAAATTGTATGATAAAGAAACATATGAAGAGATTATTTGGGACATGATTGAAGATAGCATGGAATTAAATGACCAAACAAAAAAGGAAATTGCTGAAGCTCGTGCTGAGATAAAAGCAGGAAAAGTCCACAGCCTTAGAAAGGTCAAAAAAGAGCTGGATTTATGAGCTATGAAATTGTTTTTTCTGATAAAGCTTTCAAGCAATTAAAAAAATTAGAGAATAATATACAGGAAAGGATAATCAAGGTACTTGAGCGTATAAGAATAAGACCAGAAAGTTTTGTTACAAAGATTGTGGGAGATCCTGGATTCAGATTGCGAGTCGGTGAGTACAGAGTAATTGTTGATATTGACAATGATAAGCTATTGATTCTTGTAATTAAGATTGGCCATAGAAGCAAGATTTACAAGAAAATATAGTTACTTGAGCAAAACCTACCAGGAATGACAACTTAATCAAAATCTTCAGACCAACCAGGTCCATTATAAAAAATTTTTATATTCAACAACGTTATTTTTCTTTTAGAAAATTTTGAACCATATCTCGTTTTGCCCATAGTCCACAACTGCCATCTGAGCTATGCAGCTGGGCATGGTTTTCACGTATCTTTCTCAGAAAATCAGAGTTTAATGCATCCTTTAATGATACCTTTTTAAGATTCATATCTGAATATGGTGCAAAAGGGCAGGGTTCCACATCTCCCTCGGCGCTTATATGAATAAAACCTTTTCCAGCACCAAGACATCCTCCGATTTCATCTTCATCACCTGGAACTTCTATGAACAATGCTGGCCATTTTTCTCTGAAGGATCTTACGATATCCATTATTTTTTCTCTTTGAGATGTTGTCACCATTAAATGTTCTGTATTTGGATATATGGGGTTGTATTCTACAAATAGGAAAAATTTACATCCAGTATTTATCAATCTTTGAATAAAATCTTGACTTGTAATTGTATCATAGTTTTTGCTTGTTAACGTCAATGATGTTCCAAAAAATAGTGTTTGTTTTTTCAGCTTGTTCATTGTGTTTTCAAGTCTGTTGTATATACCTTTCCCGCGAACGCCATCTGTTTCTTCCTCACAGCCTTCCAAGCTTATCAATGGAACAATGTTCTTCTGTTTTTTTATTATATTGATCATATCCTGGTTTAAAAGTAGTCCATTTGTAAAAATTAGAAATATCATATCTTTGTAGTTTTTGGTTATTTCAAAGAAATTTTTTCTCATAAAGGGTTCTCCACCTGCAATTACTGCAAAGGATATTCCCAGCTCATTGGCTTGTTTTACTATATCTCCAAGTTCTTCATCTGTTAATTCTTTTTTTGCAGCAGGTCGTATTGTTTTTTCATAGCATCCCTTGCAATTTAGGTTGCATTTATGTGTGATACTGAAAAGCATTATTGGCGGAACAGGTATTCCTTGTTGCTGCCATTTTTCTCGTGTTTTAGCAGCTTTTTTTTGCCATCTATATGTTTTAAAGAAAAATATAGCCTGGGATGGATGTCTTATACTGACCTTGATAAAATCTTTGAAAAATATTTTTAGTGTGTCATTTAGAACAAAACGGAAATCATTGTTTTCTTTTGTCATTATCGTTGGGACAATTAAAGTTCTTTCTTAAAGATTTGCTAAATAGATTATATAATATTTCTTCATATAGAAGACGATATTAAATAAAAAAGGATTTTAAAGAGATAGCTTCTCCAGATCCGCCCATAATACAAAATTTTTACTGTTATATTTCTTCTCCTATAAGTTCACCAAGCAATTCCTTAAACATCAATAGATTCTCCTCAGAAATAGGTTCCGGAATTGGATAAAAGACGTGTTCTTTCTTATATACGCCTTTAAACATTATATTGAAAAGAGAAATTATCCTACCCATACGTAATGATTTCTCAGTTGTATCCATACTTGCCTTACTAACATTTTTAGCTGCTTCTGGGTCATTGTGATCATAATAAAAATCATATTCAAGACCAACAATCTTACCATGATCTCCTATGTTCATAAAACCAAGCGCGTGTTCGAAATTATCATATTTATTACATTCTTCTTCTATCATATCATGCCATTTTATAACATTTTCACCATCATTACTAGGCCATATTTTTCCTGCTTGACCAAAGAACATTCGCTGCCTCATCATCCTTGAAGGTAAAATTCTGAATGCGTGAAGCCAGACAATATCGGTCATTTCCGGTTTGGAATAAACCTCTTTGAAAAAATCCTGAAGGTCTTCATCAAAAACCTTTGCTATTTGCTCAGGTGAGGCATCTAAACCTTCTTCTAAATGTTTTCTCATAGGACCTGTAATAATTGCCTTAAGAGGATCATCTTCTTCAGACAACACTTTCAAAAATTCGCTATCTTTTAGGGAAGCTAGTTTTGGTGCACCAAGAATCAAACTTTTCATCAAGGATTTATCGATAGTATATTCTGCCATTTCTTCTACTATTTTTTTATCAAATTCGTCGCAAATTACGTCTACTATATATTTCATCTTTAGATGGTTTATACAAATATATTCAAAGTCTTTTGCTATCTGAGGAGTTGGACAAATAAATTCAGCCAGATATTTATGGGAAAGTACGGCTAGTGACATTCCCACATCATGCTTTCCAAGTTTCAAAAGCATATCAACAGCATCTTTTAGGTTTTCAAATGGTACTAGAATTGCTTCTTCATTATCAAATACATGGTGAAGTTTTACAACACATTCTGTCAATATTCCAGGAGGACCAAGAGAAATATTTGTCCAATCCGATTCAGTTGCATAAGGATTTTTTAAGTTTACATCACT
>CP070712.1:1278969-1287445 GCA_020350365.1 Thermoplasmatales archaeon | reverse complement strand
AGGTGAATCAATACTTTTTAATTCAATATCATGAAATAATGGATAATATATATCAATGAGCTCTATTTTGCAGTCATTTTCAGGTTTATCATCCTCAAGTAATGTACATGCTTTTACCTTATATTCTTCCCATTTTTTTTCGTATTCTGGGTCTTGCCATTCTGGTGGTGTCCAAGTTGGGAATTCAACAATTAATTCTTCACCTTTTTCAATCTCTAAATTTTCAACAGTCTCGTTGTACACTTCAGAAGCATTACATCCAACAATTTCAATGTCATCAAGCCATAGATAATTAAAATAATAATAATAACCGATATATTCCCATCTTATCTGAAATTCATCATCAAATAGTCCATCAAAACTATAACAGTTTATTTCATGCAATTTTGGTTCTTGATTTTCACCAACTGGATTATCCCAAGGATTAATATATTCCCAAGGGCTAGTAGAATTCCTTCTAAACTTGATGTAAACATTGGCATATTGTGGGTAATAATAATCTCCTGCCCACCTAAATCTAAGAATAACTTTATCAAAACCAGAACAATCTATCGGTTTACTTTGAATATAATTATCATAGTAATCACCTTGATTAGACTGTGTATATTTGTAACATCCTGCTTCAGGTGACTGGCCACCTGAATTATTTGTATAATATTGGGTCCAGTAATCAGTTTCCCATCCTTCTGGAGGAAATTCACCAGTAAAATTTTCTTTATAAATTACTTGAGCTTCTTCATATTTTATTACTTGCATTTGAACATCTGTGGTTTCTGTGTTATTCCCATAATTTTTTACTGTTACTTGCATCGGAGTTTCAGGAATGGCATATCCACTTTCTGGATAATCGATACTTATTACAGAAACATCATGCTCTGGTGGTGCACAAGAATTAAGAAATATTGAAGCAGTTACTTCTATTCCACCTTCTAGGTTACAAATCAGAGTAACTGTTCCTGTTTCTTTATCAACTGTATATAATTGTCCAGTGTTCGTATATGCTGTTAGATACAAGGTGTCTGATTCTCTATGGAAATCTCCGTCTTGTGCATAGTTTATGTTAATACCTAGAGGACCTATTTCTGTTGCTTCTCCTGTTTCTGTGTCTATTGTCCAGAATCTGTCACTAAGATCCCAACCGTATAGTGTACCTTCTGCGTCAAATGCCATACCGATCATGTACATGACACCATGACCGAAAGGACCGATTTGTTCTTGTTCACCAGTATCTGGATATATTTCATAGAGATAATTATCATCTGAACTGCCATACATCTTATGAGTTATTGGATCATATGCAAGCCCGTTCATATTAGTTCCACCACCTCCAATACACCACATGTCACATGTATATGGATCTATACCAAACAAAAGACCGCTGCCATAATCGCAAGCATACCAAACTCCATCACAACCATATGTTCCACCAGAGAAAAAACCATGCATTATTTCACAAATTTGCTCAACATCACATCCACAAACCTCAAAATAAACAATACCTTCAGGTCCTGGATAAGCATTGTATCCATACATAACTGGGCAATCCTTGCTTACTTGTGGTTTCTCAAAACAATTACAATCATTGTCATCTGATAGTTTAATATATTCTTTTCGTGGTGCTAATCCATTAGACATTACTTCTTCAAACTCTTTTAGATTTATATTTTGGTTTTTTAAAGTAGTTTTTAATGTTGTTGAGCTAATACTGCTAGAAATAATTATTAACGAAATTAGAAAGACTGTGATTATTGAAGAAATTTTTTTTAATTTCCTACTTTTTAAAAAATATTCTTTTTTCATTTTTTCCTCCCCTAAAATATGACTAACAATTATAATTATAATAAATCAATTTATATTTAAAATTTTACTCAATTAATAGTAACATTTGTTACATTGTAATTGGATTAAGAAATAAAAAATAAATATCATGAATAATATCTTCTTACCTATCTCATAAAAGGTATATTTAGATTTTTTATTGTACTCTTATATATTTGATTACTTTTTGGATTGCTACTGGTACAAATAGTAGGATCTTCAATATAATCTGAATTATAGTTTCCAGCTTTATCATAAGCAATAGCTGTAATTATCATTGATAAACCACCATAGTAAGTGTATGACCATTCGTAGTTTGGTCCAGGTCCCGTTACAGTTTCTTGATATAAATCGTTTAGATAAAATTCAACATTATCCATTTTACTAGTTTCATCTGTTGCTGTTGCTGTAAATGTTAATTTCCAGCCTGATAAAGGATTTCCACTTGTAACTTCATAATCTAGGTTTATTACTGGTACTTTTTGATCTATATCAAGATTAAACGAATTTATTTGTGTTTCAATATTTCCAACCCAATCAATAGCCCAGTATTCAACAAGAATATCATCACCATCTTGGGTAAGAACGAAACTTCCCTGATTTCCAGGTATAACTTGTTCTGCTCCACCGTTAATTGTATATCTTATTTCCTTAATTCCAGACGACACTCCTTTTGACCATGGATCGGAAGCATTTAGTGTTACTGTGACATCACTGACATACCAACCATTCAAACCATCAGGACATTCCGGATCAAGGATTGGTGGATAATCTGATTCGGGTTTTGTATCATCAACTGCAATTATCCAGGCTTTCTCATTATTCTTACTATTATCATCAGGGCTTGCAGGAAGTTCAAGGAAAAGACCATAACGCCCTTCATTTGGAAATGAGTAATCTGCAAACTCTAGATCTATTTCACCGCCAAGCGGTTCGCTTAAATCTACATTAGAGATTTCGTCTGAATATACTTGTGTTCCATTATAAGGATCAGTAATGTACTCTCTTATTTTAGCGTAACATATTAAATCTTCTTCTTTGAATGTACCATAGTTTTTCACAACAGCATCAATGTCTTTTATTCCTGGCTGAATCCAAGCATTTGGTGAGGGCCGTCCACAACAAAAACCATGTATCTCAAAAGAAAGGTCATAGGCTTGACCCCATAGATATTGAGAGCTTGACCATCTTGGATAGCCCCAATATGGAAGGTCTGCCATACACATACAGCCCTTGTCTGCTGCCGTTAGAATATATGCAATATCTTGAGAATAACCTTCTGGTTGAATACCTACATACCATTTTCCTGGTGGAATTGTTGCTTCCTCTCCTAATAGGAAGTCTACGACTACTTCAGGACGACTGAAATAGTAATTGCCAGTGGTATATTCTGTGAATTCAACTGCCTCAAAATACATATCTGGTTCGGGAAACTCATCTTGTGAAGGATCACATTCACCCTCGTCTTTATAGAAATATACCCTTATTGTTTCTGTGTTGCTTGTATATCCGCTGTTCCATAAGATGTGAACTGCTCCACCCTGGACATTCCAATCATCTTCATTTTGGAAATCATCAATAAGTATGTTGCAATAACCTTGATACATTGATCCTGGTAGAGCATTTCTTCCATCAGGTTCACCATTATCCCAAATAATTTTGTCTCCTTCTCTTGGATGACCTTCACCAACTGGTGAAGTTATCTCATCGATTCCAACATCATGCCAATAATTTAGATTGAATTGTTCAGATTTAATATCATTTTTTGGATTTATATCACTCTCTGGAGCAATTTCTGTTTCTACAATGTAATCCTTTGTACCAGTTATTTCGTATTGTAGAAAGTTTGGTGTCCAATCCTCAAATGTAAAATTAACTTCTTCTCCAGGTTCTATTTCAGGTCCTTGGCAAGCAAAATCTGAATATTCTTCTACAAAACTTATTGATTTTAGTTGGACATCATCAATATACCAGTTATCTAAATAATATGGATTTCCCATCACCCAGAATCCAATATATATTGTTTCTGATTCTACCTGAAATAGAATATCAACCTCGGATTTTTCATCTGAACTTGGTTCTTTATGCCAAGCCACATGCCAGGTTTCATTATCGGTGCTATATCCTGATTCAAGTGCATATAGTCCTTCCCCTGAATGATGGTCAATATAGGTTTTAAATTGTAATCTCAGGTTAGAATAGTTAGATATGTCAATTGGATAAGAATAAAATACATAATCTTTTAAACAATATGTATAAGATATATATGCTTCAGGATAGAATCCTCCCGAGTAAAATGTATAAGATTTTTTCCAACCATAATTTGGATCGAAATCCTTATGTTCATCATACCAACCAGTTGGGGGAACAGTGTTCCAGGAATCTTCCATTAAAAGAATCTCTTGAGTTGATATTTCGCTTATTTTTATGTCAATAGGTATGCAGCATTCAGCATATTGTCCAATATTTTTGATTGTTGCCTGAACTGGATAAGTTTTACCAGAGCCATCTTCACAAGGGGAATCTATTCTTTTTAATTCTATATCATGGAGCCATGGATAATATAGATTAATAATTTTTATTTTGCAATCATTCTTTGGCGTCTCATCTTCAAATAATGTACATGCTCTTACCTTATATTCATTCCAAATGTTTTCATATTCAGGATCTTGCCAATTAGGTGATGTCCATGTCGGGAACTCAACGATTAATTCTTCTCCATATTTAATTTCCAAGTCTTTAATAGTTACATTGTAATCCTCGGTAGCAATATAATTAATAATCTCAATTTCGTCCAGCCAGAGATGATTAAAATAATAATAATAGCCAATATATTCCCATTTTATTTGAAATTCGTCACCTAATGGTTTATCAAGGCTATAACAGTTTATCTCCCATAATTGAGCATTCTGATTTTCACCAACTGGGTTATCCCATGGAGTTACATCCTGCCATGGACTTGTAGAATCAATTCTTATCTTTACAAAGATAGAAGGATATTGTGGATATTTAAAATCGGTAGCCCATCTAAACCTAATGTTTACTCTATCAAGACCGGTACAATTTATTGGTGCACTTTGAATAAAATTGTCATAGTAATCTCCTTGATTATATTGGGTATACTTGTAACATCCTGCTTCAGGTGACTGGCCACCCGAAATATTTGTATGATTTTGGCTCCAGAAATCAGTTTCCCATCCTTCTGGTGGAAATGCATCTGAGAAGTCTTCTTCAAATATAACTGGTCCAGCTTCATATTTGGTTACCTTCATTTGTACATCAGTAGTTTCTGTGTTATTTCCATAGTTTTTTACTGTTACCTGCATAGGATTTTCTTCTATTGCATAACCACTTTCAGGGTAATCAATACTTTTAATTCCAATATCGCTACAAGAACAAGGGCAATCATAAGGTATAACTGATGCAGTTATTTGAGCACCATCTTCAAAATCATCAATAAAACTTGCTACTCCTGTTTCCTTATCAACAGTATACAATTGTCCAGTAGTTGTATATGCAGTTAGATACAAAGTATCAGATTCTTTATGAATGTCACCATCTTGCGCATAATTTATATCGATTCCTAAAGGTCCAATTAATTCAGCTTCACCGGTTTCAGTATCAATTATCCAAAATTTATCACCAAGATCCCAACCATATATACGACCTTCACTATCACATGCAATACCAATCATGGAATTTACATCTTCACCAAATGCACCTATAAGAGTTTGAACACCATTATCTACATCGATTTCATAGAAGTCACTGTCAGATGCACCATATAACACACCGATATTTACATTATAAGTAAGTCCATTTAGACCAACTCCACCACCACCAATATAAGTCATATCACCTGTTTCATGGTCTATTTCCCATAGAGCTCCGTTATCATTTTGACATGCTATCCATCGACCATAACATTCCCAAACCCAGGTACCACCAGACAAAAAATTTTCAGATTCTGAAGGTGCGATTTCTTCAATGTATCCAGGATCCCAAACATTAAAATAAATGATTGCTTCAGGGTCAGGATCTGCTCTATATCCGTACATTATTTCATCTAGTGGTGCAATCAGTGAATTTTCTGTAAAAATATTGGATTTTTCACTGGAAGTTTCTAGAAATAATTCATTATAAGGTGCAAGTCCACTTGAAATTACTTCTTTAAATTCAACTGGTTCATTTGTTATTGAGATATTTTGTTTTTTTATATTTACTGAAATTGTACTTCCAGATATGAGTATAATAACAATAAGCAATACAATAACAACTCTTGTAGATTGTATTAAATTCTTTATTTTAAAAGTACAATCTTTCTTCATATTTCCTCCCCCAAATTATAACAAATATTATATTTATGATATTTTAACTAATATTTAAGTTATAGTTTGTTTATTTTGATGATTGTTTTAATCAATCTATTAAATTAATTAATTCAATTTCTGAATTGTTCTTTTAATATCTTATACGAGGAATTTGTAAAAGTTGGTAGTTCTTACTATACATTTGACTAATTTTAGGAATATTTTGTGCTGATATTGTAGGATTTTCAATGATTTCAGACTCATAGTTTCCTGCTTTATCGTATGCAATTGCTGTAATTATAATTGCTAGATCACCATAATAAGTGTAAGACCATTCGTAGGTAGGTCCAGGGCCAGTAACCGTATCTTGACATAAATCGTTTAGATAAAATTCAACACGGTCCATTTTACTAGTTTCATCTGTTGCTGTTGCAGTAAAAGTTAATTTCCAGCCTGATAAAGGATTTCCACCTGTAACTTCATAATCTAGGTTTATAACTGGTACTGTTTGATCAATATCAATAGTAAATGAATTCTTTGGTGATTCGACGTTACCTACATAGTCGATAGCCCAATATTCTACAAGAATGTCTTCTCCATCTGCGGTTAGAACAAAGCTTCCTATCTTACCAGGTATTACTTGTTCAGCTCCACCATTAATTGTGTATCTTATTTCTCTTACTCCAGATGATACTTCATTAGACCTTGGATCTGTTGCATTTAATGTTACTTCGACATTATCAACATACCATCCATTATCACCATCCGGCTCTGGAGGATTAAGGATTGGTGGATACTCTGATATTGGTTTAGTGTCATCAACATTAACATACAGGCGTCTTCCATTATTATCTTTATTGTCATCAGGTTCTGCAGGAAAATCAAGGATTAATAAATAAATTCCTTCATCAGCGAATAAGAAATCTTCAAACTGTAAATTCTTACTACCCCCAAGTGGAGTAAGTAAATCTATTCCATCAATCTGATCTGAGTAAACCTTTGTTTCATTTAATGGATCTGTTATGAATTCCCATATTTCTGCATAACAAGTCAAATTCTCATTTGGAAAAGTACCATAGTTCATAACAATAACATCAATATCCTCGATTCCTGGTTTAATCCATGCTCGATTATAACATGGTCCACATCCTGTATTACCATGTAATTTCCATGATAGATCATATTCTTCTCCAAAAATATCTAGAGAACTTGTCCATCTTGGATGACCAAAATATGGAAGATCTGCCATAACCATACATCCATTATCTGATGCTGTTAGGATATAAGCAATATCATCTGTTATACCATCAGGTTGAAAACCTACAAACCAGTCATAATAGCAAGGAAGTTTAGTTTCCTCTTCTAATAGGAAGTCTACGACGATTTCAGGACGACCAAAATAGTAGTTACCAGTCGTATATTCTGTAAATTCTGCAGCCTCAAAAACATAATCAGGTTCTGGATACTCATCAAGTGAAGGATCACAATTACCCTCGTCTTTATAGAAGTATACTCTTATTGTATCTGTATTACTTGTGAATCCACTGTCCCAAAAGAAGTGTACTGCTCCGCCCTGAATATTCCATTCTTCACCAATATGGAAATCGTCTATAAGTATATTTGAATATCCTTGATACATTGATCCGGGTAAACCGTTTCTTCCATCGGGATCACCATTATCCCATAGTAGTTCATCACCTTCTCTAGATTTAGGATTTCCTCCACCAGTAGGTGATGTAATCTCATCGATTCCAACATCATGCCAAAATTCTAGAGTTAATTCCTCAGTTTTGATATCGTTTCCTGGATTTTTATCGCCTTCCATCTCAATTATAGCTTCTACAAT
The DNA here is from genome assembly GCA_020350365.1 of Thermoplasmatales archaeon. Classification (GTDB taxonomy): domain Archaea; phylum Thermoplasmatota; class E2; order DHVEG-1; family DHVEG-1; genus SG8-52-3. The sequence goes on along the minus strand of CP070712.1, from coordinate 1,279,471 downwards.
GTAATCTTCTGAACCAGATGTTTCATTTGCAAGACGTTCAGGTGTCCAATCATTAAATGTAAATGTTACTTCCTCACCAGGTTCGATATCAGGACCTTGACATGCAAAGTCATAATATTCCTCTGTGTAGCCTAATGAAACTAGTTCAACATTATCTATATACCAGTAGTTGAAGTAGTATGGATTTCCTTTCACCCAGAATCCAATGTATAGATTTTCTGATCCTCCTTCAATTGGGACATCGACCTCGTATCCTCCAGATGAACTGGGTTCCTCATGCCAAGCTGTATACCATGTTTCACCATCAAAGCTATATCCTGCCTCAAGCGCATATAGCCCTTGTCCATGATAGTGGTTAATGTATGACAGGAATTGAAGTCTTAGGTTTTGATAGTCTGATGCATCTATAGGACCTATATAGAAGTGGTAGTCTTGTTTAGTATAATAATATTGTAGGTATGCTTCATAAGGTGAACCACCTGAGTAAGATCCATAATAACGT
>CP070712.1:1270288-1278869 GCA_020350365.1 Thermoplasmatales archaeon | reverse complement strand
ATTTGTGTTAATGGTCTGTTTTCAGATATAAGACTTTTAAGCATAGTTCTAAGTTGATCCTGAAAGTTTATCGTATCCTCAAGAGTAAGACGAACCTGCTTCCCTTTACCTTTACTTGTCATTTGTTCTTGCCTCCCATTGCAAACCAGGAATCGGTCTAAATATATCCTTAAATATAGTGGTACCAAACTTGCCACTATATTCCAAGTAAGCCTCATTACCATTTTTTGGATCCTCACTAAGGTTATCTATTGCTCCTTGGGTGATTCTTGAATCTTTTCCAGCCTTGGCACCAGGCAAGAAAATCCTTATCATAAGCTTAGTCCTAACCCTATGATCTATATCAGGAAGTGCCTGACTATTGCAATGGACATTCATCATACACTTCCTCACTTCTTTGAGGTCTACACTAAACATTCCTATTTTTTTGAACATTTTACCAGATGTAAAAGCAGGACTAATTTCAGATAACTCATCTATGTAGATATGGACCCATTCACCAACACTACGAAGATGGTGGATGAAATCCATCCAAAGCATCCTACTGCCAAAGAAAACACAGTTACACATACCAGGCTTAGCCTTACTATAAAGGTCACTGAAGCCTTTAAAACTGGTAATATTTGGATGTATCTGCTCGAGTATTTTACTTCTATCGTGAAAAGTTACACCACTATCTTGTTGAACCATAATATGATGCTTACCAAGACCAATCTTCAAACTCTGAATAGGAGAATTATAAGTATTACTCCAGAAGATTTTTTCATCTGGATAATGTTTGATTGTGTAGTCCATAAAACTTAGCATCACACTTGTTTTCCCTGTTCCCATTCCACCAGTTATGAAACTGAAGACTCCTCCATCATCATAACTATGAATATGACACCTACGAATTATTCTTTCAGCATTAATCTCACTTTTGGTAACATCATCATTATTTTCCATTCATCAAATCTCCAAAATTGAATTTTCCAAAGGAAAAAAAGAATTGTTTATATGGGTGGGAGTATGTTTATAAGTATTATTAGCGCTAAACCTACAATATCTAAGTTTTCTTGGGATTTTTAAATTTATGAAAGAAAAATGTAACAATTTATGAAAAAGTTGGAAAAAAGAAAGAAAAGGTTTTAATGAGATAGATTTGAACACCCATAAAAACCAGAGTTTGCTTATTTTCAAAAACTCTCTAAAAAATCTCTCCAATAAACCTTTGTAAATCTCGGCGGGCCCATTACTCCCTCTCGGAGGGTTTCCATTCGAAACAGTGGTTTTTGGGCCTTGTTTTGATTTTTACGTACTTTTCTCTGACCAAATTCTTAGTTCTTGGATAAAAATAACCAGGCTTATTTTTGGTGCTAAGTCCGTCTTAGCAATTAGTCTATTTCTACTATCAGGTCTGATACAGTCCGGGGAACTATCATAAAGTTTGATCGTAGCAATTTCTTTTGTAAAAGGATTCACAGAACGATTACTATTAGGTGCTGTTAGGATATTTAATTGAGAACAATTATCCTAAAAATATAAAACATATTTAAGATAAAACATGGTGCTAAAGTTTATAAATAATGTATAGATATAAAATTTTGGCGGAGGTGAAAGGATTATAGGTATACCAAATGCCTATAGGTTTATGATTTGTGATACGTTTAAAGACACATTTCTGAGTATTAAAAATCATTATGAACAATATACAAAAGCTGATGTTGCTAATATATTAGATTTTAAAAATGCATATAAATGTAGTATCTGCAATGCATGTACGGAATCAAATTTTCAGATGATTGAGCATTATAGAATTATACATCAAATGTAGAATTGTATAATAAAACCAATCAATCATAATATATTAAGAATTCAATAAAAATGGTAAATATTGAGAATATTGATTTAAAGGACAGAAAAATACTTTATCATCTCGATCTTAATTCAAGACAATCATTTTCTCAGATAGGTAAGAAAGTTGGTTTACATAAAGATACAGTAGCTTTTAAAGTAAAAAGATTTCAAAAAAAAGGGATAATCGTAAGATTTAATACAATAATTGATGCTTTAAAATTAGGCTATACTTGTATGAGATTTTACATTAACTTTCAATATATTACACCAGAAATTAAAAAGGAAATTATTGAACATTTTGTAAATTTTAAACTCACTCAAGCGGTTGCTTCACCAGATGGAGGTATTGATCTTTGTGTATTTATGATAGCAAAAAACATTACTGAAATCCATATGTTCTGGCAAAAAACATTAAGTAAATATAGAGATTATTTTTCAAATCAAATAATTACTCCATTTATTGGAGAAAACATTTATACAAAATCCTTTTTAATAGATGAAAAAGATGATAGAGCTAACCTAATTGTTAAACGTGGTGGAGAAGTAGTAGATTATGATGATTTAGATTTTCAGATATTACAATTACTTGCTAAGAATGCCAGAATTAAAACCGTAGATATTGCTAAAGAGCTTAATTCAACCTCCATTACGATTAGTAAAAGAATAAATAGATTGATTGAAAAACAGGTAGTACTCAGATTTCATATAACAATAAATTGGGATGTTATCGGTTACAAATGGTTTAAAGTCGATCTCTTTCTTAAAGATTATAATAAAATACATCAAATTACTAAATTCCTAGAGGCAAATCCATATTTAGCATATATTGACAAAACTTTTGGATATGCAGATTTGGAATTAGAGCTAATTGTTAAAAACGTAGATCAACTAAAGCAAATTATTGAAGATATATCAAATAAATTTCCAACAATGATAAGAAGTTGTAAATATTTTAGTGTTTCAAAGTCATATAAATGGATTGACATGCCTGAAAAATAAACAAACTGATGATGTAATACTCAAACAAAGAAATATAATAATTATTCTAATTGTAAGATATTTTTTATTAGTATTATTCCTCTCCAGATATTTTATATACACTGTTGGATATATAATGTTACAATAAAAAAAAGAAAAAGAATATTTCCTATTTTTTACTAGTAAATTCCAGTTCGAATCCCGATGAAAAAATAAAAAAATAATAAAAAGATTTTAGTGAGTTGAACAAAAATCCAAAACAACCTTCAAACCTAAAAGTTTCGATTGGAATTTCACCTGTTGGATATTTTAGAACTTCGACGGGCCCATCTCTTTTTCTCAGAGGGTTTCAATTCGAAATAAGAGTTTTTATATCTTTTTTTATTATTGTAAAATCATTCTTTGATCAAAAATTACAAACATAAATTTATTTTGAACATAATAGCAATTATTATTATAATTTTTTTTATTTTGTACAATTTATTAACAATATACCTTTAATATTTCACTAAAGTATTACAATTTGGAGGAATAATGTGAAAAAAATAGTTGTTCCATGCATTTGTATGATGCTGGTGATTACTATGGCTCCTATAGCAATAGCCGAAGAAAATGATCTTGAAAAAAACGATTTTAAATTTGATGTGATTCCTTTGTTTTTTTTCCAACGGTGGAATCCATTATGGCAGATATTTTTTAAACATCTAGATATCGTTTCATTTTCATTATCTGAAGAATCTCAAGATTCAGAATATTTATATTTAACAATGCAAATTAGAGATTTTGAATATTCTGAATATCGTTCCGTTTATGCCATTTATTGGACATATAATTATACCCGTTATTTTGTTGTAACAAATACTCATACAAATGGAGAGGCAATAAACATTTTGGCTGGACATTTTGATTTATCTGGCGAGGATCATGGCACTCCAGTTAATGGTGAAATCAACGAAGAAGAAAATACCCTAACTTGGATTGTGCCAAAGGATCTTGTTGGTAATCCAGATGCCGGAGAAGAATTTTCAGAGATACATGCTAATACTTTCTTGATATTACAAAAGGATTGTGATGTAAAATATCCAATATATCTAGCAAAAGATATAGCTCGACCATTATTAAGTCCAGGTTATTCTTACACCGTTCAATTCTAATAAAAATAAAAGGAAAAAATTCCTTTTTTTATTTTTTTTTTAAAAAATATTATTTAAACCAATAATTTTTCCAATATTTGGAATCGATCTATTAGCAATTGAAGCAAGAAATAAATTTTTGAGAAAGTAATTTGTATTGTGTTTGAAGAGGATTTTGGCCATTGTCTTATCAAAGGACAATTGTCTTTGTTATCTCTGTTTGGTATTTCATATGGTGTATCCCAAATACCATCTTGTATTAACTTCTTTGCATTAGGATATTTTTGTTTATAATCAGACCAAAAGTTGCCATATATGCCATCATCCCATGTATTGCCTCTATCACTCTTATCATAAGCATTCTCAGCATTATTCAGAAAATTATTATGATATATTATATTGTCATAACTTCCAAGACTTAAACATCTGAAACCATATGCGTTATCTGATAAATTATTACTTTGTATATTGTTAAAATCAGAATCTATTATTGTTATTCCACTGCCATTATTCAAATCAATTTCGTTACCTTTAATTGTATTGTACTCTGAATTTGTTATGTATATACCAAATTGGTTATTTGGGATATTATTGTTTTTTATTGTATTATAGCTTGAATGGCCGATATTTATACCATTCAAACTATTTGAATAGATTGTATTGCCATTAATTGAATTATTGTTAGAGAGATATAGGTCTATGCCGTTTTCATTGTTGAAGGAAATTTCATTATCAGATATAATGCAATATTCAGATTTAATCAAAATAATTCCAATATATGTATTAGTTATTTCTTGATTGTTGATTTCAATATTATCACAATTTATAAGTACAATTTGACCTGCATCTACATCTATAACTGAATTGGACTCATCCTCTAGATAAATAAGGGGTTTTCCATTTACCGTATTATCTTCAACATTGTTATAATAGAATGAAAATATAGAAATACCATCATTTGAAAAAGAATTGCCTATTATGTTATTGTCTGAACCACCCAAATTTATTCCACATTTATTATCTGAAAAAAAATTATTGTTTATGTTATTGTTGTTAGAATTATATTCTATAATAATTCCTTCATTGTTCTCTGAGATATCGTTATTTTCTATATTAGTATTGTAACTATAAAGTTGAATTCCTATATTTCCAGTTAATGTGATAGTATTTCCTGTAATTGTGTTACTGTAGGAATCATATTCAATAATTAAGCCATATTCATTATCAGAAATAATATTTTCATCTATTAAATTATTAATGCTATTTATTAGTTCTATACCTATTGGATTTTCTAAGATATTATTATTTATTATATTGGTATCACTGCAAGATTGTAATTCTATTCCGCCTACTTCGTTTGAATTTATGTCATTACCATATATATCGTTGTTTATACCAAAAATACCAAGTCCAATTCCATAATTGTTAGAGATTATATTATCATTGATTGTATTGTAGTTTGAAATTATTTCTATTCCATAATGTTCAACACCACATTTTCTTATTGTAAAACCGCTAATATTAACCCAATTTGCAGAAACAAATATAATATCTCTACCACTACTAGCCGGCATAATAATAGTTGATTCTTTATCTTCACCAACAAGATTGATCGTTTTGTTTATAATAAGATTTTCATAATATGTTCCACTAGCAATATTTACTGTATCTCCCTCAATAGCATCATCGATTAGATCTTGGATATAACCTTTAAAATAAGGTAAAGTTATATTTGACTTTTCTTTTATAATTGCTACAGTTGATGGTAATAAACTAGCGCCAATAAACAATACGATTAATACAAGAACAAATCCTTTCCGTACTTTACTAAATTTCATATGATTCTCCCTCAAAACTTTATATTTAAGAATATTATAATAAAATATTTCAATTTAAATATTTCCTTGAAAATGGTATTTTTTATTGATTTTAAAAAGAATTGTTAAAATATTTACAAGAAATAATTATTTTGATAGATTAATAACAATTAGTTATTAAGGTAACAATTTTTATCTATTAAAATACTAACATAATCATTATTAATATGTTACAATTTTAATATTTTAGCAGTTTTAATTTTAATTATAAGAAACATTTTATCTTATAATTATTATTTTTTTATAATTTGTTAAAAAAATTTATTTTTTAGAAAGTTTTAAATTTTAGTTTTGGATATATATTTTAAAAATATACGAGGGAGGAAAATTATGGACAAGTATTTAGTAAAAAAGACGCTAGTGTTTGTAACAATAATTTTATTTGTTGGAGCGATATTTACTCCAAATATAAGTGGAGAAACAAGAAATTTTATATCTGAGGATGTATTAAATACAATAAAAATAGAAAATACTGTTCAAGATGAAGAACAGCAGTATTCTACTACAACAGCTGATGAATGGTGGCCCATGTGGCGTAATAGCCCTGGAAACGATGGAAGTAGTTCATCAATTGCACCCAATACGAATCTTTTAAGATGGAAAAAAAGAATTTCAGATGAGATTTTTTCAACTGCACCTGTTATATATGATGATAATCTGTATTTGAGTACTGGTTATTTCTATGATATGTTTGGACCACCAGGTATGATGGAAGAAAACATATTTGAACCACCAGATTTTAATGAAATTATTAATGAATTACTAACGTATAAGGATGAATATTTCGGAGGAATTTATTGCCTAGATGCTGATACAGGTGATGAAAAATGGAACTATCCACTATATGCACCAAATGACCCGCTCATTGTTAATGATAAGGTGTATGTTACTGATATGGAGATCTATGGATATGATAGTAGTCTTTATTGTCTTGATGCAGATAATGGTGATTTACTTTGGGATACCTCAGTAGGCGGATTAGCAGTATCACCTACAATTGGAGCTGATGATAAAATCTTTTTTGGTTGTCTTGATCTATGGTCTTATAGTAGTGCAGTCAAATGTTATGATTTTGATGGAGCACACTCTTGGACTTATTATGTACCTGGAAATGAAATAATGTGGTTTTCTTCACCAGCATACGATGATGGTAAAGTGTATTTTGTCACAACAAATATGTATTCATATTTCACAGGTAAAATATATTGTTTAGATGCAGAAACTGGATCATATTTGTGGTCTCAGATGATTGGCACATTCTTCATATGGCAATCTTCTCCAGCTGTTAAGGATGGAAAGGTTTTTGTTGTGGATTCTGATTTCTTTTATAGCTATAACTCATATTTAAAATGCTTTAATGCTGATACTGGGGCTATTATATGGGCATATCCATTGGGTATGTCAATTTGTCTAGGATCCCCTGCAGTAACTGATGACAGTGCTTTTATTGCTGCACTTGATTTCTGGTCCTACAATAGCTACATGTACAAGATTAATAAAGATAGCGGTACATTAGTTTGGAAAAATATTGTACCAGGTTATGCATATTTCTTTTCTTCGAGTACTCCTTCATGCTCTGCCAATAAGATATTTATCTTACCTTGGGAATATTATTGGTATGCTGGAACTCTTTATTGTTTAGATGGTGATACAGGAAGTATTCTTTGGAGTTTAAGTTTAGATTATGATACAATAGCTTATCCATCAATTGCAGATGAAAAGGTATTCATAGCAGATATGTATGGAACCATTTATGCTATCGAGGACGCGCTTAAGATTACAAAAGTTTCTGGAGGTTTATTATCTGTAAAAGCTCAAATATCAAATATTGGCCTCACTGATTTTACATCCGTAACATGGAATATCGATGTAACCGGCGGTATGCTTGATATGGTAGATAAACATGCATCTGGTAGTATTGCAACACTTGGAGCTGGTACATCAAAAACAGTTCGTGCTTTTCCAGTAATGGGTATGGGAAGTATAGATATTCAAGTAATAGTCAGAGTACCTTATATGACACCAATAGTAAAGAATCTTGAAGGTATAGCTTTAGGGCTTCTAGTAATTATAACATCTTAATAGATATCTACTATAAAACTGCTCAAAAATAAGTTAGTATAATTCATTCTCCCCCTTAAAATAAAGTAGAAAATGCAATTATTCAAGGAGGAATGATACAACGAAACATAACTTTAAAAAATTGTACTCGACTATTGTAATTTCCTTCTTAATAATTATTTCTACTTTCAATTTTATTACAGATGGCTCAATAAAACATGATAGGTTTTTATTTAATGAACAAACTTTTCAAGAATTCAATGATAATTATCCACCAATGACACCTGTTAAACCAAAGGGTCCATCTTCAGGTGAAGCTAGTGTTGAATACGAATATATATCTAATACAACTGATCCTGATGGTGATGATATTTATTTTTTATTTGATTGGGGGGATGGAACAAATAGCAGTTGGATAGGACCATTTGCATCAGGTGTGGAGACAAATGCTCCACACATTTGGCAAGAGAAAGGTTTTTACAAAGTAAAGGTAAAAGCAAAAGATGTATATGGTTCAGAAAGTAGTTGGTCAGAATCTCTCGATGTTGAAATCTTTGGACCTTACCTAACTTTTGGTGATATCAAGGGTGGTTTAGGATTAAATGTAAAAATCAAAAACATTGGAAACAGAGCTGCAACAGATATAAAATTAAATATTGAAGCTGAAGGAGGATTAAAAATATTTTTACCTAAAAA
>CP070712.1:1261305-1270188 GCA_020350365.1 Thermoplasmatales archaeon | reverse complement strand
ATAAGATTGTTAAAATATATATTTTTGTCAAATTTTACGATTTTAATATCTACTTTCGGAACTACTGGATCCCAGTACATCCGAAGGTGTAATTCTACCAAGGAATCATCAATTTCTTGGAGAAGATTGGAAATAGTACTTTGTATTTTTTGCTTATTCTGTACTTCATTTTTACCAAATAATCCGATTTTACTATCAAAATCGTCTAAACTTGTCTGTGATTTCCGATTACTTGAAAGAAATCCGCCTGACTTTTTACGTATTATTGGAAAAACACGATGATCTTTAAATTTAACATAACTTTGTTTTTCAGCATTATCTAGATTTACTCCAAAGATTTTAGTGATACTTTTCAGCTCTTGATAACTAATAATCTTGGAGTGTTTCTTTTTCATAACAGCTTGTAACGCTACCCTGTTTTTATCGCTGAGATGATAGATACTTTTACCATCTACTTGAGTTCGTTGTATCATAGGGAGATATGTTTTTAGTTTACGAAGATGATGTATTGTCGAGATAGTCGGATAAATATAACCTTCATTCATAAGTTGTTTAAGAAGTTCGAGTGTTTTTCCTTTGATACAAGGTTCCCTACGATCGATGCTTGGAAGATCACTAGTATGGCTGTAAACTACAAATTCAGATAACTTCATCTCTTTAGCAACCCTGTACTTTGATTTTCCTTTGAGGACTTCTTCACGTATTTTATGTATAATTTCTTTAGATAATGATTTTGACATATTAGATAGATTTTATTTGAAAATATTTAAAGTTAATGAAAAATGATTTTGTAAGAAGGAAAATAAAATAAATCGGAAATAAAATTTGGATTTCTAAGTATTTATTAAACAAATACCTGTAAGATTTCTAATTTTATTATTTTTTATAAAATATGGGTAAATAGGTAAATAGGAAAATTATATATATCTGTGGTTTATTCAATTTTCTAAAAAAATAATATATGGGAGGTAGTAAATGAAAAAGAGATATGTTTTAGGCAGTGCCATAGTGGTATTGCTGATGCTGGTGACCACGCAAACAATGTTTATGGAAAATGTAATATCATGGCCATCTGAACATACAGGTGATGCTGATGTTGGTGATATGTGGGTGACCGAATTGAACACGACATCTATTTTTACTAGTATTAAAAATGTAAGTATCGGTCATGCGAATGCAACGCATGATTGGGTTAAATGGACGACGGGAATTGGTACAGTAAAAGCGGATTGGTCAGTTGATATTGGAGATAAGCATCCTGAATATTGGATAAGATTTTATTTAAGTGTTTTTAATATAGACGATAATTCTACTGAACTATGTAATACAAGCTTTAGAAAAGAATACAGCGCAAATACAAGCTATACCGAAAGTGGAACACTCTCGGTAATAGTTGAACTCTCGCCATCCTTCGTAGCTTCAAATACAAATGCAACATTATTTTGTTTACTAGATGCAACTGCTACTATAAATGATACTAATGAAGCAGTTAATTTCACTAGTTGGAGTCAAGACCGATGTGTTGTAGGTATATCCCTTGATTCAGAAGAAACAAATGAACCATTTTCAAGATTTACCATAGAGGCAAATGAAGAATGCCCCCATTCATGGTCATATTTTGATGGATGGAACGAAAGCGGAAGATTTGATGATGAAGAGGACATGTTGAATAATCAAACTCATTTTATGAATGTTAATTGCTCATCGCCTGAAATAACAGGAGATTGGAGGTTAGGTTATATTACAATTACTATACACGCAAATGATGATGCACGAGCAGGAAGGTTTTATAAAGATGAAGGTGAGAAAGAAGTCGATGTTGATAATAATGGTTTTTTTACTGTGAGCCCCTATATTGATGTAACAGTAGTAAGAAATGGTGGAAATTTGAGAGGAATAAATGTTCGTTGGAATGCGTTAGCAGAATTACCTTTACCAGTAAATGGCTTCGGGTCTACATTTTGTCCTGTAGGTGAAACTACACCAGTTACTTACCGCTGGAATAAAAACTTTGACTTATGGGATGTAAATAATGACGAGGAAATTTGGATTCCCGTTGGGTGGATATATCCAAAAATACAAAAAAGTTGGGGACAATGGTTCTTTAATTTTAACATAGAGAAATTAGGAGTTGGAACGCCTGACCAACCAGTTGCAAATAATCACTATTGGGAAAGTTCTTGTGTCTATCAAAATGGGTCAATTAACTTTGGTGTATCTTCAAGCTCAGCAAGTAGTATTACAACAGTTAAAGTAAATTTAACAAGTATGTTACAATCTCAATTAAGTGGTGAAACTTTTTACACTTTTTCAGGAGACAGAGGAGATACAAGAATAGAAGTTACGATCTAATGACTTTTTATAACAATAGGGTAAACTTTAATTTATCTACACTCTCTTTTATTTTTTGTATAGGATATATTTAAATACGTGAAAAGTAATAGTATTGTCTAAAGGAGGAAAAATGAAATATAAGAGCATCATATTCCTTATCACTATTTTGTTTATCGTTGCTTCTTTTGCTTCAAGTATGAATGTAAAATATGATTTTTCAACAAATGAAATTATTAGGTTTTACAAGAGTAATCATCCTCCAATATATATCAATGACAATGATGATTTCACACAGGAGAATGGTGTAACTGAAGGAAATGGAACAAAAGAAAATCCATATATCATCGAGAATTGGATAATAGAAGGTGATGGTTCAGATGGTAATGGTATATTCATAAATGGAACTAATGCTTATTTCATTATTAGAAATTGCACAGTTAGTGGTTTCTATGGTGAAACCGGTTCAAGTTGGGGTACAGGAGTTAGATTAGTAACTGTTGAAAATGGTAGAATTGAAGATACAACAACATATATGAATTATCTTGATATAAGGATAGAAGATAATTCTAAGTATATTAAGATAGACAACTGCTCAAGTTATAATTACTCTAAATATCTGACAAAAGGGATAAATTGTCGTTCTTCTTCAAATATTAACATTTCATACTATGAATGTTTTAATAAAGATGAGGGAATATTTCTATATGACGTAAGTTTTGTTCTTATAGAAAAATCCAAGTTTTATAATAATACGGGTAACGGTATATCATTATATGGAGAAAACATTAAGCATATTACATTAAAAGATTGTAAAATTTATCATAACAAGTGGTATGGAATATATGCTGAAGTTGAAAAATTTTGGGCTCATTCTGCTTATATTCATATTGCCAATTGTGAAATTTTTAATAATGCTCTTCCAGAACCACAGGAGATCCGAAAAGCTGAAGGTATTTTTATTTGGAATTTGCATGATAATATTATTGAGAATTGTAGTATTTATCATAACGGATTTGGTATATATATTGAATCAAGAGGAAATATTATCAGGAATTGTAGTATCTTTAATCATAGTCATGGTATGAATCCTGTTTCAGTAGGTGTGCATTTTGTATTTGGTAGAGGATTATTGGGTGATGAGAAGAAAAGTAATACATTATTAAATTGTGATGTTTACAATAATGAGATAGGGATTTGGTTAGAAATAGGAAAAGCAATAATTTATAAGAACAATGTTTTTAACAATGGATATTTTGGTATTAGGGTTTATGCATTTAGTAATGGAAAGGTAACCTACAATAATATTTATGATAATGGCTATCTAACAAATTATACGATAGGTGTTGAAGTTACACAATTTTCATTTGCTAATTTAAGACATAACTATTGGGGTGTTGAGGACGGCCCATCATTATATCTTCTTGACTGTGATTACAATAGGTATCTTCTTCGTGATGGTGGTGGAGATAATATATATTTCAAAAGAAGTCTACCTTTCATGCGTCCTTGGTCAACTGAACTTATTCAAGATGCAGGGGTAAAATAAAATCTAAATATCTATTCTATATTATTTGTACAATAAATTCATACAGAAATGCTTTTACCATCAACCATGAGGTTAAAAAGTAGTATAAAAAAAATAATAATAAACAATTTTTTTAACGGTCAAATCCTATATAAAGTAAAGAAATAAAATAACTTGTTGACACCAAAACAAAAATACTACAGTTTAACAACTAAATAATAAAAAAAGCAAATGTCTAACCACCATCTGATATACACAGGAAAAACCAAAAAAAATCATAAGCCATTACTTTCCAAATATACTATATTTCGTATACTCAGGATATTTTTGATAAACATACATCAATAATTCAGTAGGAGAATATCTCCTAAACCTATTTGTATACTCAATTAACTTACTTCTTTCTCTATATTGGAGCTTTTTCTCAAAAATATCACTAGCAACTCTCTTACCTTTCTTTGTTAAAGTATAATTATAAGCAATCTCCGATCCTTTTATACCAACAGCTCTCTCATCAATTAAACGTTCCTCACTTAGCCTTGTAACAGCATTATTAACACCTAGGCTAAACGGACCATATTTATACTCCTTGAAATCAAATATCTTACCTTTATAAACTTCAGTATTCAACAGAAATAATAATTTCTGAAGATACGTTCGACCCAACACCTTATCTAACAAATATAAAATCGATAAAAGCACTTCAATTCCTTTATCCACTTTTCCTCACTTCCTTACCAAATATATAATCATATTTCTCAGAATCATACATAATGTTTCCAAAAATCCTTAATTTCCCATCCTTGTTATATCTCTTTGTTAAATCAATAACACCCTTCTCATCCCCAGATGATTTCTTAAATAATACAGCATTGATGTCTCCTTTGATTGTCTTATTTCCAATACCTGATAATGCATCATAGAAGTGTTTCAACTTCGGTTCTCCTTTTGATACGACTATTAATTCACCGTCATTTTGACATAAAACATTACAAGTAGTGAGAATTTCACCTTCTGATTTCAAAATCTTAGATAACGCTTTTGGATCTTTATCCTCAAAATCAGATGTCTCATATGATTCAGAAAGATGTGCTATATCCTCATCAAGCTTACCCATATCAGCATTTAATTGATTCAAAAGTGTTTTCGGGTGAATCGCTTTGAACCTATTAGCATTTGACTTACTATCAATTGGAAATATCAATCCTTCATGTCTATATTTTTCAACGATTCCATAGGCTTTTGTACGGCCAACATCAATACCTAGTTCTGTAAATATATCTAAAACATCTTTTACACTGACTGATTTCTTACTACATATCTTAAAAAATGCTTTTGCCTCACCCTCATTAAGTCCTTTTAATCCTTGTAATAATTTGACTATCCGAGGGAAATTTTCATTCACAGTCATCATTTCAACTCAATTTTGTTTATTAAGATTTGTTTTCTCTCACAGAAAACATGTTTTTTCACAGCGTACGTATTCTGTACAGGAAACTGTACTCGTTCAGAATATGAAAAATATATTTGTAACTTCCTATGATTTGTTTTTGTTGAGGTAAAGAACATGAGAAAGAAAATTATGTTGGGGAGTGTTTTGATAACACTCCTGATGCTGGTGACAACGCAATTAGTGGTTTTGAATATTGTAAGGTCATCCGACCCGACAGCCCATGCGGGCGATGCAGATGTCGGCGACTTATGGATTGATGAACTGGATGTTTCACAAGAACTAATAACAATGGATTACATAGGAATATCCCATGTTAATGCGACTGATGACTGGGTATTTTGGACAGATGGAACCGGTAATATAAATGCAAGCTGGGATGTTGATATAGCAGCAGGGGATCACCCTGAATACTATATTGTATACACACTGGAGGTATTTAATATAGATGATAACTGTAGCGAAATTGGAAACGATACATTCTTAAAAACATATACCAGTGGTTTTGGTTACGACGAAAGTGGTACTCTCTCGGTAGCAATCGAATTTACCCAGCAGCAACAACAAGCAGGTTCTCAAACCTTAGTATGTATTTTAGGTGCCTATGTCAGAATCAATGATACAATCGAAGTAGTGAATTTTACATTTATAGCCCAGGACCGATGCATTGTCGGTGTTGATTTTACTGATCCTGGAGATCAACCATTATTTCCAATATATAGAGAAGAAGCGAATAATAATTTTCCTAGTATGTGGTCCTGGATAAAAGGCTGGGCTGATAACAGTAGATTTACCAGCGAAGATGACATGCTAAACACCCAAACTTTTATCAAAACCGGAATGGATTGTACTCATACCGATGGAACCTATGGAAATCCAGATTGGGACCTTGGAAATATCACTGTGAGATTACAGAAGACTAGAGGTAAAGCTTGGTTTTCAATTGATGATGTTGCAGTTAATTGGAAAAAAAATGAAGGTAGTTCATGGTTGCAAGGTAGAACTTATATAAACTGGTCAATTAATGACCCACCACCAGAAGGTCACTCTCCAGTATTATTTAGATATACACTTGATTATGAACCTCATCATGAGGATGGTGAGAGCGCTACTACCTTTTGGGGTCCAAATAACATATGGTTTGACTTGCAAGATACAGAAGGTGAGGTAGATGACGAAATTTCAGTGAAAGATTTGGATAGTGATGATGAGGTTAGCATTGCCGGTGATATATGGGTAGTTAGTAAGGGTCTATATTTCCATCGGAACCTAGTTGGTTATACAATAAATATAGTTTCTGGTACAGTTACATCAAGTCCAGGTGAACAAATCGAATATTTCTGGGAAGAATCTTGTGCTTATCAAAACGATTCATATGCTGTTAGTGTTACAAATAGTACTTCAAACGGTATTACTACAATTGATGCAGATATATCCAATGTATTGACTGCTAATAATGAAGAATTTGTATATACATTTGCTGCAGATAGAGGAGATACAAGAATAACTGTCTCCTGTTGAGAGAAATCATTTCAGAAAAAATAATTATCTACATATAATAAGGGATACGGAGTTATCCCTCCTTTATTTTTTAAAACAGGAAAAAATAGATAAATAAGTGTATTAAGTGACAAATTTTTGAGTAAAATTACCAGATTTAATACATTTAATAAATACCTAAGGAGATATATATAAAATCTTTCAAATCTACTCTAATATGTTAAAATTGACTTTATACTTATTCCGTTATCTCGAAAATGTAACTTTCATACTTCCAACTGGACCATGTAAACCACCAATATCTTTTACCCTTACACGAATATTAGTTCTAATTTTATCTGACCATGTATGATTGATTGTAATTTTCTCTCCGGAATCATAGGGACCTATCCATTTTTCTACTGTTCCATCTCCCCAAGTAATATAGCAAAATATCTCATCACCATTTGGATCATTTGTAGAAATGGTATATTTATATGTTTCACCTGGATTAACTTCAGTAGGACCATTAATAATTGGAGCATTTGGAGCTTTTAGACTGATGTCAGAAAAACAATAAATAGTACCAATGATAGGATATAGTGCCCATGCTGAGTAAGTCATAAACAATTTCCCATCAGCAATAGCAAGTTCACGACTATTAGCCCATAAACCATATTTTTCAAAATCCCAAATTATCTCACCTGAGGAAGCATCAAAACAATATAATCTAACACTAAATCTATGTGGTAAAACCGTATAGACTTTCCTATCACAAACTGCAGGTGAAAACCAACTAGGCATGACCATAAATCCTTTATGAGTTTCGACCGAATGATTCCATACTTCTCCCCCCGAATCAGCATTAAGACAATAAAAAGTTTCTCTTCTTTCTCCAGAATAATGATTATCTGTGCCGATATATACTTTACCATCATATACGACTGGGCATGACCATGAATAACTATCTGTTTGTTCTGTTTGCCAGATAGTTGTTCCATTTACAGCATCCAAGCAAAATACTGCCCCATGAGTCCATTTTTCGCCATCAGGAGTAATGGTTCCATGACCTGTAGTGCCAAAATATAGCCTGCCATTAACAACCGTGGATCTACTATATGCCCCATGATCAAAAGAACAATTCCATGTCCAAATTATTTCACCTGTCGAAGCATTCAAACAATAAACACAATTTTTCCGTTCATTTCGAATAATATATAATCTACCATTAGAAACAGTAGGTCCACTATAATGTACTCCACCAATCTCTCGCATCCATGAAATATTGCCATTTGTAATATTTATACAATAATGGCGACGACTTACACCGGGAGTATCATAACTTACTGACAGATACATCGACCCAGATTCAATTACAGGACACATATAAACTGAACCTATATCTTTTATTTCCCATATCAAACTCCCATCAGTTATATTATAACAGTATATATCACCAACTGGAATATCCAAAAAACCCGAACAAATAATGACTTGATTATTATAAACAAGCGGAGCTGCATCAATATGTCTTTTTTTGGGATACATATGACTCCATAAAAGACTTCCAGTTTCAGCATCTATACAATATAATCCACCTCTCCAGCCGTTAAAATTAGAACCACCTGCACCAATGAACACTTTATTATCTGAAACTGTTGGTGCAGTAAATTTCCCTCGAATTCCTTTAAAGCTCCACAGAATTGCGTCTGTTTCCGGTGCAGAAGATGTTGAAATACCAGAATGTTGAGAATCATGTTGCAATTGTGGCCACCAATCAATATTATCCCCAAGAGAAAATCTAACCTTTTGTTTATTAATAAGGAGTTGTTTTTCCAAATCACCTAGTTTAAAATTCTCATTTCCAGAGACAGTTAATAAAGCGGAAGATATGAGTAGATTAGTGAATATAATTAGAATAGATATTACTATTATTTTTTTTTTCAAGTGATTCCTCCCTTTTTCATTTTTATATATCGAGGACAAGGTATATAAATACAATGCTCAGTTGGTTAATGAAACTGTGTATATATTCGGTGGAGATAGTGGTGATACAAGAGTTGAATTTACTACTTAAGATTCACACAATTTTAAT
>CP070712.1:1252308-1261205 GCA_020350365.1 Thermoplasmatales archaeon | reverse complement strand
GTCGAAACCAAGAGGCGATGTAACGGATATTTATTGATCCATTTGTTGACGATGATACCTTGTCCTATGGGATTAGAGGTGATGATTTCATATGGTTGGAAGGCCATATGTCCGTCTTAGTTGCGGAGACTGGGTGAGGCACGGAAGTGAGCAACCTTACCGCGAACTGCTGATGCTCAAAGGGTAAACGGGGTTGAGAATGCAGGTGGGAAGTCATTAAGTATTACGTGCACCCACTCGCGAACCTTCTACACCCGCTAAAATTTATTAACAAAATGGATATTTCACGTTTTCAAACGTGGGGGAGATCAAATGGTACGACTACTTAAGGATCAGAGTTTAGTAGCAAAATGGCAGAAGTTCTTTGAGGATAATTGTAAACCTGATATTGAGACTGTTGCCTTGGGATATCCTGAGAAACGTAGTATATATATTGATTATTGGGAGATTGATCAGGCAGACCCAAAACTTGCTGATTTGCTTCTTAATCAACCGTACAAGGCCTTGCATAACGCTGAGGAGGCATTGAGGAATATCGATGTTGCTTCTGAAAACAAATTACAACTTCATTTTAAAGTTACAAATCTACCAGATTCAAATAGAATAATAATTAGAAAGATACGTGCTAATCATCTTGGAAAATTAGCTGCTGTTGAAGGTTTGGTTAAAAAAAGAACAGAGGTACGACCTAAACTTCAAATTGGCGCATTTCAATGTCACAAATGTGGAGCTGTAATTAAGATCGAACAAGAGGAAGATATTCTGAAGGAACCTTCTGAATGTTTTGAAGATCAAGGCGGATGTGGAAGAGTTTCCTCTTTTAAACTTTTAACAAGCCTTTCTTCTTTTATAGATTCTCAAAAAATTGAAATACAAGAAAGTCCAGAAGGTCTTCGGGGTGGAGCCCAACCAGAGAAAATTGGTGTTTATCTAGAAGACGATCTTGTGGGAAAGATAGCTCCTGGTGATAGGGTTATTGTAAATGGAATTTTACACTCTTCACAGAGGAGGCGTGGTACTTTCCGTTTAACATCATTTGATAAGATAATGGAAGCTATTAGCATTGAAAGTCAAGAGTTCGCATTTGAAGAAGTAGAAGTTTCCCCTGAAGATGAAAAAGAGATATTAAAATTAAGCAAAGATCCCGATCTATATAATAAACTCAAGCAGAGTATTTCTCCAACTATTTATGGTTTAGAGGTTGAAAAAGAGGCTTTAATTTTACAATTATTTGGGGGTTTAGCAAAACAAATGCCAGATGGGACTAGAATAAGAGGTGATATCCATACATTGTTTGTTGGTGATCCTGGTACTGCAAAATCTCAGATGCTAACCTATATGTCAAAACTTGCCCCTAGAAGTATTTATGCTTCTGGAAAAGCATCTTCAGCTGCCGGACTTACTGCTGCTGCTGTAAGAGATGAATTTGGGGAGGGACAATGGACACTTGAAGCAGGAGCACTCGTCCTTGCTGATATGGGTGTTGCTTGTATTGATGAGATTGACAAGATGGATGAATCTGATAGAAGTTCAATTCACCAAGCCATGGAACAACAGGAAATTTCTGTAGCAAAAGCAGGAATCAATGCAACACTTAAGACAAGATGTGCCCTTCTTGCTGCTGCAAATCCTAAACTTGGACGATTCGATGAATTTCTACCGATACATGAGCAGATTAATATGCCACCAGCACTTCTCTCTCGTTTTGATTTAATTTTTTCCATTATCGATAAGCCTAATAGAACAACCGATACTGCCCTTGCAACACATATTCTACTCTCGCATAAGGCTGGTGAAGTAAGTGAACAAATAATAAGATTTAAGGAATCTGCACATACAAAAGAAGAACAGAATAGTTTAATGAAAAATGTCATGCCGATGTTTACTCCAGAATTCTTACGAAAGTATGTTGCTTATGCAAAAAGAAATATTTTTCCTGTTATGACAAATGAGGCTCTTGAAATGTTAAAGGAGTATTATGTAGAATTTCGTGCAACTTCTGAAGAAACAGTCACTTTTACTCCCAGACAATTGGAGGCATTTGTTAGACTTACCGAAGCTAGCGCCAGAATGAGACTTAGTCAAGAAGCAACTGTTGATGATGCAAAGAGAGCTATTTACATAATCGATCAATATCTAAGAAGAGTTGGAATGGATAGGGAGACCGGAAGATTTGATATCGATATAATTGCAACAGGTATTTCCCATACCCAACATGATAGAATGAGAACAATAATTGATATTATACAAAGACTTTGCAATGAATCAAAAGATGGCAACGCTCTTAGAGGAGATATAATAAGAGAAGCTGAAATTGAAGGTATTGAATCAGGTAAGGTAGAAGAAGCTCTTGATAGACTAAAACGAAACGGTCAGATATATGAGCCAGCCCATGGTAAATATAAAACTACAAGTTACTAGTTAGATTTTAGGTGAATTAAGTTTTCCTATTGCCTTTTTAACATTATTTCTTTGTTTTTCCCCTAGCTCAGCAACTATATAATCAGTAAATTTCGTTCTAATGTCATTCCAATTCAATGTTGTAACACCAAAATCATGTTTCTTTTTACCGGTTGAAGCCTTAAAAACATAAGGAGTCATTTGTCTGATATCTGAATTATCCATATGTAAAACATAACTCTTTTGTAATGTTTTTTTCTCTAAAAGATATATCTCAAATTTTCTATTGAAATATTTATAGTTTGTATCCTTATCAAAATAGCGAAACTCAATCTCATAATTCTTATTTATTGGAATATTTCCTCTATCCATAGTGCATCTCCATTAGGTTAAAATGTATAATATAACCGTTGTTATAAAATTTTTTGATTTTTACGATTATATAAAAATATAAGGGGGATTTTTCCCCTAATCCAAATAGTAGCTAGCTGGATAAGGCTCTGCCTTTAGGCCTTTTCTTTCTCTAATCTGTTTTACAATATCTGGTTGTAACTGTCTTGGTAATGGTTCAAATCCTAGGTTTTCTGTGTTCCATAGAACGCGTCCACCGGTTGCTGAACGTATAGCTGATGCAAATCCAAACATCTCTGCAACTGGTGCTTTTGCATCAATATTTACCATATCTTTCTCTGTAATCATATCTCTAACTACTGCTCTTCTCTGATTAAGTTCTCTTGAAGCATCTCCCATAAGGTCCTGTGGAGTACTAATAAAGACCTTCTGAACAGGTTCAAGTAAAATTGGATCAGATACAGTGATAGAACCATATATTGCATTTCTGACAGCAGGAATTACTTGAGCAGGTCCACGGTGAATTGCATCTTCATGAAGTTTAGCATCAACAAGTCGTACAAGCATTCCTTGACAAGGTTCGGATGCAGTCGGACCACTTTTCATAACCTCATCAAATGCTTCCTTTATAAGCTCCCTTGTTTCAAAAAGATATTGAATTCCTTTTGTAACATCTGCAATAAGGTTTAATCCTTTAATGCTAAACACTCCTTTAGCAATTTCTTTACTCATACCAAGTTCTTGTAATTTTTTAACTACCTCATTTTTATTTTTCTTGATGTTATCTGGTATCTCATTGTTGTAAAGAGCTTTTACAATATTTTCTGGAAGTGGCTCGACCTCAATATAAAATCGGTTGTGTTTATTTGGTGATTTACCTTCGAATTTCTGCTGGCTTTTCTTTGCGACAGATTCTCTGTAGACAACGATTGGTTCTGATGTCACAATATCTACGCCATATTCCTTTCTGATTCTGTATTCTGTGATTTCAAGGTGTAGTTCTCCCATACCTGACATTAGATTTTCGCCTGTCTCCTGGTTGATATCTACTTGTATGCTAGGATCGGCTTTTGAAACAACTCTTAAGACTTCAATAAGCTTGGGTAAATCTTTCATATTTTTTGCTTCAACAGCTACTGTTACAACAGGCTCAGATATATGTATAATTCTTTCAAAAGGATCTACATCTGGATCATCAGTAACAGTGCTACCAGCAATAGCATCTCTAATTCCTGTAGCAGCAACAATGTTACCAGCACTTACAAAATCAACTGGTATTCTATCTGCACCAACCATTAAATTAACCTGTTGTACTCGGTTGACTCTTGGCATACCTATAACATAAACCTCATGTCCTCGCTCAACTTTACCACTATATACCCTGCCTACTGCAACCTCTCCTGCATGTGGATCCATCACAATCTTTGTAACCATTATTGAAAGAGGACCATTATCATTTGTTTCAATCATGCTTTTTCCGAGTTCACTTGCAGGATCACCTCGCCATATATGTGGAATCCTATATTTTTGAGCCTCCTTTGGAGGTGGAAGATGATCAACAACCATATCCAGTAAAACCTCATGAATAGGAGTCTTTTTTGCAATTTCTTTTTGTTTTTCATTGTGACAGAAATCATAAATATCTTTAAAGCTGAGGCCTGATTTTTCCATATAAGGTGCGGAAATTGCCCAATTGTAATAAGCTGAACCAAATGCAACACTTCCATTTTCGACTTTTACATTCCATTTCCCTTTGAACTCATCAGGGACTGTTTTATTTAAAAGTTCATTGAATTTAGAAATGATTTTAATAAAACGTTGTTGCATTTCTTCCGGCGTTACTCGGAGTTCGTTTATTAATCGATCAACTTTATTGATAAAAAGTATTGGTTTTACTTTCTCACGAAGCGCTTGTCTAATTACTGTTTCGGTCTGGGGCATAGCGCCTTCTACTGCACATACAACAACAATGCAACCATCTACTGCACGCATTGCACGGGTAACATCACCACCAAAGTCAACATGACCTGGGGTATCTAAAAGATTTATAAGATATTCTTTCTCTTCAAATTCGTGAACCATAGATGCAGAAGCAGTATTAATTGTAATACCTCTATCCTGCTCCTGTTCATCAAAATCAAGAACAAGTTGCTTACCTGCAAGATCTTCACTCATCATTCCGCAACCTGCAAGCAAGTTATCAGAAAGTGTTGTTTTTCCATGATCAATATGAGCAGCTATACCAATGTTTCTAATGAATTCTAACTTGTTCATTAAATCTTTTGATTTCTTTATATTATCTTCTTTCTTTCCCATACTAACAACCTCAATTTTTATAGTTCAATAAATCCCCATTAACTTTATCTAGCTGATTTAGCAACACGTTCGACATCGTTCTTCTTTGCAACTGAAAATGAAGCAACATCGTTTTTAGATGCCTTTATTATTTCATCAGCAAGGCAAGCCTCAATACTTTTCTTATTTTTATGACTAGAAGAAACTGAGCTCATGCTGATATTGCGAATAGCAATATCCAGTCTTCTCTGTGGTGCAATATCTACTGCTTTTGGAACAGAAATTCCGCCGAAGCGTAATCTTGTTGTTTCCTCTTTGGGTGCAGCATTCTGAAGGGCATCGATAAATACTTGCATAGGATTTGTTTTTGTTTTTTTATCAATTATTTCAAAAGCTGATCTTACAACCTTATATGCTTTGATTTTTTTACCATTATATTTCTCGGTTCTCATTATGTTATTTATCAAGCGCTCAATAATAGGAATCTTTGATTTTGCAAATAGTTTATTTGAGTTAGACCCTCCAAGATAGATGATTTCTGATTCGAGATTGACATATCTTGCAAGTCCTTGATCTTCTATTTTTACCTCATTCATATCATATTTTGAAAAGACCGGAAAAAAACTACTGCCAATTGGTTTACTTTTTTTTGCTGTCATATCTATCGTCTCATTGCTTTTTCAATCTTTCCTTTAATCATTTCATTTAATGAAACATCATTAACCTTTATTACTTTAAAACGGACACCAGGAATATCACCATAACTTCGCCCCATTCTACCTCCGATTCCTTCTACTAATACCTCGTCGTGTTCGTCAATAAAACTAATCGCATTATTACCTGGAGCAAAAGCAGTAATTTGTCTTCCATTTTTAATCAGCTGAACTTTTACACATTTTCTGATAGCAGAATTAGGTTGTTTTGCTTCTATACCAACCTTTTCTATAACAATTCCTCTAGCCTGGGCTGTTCCCTCTAAAGGATCTGCTTTTTCTTTCAAGTGTAATACTCTTTTTTTATAGTATCTATCATTCCAGTGTTGTTTTTTTCTGGATTTTTTGAGCTTTCTTGCTGCGTTTATTCCTCTGCCCATTTTTCACCTGTTAGATAAGAGTAACGCTGTATGCGCTTTTAATATTTAAATTCTTAGGGTCATAATTCTTAATTTTTTATGACACAATTAACTTTTTTTACATAATCTAAACTTGATAAACATTTGAAGTTTTATAGGATAAATATTACATCTGAATTTACGTATAGACTCTTTTTTCATCTTGTTCAATAACAAGTTTCTGATTTTTTAATACCGAATAATTTGAAATATCGCTAAATGCTTGGGCATCAATATTTCTATTTTCACTATACAATCTGTAATATACTCCTGATAAAGAGATATTTAAAGACTCGTTACTACCATCGTCTTTAAACAATCTTAAATGTTCTACATCCTCAATAGCAAAATTTTGATGAATCTCAATTTCAATTGAACTTGAAATTCCTGCACATTCAACAGGAATCCATCCATCATCACCCAAATCACCACCAACAAATACCTCAGCCCATGCATGAGGAATAGCATAGCTATTTTCTACTAAAAATCCTCTAATAAATCTTGAGGGTATTTTTAAAGATCTACAAAGGGATATATATAAAAATGTTAGATCATCGCAATCTCCGGTTCTACATTGAAGTGTATAACTTGAAGTTTGAACATTATCATTATCAAAATGGATATTATACTCTGTGTTTTGCTTTAACCATTTGAAAAGGTCTTTTGCAACAAGAAATGAATTATTAGTACCTGATTCAAATAAAACCTGATTAGCAATATTTTTAATATCTTTATCATATGGATCGATAAATATTGTTGTATCATTTGATTGAGCTTGGGTGAATTGACTAACAATATCTGGATGTCTATCATTTATTTCTTGAATTGAAAGAGCATCTCCTCCACTTAAATCAGAAATAATAAAACTTTCAGCTTTTACGGTAGCATTAATTCCAAGATTATATTCTTTGTTTAAATTACTAATAATTTCCCAACTTTTTACGCTATTCCATGTTGCTAATAATTCGTCATCGTAATCATTGTTAAGAATAATAATATCCAAGATATTTCCATTTAATACCTCTGGTAAATCACATTTGTAAAAAATATTATATTTTCCAGAACCTGTACAATTAATATTGTATCCATAAGATATTGTATATAGCACGGAGGTTGGATGAGATTCATATGTAGTTGAACCATCAATATTAATAAAATCTAGACAACCAGCTAAAGCTGTGATGAATAAAAGAAGAATAAAAACTAAAAAAATTATTTTTTTCTTCATTATTTTCTAAAAAATCCTTTTTTCTCCTTTTTTATCGTTGATCGATACTTACATCCTTGATTCATTGGACAATTGATACACTTGGGACTTTCAATAAAGCAAAAGTTTTTTGCAAGTGTAGCAAGTGATTCAAGATATTTGTAAACATTCTCTTTCATATTTTCTGCTTCTTCTGAAAGTATCTTTATTGCCTCATCTGGATCGTCAGTTGTGACCCATCCAAGTCTCTTTGCAACCCGTCCAACGCTTTCTGCTTTATGAGTAAGATTGCTTTCTTTTGGTTTTGGAGTCTCAATTTGCGGTTCTTGAATTTTTATTGGAGGTGGTGTAGCAGGCATTTTAGGAGGCTTGTATATTTCATCTTCCCCAGCACCAGGTTTTGATATACCGACTGATTTTCCACCATGGTTTGTTTCACGGGTTCGAATTTCTGACATAATAGGTATTTGAAGGCCAGCACCGGAAATTAGTGCAATCCCAATTGGTAAACGCTGTATTTCATCATACGTCTGAGTAGTTAGACCTTCAACAGATTGTATAATAGCCTTTAGGTCATTTGGATTTGTAACCTTTAAAATAATATTAGTGTTACATTGAGATATTATGTTTTTATCAACTTTTGCAGGACGTTGACTAACAATGCAGAGACCCATTCCAAACTTTCTACCTTCTGAAGCGACTGTTCGCAATATATTTGAGGAGACGGCATTACCAAATCCTCTCTCTGGACAATAATTATGTGCTTCCTCAACTACTAAAAGAAACGGAGGAATTTTTCCTGATTTTCTGTCGTCAAAAAGTTCCTTTGTAAGACGTGCAACAACAACATCTTGTACATCAGGTGGTACACCTTTCATATTAATTGTTGAGCATTTTCCTTTTATTACAAGTTCGTTTGTCGGGGTTCCGTTTTCAGAAAAAACACCTATAGAATCTAGTGATTCTAGTGATGCTATGACGTTCCAACGAGCATTACTTTTACTACGATTTACAGCATCAATGATATCTCTTAGGTTCCACATCTTCTTGTATTCTTTAATTTCTTTTATAGCCTGATATAATACCCCTATTTGTGGACCTGAAAGCTTAGATGATAGAAGATCAATTATTTCACGAGCTTCAAGGTTTATACCACTCAATGTTAGATGCTTTGCTTTTCCTCTGGCTCCAACTGGTGTATATTCATTTATTTGACTTGAATAACCTTGTTTTGTTATTCCGAATTTCTCCATGTTTTTCTGATCTTTTCTACTTTTATTCGGCTCTGACAATGAATGATATTCTCCGTGAGTATCAATGATTACCATTGGTATTTTATGTTTTAAAAGTTCCTCAATAAGAACACCACATGCATAGCTCTTTCCACCACCTGTTTTTGCAAGAATGCATATATGTTTTTGAACAAGAGCATCGATGTTAAGATAAACACGAAGATTATGGCCTTTTAAAAGACCAATATATGCTCCATTTTGTTTTGAGGCATTCAAACCAAGAACACATCTTATTAACTCC
>CP070712.1:1242877-1252208 GCA_020350365.1 Thermoplasmatales archaeon | reverse complement strand
AATACTGCCAAGTCTTGTTGCAAGTCCTCCACATAAAATTACCATTTGCATAGGCAAGTCTCAAACAACAATTTTTTCGTTAAAAGTTTTTCTTAAAAACTCAACATTGTTTTTCTGCTGTTTTGAATTCTTCCCAAGCTCTTTCAAATTCATCTAAGGTTGATACAGTTCTCTCATGATAAGGCATCTGTTTTAAAATTTTATAGGGAATTGTGATAATATGAGGATTTGCAGAGGCAATATCTATTACATCTGAAGGATCCCTAATACTTCCGACAATAAGTTTTGTTTTAAAACCACCATTATCTATTATTGCTCTTGATTTTTTTACAACTTCAACAGGATCACTTCCAATGTCTTTAATTCTGTTAAAAAAGAGACTTGCATATGATGCACCGGCAGTAATTGCAAGCATTGCTTGGTTAACAGTCATCATTGCTGTTACATTTGTCTTTATTCCTTTAGATTCAAGAATTTTTACTGCCTTTAGTCCACTACCATCGGCAAGCATAGGTACCTTTATTACAACATTTTTTCCCCATTTACTATATTTTTTTGCTTCTTCTAAAAGTTCATCAAGATTATTTGGTCCTTCAAGACTGACGGGATATGGTTCAACCATTTTTAGTATTATTTTTGATTGTTCTTCAAAGTTACATCCCTTTTCTTTAAGAAAAATTTTCTGATTTGTGGTAATTCCCTTAATTAGTCCCCATTCAAGTATCTCAGATATTTCATCTGTATTTGCTGTATCTAAAAATATTTCCATATCAAGTCCTCTCGTTCTTTTCGATAATTAAAAATGCCTTATATAGATTTGCAGCAATAAAGTCAGGTTTTACTTTTTCATCTTCTAAGATTTTACATAGATCACATTTCATTCTTCCAATAAGAATTGTTTTACAACCTACAGCCTGTCCTGCTTGAATATCATTTATTCCATCACCAATCATCCATGATTTTGAAATATCAATGTTATGATCTTCTGCAGCCTGCATTATCATTCCTGGTTTTGGTTTTCTACAATCGCAGATTTTTTTATATTTTTCAATTTTTGCATCAGGATGATGAAAGCAATAATATTCAGCATCAAGCTTTGCTCCAACTTTTGCTAACTCACTTTCTAATTTTCCTTTAATTTTTTCAAAAATATTGATATCATAATGGTCTTTTGCAAGACCTGGTTGATTAGAAACAAGTATCACCTTGAAGCCTTGGTCATGAAATTTGTTGATTGCATTACCTACTTCAGGTAATAGTTTAAATTGTTCAACAGTAAATGGCGAATCAACTATTCCCATTTCCTTGTGATAAACAATTTCGTTTATAACACCATCTCTATCTAAAAAAACTGCTTTGTTTTTCATCTTAATCTTTGTAGTTTTTTATTTTTTCTTTTAACCTAAATGCAATAAGATGTTGGAGAACAACATGAAAAGCCTCGACGTGAGGTGTTGCATTGAATGGAACAACTACACAGACATCACAAAACTCTTTCATTGCTCCACCGTCAAAACCTGAAAATCCAATTGTTTTTCCACCATTTTTCTTAACATAGTCTATTGCTTTCAATAGATTTTGTGACCAAAGACCTGCTTTATCTTTACCACTTCCACCATGAACACTTAGACAGATTAGGATGTCTCCTCTTCTGTAAAGATTTTTTAACTGTTCAATAAAAAGATTATCAAATCCTTCGTCGTTAATTAGTGCAGTCATAAGTGGAATATTGTCATTTAAACAATATGCTTTAAATCGTTTTTTATCCTCAACAATAGTTACTTTGAATAAAT
Organism: Thermoplasmatales archaeon; assembly: GCA_020350365.1. Taxonomy (GTDB): domain Archaea; phylum Thermoplasmatota; class E2; order DHVEG-1; family DHVEG-1; genus SG8-52-3. Next base: position 1,250,415 of record CP070712.1, on the reverse strand, counting down.
CACACATGAAATGAGTTGCTGTACCAGCAGATCCACCATTTCCACATAAAAAAACCTGATAATCATTTTTCCAAGCATCAAATAATACCTCAATTGCTTTGTCAATATCTTCTCTTGAAATAGTATCACAGATTTCTTTTATCTCTTTGAAATATTGCTCTATTTCTTTTTCGTTTTCCATGTTTTTCACTCTCTAAATATTTTTCATGTTTAGTATTATTTTTGCACCTTCAAAATCAAAATTATAACGCATTCTTTTTAATCCATTTTTTGCCAATGTTTTAATGAAAGACGTCTTTTTTGTATTGTTACCATCGTGGTAGAACATAAAGAATCCTCCACCACCTGCTCCCATTATTTTTCCACCGATTGCTCCATTTTTCTTTGCAAGATTATAGCATTCATCAATATATTTGTTTGATATACCTTTTGACAGTTGCTTCTTGATATTCCAATGAACATCAAGAAATTCTCCAAGTTTGTTTACATCTCCTTTTTCAAATGCTTTTTTCGTTTCAAGCCCTATTTTCTTTATTTCATGAAGTGTTTCAATAGTTGTTTCTTCATCTTCTTTGCTTTTATCGTTTTGTTCTTTAAGAATTTTTGAAGCAGATCTTGAGATACCTGTATAAAATAACATAATGTTGTTATGAAGTTCATCTTGGGCTTCTTCACTCATTTTTACCGGTTCAACAGTTACTGAACCATCTTTTGCAAATTTAAGTGAGGTAATCCCACCGAATGCTGCAATATATTGATCTTGTTTTCCAATAGGTTCTTTTAAAATTTCAATTTCAATTTTACATGCTTCTTCTGCAAGCTGCTTTTGAGATACAAACTCTCTTTTGTATGTATGTAATGCATTTAGAACTGCAACAGTAAAACTTCCAGATGTTCCCAAGCCTGAACTGCTTGGCATATCAGATAAAGATGTGAGTTCAATTCCTTTTTTAATATTAAGTAGTCTTAAGCCCTCTCTGAAAATGTTATGCTTGATGTCATCAATACTTTTGACTTGTTCTGCCTTGGAGTAATTAAGCTTTATGTCATCATCAAATCTAGTGTGGGCAGTAACAAGCGTGTATTTATCAATGGCAGCAGCAATTAGTGAACCACCATATTTTGAATAATATGAAGATAAATCAGTTCCGCCGCCACCAAGTGTAATTCTTACAGGTGAACGTGAAATTATCATATTTTTTCTCCTGCGAACTTATTGGTTATCAAGTACTTCTCTTATAGCTTTTCTTACAGCATCATCAGAAGTATAACTTTCCTTCCATCCCAATTTTTTTATCTTACTTATATCAAGTTGAAAACGCGGTACATCACCTGCCCAACCTCTTGCTCCACCAGTATAATTGAATTTGACATCTCTAAGGTTCAATTCATCTACTACCAATTCTGCAATTCTTGTAACTGTTGTATTACTATCGCATCCAAGATTAAACAAGTTTATCTGATCATTTGAATGTTCAAAACCAAAAATTATACCATCAACTATATCACTCACATGCAAGTATGGCTTTTGTTGTCTACCATCACCTAGTATTTCAAGCTCTTTTGGATTTTTCTTGAGCTTTGCAATAAAATCAACGATTACTCCATGTGTCCCTCGAATTCCAACAACATTTGCAAACCTATAAATCCAGGTTTGGAAATCAAAAGTGCCACAAAAAGCACTAATCAATCCTTCACCAGCAAGCTTTCCTGCGCCATAAAGAGAAATTGGTAGGGATGGACCATAGGTCTCAGGAATTGCAATCTTAGGTGTTTCCCCATATACAACACTACTTGATGAAAAAACAATTTTTTTAATATTATTAAGTCTCATAGACTCCAAAACGTTATAAGTAGCAATTGGTCCCTGTTCCAAATCAAGCCTTGTTTGTTCCTCACCAAGTCTAACAAATGGATTTGCTGCTATATGAAATATAACATCATGGCCTTTTATTTCTTTTTTAACTTGTTTTAAATTAAGCAGATCTGCTTCAACAAATCTAAATTTATCATTTTTTTTATTATGTTTAAAAAAATCTTTTTTTCCAGAGGAAAGGTTGTCAAATGAAGTTACATAATCTCCTCTATCTAGAAGTTTGTCAACCAGGTGACTTCCAATAAATCCTGCACCGCCTGTTACAAAAGCTTTCATATTAGATTCGCTACCTGAATCGGTTTATTATAGCTTTGTTTAAGTATTTTTTCCCGATTTAAACAAAAGATTATATATGAACTTAAGATTTCATTTATATATAAAACATAGGATGGGGAAATCGGATGCCTGGTATACATAGAGAAGGACTCATGTTTAAGTGGAGTTCAAAAAATTATGAGATAATTATTGGTTTTAAACGTGTAGAACATAATATATGTAGTAAATGTGGTAAAAGAATACCTTCAGGAAATACTATCTGCAATGATTGCTTTGAAAAAGAAAAAGAAATAAGTAAAAAATAGAATTTTCCCATTCTTTTCTTTACTTTTAAACTTTAAATTCTTTTGCTAATTAACTTTTTTTAATATTAACAGCTTTTGGACCTTTATCTGTTTCTTCTACTTCATATTCAATATTGTCTCCCTCTTTTAGGAAGACTCCTTGGGGTATAGCTGATTTATGAACAAAGATGTCTTTTCCATCTTCTCCTTCAACAAATCCATACCCTTTTCTTGGATTGTACCATTTTATTTTTCCGTTCATTTACTTCCTCCTTTGACTTCGGAGTCTTTTTTTAACAAATACCAGGATTTACCTATGTTTTAAATATGTTTCTATTAATTGATTTTTCTAAGATGATTCTAATAAATTTAAATAAGAGGAATTGATAAAGGGGGCAATGCTCAATCAGAATATTTTCCTTGAAATTTTCTGGATTTTCGTCTTAACAATTTACGTTGGAGCAGTTTTTCTTTTAACAAAATATTTTTATGAATGGATGATTAATAAAAAGATAAAAAAAGAAGTAGCGATTTATTATAATAGAAAATTAATTCATATCCTTGCCGGTGGAGTTATTGTTATTGCTGTTCCATTTGTATTTTCCAATCCATGGTATCCTCTACTTGCTGGCTTGGTTTTAACAATATTTACATACTTTTTTCATAAAAGAGGAAATACTCTTTATTGGTTTCAAACAAAAGACAATATTAATGATGTGACCTTTTGTTTCATGTGGGGTTTGACTATTTTTATTTTATGGATGATACTTGATGATCCATGGGTCGCAATTATCCCTCCAGCTTTTATAGCATTTGGAGATGGAATAACAGGTATTGTTAGAAATTTTGCATTCAAAGAACGCAAGAAGCATATGATAGGTAATATTTACATGATGGGGGTTTGTATTCCTATTGGATATTTTTTTGCCAATGCTGGAAAGCTACCAATACCTCTTTGGGGCATAATTGCGGCTATTGTTGCATCTTTATTTGAAAGATATGAATTTGGAAAAATTGATGATAATATTTTGGTTACAGTTATCGCAACAATAATTCTTTATATTGGTGGTATTATTGGACCGCTAACTCAATTTTTTTGAACCCGTCTAGGGTTATGTATATAAAAAAATATTAGAGCAGTTAATAAAAAAGGAAAACAGAATTAGTCTTAAATAAAACACATTGATATAGTCCTGTTAAGAAAAAATAAGGCAGAAATAATATGAATGATTTGGAAAAGAAATATCCAACTATTGGTTGTTGTGGAATTGATTGCGGTTTATGTCCACGGCATTATACTGAAGGAAAATCACGATGTCCTGGTTGTTTAGGTCCAAAATTTCTTGAAGTTATGGGTCAAACTTGTTTTTTTATTACATGTTGTTTTAAAAAGAAGAATCTTGAAACGTGTGGAGAATGTAAAGATTTCCCATGTCATAAATTTGATAGTGAATGGTTTGGAAAAGACTCATATGATTCGTTTGTTACTCATAAAAAAGCTTTACCAAACTTGAATTTAATAAAAAATATGGGATTTGAAGAATTCATAAAACAACAAAATAAAAGAATATTAATTCTGAAAGATATGCTTTCAAATTTTAACGATGGAAGGTCAAAGAGCATCTTCTGTCTTGCTTCTGCTTTATTACCTATTCAAGATCTTGAGAAATCACTTGACAGTGCAAAAAAGGAAATTAAAAAATCAGATATTGCTGATGATAATATAAAAAATAAGGCAAAGGTTCTTAAAGATATTCTTCAAAATGCTGCAGATAAAGAAAATATCACACTCAAACTCAAGAAACCTCCTAATTGGAAATAAAAAAAAGAATGGCCAGATTTAACTAGCCTTTTTTAACTCCTCGATTGTTTCCTCAACACCTTTTTTTTCCCTTTCTAACCATTCTTTATACTCTTCTAGATGTTCAATTTTTTCTTCTTTTGTTAGGAACTGCCTAAAGCAATACATTCCATGATTTCTATACATTCTATGTTCTCCATGACACATATTTTATCTCCTAATATTGGTCATCCGATATCGTAAATACGATATTATTATTTAAATCTATCGGAAATCCGATAAATAATTTAATTCCTAAAATATTAATATCGATAAACCGATACAATAGTACAATGTGCACGCATCACAATCGTTATAATAGACATTGCAGAATGAAAGGCTTTCTTTCATTTCTTGTGCTATGGTTAATAAGTAAAAAAAATATGACAGGAGCAGAAATAACTGAGGAACTTGAACAAAGAAGAGGGCATCGTCCAAGCCCTGGAACAATCTATCCAGTCCTAAAATATCTTACAAACAAAGAACTATTAAAAGTAGATGAAAATAAAAAATATTCTCTAACAAAAAAAGGAGAAGAAGAACTTGATATGAGCCTAAATCAATTTTTTGATACATTTTGTGATGTGGACGAAATGAGAAGACATTGTCACTGTCATAGAAAGTAATTATTAAACGTTAAATCGCAAATATTTTTGTCGTAACTTTTTGAATAAGTTAAAGTAATGAAGAGTGTTTTAATAATAAATCCAATATAACCAATAGAAATGCAAAGAAAACTTTCATCATTTGATATCTATGTTATTGTTTCAGAACTTCAAAATGTCATTGGAAACAGCATAGATAAAATATATCAAATTACTCGTAACGAGTTATTGATTAGAATCAGAAATATTCAAACAAAACAAAAAGAAGCAATATATATCAGAAATGGAGAATTTCTTTGTATAACAAAAAAAGATTTTCAAACCCCAGAAAAACCAAGTATTTTTGCAATGACTTTACGAAAATATCTTTCAAATGGAAGAATTAGTGAAATATCTCAACATGAATTTGACAGAATTATTAAAATAAATATAAGCAAAAAAGATGGGAATTATACTTTAATTATTGAATTTTTTTCAGATGGAAATATTATACTTGTTAATCCCGAAGGTAAAATAATATTACCTCTTATCAAACAAAGGTGGGCACATAGATCAATAAGAGGCAAGGAAAAATATGAACCTCCCCCCGCACAAATAAATCCATTTGAAATTAAAAAAGAAATTTTTTCGAAGTTGATAAAAGAAAGCGACTCAGATATTGTTAGAACATTAGCAGTTAACATTAATCTTAGTGGACCTATTGCAGAAGAGATTTGTGCAAGAGCTGATGTTGATAAAACAATAAAAATACAAAATATTGATGAAAAAACAATTACAAAATTATATGATAATTTGATTAGCTTTCTTGAAATTTTTAACAAAAATATATTCAGCCCTGTTCTTGTAAAAAAGAATAGTAAAATTATCAATGTACTACCATTTCAATTTAAAAGCTATACTGATGTCAGCTTTGAAAGAACAGATTGTTTTACTAGAAGCCTGGAAATATTTACTGAAATAAAAAAAGAAGAAAAGAAAAAAGAAAGTAAAACATCAAAATTTATTGGAAAATTAAATAGACAACTTTTACAACAAAAAGATGCAATTGAAGAGTTGACTAAGAAAATCGAAATTAAGAAATTTGAAGGTAATTTGATTTATCTTAATTATAAAGACTGTGAACAAGTTCTAAATGAAATAAAGAATATTTTAGAATTAAAAGAAAAAACTGAAGAAATTAAAAAAATAAATGAAAAAGAAATTGTAAAAAAGTTTGATCCTACGAAAAATCTTCTTATATTAAATCTTAAAGACACAAATGATAAAAATTTTGAAATCAATCTCAATTTTAGAAAATCTGTTTCAGATAATGCTGAAAAAGCATACAATGATAGTAAAAAACTAAGAAACAAACTAATTGGAGCAGAGAAATCTTTAAAGAAAACATTAGAGCAAATCAAGCAATTTAAAGAAAAGGAGCAGAAAGAAAAAGAACAAATCGTGTTAAAGCCAAAAAAAGAAAAACATTTTTGGTTCGAAAGATTCAGATGGTTTATTTCAAGCGATGGAAATATAATAGTGGGTGGAAAGGATATAAAAACAAATGAACTTGTTGTAAAGAAATATCTGAAGGAAAACGATAGATACGCTCATGCTGATATTCAAGGTGCTCCAAGTATAATTATTAAAGGTAATGGGCTAAATGATGAGAAAATTGAAATCTCTGAAAAAACAATGAATGAGGCTTGTATATTTGCAGCATCTTTTTCAAAAGCATGGAAACAATTTGCTGAGGCTCAAGCTTACTGGGTTTTACCTGAACAGGTTAGCAAAACACCACAGAGTGGTGAATTTGTTCCAAAAGGAGCTTTTATAATACGGGGTAAAAGAAACTATTATAATTGTAAATTAGAACTTGCTATTGGTAAGATTATAATTGATGATGAAAATAAAATAATGTGTGGACCAGTTGGTGCTGTAAAATCTTTATCAGATAAATATGTAATAATTCAACCAGGAGATATTAAAAAAATAAATATTGCACATAAATTAGCAAAGGCCTTTGATGAGCCGGTAGATAAAATTGATAGAGTTATTCCCCCCGGAGGAGCAACAATCGTTGAATCGGTTGGATTAGATTTGAGGTAAAATTTTATGAGAGTTGTATTTAAGGATCTTAAGCATGGTGAAATAAAAATTATTCCAGAAAATCTTGATGATATATGGCACCTTCATAATATAATAGATAAGGGGGATCTTGTTCGGGCAGTTACTTTTCGAACAGATGAACAAAAAAATGATAAGATCAGATCAAAAAAATCCGAAAAAAAACGGATGAAGCTTGGGATAAGGGTTGAAGAAGTAAAATTTCATGAATTTTCAGATAGGCTTAGAATTCATGGAATAATTGAAGAGGGACCACAAGAACTTGGGTCTTATCATACTCTAAACATTGAAGCAGAAAATATGGATAAACTTTCAATTGTAAAAGAAAAATGGAAGGATTATCAGTTACAGAGATTGGATGAAGCAGTAAAACAAAGAAATCAATTAATATTGACATTTGCGTCTTTAGATGATGATAAAGCAACAATTGCTGTTCTAAGACAAAGTGGCATTCAATGGATTGCAGATATTGATTCTAAACGACCAGGAAAAATGTATGAAAGTAAATATTCTGAACATGAATATTTTGGAGAAATAATATCTGTACTTAG
>CP070712.1:1233419-1242777 GCA_020350365.1 Thermoplasmatales archaeon | reverse complement strand
TCTCCATCATAATTATATGGCCCATCAAGACAGGCATAATATAAATCTGAAGGCATATATGTTTCATAGTGCCAAGTTTCCTCATCTAGACCTTCAACCCACAAAATCGGAGCAGGAATAATATTATCATCACCTCCGATTAGGACATATTCAATACCTAAATTGTTATAAGCATCTCTAATGTAATCTCTAATATCCTCCAAATCAGAACTACCAACATCGGCTAATGTTCTAATAACAGTTGGAGTACCACTAGTTTCATGAATCTCTTTTAAGGGATTAAAACCATCTTTAAATGAATCACTAGTAAGTATTAATAGTTCAAATACATCTTTTGAACTCTTAAATTCATCAGAATAGCTTATTGCAATCTCAGGATTGTCAACTTTTTTTATAACCTCAATTCTGTCTCTTTCAAATCCTCTAAATAAATTATTTGCTTTTTCATCATTTACTAATTCTATATTAACGTCTAAACTCGAATAATAAAAAAGTTCACCAGTAGACGGATTATACTGTACTGGATGTAATAAAAGAATTAATATTTGATATCCTCTAAAGTTATATAATCCAACTTTTGTATGTAATTTTCCAGGATAAAACTCATTTGATGCATATATTTTTTCATCTGGTGTAGGAACTACATTTGTTTGTACACTTGATAATGGTATAGGTTTTCCCATTGGTTCAATGAAAAATCCTGTACCAAGATTTTGTTTTTCGTTTGATAAAACCTCAATAAAATGTGCTTTTGTTTTAGGTGGAAGTAAGATATAAACTCCTTTTGATGGTAATAATGGTTCCCCTACATTTCCATCAGCAATACATGTTGAAAGAGTTATTCTATCATAATTCGTTCCAGCAATTTCAACAGATTGAATTTTTGGATTTTCAAAATTATAAGAAAGTTTTATTTCATTTTCAAAATCAACATCAAAAGCCAATGATATCGATGAAAAAGAAACCATAATCAAAAATAATGCAATTATAAGTGTATTCCATTTTTTATAAAAAAAATTATATCGTTTTTCCACAAAATTACCCCACTGCATATATAAGGCTTCTTATTTATATATTATTTCTTTGTTATATTATTAAATTTTTCCTTAAAAAGTAAAATTATTTTTAAAAAAACCATACATATACGGGAAAATCTTAATCAATTATAAATATAATATATAATTATAATGTGGAAGGAGGTGAATAATGAAAAAAATATTGTATATAATTGTAGTAAGCATTTTAGTTATAAGTGGAATTCAAGCAACTGCTTTAAATGAAACAAGCGATAGTAATACTATTGAAATAAATGAGAATTTTAAATTTACAATTCCAACTTTTGTTAGAGATGAAGCATATTTAACTATAAAATTGGGTGAAAATTCTGGAGTATTAAGAGATCCAGGTAAACCAGAAATGCCAATGGTGCCGCATTCCTTTGAATTACCCTTTGGAGCTAAAAACGTTGAAATAACCTATACACCCTTAGATGAATATGAATTAGATATTGTAGAAAAAATTAAACCAACAGCACCTGCAATTATACCCGTCGATGGTGAACAAACATTTTATGATCTAACTGAAGATATTGAGGTTTATTCCAGTTCTCAAAGATACCCTGATAATTGGGTAGAAATTAAAACAACATGTGGATTAAATATCAAAGGAGAATTGAAGACCCATGTTTCACTTTATCAATTTCCAGTGCAATATTCTCCAGCAGATAACAAAATATATTTTATTAGAGAAGCAGAAGTAAAAGTTACATATGAACCACCAACAAAACCATTGACATTTGAAGAAGAATATGATCTTGTAATTATTGCACCTAGTAGATTTTCTATGGGACTTCAAAAATTAGTTAATCATAAAAACGAAAATAATGTAAGAACTATTCTTAAAACAACAAATGAGATTTATGATGAATATACAGGTATTGATAAGCCAGAACAGATAAAAAAATATATTCAATATGTTAAGGAAACCAACAATGCAACCTATGTTCTACTTGTAGGTGGTCTAAAAAGATACATATACGCAAAGGATAGAGATGATCCAAATCAAGGGACAAAGGCCTGGCATCTACCTGTAAGATATACAAATATTATGAAAGGTGGGTTACAAGATAACGGATCAATAAGTGACCTTTATTATGCAGATATTTACAAGGAAGGTGGAGAATTTGAGGATTGGGATAGCAATGGAGATGGAATTCTTGCTCAATGGGGTTATGATGTATTAGACCTAAGACCTGATATTATTGTAACAAGACTTCCATGCAGAAATATCCTTGAATTAAACATAATTGTTACAAAAATAATAAAATACGAAGAAACAACCCCCGTAAGTGAAGATTGGTATAAAAGAATGGTTGGAATTGCGGGTTTAAATCATGATTTTCATCTTGATCAACCAGATGCTGAATATCTTGCTGACTTAGCATTTGGTTATATGGAGCCATTAATTGATGACGAAGTAAAAGTTTATGCATCAAATAACAACACAGGTTTACCAATCCCAGTCACAAAAGATATCCTCAAAGCTTTTTCAAAAGGTGCAAGGTTTATCTATATGCCTGGACATGGTTCCCCAGTATCATGGAATTGCCATCCAATTGAAGGTTTGGATACATGGATGGGAGGTATTCGATCACAAAAATTTTGGAGATTCTTCAATTTCAAAAAACTACCTGTTGTTGTAGTAGGGGGATGTCATTGTGCACAATTTAATATTACACTCATAAACACACTGAATTCAAGAAATTTAAATGATAATCATTGGTATTGGACAGGTGGTATGCCAGGAGGTACATGTTTGAACTGGAAAATGCTCTTAATACCATGGGGTGGTGGTATAGCAAGCGTTGGAGGAACTGGTCTTACAACAAGTTATAGTAGTACTCCAAATAGCTTAAATTCTGAACTAGCAACAAATACATTTTACATGATTGGTCAAGAAGGTGTAGATTCGTTTGGAGAAGCATATACTGGTTCTCAGCTGAAGTTTTTAGATGAAAATCCTATCAGCAATATACTTGAGGCACATGCATTCACAATATGGCAGGCATTTGGTGATCCCAGTCTAAAACTTGAGTGATTCATACAATATACTCTTCTTCTTTTTTTATTTTTCAGTGGCCAAAATAATAAAATATAATATCTAAGTTTTATTATCATTTGATTTGTGGTTTAGTGGAAAAAAAATCATTCGAACGTTTTTGGGAAATTGATCTTTTAAGAGGTATTGCAGTAATTATGATGATTGTATTTCATCTACTATATGACCTTAATTATTTCAACATTTATAATTTAAGTCTATATTCTGGATATTTTTTGATATATGTCTATCTAATAGGTACGTTTTTTTTCTTACTTGTGGGTATATCTCTTACTCTAAGTTATAATAAGGCTAAAGTGTCTTTAACAAAAGGAGAACTGAAACTGAAATTTATTAAAAGAGGTTTGAAAATCTTTGGATTAGGTTTGTTAATTACGATTATAAGCTTTTATTTTTTAGATGAAGGATTTGTAATATTTGGTGTACTACATTGTATAGGTCTTTCGATTATTCTTGCATATCCATTTTTAAATTTAAGAAATTTTAATCTTTTACTTGGGATTATTTTTATTTTTTTTGGTATAATTCTAAAACAATTTTCATTCAATTTTCAATGGCTTGTTTGGTTAGGCTTCAAGCCAATAAAATTTTACACTATTGATTATTTTCCCCTTTTACCATGGTTTGGTGTTATATTAATTGGAATTTTTATTGGTAATACTCTTTATCCAAATCATATCAGAATATTTAAATTCAGAAAAATACCAGAAATAAAAGCAATTAGATTGTTTACTTTTTTAGGGCAATACTCATTAATAATTTATTTTATTCATCAACCAATACTTTTGTCAATAATCTATCTTTTTTTTGTTTTTTAAAATAAATTAATTTTTAAAAAAAGTAAAAAAATATTGAATTCTAATATCAAATAATTTTTTTATATAATCTTATTGTTTTTTTCCTTTTAATCTTTGTATGTCAAGGACTTTTCGATACATTTTTCCCAATTGTTTATCCTTTTTCCTTCTTTCATATGTGTTTCTTCTTTTATCCAAATATTCTTGCTCACGTAGGAGTTTTTTATAACTATCCAGTCTCTTTTGAGATAATTTATGCTGATCAACTGCTTTTTTAACAGCACAACCTGGTTCTGTATCATGAAAACAATCTGAAAAACGACAATGCCTACTTAATTCATTAATGTCTTCAAAGGTCTTGCTTATTCCAGATTCAGATGACCATAATTGAAGCTCTCTTAAACCAGGATTATCAACTAACATACCACCATTTGGTAGCATAATAAGTTCACGAGATGTTGTGATATGCCGTCCCTTGCAATCTTTTTCTCGGGTTTCATCGATTGCTTGCCGATTATATCCAAGTAGATTATTGATTAATGTTGATTTTCCCACACCTGATGAACCAACAAGCACTATAGTGTTACCTGGCTTGATGATTTGTAGAATTTCTTCAATATTTTCACTTGTTTTTGCACTAATAGGAAGTTTGGTCACATTAGGAAGATTCTTATCAATTTCATTTATATATTTCTTATAATTTTTGCATACATCAATCTTATTTAAGATAATAATAGGATGTGCATTAATCTCATTGATAATTGTTAGATATCGTTCAAGACGTCTAATATTAAAATCCTGATTAGCACTTGTTATAATAAAAACAATATCAATATTCGATGCGATTATTTGTTCTTCAGTTTTTTCTCCTGAAACTTTCCGCGATAGTTTATTTTTTCTTGGAATGAGTTTTAATATTTGAGGAGGACGAAACTTATCAATTTGTTTAAAATATACCCAGTCACCAACAGAGGGTAATTCTGATTTTGATTCAATTGAATTAAGATAAGAATTTGACAAATGAGCAATTAATTCACCGTCTTTTGATATCAATTTGTATTGTTTTCCACTATGAAAAATTACTCTGCCCACATTATCTCTACATATATGTGATTTCTTTATATTTTCTTCAAGGTTATTATTCCAACCGAGTTTTTTAAGATTCATCTATGTCGCCATATAATAATGTTCTAAATTTAATAACTTTTTTTATTATACATTCCCTAATAATTTTTAATAAGGTTATTTTTAAAAATATATTAAAAGAAAAAAAAGAGAGTAGAATGGTTTTATAGATATATCTTTTAAATCTATAGTCCAAGTAGATATCTAATTACTGGAAATAGATTTGGGAATCTTTGAAAGATACGTTCCAGGATGAGATTTTCAACTGATCTGCTAAGTCCAATACGTATATTAAACTCTGTAATTTCACTCCAATCACTTGTTTTATCTTTTGCTTTAACCTTTATTGTATAAGATCCCATCATTGTCCAGGTATGTTCAAATACTTGCTCTTCTCCAGACGGAAATGGTCCTACATCTCCACTACCAGCATTTCCCCAGAAGATATCATAGTATACATCTTGATCATCAGGGTCAGTTGTTACGATAGTAAAATCATATGGTTTATTTACTTTTCCAGATGTTGGTCCAGTAATTGTTGGTTTATTTGGAGGTGTATTTTCAACTATTGGAAATACCTTTACATCCGACCATAAGCTAACACAACCCCATTCATCTCTAGCTCTAACTCGTATATTATAGTCTCCTATATCATACCATGAGTGGCTTGTTGTAACTGTTTCTCCAGAGGTATATGGTCCTAGCCACTCAGAATATTCTCCATCGCCCCAATCAAATAGGTAAAATATCTGATCTCCCTCAGGGTCTGTTGTACTAGTGGTAAACTCATATACTTCTTCTGGCACTCCATATTCTTTTCCACTGGGAGTGCCTGGTCTATCAGGTTCTTGACTTGGATGTGGCGTTTTAATTTTTTGTGCAGGATCAGCAAATAGTAAGCATCCTTGTATTATTGCACGCCATGTTCCATATGAATAATCCCAATCTATCGTGGGTGCCATTCTATCTTTAGAAAATGCATGTGCTTTTCCGAGTTGCCATCCGTTGAAATCTATTGATTTATTATCAAGATCAAGGAAATAAGCCCAGAACTCTTTTGCTTGAAAAGCACTACTTGAGTTTGTAGTATCAAAATTACCCCAGCCATAACATGTATTATAGACAACACCATACGCTAGTTCTGTATCGCTATGGAAAAGCATCGAATGTAGGACACCGTCATCAGCAGCATCCATATCACCACAGTGACATCCATAATCATGTAGGAAGAATGGCTTTGTATTATGATAATCAGCTTCCCATGAGGTATAACCCACATCTAGAGACATTTGAGCATTAGCATGAGCAATACCACTAGCTATCGCCACATGATCATTATTTATAGCATTTTTAAAACCAGCTATAGCTTGTGATTCACTTCCACCCTGCCATCCATCATTTGGAGGTTCAGCAGTCCACATCTCTGATATATCATAGGAATTATCAGGGAAATCCTCATTCCATGTTTCAAAACCATATTGAAAACCAGCCCAGGTTGGGAAAGGTCCATCAGCATCAGGGTTTGGCCCTAGCCAATCATTAGTACCTTTTATTGCACTATAATCCATAAAATCGTCACCTTCACAATTCCAACCAGTGTTACCACCATAAAATGCTGCCCACTCTAAAAATTCTGGTTCAACACAATCTGCATAATAAAAACTCTTTGTCATCCAATTAGAAACATCCTGTGGTTCATCACAGGTTAGTCTTCCTATGAAAATTTCTGAATATAAATCAAAACCTGAATCTCCTGATTCACCCCAACTGGAATCTCCATCTTCATTGAAGGTGTTGTCAAGATTACTCCAGTATATATCTGAATCAATTTGTGTTTCATAACTTGTATCCATATGACGAGCAGGCATTACCTCGTCATCTGCACCAATTAGAATATATGATGTCTCCCAATCTTGATAAGCGTCTCTACAAAACTCTCGTATACGTGATTGTAGATCATCTACGGGTTCTCCATTTTGATAATCTTTACAATCATTAATCTCCTGTTCAGTTACTAAAGTACAGCTAAATCCATCATCCTGTGCATGTTTATCCATTAAACTTTCCCAGTTATATGGTATATCTTCACTAGTATCCCAATAATTCAGGCCACCATCCTCTGTTGTAACAATTACATATTGATAGCTATCTGCTGGATCACATAATCCACCCTCATAACCAAAGACAGGAATCTCAGCTGTATACATATCTGTTACTTCAGTATTAAAAACTAGTTTTTCAACCCATGCTTCATCTTCTGCATTATTCCTATAAAATTGATTTGGTTCTGAATCTTTTAACTCAATATCTATTGTTATATCAGTGTAATAAAACAATGTTCCTTCTACAGGGTTATATTGTACTGGATTAATGGAAATATCAAAAATTGGATATCCGTGGGAATATCCAACATGATAATCTCTTTTTATATTATCAGGATACAAAGCGTTTTTGGAATAAAATTTACTATCAAATCCGAACTCTTTTGGTGAATCACCAAAAGGAACCGAATCCTGATATGGAAATACAGGATTTTCTATAAGGTTATAATCATCGAGATCCATCTCAACTTTTGTCCCATCTACTATTACATTTGATACTGTTTTCATAGGTGGAAGTAAAAGTGAGACAACTTGAACAGGCAACATTGGTGCACCATGAGATTCACCTATACCAACAGCCTGAGATACGTCAATAGATGTAAATTCAGTATTATCAACTGTTTTTGTGGTAAGTTTTGGAGTAGGTAATGAAAAACTATAGCTTAAAATTTCAAAATCATTATCTGGTTCTGATGTGCTAATCGCTACGACAAGTGATGTAGTGATTAATAATGCACACATCGAAATGCTAAAAATTCTACTGCTTAAATTTATTTTTTTTAAATATTTTCTCATATTTTACCCCCTTCATTCAATTATTATTAACAATAGTTAATAGATTAAAGGTTAAAAGCTTTTTGAATTATTACTTTATAAGAAGAAAACGAAAAAATGAATTTAATAATAAATCAAATTTTGAGTAATTAGCCTAATTTACTACAGAAAAAATTTATAAATAACTATACTATATTTTGTTTTCCGGGGAGCTTTGTGATATGAAAAAACAAATAATAATATCAGCAGTAGCAATTGTAATTTTAACTCTTGGATTTAGTGGATGCTTTGGAAATGACAGCAATGATGAATTAAATAAATTTATTGGAACATGGAATCATGGAACAATACCAGCAAGTAGACCTTTAATATTTACATCTGATGGAAATTGTGATTATATGGGAGATCAAGCCATATGGGAACTGAAGAATGAAAAACTTGTGGTAAATTTAACTGACCACAATATAGAATTAATTTTTGATTATGAGTTCTTAGATGATAATAAATTATTAATTCTTACTAATACTGAAACTGAGCAAACTGATGATTATATAAAACAATAGTAATTTTTAATCTAAAATTTTTTTTTATTAATATTTGATTTTTGATTCCGTTATGATTTTTTTTATAAATTTATCTATGTTGATTAATTGTAACATTTGTTACAATTGCTTATAAAAACATTTAAATTATGAATATATATTATTATTGTTAACTTTAGATTTTGAGGGAGGATAAAATGAAGAAAGTAAGATTTTTAAAAAGGAAAAATTTAATGAAAATAACTACATTTGCAATGGTCTTACTTGTTGCTTTTACCTTGATATCTAGCACTTCAATTTCATTGACTTTTAATATGATATCGAAAACTAACAAAAATGAAACCGTAATAATAGATGAAAAAATATCAAATGGACTTGCACCACGAACTGAAGCACCTCTAGAAACATCCGATGCAAAAAACGCTGTTAAAATGGGAGAATCACCAATTGGTCGTGGGGAGATTATGTATGGATATAACGCATATCCTGGCCCAGAAGCAACTGTCTATTTTGATACTGAAGATCCCGGAACAATAGAAGAATGTGGCAACACAATATCTGGTGACTTTCTAACATGTGGAACATTTGCTTGTGACGACATATGGTATGCCTGCCAATATGGTAGCGGTCTATTATATGGAATAGATCCATATAATAACTGTGAGATGTGGGTCATTGGAGGAGGTGGTACAAATATGAATGGACTAGCATACTCCTCATATATGAACAGAATGTTTGGTAGTGGAGATGATAATTATCTTTATGAGATTGACCCTGATACTGGTGAGCAAGAATTAATTGGTCCTTTTGGAAGTGGTGTTCTGTATATGATTGGTATGGCATTTGATACATACGGTGAATTATATGGTTGGGATCTTAGTGACAGATTCTGGACAATTGA
>CP070712.1:1223947-1233319 GCA_020350365.1 Thermoplasmatales archaeon | reverse complement strand
AAATTCTAATATATGGTGCATCAGGTAGTGTTGGAACTTATGCTGTACAGATTGCAAAATATTATGGTGGAGAAGTTACAGGTATTTGTAGCACATCAAACTTGGAACTTGTAAAATCAATAGGTGCGGACAAAGTAATTGATTATACAAAAGAGGATTTTACCAAAAGTGGTGAGGTATACGATATTGTGTTTGATGCAGTATACATGATATCAAAATCTCAATGTAAAAATATACTAAAGGAAAATGGAATCTTTGATTCTTCTCATGGAAAAATACCTCAACCTAAAGAAAAGGACCTTGTCTTTTTAAAAGAATTGATTGAGAAAGGCAAATTAAAACCAGTCATTGATAAAACTTATACAATGGAACAAATCGTTGAAGGGCATCGTTATGTTGACAAGGGGCATAAAAAAGGACATGTAATAATAAAAATATAATCTTGGAGGAGAGGGCATATTATGGAAGATATAAGAATAATTCTTGCAGGGATTTGGATAGCTCTAATGCTTATTTATCTTTTAGGCGATGTGATGAGAATATTTGCAGGTGACTTTAAACCCGGAGAAATTGAAGGTACGAAAATGACCCAGGGAATGCTGATGTTAATGGCATTACTAATGTTAATTCCCATCATTATGGTTGTTTTATCACTTACATTGAGTCATCCTACAATCCGCTGGTTACACATTGTAGCAGCTGGATTTTTATTTGTATTTAATATTGCTGGAGTGCGCTCTTATCCTGGAATTTATGATAGATTTTTGATAATTGTAGGACTTGTGTTTAATGTAATTACTATCTGGTATGCATGGAATTGGATCTAAAATGAATGAAACTAAAAGTTGGTTTTCAAGGGCAAAAACCGCAGCGGAGGAAAAACTACCACTTAATGAACGTATTTTTGGTATTGGTATTGTTATCGTAAGCATATTGATGATACTGTTTTTTTGGGCTCATCAGTCACAGTCAACTGGTTTTTTTACTTCGAAATTTGGCACAATGGAAATGATAATGCTATATGGTTTTTGGATTTTTTGGATTACAACTGCAAGCTTGGAATCAATATTTAGTCAAAGACTCCTATCTCGCATTGTCGATACTTTTGGTGGAGTTCTTTTTGCTGCAATATCCATTGCATGGAACTTAGCAGTGTTCCCCTTTGATTTTGCTTATTTTGCAAATGTGTTACCAGAATTTATTAGATTTCTTGTTCAGTGGATTTCCAATGATATCGCTTGGGTCATTATGCTTATACTAATAATTCTACATCTTCTTGCTGCAATTTATTGTCCATTTGCTTACAAGTTTATTGATAAAAAACGATTAAAGCGTGAAAAAAATTCTAATTAAGCGATGTGAAATAAATGAAATCTTTATTGATTGTAATTTCAATACATCACAATAATACAGGAAAAATTGCTGAGACCATTGCAAAGGTTCTTGATGCGCAAATAAAAAAACCATCGCAAATAAACCCTGAAGAAATAACGGAGTTTGATCTTATTGGATTTGGTTCAGGAATCTATGATTACACAACCCATAAAGCTCTGTCAAATCTTGCTGATAAACTTCCAAATGTAAATAATAAAAAAGCATTTATTTTTTCAACAGGTGGTCTTTCAAATAAAAGAAAGGCTCAAAAAGACCACTCTAAACTTAGAGAAAAATTGGAATCTAAAGGTTACAAGATTGTTAATGAATTTCAGTGTAAAGGATTTAACACAAATAGTTTTTTAAAATATTTTGGCGGAATGAACAAGGGCAGACCTAATGATGAAGATCACAAAAATGCAAAAGAATTCGCTGAAAAACTAATGCAGAATGAGTGATATTGTAGGAATTGGTATGAACTTATATCAGGTTTTAGCAATTTGTGGAATGCTCAGTCCAATTTTTTATACAGCTTTGTGGATAGTTGGAGGAAGAATGCAGAAGGACTATAGTCATATTAAACATGATATCAGTTCACTGTTTGCTGTTGGAGCACCAAACAAACGTTTGATGCAAACGTTCATTTTTGTTTCAAGTTTTTTACTGTTTTTATTTTATTTGGGACTTCATGAAGGACTTGATGATGGAGGTTCAATTATTGGACCCTATTTGTTTATAATTGCTTCAATTTTTGGCATTCTAATAGCACTGTTCTTCCCACTCGATAAGGGTGGTGAAATTATTACTTGGAGAGGAAAAATGCATTTAGCTCTGGTAATTCTTATGGGAATACTTACAATTGCTGGTATGATTGCACTTTGGTTCAGATTAAAAGACGTTTCAGGCTGGAATACTTTTGCAATATATTCATTAGTCTCAGCAATTTTAGCATTGATACTAATGATTATTTCAAGTATATTTATAAAAGGAAATTATAGAGGTTTACTAGAACGAATTGGTGTTACACCATTTCAGCTATTCTACTTTATTTTGCCATTAATGATATTTTTAAATAATTAGATCATTGAATAATAAATTAGTGACCCTCCTAAGA
Organism: Thermoplasmatales archaeon; assembly: GCA_020350365.1. Lineage (GTDB taxonomy): Archaea > Thermoplasmatota > E2 > DHVEG-1 > DHVEG-1 > SG8-52-3. Next base: position 1,230,831 of record CP070712.1, on the reverse strand, counting down.
TTATTTCAAAAATTAAAATAAGCAGACCACCTAAGTTCCAAAGAGCTTTGAATTTTGGTTTTATAGAAAAAATCCCATTACCTAATCCATAAATAATGCCTGCAATAATTCCGAACCATCCGATAAATACTGGTATAACTTCATATACTACAAACAAAGTTGAATAGGCAAGTGTACCAACAGTAAAAAAGATTTGAGCAAACAAGAAATTAGACATTTTAGATTTTAGAATATTAAAACGTAAATGATCTAATGATTTTTTATCAGCATCAATAGCTGCCAAATATTTTTTTGCAATATTTAGAAGTCCCCAGTAACTTTTTTTGTTTATGATTTGAATCAAACCTTCTATAGAACGACTGATAGTCCAAATAACAGCAAGAATTAGGTTATACGTGTTAAATGCAAAAAACAATGTTATGGCAAGTAAAATTATAATAAAATGCTCAATAAGAATTAAAACAAAGCTAATTTTAAATCTTCTAGGATATTTACCTATCTTTTCCAGTTTAGCTTCTTTGTCTAAATCACCAAATGTTTGATATCCAAATCTATTACTTGCAAGGTTTGTAATAATTATTAAAAGAAAAAATAAACCAGAAAGCATCATTTCAGTTAGCATATTAAATCCTCAAATATCATTAAATTAATGAATAATAAATTAACCATCCTCCAATGATTATTTCAAATACAATTGCAAACAGAGCACCGATCATTTCAGCTTTAATTTTAGGTTTTATAAGTTTTATCCCAGTACCAATGCCAACCAAAATACCGGCAATGATTCCTAACCATCCAATAAATTGTGGTACAAAACCAGAGTCAACTAAAACAATTGAAAAAGCAAGTGTACCAAAAGACCAACAGATCATTGCATATTTGAATCTAGTGTCTTTTGCTTTGAAAATATTATGAGCAGAATTACTTAAAGATTTTTTTTCATCACTACTAGCAGATGAGTACTTTTTTGCTATGCCAATAAGCTTCCAGTAAAAAGGTTCATTATAGAATTGGATTAAACCTTCCCCTGTTCGAAATATTCCCCAAACAATTCCAAGTAATAGACTATATGGACTAAAAGCAATAAAGAGCAATATAGTAAGGGCAATCACACAACCATGTTCTATTAGTGCTAATACAAATCCTATCTTAAATTTGTTAGGATTTTTATTTATCTTTTTTAGATCTTTGTCCGGGTCATAATCATCTTTTTCCATTAGATAGCCAAATGCTCCCATTACAAGATTTAAAACTAGAATAAATAGAAAAAGAAAACCCGTAAGCATCATTTCGATAATCAAAGAGAAACCTCTAAATTACATAATTTATTTCTGTTTTTTCAATTCATTTACAATCAATTGTAATCTAGCATATATTATACCACCACCAACACATGCTCCCACAATTAAACCAAATAAAATTGCAACTCCAATATCTAATTGTTTACCTCTTTCTCAACAATTGCAAATATAATATTATTAATAAAGTTATTAGTTTTTAAAAAAAATAGAAAAGTATCAGTATTTTTAAAATAGTTCAGTCAAAACTTTCATATATTCTTTCTTCAATTATTTCAGCTAATTCAAAAGTAAATGAAAAATCTTTTGAACTTATTAAAATAATAACATTTAATATTCTAAAAGCAAGAAAATCATAATAATCCTCTTTTGTTATTGCTTTTGATTCGTTTCCAATAATATTTATTGTTTCATTTATTACCTCAAAATTACCAGTAGTAATTATATAATCAAGAGTTGATGTAAAAGCAATTTCAGCGTTTTCAATTGAGTCGAATTTATTTAGTTCACATGTTATATAATCATATTCATCCTGATTTGATGAGTTACCTTTTGAAAATTCAATTTTTAAAGATTCGATAGGTTTTTCTTCAGGGTAATGAGAAAATTGACTTGTAAAATCCTCTCCTTCATATTTTTTAATATAACTCTCGGGTAAATCTTCAATGGTGATTTTAAAATTGGCGACAGTATCAGTAATGAAGTCTCCCTTTTGTTTTTGATTGTTATTTTCAATGCAACCGCTTAAGACAACGGATAATATCAAAATAATAATTGATATGGTTACTATTTTTCTTTTCATCTTTATCATTTCAGTTTTTTAATATGCTTATTTTTTATAAATGTAATCTTGTCTTATAGATATATATAGAATATAAAATTAACTAAAAAATAAGTATTTTTCTTTTACATTTGACTTTGATATAAGATTATCTTATTTTAAAACCAATAAAAATGAATTTAAACCTCATCCTTTGCAATATATTATTTCATTTTTATCTTTTAATGAAACAATTTGAATCATAATTGTTATATCCTTATAATTTTTATTTTTGTTTGGGAATTATATGTTAAAAAAACTCTCTATGATTGTCGTAATATTTTTTATTTTATTTTTAATAATAAGCCCAAATGTTCTATCAAATGAACTAACTGAAAATAGGAATGGTTTTGGTTTTAGATCAATTTTTTCCGTAAATCCATTGATTATAATTGAATATGATCCTATTGAAGAATTTCTTAAACCTAATAGCGGAGTACTTGAAATACCATTAACAACATCATTTGAGATAGGAGGGCTTTTTAGAAATTTAAAAACTTTATTATTTAGAAATACAATGATACAAATTGAGTTATCAATTGAAGACAAACCTAATTGGTGTGAGGTAAGTATTGAAAATCCGCATGTTCAACTACCTTTAGGTCATACAGAACCTTTCATATCAATACTTACTGTAACCTGCAATCAAAATGCTCCAGCGTTTCATCAAGGTATTGTTAAAGTTAAGGTAGAATCCAAGGAGGTAAAAGGTATATTTTTTACTCGGGTAAGACAATTCGAAAAAGTATTTGATATTTCTTTTGTAGTAGATTTTAGGCCTCATCTTAGTTTAGAAATACAAGATCCTTTCATGAAGATTCCACCTTTAATAGAGACAACTATACCAATAACAATTGAAAATTTTGGGAATGGTCCAATATTTGTAACAATAGAAATTGATGATATTTATGAAAATTGGAATTTTGTTTATCCAATTGGTATAGATTTAAATTCACCAATTTCAGGTAAAGGATATAAAAAAGAGGTTGAAATCAAAGTAATACCGCCAAAATATTTTATAAATCAAACTATAAATATTACAATCAATCATTCTTATCTTGGTAAACCTAATGTACAGGGTGAACCAATAAGTTTTAGTTTAGTTTTACAAAATAACGATAGTTCACTGCAAGAAGGATTTGGTATTACTTTAATAAGTATTATAATTGCAGGGATTTTTATAATCTCTTTTATTTCAAGATTTTTTAAGAGAAAACAGCATATAAAATAAACTTGAATCCATGTATATACACCATAAACAAGTTCTTCATTAATCTAATCTCTTCCTCTACATCTTTTTTTATTATACAGATGTCTAACCTTGATTTTTTGATTCAACTAATATAAGATATTTTTTAGTAATTTTTATATGAGTTTATACTGGAGGCCAATCGTAAGGATCAGGAACTGGATATAGATCAAAGTTTGGCCATGGAATAAATCCCCATCTTCCCCAAATAAGATACAGCCAATTCGGAATTATTGGATCGTAATCGTCCCAATAATTTTCCCTCCAGCCATTCAAAAAGCAGGATAGAAAACCTACATGACAACAATAAAAGGATGATCCCTCGCCATTATTGTCCATGAAATTGTTGCAGGTAATTGAGTTTGCATCGCATTGGAATTTGAAAAATATACCTTGGTTTGTATTTCCAGAGATATTGTTGAAGTTTATAGAATTAGCAATACATAGAAGTTCAAAATATATGCCATAATTTCCGCTATTTCCAATGAAGTTCTCATCAATTGTATTTAATCTAGATCTCCAGAGGTAAAGACCATTATCAAGATTGCCTGATATTGTATTTTTTATTATAAAATTACCATTTGCTCTGAATATATGTATACCATTATGCCCGTTTCCTTCTATTGTATTCTCAGAAAATGTGTTTCCACCAGAAACAATTGAAAATAGACCAATTCCATCGTAGGAATTATTTGAAATTGTATTTCCACTTATTTCATTTCCAGAAGAGCTGGATAGATAAATTCCATTCCCTAGATTGTCTATTATATCATTATCAACTATCGTATTTAAACTAGATAAAATGTGAATTCCAGCATCATAAACATTTCCATCCTCAAAATCACCACTGTTTTGTATAGTAAATTTCTCAATTCTTGTACTAGCTGCAGATAATTTAACAGTGTTTTCAGTGCCTCCACCATCAATTGTTGCCGTTCCATTAAATCCTCCAATTAAATCCAGTGATTTATCTATAATTAAGTTCTCAGGATAAAATCCTGCATAAACTCTGATTTCATCTCCACCAGTTGCAGCATCAACAGCATCCTGAATACTATTAAAATCAGGATTTGAATAATCGTTACCATCATCATCAACAATCCAAATAGTGGGCATTATTTTTCCAACCATTGATTCCTTTGTATTAATTGCTGGTATTGTAGGTATTAAACTTGCTCCAAAAAACAGTACTACTATTCCAAATATTACAAATATTTTTTTCATATTCTTCCCCCTTTTTTAAAAAACAAAATATTGTTTATATAATATAAATCTTTTTATTATCAATATTAATTAACAAAATTTGAATTTTCATATTATATAATATTGAAAAACGCAACAAATATTTAAAATAATTTTAATATAGTATTTTTATATTAGAAAAAAACAAATAATTCAATGAATTCTTAACCTTTTAAATGAAAATATTGTAAATATAAGCTATTTAATCTTCCCATCTGGGTTTAATCCATGATTCTATAAATCTCTTAGTAAGCTCAGGTCTTGCATATGCAATATCAGTTACTGTTATGATACCCTTTAATCTTGCTGATGAAAGAACTGGTAGCTTTTTTACTCTATTTTTTTTCATAATTTTTAAGGCAGTTTCAAGGTTATCTAGTGGCGAAATGGTAATAACATTTGAACTCATGATTTCTTTTACTAAGGTGTTTTGTAGATCTTTATCGATTGTTTTCTCAATAAGGTCACGCTCTGTAATGATACCTACTAAATGATTGTTATCAATTACAATTAAACTACCAACCTTTGTATCACGATATAATTTAAATGCATCAAGAATGGTTTTATTGCAATCGATACTTACCAATTTTTTATTCATTATTTCACAAACAAGCATGTTTACTTTCCCTGATTAAAATTTCAATTTTTTCTATCAAAAGAATATTATTTCCATCTAGCCTTGATCCATGTCTCGATATATCTTTTTGTAAGTTCTGGTTTTGTATGAACAATGTCGTTTATTGTAATAATTCCTGTAATATTATCATCATAAAGCACTGGTAATTTTTTAATGTTATATTTCTCCATTAATTCGGAAGCAGTATCTAAATTCTCTGATGGAGAAATTGTTCTAACATTAGACGTCATAATATCTTTTACCAAAGTTGTTTTTAGGTCTTTATCTATTGCTTTTTCTATAAGGTCACGCTCGGTAACAATTCCGATACATTTTTCACTATCAGTAACAACTAAACTACCGACCTTATTATCTCGATATTTCTTATAGGCATCAAGGATTGTTTGATTACTATCTATAGTTATCACATTTTTAGTCATAACATCTTTAACAAGCATACTATTTTATCCCACCTCAAAAAATGTAATATTTTGCTTTTATAATAGTATTTGGGTAATCTTATATTCAGCATTATTTGAATTCAATTTTTTTTCTCAAAAATTTATCCATTTGTCCCTATTTGCTGAACTAATTATTAAAAATATAAGTCCCATTGAAAAAAGTGGAATACCAAGTAATAGTGGAACTCCATAAGATAATGTCATAGTTGCAATCATATATATTAGCCCAGTTGGAAGCCAAATCATTCCTATAATAAAAAAGACATAATAGTTTTGTTTTACATATTTTCCCTCTTTTAAAGTTTTTAAACATATATATGCAGAACTTATCCCTATAATTATCAATAGAATTAAAATAAATGCAGTATTTGTAATTAATTCGCTCATTTTTTCTCTCTAATGATTTTAACAAATTAATTATTTAAAAAAAATTTGTACAGATATTATGAACAACTTAAATTTTTTTAAAGAATTTTTTAAGTTTGTACAAATCCCTCCTTACAAAAAAACCATTATTTCAATTTTGTAATAAATCAAATTTATATTATTATTTAATTGATTATGTTCAAAAAGCTAATAATAAATATTATGTTTGATAAAATTATATTTTCAGAATGTGATATATTATGAAAAAAATACTATTGATATTTGTGGTAGGAATTTTGATTTTAAGCGGGCTTGGTGCAAGTGCAATAAATGAAACACACCAAAAATATGATCAATATGACATGGTAATAATTGCTCCTAATCAATTTTACAACTCTGTTCAAAAGTTAATAGATCATAAAAACAGTCATGATGTCCAAACAGTTTTCAAATCTACTCAGAGTATATATAAAGAATATAATGGAAGAGATGATGCAGAAAGTATCAAATTTTTTATAAAAGAATCTATTGAAAAATGGGGTGTAACTTATGTATTACTTATGGGTGGAAGATCAAATATCTATCCTAAATGGCATATTCCAATTAGATATGTTCAATTAGATGATGATACAGGTCGCTATACAACGTTCTTCAGTGATCATTACTATTCAGACATTTACAAAAATGGAGTTGAATTTGAGGATTGGGACTCCAATGGCAATGGTGTTTTTGCTGAATGGGGAATAGACCAGATGGATTTACATCCAGATGTATGTGTTGGAAGACTTCCTTGTAGGAATTTTTTAGAAGCAAAAACAGTTGTACAAAAAAT
>CP070712.1:1214334-1223847 GCA_020350365.1 Thermoplasmatales archaeon | reverse complement strand
GTGGTTATATTTATTGCATATCTGGTATTGAAAATGTTCCAGAGGCCCTTATTGAATTATGTCCTAATGGCTCAATTCATTTTAAGGTGTGGACTAGTGTTTGTGGAATTGAGGCATATTCTAAAGAAAATCATAATGATGGTTCATGGCACCAGGCGGTAATCTATTTTAATGGTATTACTGCAAAACCTACTATGGAAATTTATATAGATGATGAGATGGAAGGTAATAGGACAAAGTGGTTGTGTGAGGTTATAAATACCGATTTCAATAAAGTAAAAATGGGTCGAAGAGCTCAATCTGGAACAAAATTTTTTGAAGGAATTATAGATGAATTTAAAATTATCAAATATCCTAATGGAAATGAACAAGATCCACCAGAGATAATCGGCCCGTATAGTGGATATCCTCAAGTTGAATATGAATTTACTTTTACAACAGAGGATCCCGAGGGAGACGAAACATATCTTTTCATTGATTGGGGTGACACAACCTTTACAGACTGGTTTGGACCTTTTACACCAGGTGAAGAAGTCGTTGTGAGTCATAAATGGAGTCAAGAAGGTGCATATGAAATTATTGCTAAATCCAAAGACTATTGGGATGATAGCCGCTGGTCAGATGTTCATAATATGGGGATTGGAAACGTGAATCCTGATATACCAAAAATAAATGGCCCAACAATTGGAGGAACTGGCACGTTGTATCAATATGAATTATATACAACAGACCCAGATGGAGATGATGTCTATTATTTCATGGATTGGGATGATGGAGATAATAGTGGGTGGATTGGACCATTTGCTTCTGGAGAATCAGTAAAACTGAATCATACTTGGACCTCTCAAGGTTCTTATTATTTAAAAGCAAAAGCAAAAGATATCTACAATGCTGAAAGCTCATGGTCAGATTCATTTGTTGTAACAATAGTTGAAAATGATCCACCAACAAATCCAACAATTGATGGCCCAAATAAGGCCAAAGTAGGTGTTCTTCATACTTTTATTTTTACCTCAACAGATTCTGATGGAGATGATGTGTCATACTACATTGATTGGGGAGATGATACTACTACATCTTGGTCTTCCTTCCAATCTTCTGGTTCAGATTATATTGAGGATCATGAATGGAAGAAACAGGGAAAGTATACAATTGAAGCTAAAGCAAAAGATATCTACAATGCTGAGAGTGACTGGACTCAGTTAGAAGTTGAGATACCTAGAAATAGAGCAATATATCTTTCCTTATTTAACAGGATTTTAGAATTATTTCCAATAATAATTAGAGTGTTAAATATTTTTTAAAAATTATTTGCCTTAAAATTCTTAATATCAATCATTTAGAATCATTTTTAGATGATTGACGAATTTTTTTTAGATATTTATTTAAATTTATCTAAATATTAGATAACTTAGGGAGTGATAATTATATGAAAACATACAATATTAAAAATGGAATGGTAATAATTATTGCATTATTGTTTATCGGATCAAGTTTATTTTCTATTGGTAGTGCACAATTAGTCAAAAATAATAGGCTTTTTTTACCAACTGAAAAATCATTATTTACAAAAGAAACTTTTATGGTTGAAATGAGCGATGGGATTCATCTAGCAACTGATGTATATCTGCCTGATGGTGGTTCTTCTCCTCATGGTGCGATTTTAATAAGAACGCCTTATAATAAAAATGGTACAGGGATGGGTCAATGGGCAGATAATGGCTGGCCATCCATTGTTCAAGATACCAGAGGACGTTTTCAATCAGAAGGAATTGATACAATTTTTAGAGACGCTCATACTGACGGACCTGATACTTTAGACTGGATTGAAAGTCAGAATTGGTCAAATGGAAAGGTTGCTACAATGGGGGGTTCAGCAACAGGAATAGTTCAATACTTAATGGCAGGTGCTGATCCTGATCCTCTAACTTGCCAATATATAGGGGCAGCAACACCAAATTTATATACTACAATTTATCCTGGTGGACAGTTTCGAAAAAATATGATTGAAACCTGGCTACAAAGTCAAGGTAGCACATATGTTTTACCAGAATTATGGGCTCATGAAAATTATTCATTACAATATTGGACAAATGTTTCATTGGAAGATAACTGGCAGGATGTAAATGTTCCAGCAGTCCACCTTGGAGGTTGGTACGATTGCTTTTGTCAGGGTCTTCTAGATGGTTTTATGGGGTATCAATATGAGGGAGGAGCTGGTGCTGCTGGAAAGTCAAAGCTTATAGTTGGTCCCTGGACACATGCACTGTTTGGAGAAAGATTACAAGGTGAACTATTATATCCAGAAAATGCAAAGGACACATTTTCAGGAGAATATTGGAATGAAATACTTGATCAATATATTCTTGAAATATCAAATGACTTTGAAAATAGATCAAACGTGGTTTATTATGTAATGGGGGATGTATCAAATAGCGGTGCACTTGGGAATTTCTGGAGATATACAGATGACTGGCCTCCAGAATTTATTGAAGATGAATGGTATTTCCATGAAAATAATATATTATCAATAGAAAGTCCTGGAAGCTATAGTCCTATAACTTACAGCTATGATCCAACCAATCCCGTTCCAACAAGAGGCGGAACAAATCTATATCCACTTGCTCCAACATGGGCTGGACCATATGATCAAACCCAAGTTGAAAACCGAGCCGATGTATTATTATTTACAAGTGAAGTTTTAACAGAACCTTATGAAGCAACTGGCCGAATAAAAGCAAGACTCTATGTTTCATCAGATTGTCCTGATACTGATTTTACTGTGAAACTCACAGATGTTTATCCAGATGGAAAATCAATGCTTATTTCAGATGGCATACTTCGTATGAGAAATCGTAATGGATGTGATTATTGGGACTTTATGGAACCTGGTCAAGTTTATGAAGTAGAGGTCGATTTGTGGAGTACATCTTATATATGGAACACAGGGCATAGAATTCGGGTTGCAGTTTCTTCATCTAATTATCCAAGATTTTTGGCAAACCCAAATACTGAAGATGGTATTTATCAAAATTCAGATTCAGTTATTGCAGAAAACACATTGTATCTTGATTCTTCACGCCCATCTTGTATAATTCTACCTCGCTATAATGATAATTATGCACCTATCAAACCAACGATATCTGGACCGACAAGAGGTGTACCTGGTATAAATTATTCATTTGTATTCAAATCAACTGACCCTGAGGGTGAAGATGTTTATTTATATATTGACTGGGGAGATGGAACAAATACAGATTGGGTTGGACCATATAGCTCAGGTGAAGAGGTAAATCTTGAGCATACCTGGAGTACAACTAAAATATACACGATAAAAGCAAAAAGTAAAGATGTAAATCAAGATGAAAGTGAGTTTAGCAATCATAACATAAATATCCCAAGACCAAAAACAATTAGAAGATTAATTCTACTAAATTTATTTGAGCAATTTTCAAATATGTTCCCTATTATTAGATATCTTCTAGGCTTATCATAATTTTATTAAAAAATATGGTTTTTACTACAATCATCAAATATCAATGGGAAAGAAAGGTCTAGGGGGAGGTAAAAATGGAGCCATTCATGAAGCGAAAAAACATTATCTTACCTTGCTAGACCAAATTAAAAATCTATTTATTGTTTAATAAAGATAACGATAATAATAACGTCATTTGACGAAATATTAGGTTAAAAATCAAAAATCTTGAGATTTTTTTATTGAAATAATTTTTTAAAAGATTTGAGATTGAGGGTTAAGAGAGGTTATGATGATACCCTACATTATATTACACAACTCAATTAGTTTAGATGGTTCTTTAATAAATTTTGAAGTTAATATGAATCTGCATTATCAAATTGCAGGAAAATGTAAGCCTGATGCTCATCTGATTGGTTCAAATACCATAAAAACTGGTATAGAGCTTTATGGAGAGGTCCATCCAGAAGAAAAAAGAGATCTTAAGAAACCGGCTAGAAATAATAAACTACCATACTGGGTAATACCTGATACAAAAGGAATACTAAAAGGATTACTTCATGAGGTTAGAAGATTTGAATTTTGTAAAGACATTATAATATTTATATCCAAAGAAACTCCAAAAGATTATATTCACTATTTGAAAGAAAGAGATTATGACTTTCATATTGTTGGAATAAAGAATATAGATTTGGAAAGGTTTCTAGAAATGCTTAATAAGAAATACAATGTAAAAACCATATTGACAGATACAGGAAAAATATTAGGCAATCTTTTAATTAATCAAGGTTTTATTAGAGAAATAAGTTTACTAATTCACCCAGTAATTGTTGGTAAAAAATCATACAACATTTTTGAAAATATCAATAAAAATATTGGTTTAAAGTTATTTAGATATGAAATAATAGATAAGGATTTTATTTGGCTGACATATAAGGTTGAAAACATAAAAAATTGATTTAAAATAATTCAGGTAACCATCGTTCTTTATGAATCTCTCTTGCCATCCAAAAATTCGTTTTTCTTATAGCTCCAGGAAATCTCTTGTCTATTTCATCAATGATTTTTGTAAGTGAATTAAAATCCTTTACTAATAATTCAAAATTCAGATCACACCAACCTATGGTCATATCCATTATATAACCTACATAGGGATTTCCTTTCAAATACTCCTCTATCTTATTTCCTTTTGTATGGTCTTTTAGATAAATGTCAATCATACAATTTTGAAGATTAAGCATCGATAAGTCAATATCAACCCGAAATGCAAGAATTACATCTTTTTTTATCAAGCTTTTAATTCTATAATTAATAGTCTGTGAGGAACTATTTAGTTTTTCAGCAAGTTTTAATAGTGAAATCCTAGCATTATCTGCAATTTCATTTAGAAGCTGATAATCAAGTTTATCAATTTTTGCTGGTTCACCAACACAACTTATAGTATAAAACTCTCTATCAGTCTTATCATAACCATCTTTTAGAAGATAAGATCTTTTAAGACAATTTACCTGAGTTAATATTGAAACTGAATATTTTTCAAAATAATTCCCATAAGTATCAAGAGTTTTATTCCAAAACTGATTAAATTTATAAACATCATCAACCCATAAAACTGCACTTAAATCAATAGGGCCTTTTGCTGATTGTAATGTCCAAATATTCTTATAATTTTTAAAATAATTAATGATTTTTTCTTTGGTTTCAGGACTAACATCTAAAAAATTAATATAGATTCTAAATGCATAATACCCGAGTTTCAATGAATTTATAGAAGTCCAAAAACATTTGATAACGCCAAGGTCCTGCAATCTTTTTATTCTATAGTTTACAACTTCTTTTGATAGACCTACCTTTCTTCCAATTTGATTATTTGATTGTCTACAATTAAGATCAAGCTGATATAAGATTTTTCTATCTTTTAGGTCAATTTTTAGCATTTTACTTCCTTTGTTTACTCAAAAGTAAATAATTTCATACTATTTTAGAATTTTGATAAAAAATACAGATATTGGATTTTATATTTGATATAGTCCATATAAACTCAAAAATTAGATAAAAATGGAGGAAAAAAAATGACACAATGTGAAGAATGTGGAAAGAAGCTAGGAATTTTTGAAGGATATAGACACCCAACCATGGGAAAGAAACATTTAGTATGTAGCCCATGTTTTGAACAGGTTGAAGATAGTGTAGCAAAATGGAGAGAGTTTGTAGTAAATAATTCATTCAATGTAAATACTTCAGAAGTACCTAACCAAATAAGCTGGAAAGAAAAAATGCCAGATTTCGCATCAATGAACATACCCCAGCGCGTCCTTGCAGAGATCTTAGTCTATCTATAGATGTAATTCTATAGATAGATATTCCAAGCCGATACTATAGGAGATATAGATTATTGAATCTCTAAGGAGGCTTTATAATGATAGAAGTAATGGAAAATGCAACTATTGTTTATACAGATGGGGTTAAAGAAAGATTTGAAGCAGTTTATTTAACAGATAAACGAGTTATAACCGGGAGAATCTATAAAACGAATGGAACTGAAGAGTTCAAAGAATATGGATTCATCTCAAGAAATAATGTAAAACATATTTATAATGGCTCGAAAAGAAAAGTAAAAAATTTGAGATCTTAAAACCTAACAGTTGACCGTTCTTTAATACCTAACAAAGTAATGTGATAATTACTTTAGGGTCAACTTTCAGGTTATATTAATAAATAAGTTTGAATCATTGTGGTGAGGATTCATAAAAAAAACATAAAAACGATTAAATCTTAAATAAAAAAATAAATATTTTCACCATTTCAATTTTATTTTACATTTTTATAAAAATATTATTTGTAGTTAAATTTTTTTATCATTCTAAAAAAGTGATTTTTTCTGAAAATTTAAACCTAATATTAATGTTTAAATACTGAAATCGATTTGTATAAAACATAGTGGGGAATAAGTTATGAAAAAAAATTTGTATAATACATTATTAATGATATTTCTAATAACTTTACTTTTAGGTGTAGGTATTATACCATCTATTGGAGGAACAATAAAAATTGAGACAAATAATTATTCTGATGGAAATATACTTTATGTAGGTGGAACAGGCCCTGGTAACTATACCGATATCCAAGAAGCAGTTGATAATGCAGAAGATGGTGATACAATATTTGTTTATAGTGGAGACTATCCTGCAGATATTGTAATTGATAAATCTATAATTTTAATAGGTGAGAGAAGGGAAAACACAATTATACAAGATGGAAGCGATGGAATATTTGTTTTTGCAGATGGTGTAACAATTATGAATTTTACCATTTCGTTTTGTGGAGGATTTTGGGATAAGGCTGGAATATTAATACGTTCAAATGATAATACAATCTGCTATAATAATATTGTAAATAATGGAGTATTGAATGGAATTTATTTGGAATTTGCATCTTTTAACTACGTTTTTAACAATCTAATAGAAAATTGTCAATACAATGGCCTTAAACTTTCATACTCAAATTATAACTATATTTATGGAAATATGATCTCAACAAATACTGGAATGGGTATAATTTTTCATGATTCATCCAATAATAACATTTTTTTAAATACTGTTTCCCAAAGTTACTGGGGAGGAATAAACATTTATGAAAATTCTAATGACAACCTAATCTTCTATAATAATCTTATAGAAAACAATATTGATAATGGATATGATATTTCTGGTAACACATGGGACAATGGGGCAGAAGGTAATTACTGGGATGATTATACAGGTGAGGATAACAATGGCGATGGTATAGGAGATACACCCTATCAAGTTCCAGGAAATATTTCAAAAGATAATTACCCTCTTATGAATATATATGAAATTCCTTCAAAACTTGTTATAAATGGTCCAATTAATGGAAAACCCAATGTTTTATATGAATACTCATTTTCAGCAACTGATCCAAACAATGATGATATTTTTTACTATATAGATTGGGGCGATAATTCAAACACAGGCTGGCTAGGACCTTATCCATCAGGGGAAATATTGACAGTATCTCATTCTTGGTCTGAAAAAAATACGTATATAATTACAGCAAGGGCAAAAGATACAAATGGATTTTTAGGTTTTGCAAATAACTTGGAAATTTATAGGTCAAAAAGCCATATAATTTATAATTTGTTAATCAATTGGTTCTTAGAATATTTCCAGATGAAGGTAAGAACAATTAACTCATAATATTTTTATTTCTATAGGTTAAACCTTGAAATGAAATAGATGTAATAGTTATTAATGGGAAGAGACCCTTGTTTACATTTCTTCCTATCATCCTCAATATATTAGATGGATTATAAAATCCATTATACATTCTTTGAATTCCATTTAATAATTCCTCGGCAGTTAAATGCATTGGTTTATAGACTACGTTTTTTCCGTCATATTTACTCCAATCTTTGATAATAATCCTATTTTGTTTTTCATATTCATCAAATAATGGTGTTCCAGGAAATGGAGTTAAGATATGAAACTCTGCCTTATCTAAATCAGACTTACAGATAAAATTAAGAGTACTATCAAATATATCTGGAGTATCTGTATCAAAACCAAACATAAATGATCCTTCAACGTTCATTCCAAAATCATGTATTTTATTTATAACGGAGATGTATTGGTTAGCTACATTTGTTTTTTTACCAATTGAGTCAAGTGATTTTTGAGAAATCGAATCAAAACCTATTGTCCATGATATACAACCAGCTTCATGGGCTAACTTTAACAATTCCTCATCTTTAAAAAGTACATTTGCGTTTCCATAGCAGTAGAATTTCTTATCTAAACCCTTCATATTTTTGAACAATTCTTTGGTATACTTTGTATTAATTGTCATGGAAGCATCACTAAAAAGTAAATATTTCTGAGGAATTTTTTGAATTTCTTTAATTATTTGTTCTACTGGTCTTACACGAAAAACTCTTCGTCCAGGACTATGTGAAATTGCACAGAAATTACATCCATGTGGACATCCTCGGGTTGCTTCAATTGCCACAGCTGAATTAATGCCTTTTGGTTTTATCCTACCGTTTCCAAAATTTGGTATATATGCTAAATCAACAGGTTTTTCTTGTCTATAAATTTGTTTTAATTTACCTTTTTCAACATCATTTAGTAACTGTGGCCAGAGCTCTTCTGCTTCACCGATAACAATACTATCGGCATATTGTTTTGCTTCATCTGGTAATACTGATGGATGCCATCCACCAAGGACAACTTTTTTTCCTCTTTTTCTAAACTCTTTAGAGATTAAATATGCCTTTGTTGCTTGATTTGTCATAACAGTGATTCCAACTAAATCATAATCCTCATCATAATCAATATTTTCAATTCTTTCATCAATAATATTAATAGAATGCTCATTTGGAGTTACATTTGTAAGTGCTTTAAAAGCAGGAATTATTGGATTTGAAAACATACTTAGAAACTTAACAATAGATGAAGGTATAGTTTTTGTAGGATTTGGATAAATAAATAATATTTTCATTTTTAACTTTTTTAAAATACATGCTCTATCTTAACTAATTTTCTACTAATCTAAGAAGTTATATACTATTTTTTAAAAAAAATTAACTAGCGTTAATTTTATTACATAGTAAATAATTATGTATACTATTATGGGGGTAATTATGAATAAAGAAATCCATAAAAAATTATTATTTACATTATTTATATCAACATTATTTTTTTTACAAGCGTCTGCCAGCCCTACAGATTTTGAAAAATCAGTAGAAATTACTGGTCTTCAAGATTTAGATCCATTGGTTGATCTTGAGGTAACCGTAGAAATACAAGCAATAAGATCTTTAGAAAAATTTGAGTACCCAAATATAAAAACCTTGGAAGTTATTGATTGGTTTGGTGACCCAGATTTTTTTGTAAAAGTATACATTAACGATCAAGAATTTGTAAGTGAAATCTGGCATGATACCAAATATGTTTACAATCCCAACTTTTCTCCCACACTCAATGTCCCAGATGAAGAAGAATTTGTAAACATCAAAATCC
>CP070712.1:1204719-1214234 GCA_020350365.1 Thermoplasmatales archaeon | reverse complement strand
TTTTCTTTTTACAAAGGGCGCAGGTAATCTCTTTCATCCCTAGTTAATTAGTTTGTTTGAATATTTATGGTTTTTTATTAAGGAGAAATCCCTTTAGTTTGCTGTCGGTTTGTACCGCAAACCCCATTTTACCTTCTGTTAAGGTTTGTACTAGGTTTGTAAAGTTTTAGTCTAGGCATTCGGTAGTCGGGTGTGTTACGGCGGGGGGTCTAAGACCCCGCCTAAACACCCTACGACGCAGTAGGTTTGTAAACTAGGTTTGTACTACTATATTATATATAGGCAAACTCAAACCTCGTGCCATTGTCCATCTTTGCCTTTTGCGATTTCTTTATCCTTTATCATTTTACTTAGGGTCCATTTCACTGTTCCTAGTTTATAACCTGATAGGTTTGCTAATAAATCTCCCCACTTCATGGGTAATAGCTCTTTTATCTTCTCTTTTATCTCTTCGTGGATTTTCTCTTCTTTCTTACATACTTCAGATACCAACCCTTGATGGCTAAGAGTTAACTCGTCTTTCGTTACCTCATGGATAAGAAGAGACTCTGGTGGTCCTGTTGGTCTACCTAGATTATTCTTTACCTTTTTAAACCAAAGATTGACTTCTGTTTCTGCTGTCACTCCCATGTACCTTTTTGTAATATACCCTATAGTAACCTGAGCTCCAAAGTCACCTGAACCAGATATATCCTGTAACTCTGTAGGATTTCCTTTCCTTGTATGAGATAGCAATAGTATTGCTAGGTTGTATTCTATAGCTATTGGTTTTAGAAGTCTATGTACCATCCTTGCGTCGACTACAGTGTTTGTATCACCTTCGAAAGTACGTGAAATATTATCTATAATTATAAGGTCAGGGAGTTTGCCCTTTTTTTTAAGGTCGTTCAAGTATCCTTTCAGCCTATTTACCCAGTTTTCTGTGGTTCTAAATCCCTCCATACAGTGGAAAGTGACGTTCTCACAGGTCTTTGCTCTTTCAGCTTTACTTATGAGAAGTCCCTTTACCATACGCATAAACTGATATTGGGTTTGTAGCAGACCATTTTCCTCATCTATAAACAGTGTTCGAAAAGGCTTACATTTCCTACCTAAAACTTCTCCTGTTCTATTTTGAGTAACTATTGCCATAGCAATAACAGTCTTTCCACCACCTGGTGGTCCAGTTAGGTTTGTAAGGTTTCGCCGAGCAAGAAAATCGTCCACTAGATAATCCGGTTCAGGAAATTTCATCTTTATTAATCTAGCTCCACTGTATGGATGGTCAAAATTAGGTATGTTACTAGTCACTGCTATCACCTAGGTCCTTGATGAAAATAACACATTCTTTCTTAATCCAGCAAGGTCCTTGTCCTTCAGGTGTAACAATTACAAAAAAATCATCAATTACCGTGTTTCCACGGATTACCTTTGTTGTTTGCTCATCCTTCCAGACGACCTTTTTTAAACCAAGCTTTTCAATCATATCATACCTCTAAAATCGTACCGTGCTAAATATTAGCAATATATTATCGGATTCTGTACATATAAGGATTTTCTTCAAAAATATGGATAGGATTTTTATAATCCTATTTTTAATCCTTCGATTTTTTTGCCCTCCGTTCGAGTTCTTTCCAACTCATTTTTCCTGATTTTACATCATCCAATATAGCTCCAACAGCCTCATCAATTATACAATACACCCATGCTTCATTGTAACCTAATTCCTCGAATGTTTTGCCAAAAGGTCTACCAAAAGTAAAGATTTCATGAGCCATTTCTTCCATTGTCAATTCACCAGGACAATCATAGCTAAAAATATATTTTATTAAATCATCTTCCTCATCTTGGTTTGTAAAGCGTCTTTCTACTTGTTTATGTAGTAATGGAGTTTGTCTCTCTAGCTCCTGCATAAGTTCCTTTTCTTGTCCATATGTGAGATAGCCATCTATTGTCAAGCCCTTTATTACAATTTTAGCTATGTCAAAAAACTCATCTGCTTTCTTCAGCATAGTCTTTTTGTCTATTGCTTTCGTTCTTGAATTTTGCTTATTTCTCTCTTTTTTTCTTAATTTTTTTTTCATTTCTATCATCTCTTGTTCATAGCCTACGCTAAATGAAATTTCATTTGTTTCGCTTAGTTGAAAAAAAGCTTTTTTCTGTATATTGTAATGCTTAGAATCTATAAAAGCCAGGTAGAAACGCTTAAGCGGTTTTTAATCGTGGGTACCTATTTATTTTTTAAAAAATTCCTTACTTCATCGGTATAGTTTAATTCTAAGAGCTTAGGTCTTTGACTAGGGTGTATTAAAAATAATTCATCACGTGTCAGGTCACGGATTTTAGGATGAATTATGGTCCCTCTATTTAATAATCTATCAATACAATTATCTACTTTACCTATCTTTGAGTCAGGAATGTTCTCAAGTTTTTTGAAATATTCTCGGATTTCTTCCCTAGTACTTCTTTTATATATTTGTGAATCTAGAAAAAGTATAATCTGTTCTTGACGTGAACCTAGTGTTTTACTCATTGATTTTACATAACCATAATAATATTTATTTATTTTGCCGATTGGAAAATAGTACTAAAATCGTATTTCCTTATAAGATTATCCAGACTAGACTAACTTACCCAGACCCAATTACGTTCTTTGTCCCTAGATGTGTTTCCGACAATTTATAGTGGAGTTAAGCATGACACGGTCGTAGATTTGTTTTAGGTCCTCTTCAGATTGATAGTTGTAATGCATTAGGTCCACATCACCTTTGAGTGAATGTCCCATGAGTATTTTCTTTATTGAGGTTGGTCCACCTCTTCTGTCCCATTCCTGACTGAAGTATTTGCGGAGGTGTTTTACACGAATTGGTGATTTATGAAATTTTCTTGATAATGTTTTTTGGGCAAAAAGAGTAGTAAGATTCTTATTATTATTAAAATAATCCAAGTATTCTATAATAGCTTGCTTTGCTTCACTTGAAAAAAAGGATACTCTACTCTTTTTATTTTTTGTTGAATAGTTGTTCTGTGGGTCATGTCGGATTATTACCTTATTTTCTTCTAAAACAATATCCTCCTGTGATAATTTATATAATTCCTCAGCCCTTATTCCACTAGTACAACCTAGAAGTATGACCGCTTTTAGCCTAACAAAGCTTTCATCATTTCTGAAGTACTTGAGAATTTCCTTTATTTTTTCTGTTGTTAATCTTATAGACTCATAATGTGGGTCAGCTGGTAAGATTATTTCATCAGCCCAGTTAATTTGTAAGAATTTTAAGAATCGTCTTAGTTGAAACATTTGTCTCTTATAATAAGCAATAGAATTATTCCTTTGTAATTCCTTAAAATACTCAATGCTTTTTTGCTTATCAATGACTGAAAGTATATACTTTTTGTAATTTTCTATGTATCTTTCAACCTCTTTTAAGTGCCCTTTTGTTACCCCTTTTAGCTCTAAAAAAGACAAATACTCTCCTATAGCCTCTTCCGAAATCCTTTTTATGGACTGGGTGGGATTTGAACCCACGGCCTCCACCTTGCGAAGGTGGCGATCTTCCACTGATCTACCAGCCCTATTTCCAAATATTTAAACAAAATGATTATTTGATTATTTCTATTATTGTTTTTAACTAAAAAGTTTTGTCTTTGGCATTTATTAATGCTTCAATTACAGGGAGTTTCTCACCCATCATGAACTTTTCAAGTGATCCACCACCTGTGCTAATATGTGATATTTGATTGTCAAGACCTAATTGTTCTACTGCAGCAACAGTATGACCACCACCAACAATAGAAAAAACTTCAGATTTTGCCACAAATGTAAAAATTTCTTTTGTCCCCTTCATAAAAGCAGGATTTTCAAAAACACCACATGGACCTGATAAAAAGACGGTTTTTGCATCAGATAATATATTTTTAAAATTCTCAATTGATTTTTCACCAATATCAAAAAGATTATTTTTTGTTGGTAAATCAGATACAGCAATCTCTGATCGGTTTGTGTCTTCCTGCTGTGCAAAATCAAGTGGTAGATATATCCTATTTTTATATTTGGCAATTAGTTTTTTTATTTCAATATAGTTTTCAGGGGTTCCTTCTTTTTCAAGCATTGCTTCGTTTTTATCACCCAAATTGATTCCTTCAGCCTTTAAAAAGGCGTTTGCTGGAAGTCCAGTTAGAATTATTTTATCTGCTGTATTGTTATCAAGTAATCTTTCAATTGTTACAATTACATCTGAAAATTTTGCTCCACCAAATAAAAAAACCGAAGGTTTTTTTGGTTTTTCAATTATTTCGCTAAGAGTGCTAAGTTCTTTTTCCATAAGACGACCAGCACAAGATGGCATTACCGCTGTAAATCCAACTAGTGAACATTGGGCTCTATGAGCTGCAGCAAAAGCATCGTTTACAAATATATCTGCTATTGGATACAGACTTTGTACAAGTGCTGATTTTGCATGTTCCATTGCAGGTTTTTTCTCAGTTTCACCATCAAACTTTCTAACATTATCAAGTAAAAGTACCTCTCCATTCCTAAGATTTCTTATTGCATCTTTTGCTTTTTCCCCAAAAACATCTTCAACAAATTTTACTTCTCTCCCTAGCAAATTTTGAATAGCTTTTGCGTGTTTCTCAAGATTAATAAAATCCCAGCTACCTTGTCGTCCTTGATGAGCTAAAATAACTGTTTTTGCATCTTTTTCAATAAGCTCCTTAATAGTTGGTAATGCTCTCTTGATTCTAGTTGTATCAAGTATTTCTAATGTATTTTTATCAAGAGGCATATTAAAATCTACTCTCAACAGAACTGTTTTATTATCAAAATTAAAATCATCTAAAGTGTTATACATATTCATAAATAAATCCTCCAAAAATCGATATCAAAATAATTTATTTAAAGATATTTAAAAATTAATTTATAATGTTCTTGTTAACTCTACCTCACTTGTAGAACTTGTATGATTTACACAAATATAGTTTATAAGGTCTATTAATCTACAGGAATATCCCCACTCATTATCATACCAGGATAAAATTTTGACAAAGTTACTATTTTCACCCATAACTTTGGTACTCAAACCATCGATAATTGCTGAATGTGGATTACCAATTACATCTGTAGAGACAAGAGGTTCCTCAGAATATTCCATTATTCCTCTAAGATGATTCAATGATGCGTTTTTCAATGCATTATTCACTTCGTCTTTTGTTACATTTCTCTTTAGAATACAAGTAAAATCTGTTAGAGATCCATCTGGTGTTGGTACTCTAACAGCAATTCCATCAACTCTTCCTTGAAGCTCTGGTATAACAATAGTTACTGCTTTTGCCGCTCCCGTTGTGGTCGGGATGATCGAGACAGCAGCAGCCCTTGCTCTTCTCAGATCTTTATGTGGGAAATCAAGGATACGTTGATCACCAGTATATGAGTGAATAGTGTTCATAAATCCTTGTTCAATCCCAAAATTATCGTTTAATATTTTTACAGGAGGAGCTAGACTATTAGTAGTACAAGATGCGTTTGAAATTATATGATGTTTCTCAGCGTTATAGAGATGTTCATTTACACCTAACACTATTGTTAAATCCGGATCTTTAGCTGGTGCCGAAATAATAACCTTTTTTGCCCCTGCCTCAAGATGTTGTGAAGCACCTTCTCGGGTCCTAAATAAACCTGTGGATTCTATTATAACATCGATATTAAGGTCTCTCCATGGTAACTTAGAAGGATTAACCTGAGATAAGAATTTAATAAATTTGCCATTGACTACAATCCCATCATCTTTGGCCTCTATACTACCGTTAAATTTACCATATATTGAATCATATTTGAAAAGATGAGCAAGCGTTTGGGTGTTACCCAGATCGTTTACTGCTATAACTTCAAATGTTTTTCCATATTGAGAATGACCTAAAGCTGCACGTAGAGTATTTCTTCCAATTCTTCCAAAACCGTTTATCGCAACTTTGATCATCCCTTCCACAATTTAATGAAATATCAATATTCTATATAATACTTCCGACAAGAAATGTGTTTGCTGCCTTTGTTATATTTACTTTTTTAATCTCTCCAATTTTTACTTTTTCATTTAAAACAACAGGTTTATAATTTTCAGATCTACCAACATAGGTATTGTTTTTTCCCTTTTCAGTTACAAGAACATAATATTTTTTTCCAATATGTTTTAAATTATTTTGCTTTGATATTTTGTTACATAACTCTGTTAAATATTTTGAACGTTCTTTAACAATGCTTGTATTTACCCTTCCATTCATGTTTTTAGCTTTTGTATAGGGACGAGCTGAATACCGGGTTATATTTATAATATCTGGTTTTACTTCTTCTAATAAGTCTACAGTGTGTTGAAATTGATCGTCTGTTTCTGTTGGAAAACCGACAATTGCATCAGTAGAAATTGTAATATCTGGATAACTTTCCCTGAATTTTTTAATGATTTTTAAAAAATCCTTTACTAAGTATTTCCTATTCATTTTTTCTAATATTTTATCATCACCTGATTGAACAGGAAGATGTAAAAATTTGTATATATTTAATGGTTTAAAACCAGTAATAATTGATTTAATATTTTTCAAGCATGTATAAGGATTCATCATTCCAACTCTAACTCTAAATTGACCTTCGATTTTACTTATTTTTAAAAGAAGCTCACCCAAATCTTTTCCAATATCTAAACCATAAGAACTTGTATCTTGAGATGTAAGCTGTATTTCCCTACAATCTTGTCTAATCGCAGAGCAAATATCTTGAGTTATTTCATTCATTGGATAGCTTTTAAGTTTTCCTCGTGCTTTTGATGTAATGCAATAAGAACATGAAAAATTGCATCCTTCTGCAATAGATATTGGAGCAAATATATCTTCATAATGTTTTGAGAATTGTGTTTTATTTTTCAGCTTAAAATTCGTTTTTTTAGAATTTAAAACATCTAATATTTGATGAGAATACTGCGGTGGTAAAAGTCCTGCATTTGGAATTATAGATTTAACTTTGTCAGATTGAATTGAGGCCATACATCCACCGACAATAATTTTTTTACCAGTATTTTTTAATTTTTTTAGACGAGATAACATTCGCTGTTCGGTTGTATCTATAACAGTACAGGAAAGTAAAATCAAAGTATCTGCATTATTTATTTTATCAACTAATTTATAATTGTTATCTTTCAAAATTCCTTTTATCAAACTTGCATCGCTTTTATTTGCAGTGCAACCATAGACTTCTAGATACACCTTCATAAATAGAGGCGCTAAGAGTAGATGTACTATTTAATTGCTTCTTTTAATCTTTTAATCACAAATTCTTTATCTAGATTTGATAAAAAATAACCTGCTCTAGGGCCTTTTTCTTGCCCAAGTATAATTTGATAAATTGATTTAAAGGCGGTCTTAATTGGGATATTATCTTTTTGTGATGAATCATAGATTGCATTATGTACATTTTCTGCCTCCCAATCAATAGAAGATAATTTTTTAATAAATGAAGATAAAAATTTAACTTGTTCTTCTGTTAAATCTATCTTTGGTACTTTCTTTTTTACTTCAAATTTTACCATATCAGGTGCAAATTTGTCTAACCAGTAACTTGCATGTTCAGTTCTTTGTTTTAAATGATTCTCCTCATCCTTAGTCAGATCTTTTGGAATCTGTTTTGTTCTCAAAAGAATTTTTTTTACCTCATTCCATTCTTGCCCGATTTGAATAAGGGTTACAAGATGTCTGTATGGTAATTGAAATGGAAAGGTTTTTGGAATATCATATGGTTGAGAAAGTTCATATGTCTTTTTTAGATCCTTCATACCCTTTATTGCTTCTTCTTTTTCAAAATATACTCTCTCCAGTTTATCGTATTCATCAACGAGATTTAGTAAACCAAGGCCAGAATCAAAAACAAGATGTTTATCTGGTTGATTATTTGTAATCAAGAATCTAAGAACTTCAGGAGGGGTCATATTCAAGAGCTCCTCAGCACTAAGAGCAGTGCCTTTAGAACTATGCATTGCGCCCATACCCTTCAACATAATGAATTCATAAACAGCATATTTTGGTGCAGGATAATCATATATTTTTTCTACGATTTCTTTACCGGTATCTCTTGCACCTCCTACCGTTCCTAGATCTTTTCCAAAAGGTTCGAAGGTTACATTAAGCATTTTCCAACGTGCTGGCCAATCAACACGCCATGGAAGTTTTCCAACTCCTCCATTTTTTATATCAACTTCACCTGAATTACCACAGTCACAAATATATTCAATAAATGGATATTCGTAAAGGGTTGCTTTTGTACTTGTTATTCTACCACATTTATCACATTTTACATTAAATGGAATCCAATCTTTTGGAAGTTCCCTTTTTGATATTTTTTGAATAATTTCTTTTATTTTATTAGTATTTTCTAAGGCTATCTGTATAGCATCATTGTAATTTCCAGATTTATACATCTCGTTTGCTCTATAGATTTTTGGTTTTACACCTATTTCTTTTAAAGCATTTAAAAAAGAAATCAAATAATGATCAGCATAACTTTTATGATTACCACAAGGGCATGGTATATCTGATATAGGCATGCCAACATATTTATCATAGGAATTTGGTAAATATGGATATACTTTTCTTAGATGATCAAAATCATCTGCAACATAAATAAGTTCAGCATCTCCACCTTTTGAAAGAAGACATCTATAAACAGCATCTGTTGTTAAAATCTCACGCATATTTCCAATATGAATTGGACCAGATGGAGTTATACCTGTAGCAAGAATATGTTTTTTATTTTCTTTTAGTAATTCATCGGCTAAAACATCTGCCCAATGCATTTATAATCCCTTTAAAAAGCAATTATATAACCCTTGCTCTAATTAATGCACGAAGTGGTACGCCATCTACACTATTTTGAGTTCTTTTATTTATTACAGCTATACACAAAACAGGTTTTCCTTTCTCAGCATTTGTTGCTTTTATTGCACTTTTAAAGGTAACTCCAGTTCCAACTACATCATCTATCAAAATAACCTTTTTACCCTTTACATTAGCATAATTTGAAGAAAAGGCACCAGATTTTTGATGATGAGGTCGGAAAATGGCCATTTCTAAATCTAACTTGTCAGCAATAAAAGTTGCAAAAGGAATACCATTTACAGCGATACCGACAACAGCATCTGCATCTTCGCATTCTTCAAGAATGATATCGCACATAGCATCTGATATAAATCCTAATCTTGAAGGATATACACCAACAGAACGCCATCCAATCTTAACATCGCCAGTTGGTTTTTTCTCTTTACCTTTACCTAATAACCATACAGCGGTTTCTTTAGAAACATTAAGCTCTTCTGCTATTTCATGTTCAGTAAGTCCGCTCTCTTTGTATTTAAAAGCTTTTTTTATGAGTGCCTCAACTTCCTTCATCTAATTACACCCTCAAAAACTACGTATATAAATTCAATATTTAGATTTTTGCTAAAAAGTTAATAGTAAAACTAAAATATTAAGATGATATGTAGTAATATAAAAAA
>CP070712.1:1195018-1204619 GCA_020350365.1 Thermoplasmatales archaeon | reverse complement strand
TTCAATCAGACTCCAGGTTATGAAGGAGAGGAGACATGTGATTATGCAGCGGAATTCATGGACGGCTTTGAAAAAATCAAACTATATACATCTACTGGAAATCTTACTGGTCCTGAAGATGTAACAAATGCAATCAACAATGGATGTGGATTTCTCTTAACAAGGGGAAAAGGCGGACAGGATAGGTTAAGGACGAATTTACCCGAGGGAGAAGAAATTATAGTTTTCCACAATAAGTATGTTAAGGATTACCAAAATAAGGACATGTATCCAGTAGTTATTTTAGGTGAATGTATTCATGCAAAATTAGATGTAGCTTTATTAAACATATTTAAATTTCTTAAAGGTGAAATCAACTACTTTTTGCAGGATTGTATCTATGAATGCATTGCCTGGAAATTAGTCAAGAAAAACAACGGTGGAGCAATTTCAGTTCTTACAAATACAAATATCTGTTATGGAACTAGTGGAGATATAAACGAAAATGGGATACCTGATGATGCAGAAAGCTTCGGAGGCAGACTTGCAGTAGATGTATTAAGACTATATGGAGAAGAGGGCATAGAAACTCTAGGAGAAATACATTGCCGGACTGTAGAAGACTATGTTTCAGACTTTCCTGTTTCTCTAAATAAATATCATTGTAAAAGTGTGATAGAATGGATTTTGATAGGGGATCCAAGTCTAAAGATCGGTGGATATAGTTAGATTATCTTTAATCAATTTAAAAAAAACAGTAGACTTTTATTAAAAAGTCTACCCTTATTTTTCTATTAAATACAAATTACTTTTTTACATTTCTAATTTGTATAACTTGATTCCACCATTTGTTGTTTCAATATCTATCTTATCTCCACCGGCGCCAATTGTTCCCTTTAATGAGTTAAATGTTGATTCTGTAATTGATATAAAAGAGGTATTTCCTGAGATATCACCATTGACTGTTTCAATTTCAATACTTGCATTTATGTTGGGATTAATATAAACTGTAATTCCTCCGTTTGTTGTTAGAATGTCAATATTTTCTCTAATATCAAATATCTCTGCAGTAATTCCTCCATTTGTGCTAATTAAATCATCAACGCCTGTTGTGTCTTTTACTTCTATTCCTCCATTGGTTGTACTTGCCTTTATATAACCATCAATTCCTTCTGCAAGAATTGGTCCATTGGTAGTTTTCAAAATTGAATCTCCATTAGTATTAGTTATTTCAATTGGTCCATTTGTGGAAGTTGCAGATTTTAAGTTGACGTTATTTGGAATTTTAATATCTAAATCTACAGCACGACTTCTTATCGGAAGATCATGTTTTATCTCAATTGTAATTTCATTGTTATCCTCAGTTACTCTTATTTCAGCTTTATCAAGATCATCCTGCCCATATCTACTTCGTTTTGTGGCATTCAAGAAAATATTTTCATTATCCCAAGTAGTAACATAAATTGCACCATTAACAGTAATGATATTTAGAATAGTTACATCATTAACACTATATTCGTCTTCAAAATATTCCCTGACCTCTGGTCCAGGTTCTTCTTCTATGCAGCCACTAAATCCTGTTACAATTAATATTGCCATTAATAAAACAGTTAATAATTTAATTTTCATGAATTCTCCTCTCCAGAAATTGTAGTCTAAATAATCTTTTTGTTAATAAATTATAGGGTTTTGGAAAAATATTTCAAATTAATACTAATAAAAAGAATAATCGAAAATTTTTAGGTATTATATAAAGGATTATTATAATATTAAATTAGCCCTCTTACGTTAAAAACAGGGCTAATTTCTTCTTCATTTTTTGTTTGAATATTTTTTTTGTTTTCTGTCTCAGAATATTTTATATCACTTGAGGGAGATATAATAATATTTGAGTCTTCAACATTTTCAATTTTCTTCTTTTTCTCTATCGAGAGCAAATAAAATATTCGTTGTTTAATTACAAAGGCTTTTACAATTTCTTCAATGTCCAAAGCTTCTTTGTAATCTTTTACAACCCCCACGATTTTCAACTTACACCACTATATTAACAATTGTTAATTGACTTTAATAAACCTTTCGTTTATCAGTTTTTAAAAATAAATTTATTAATATTTATTCAAAACATAATCGAAAAAACATTTATAAAAAAAGAAAGAATAATTATTATTTGTTCGATGGTAAGCTATTTATACTATAAATTATTGTAGGCCTTCTAAAAGAATATAGATAAAGATTTCGCATTTTCGTTAATTCGGATTTTGGAATTTTTTTTCTAATTATTCTTTTTGTAAATAAGTCAAAAGAGGTAAATATATATGAAAGGAAAAGTAAAATGGTATAATGCAAGAAAAGGATTTGGCTTCATATTAGGAGAGGACGGAAAAGATATATTCGTCCATAGATCCGAGATACCTGATGGAACTTATCTAAATGAAGAAGATCCAGTTGAGTATGAAACTGAAACAACAGATAAGGGAATACAAGCAAAAAATGTAAAAAAATTGTAATTTTTTTTCTAATACATGTTTCCATATTAAATTTCTATATTATGATCATATTACTCAGAGCAAATTAGCAAAGATTGCTAGTGTAATAGAAGTAATAATTAGAAATCATTATAAGGAGTCTGTAAATAAATTAGATATTGATATTATCATGTTGATATCCTCTCTTTTTTCTTAATAAATTTAAAAATATAACTGTGCAAATTCTCAGCACACATTTAAATACTTGAAATTATATGGGTAAATTACTGAGGGAGGTAAAAATGAAAATTAGGCAAATAATTATCCTTATAATTGGTTTATTTTTATTAGGTACAGTATTTTTATCTGGATGTATAGATCCAAATATGATAACATATGAAGTAACTTTTTATGCTACATGGAGCGAGGTAACTCATCCTGATGATTTTCCACCTAATCCGCATTTCTCAGGTTTAATTGGAGCTACTCATAATGAAAGAATATTTTTTTGGAAAGAAGGTGAACTTGCATCAAAAGGTATAAAAAATATGGCAGAAACAGGTAGTAAATACCCTCTTATAAATGAAATTGGAATGTGTATTCTTGATCAAACTGCTTTTAGAATTATTTCAGGTGATGGAATAAGCACGTCTCCAGGCTCAATAAGCTTGCAGTTTAAGCTTTGTGAGAAGTATCCTCTTGTAACATTGGTATCAATGATAGCACCCAGCCCTGATTGGTTTGTTGGTGTAGATAGTTTAAATCTTTTTGAAAATGGAACCTTTGTTGATGAAAAGATTGTAACATTATATGCATATGATGCTGGTACAGATAGTGGTTATACATATACCTCACCGGATATCCCAACAGACCCACCAGTTTCAATCTTCAAAATAGAAGGGTACCCTTTCTTATATAATGAGGAATTGGTACCATTAGGAACTTTTACCTTTACAAAAATAACGGATTCATAAAATTTTTATTGTAAATTAAGCTTGCTAAATTTCTTATTTAACCTTATATGGTCGTCTTGGGCAATGAGGTAAAGTAATATGTTCATTGAGTTTAGGATTTCGTACTTCAATGCATTCAGAGGGATCGCAACAGGTATGACAAACACGTTTAAAGGCTCTATAACTTAAAAGCTCGATATCAGGTGAAAAAAAACCTTTTTTTATTGGTTCTTCTTTTAACAAGTCGGTAGTAAGATATTTCTTATTATCATCTGGAAAAACCGTTACCACAACAGCGTCCTTGCCAATTTTATTTTGAATTTTCAAAGCACCAATGAAATTTGCACCAGATGATATTCCCACACCTAGTCCAAGGTCTGCTGCAAGTTTTTGTGCCATTATAATTGAATCACCGTCATCTACACTAATAATTTCATTCAATCTATTCAATTTTAGAATTGGTGGGATAAATTCATCTGAGATTCCTTGAATCCTATGTTTGCCTATCTTATGTCCAACTGATAAAGTTGGAGAATTTGCGGGTTCTAATGGAAACAGTTTTATTTTTGGGTTTTTTTCCCTTAGAAATTTTCCTGCACCCATAATCGTTCCACCTGTTCCAACTCCTGCGATAAAAGCATCTGGAATTATTGACCTATAATATAATTGCCAATAGATTTCAGGTCCTGTTGTTAAGTAATGAGCTTCTATATTGTCCTTGTTTGAAAATTGACATGGTAGAAATGATTCTTTTGTCTTTTTTGCTAGCCGTTCTGCCTTATCAATACTTCCTAGAAAACCTCCTTCTTCTCTGCTGACAAGATGTATTTCTGCTCCTAACCCTCGCATGATGTTTATTCTCTCCTCACTCATCCAATCAGGCATGAAAATTACAACAGGATGGCCCAACGCAGAACCGATAGCGGCAAAGGCAATTCCAGTGTTACCACTTGTAGCCTCGATTATTTTATATCCTGGTTTTAGAACCCCTCTTTCGTATCCTTTTTGAATAATATGAAAAGCCATTCTATCTTTGATACTACCTGTCATATTCAAATGTTCAGCTTTTGCAAATATAGTTCTTCTTTTCCCCTTAAACTTGAACTCAATTTCAAAAAGTGGGGTATTACCTATAAGACTTGCTAAACCTTTGATTTTTTTTTTCGCAGATTTTGATATCATAACTGTAATACTCCCCTTAACGTTCAATAGAAAATAAAAATGAAATTTATAGTTTTCTATCAGTCAATAATCATTTATTTAGGTTTTTTATTTATCATAATCTAGGTAACATTATCACCCTGAATTTATTAAATATCCACCCATAGGTTACTTGTTTTTTATACAAATGTATATCATCATTTATACCTTGAACAATTATTTCGAATCTAAAAAGACCCCTTGTAAATTTACGACCTCCAATTAAAAACTCGAAATTATCTTTGATTTCCTTTGTTAAATACCAGCTACAAGGAATATTGTAATGTTTTTTTGTTGATTCTACAAATTTATTTCTAAATATATGCGTAAGACTAATGTTTATTGTGACATTTGCTGTATCTAAATCAGATTTTTTATTTTCCACTTTTATGTAAATTTGAGAGGGCTTGCCCAAAATTCTTCCCTTCATAATGATTTTTAAATCATCAGAATTTATAACTGGATTTAAACCTGCCATTTTAGATAAAGTTGCTACTGTCAAATTGCAGACTTTAGTAAGATAAGTAAGATTCATATGTTCGATTATATCTTCGCTTGTATGGTAATATGGATTAATTGCATATCTAATAAAATCTGTACCATGAAATCCTTCATTAACAAATGAGATATGATCACTATCTGTATCTTCTGACCTACTAATAACCTCAAGTTTGATATAGTCATAATAATTGCTTGCTACTTCAGTACTTATGTCTACCATCCAATCCGATTCTTCATTTGAATGATGTAATATTTTTCTACCTTCATCAGCAGTTACTGCATAACCAACTTTATCTAAGGCAAGAACTCCTATTATATTTTTATTATTCTTTCTTGCATTTTCAGCATAAAAGCTACTGCCAAGTAATCCCTGCTCCTCTCCTGAAAATAAGATAAATTTAATTGTCGAGTTAAAAGAATAATTACTCATGATTTCTGCAAGCATTAATATAATGGAAACGCCAGATCCATCATCATCTGCACCAGGTGAAATTATTGTACTATCATAATGAGCACATACAATAATTATTCCATCTGTTTTTCCAATTCCCTGTAATGTAGCTACTATATTTTTCCCAGTATCTTTTTTATCTTTCCAATCAATATATTCAACTGGCAAATCAGTTTTTGCTAATTCATTAAAAATATAATTTCCAAGAAGTTCCAATTCTTCTGAGCCAGTTGGATGTGGACCAAAATCTTGAATTGTTTGAATATGTTTACTAAGTTTAGATTTATTGACCTTTTGAATCATCTCAATAATATCAAGATGACCAGTTATTGGATTGATATTTTTGGATTTAATAAAGGGTGTATCATTTATTGATATAGAGGATATCGGTATTGTCATCAAAACAGTGGATATTGTACATATTATAGCTATAATGATTATTCTTTGCTTTTTTATCATAACAATCATATAACTTATATAATAAATATTAAATTAAATTTACTATTTTTTAATCCGATAAAAATTTTGTTTTTTTGTTATTCTAAAAGATTATAAATAATACTCTAATTTCAAGAATTACAATGAAAATAAACTATGAGTTTGGTAGTGATAACCATTCAGGCGTACATCCAGATATAATGAAGGCAATTGAATCTGTAAATGTAGGATACTCTGTTGCTTATGGTGATGACGAATATACAACTAGTGCTGTAAAAAAATTCAAAGAACATTTTGGAAAAGATATTGATGTATATTTTGTCGGAAATGGAACTGCTGCAAATATATTGGGTTTAAAATCTGTTACAAACTCATTTAACTCAATCTTTTGTGCAGAAACTGCACATATGAACGTTCATGAATGTTGCGGTCCAGAGAAATTCACCGGATGTAAACTTACAGTAATTCCAACACTTGATGGTAAACTAACTGTTGATTTAATCAAGCCATATCTTATAGGATTCGGAGATCCTCATATGGCTCAACCAAAAGTGATTTCAATTACCCAAGCAACTGAGTGTGGAACAGTTTATTTAAAAGAAGAAATAAAGGACATATCTGATTTTGCACATAGAAATAAAATGCTTCTTCATATGGATGGGGCAAGACTTTGTAATGCTGCAGTTGGCTTAAATGTAGATTTAGCAGCTATTACTAGGGATGCGGGAGTTGACGTACTTTCATTTGGTGGAACAAAAAATGGAATGATGTTTGGAGATGCTGTTATTTTCTTTGATAAAGACCTTTCAAAAAACTTTGAGTTTATAAGAAAACAAGGGATGCATCTTACTTCAAAGATGAGGTATATTTCTGCACAATTTGAAGCATTACTTTCAAATGATTTATGGCTAAAAAATGCTAAACATGCAAATGAAATGGCTCAGATTTTATTTAATGAAGTTATAAATATATCAGGAATAAATATTACTCAAAAAGTACAAGTCAATGCAGTTTTTGCATCTCTTCCTAAAGAAATCATAAAAAAGATACAAAAGAAATATGGTTTTCATGTTTTTAATGAGCAAAACTCAGAAGTAAGATGGATGTGTTCCTTCAATACTAGTAAGAAGGATGTAATGGATTTTGTAGAGGCAATTAAGGAAGCATTTATAAAATAAATTAAAAGTTCCAAGATCAACAAAGTTATTTTTTAAATAAAAAAGATAAAATGATTTTTTATATATAGAAGAATAAATGCCTTATTTCGCCTATGTAATAGAACTAGATAAAGAAGTATTGAAATCTAAAAAATTTTTAAGAAAAAACCCTGAAATTAATCCTAAAAAGAGATGTTTTTATGTCGGCCAATCCGCCCATGAACCTATTATAAGATTCAAACAACATAAAGACGGTTATAAATCAAATAGCTATGCGAGAAAGTACGGTTTGTGGCTAAGACCTAGAATATATAATAGATTCAATCCAATTGAAACACGTAAAGAAGCTGAAATAATTGAGAAATGGTTGACTGAAATATTAAGAAAAAAAGGCCATGGAGTATGGTCAAATTAAATTTTTTTAAAGATTGTTGCCAGATATTAAACTAGAAAGATTCTTATGAATTTTTATATGTTTTATTTTTTCTTTAACTTCTTCAGGTTTTAATATCTCTTTTTCTGTAATAAATCCTGTAATAAATTCCAATGGCGTATAATCAAAATAGTAATTAATAGGGCTGACATTTGTAATTTTACTTTTTATTATTTCATCTGGGTTTTTAAGATGATCCAGAGTTACAGGATAATTTTTTGGCAGGAATTTTATAGTTGAACATAGTGCATATATTGGTGTATTATAGTGGTTTGCTGTCATTGCTATTCCTTTTGTACCGATCTTATTTATAAGGCCAGTATCATTCACTGCGTCACCCCCAACTAGAATCAAATCAGCATATGGTATCAATGAAAAAACAGCGGAATCAACCAAAAGTTTTACTTTTATTTTATTTTTTCCAAGCTTCCTTGCTAGATTTATACCCTCTTTTTTTGGACGAGATTCTGTACAAATTACAGTGAATCTTTTTCCATATTTTTTTGCATAAAGAAATGTAGATAAAACAGTAGAACTATATGAATGAGTAATTATTGTTCCATTGTTTTTTATAATTTCATTTGTTTTTTCACTAATTTTTTTATCTGAATGTTCAAGATTTTCTAGATATTTTTCACAATAGGCATTTACTATTTTTTTTGGTTGTTTATCTTTGTTTCTATCTATTTTAAACATCATATAATTGACAAGATTGAAAATGGAGGCCATGTTTGGTTGAGCTTTAATTAATGCATAAGCTGTGTTTTTTAAATAAGTTAAAGAATCATCTTGATTTATTAGACGAATCAATAACTCTGCTGATTTCTTTGCAAGTTCTATTGAACCACTGGTATTATCTAATTGTATTTGCTGTATTGCGTTATGAATTTCTTCAGGTATTGAGTTGTTCATAATTATCCTAAATTAAACATTTGTCAAATAAAAATGTTTTAGAGGTAATTATAGTTATTCCTAATGATTAAAACCTTTTAAATTTCAAAGTTTTTAATAAAAAATATCCACAGTTACATTTATATTAAAATAATATATAAGATTTCTTAAAATTGTCTTATAGGGAGGAGTCTGGCTTACGCAAAAGATTAAATTTAGAAAGGGATTAATTTTTACAATAATTCTTCTATTTATTGGTATAAGTATAATCCTTGTAAACGGAATGACTATAAAATATAATTATGAACCAATTAGTCGTGGTATTTTATATGTCGGTGGTTCAGGTGAAGGAAACTATACAAGTATTCAGGATGCAATTGATAATGCTAGTAATGGTGAAACAGTGGTTGTCCTTAATGATAGTTCACCATATGTTGAAAATGTTGTAATAGATAAAACAATCATTCTTATTGGTGAGGATAAAGAATCAACTATTATAGACGGAGGTGAAAGCGGAAATACAATTGAAATATCTGCAAATAACACTGTTATAAGAAATTTTACTATTACTAAAGGTACAAATGGATTGTATTTGAATTCTGGTTGTGAATACAATGATATTTACAATAACAAAATTGAGGAAAATTCTATCGGCATTTATCTTTTTGATGTGTGTAAGTGGAATACGTTTGAATCAAATATTATAGAGAATAATACTGATGATGGTATTCATCTGCATTATGGCGGTGTTAGTGATAATAACGATTTCAATAGTTTTTTAAATAATTCTGTTAGTTATAATTCTGGTGATGGGATTGATATTGGTAGTACTTGCAGTGGGAATGTTTTAGATGGTAATGTGCTTGATGGAAATGTTGGTTTTGGTGTAAGGCTTTTTCATTTGGATAATTATATTTATCTTAGTAATACCGTTCAGGGTGAGCCTATTCATTATTTTTATGATGTTCATGGTACTGAGGATGATCCTGTTGTTGTTGAGAATCAGGTTTTGAATTTAGGAAATGCAATTAATAAGGCTAAGATTTATGTTTACCAATCTTCTTATATTACTATAAGGAACTGTACGCTTGAGAATGGTAGTAATATGAATCTTTGTTTAGATTCTTCTGTGA
>CP070712.1:1185315-1194918 GCA_020350365.1 Thermoplasmatales archaeon | reverse complement strand
AAGATTCAGACATATTTAATTCTTCAGTTTTTTCATTTAATTTAGCAATATTTTCCTGTAAATCAATTTTGAGTGAATTTAATTCTTGGTTTGTTTCAGAATTATCTCCATTACCACCGATGTTTAGTCCTAAAAAAATTAATGTAATAACAAATGCTATGGCAAAAATCATTGTTAAAATTTTAAATATTTCCATTTTTCTCTCTCCTCTATTATCCTTCTTTAAATAATTAATGTATTAATAAACATTTTCTTTATATTTTTAAAAAACCATAAAAATAATAAATTCAATTATTAATTTAAATAAATAATTGTTTTAATTCCTATCCATAATTATTTAATTGGCATTTTTAAACAAGAATTTCAATCCAACAAAAAGCAATTTTGGATTCATATTTCTTATAGATTTAAAAAAAACTCTAAACCATAAAGAAGGATTATAGTAAAACCTTTTATATGCCCTTTCAGTAAAATTAATTAACTCTTCAGTTGTAAAATTTCCCAGGTCTTTTGATGAATCAGCATAAATGAAATGTCCATCTTTTTCATAGTTGATTTTTCCAGCCTTTTCAGCTTCATACCATATATCTGAACCATAAACATAGCGAAGTACTAAAAATGAAACTAAGTCTAGGGGCAGTGATAATGCATATTTTAATGTTTGATTTAAATGTTCTTCTGTTTCAATTGGAGCACCTAGAATAAAACTACCTATTGATAAAAAACCCATTTTATTACTGAGCTTAATCGTTTTTTTTACATTTTCAATCTTCAATTTTTTATTGTAATAGTTTAGAACCTCTTGATTTCCAGATTCGATTCCAAAATGTATAATTTCAACACCTGCTTTTTTCATTTTTTCATATAGTGTTTTGTCTCCTGAATCAGCTCTTGCCTCATCAATCCATATAGATAAATTTGGATGATTTTCAATTATATGATCCATTATCTTTTCAATTCTAATCCTATCCTCAAGAAAATTGTCATCTGAAAAGATAATTGTTTTATAGCCTTGAGATACAATCTCATCAATTTCCTTTGTGATATTTTCAACAGATCTTTTTTGATAATGTGGAATATGAGCTTTTAAACCACAAAAACTACATCTATGCGGACATCCCCTTGAAGTTAATATCGATGCTACCTTTCCTTTTCCATATTTTGTATTCATAATATATCCATAAGTGTATTTATCTGTTAAATGACGGGCCGGAAAAGGAATATCATCTAAATTTTCAATTTTATTTTCTTTTAAATTATGAATTATTTTATTATCCTTTTTATAGCAAACGCCAGGAAGATTCTCTATAGGTTTTATCATTTCAATTGAATCCATCAAAGATGCAATTACTGTTTCCCCAGGGCCTCTAACTGCAATATCTGCATTAAATTCCTTAAACGCCCTTTCTGTTAAAAGAGATACATGAGGCCCGCCAATTATTAGTTTTATTTTTGGATTTGTTTCTCTTATGATTTTTGAGATATTAAGAGCAAATTCTTTATCTTTTGGTTGACTGTATACAGTTAAACCTACAACATCGTTTTTTTCAGCAATTTTTTTAATTTTATCTTCACTTATCTGTTCTGCATTTCCATCAAATACTTCAACATGATGATTGTTATTTTCAAGGATTTTTCCTAAATATAATAATCCTAAAGGTGGAAATAAACCACCCAATACTATTTTCTTTTTAATAGCGATTTCATAGTTACCTGTTGAGCAGTTAATTAATGCAATATTCATTGATCTAATTCCCTCATATCTTAAAAAGCAATACAAATATAAGTCCTAGATTATATTTTATCTTTTCTATAGATAGTTTTACTACATATTTGAATAATTTAAATTTTAAACCAATGAAATTGGGTAAATTAGAGCTTTTGTGGTTTATTCTTTTTATATCGCCAGATTGAAACAGTGAAAAGTACAGAAAATATTACCATAAAAGCAATTGTTAGATATAAAAAAAATGGATCTTCAACCATCATGAGAGATTCTGGAGCACCTGAATCCATGTTTAAGAGCTCCCGAGCATAAGAAACAGGTTGTTGCCTGATATAACTTACAAAAGCAAATATTCCAAATATAAGTGTAAAAAAGGTCATACTAAACATTACAACTATTCTAGTATTTTCAGGATGAAGCAAACTTTGACCTTTCCAAGAAAGCTTATAATATACCCATTTATGTCCTTCTCTTTCTATTTTTTTAATAAAACCCGTAGAGGTTAGTTTCGTTAAATGCTCATGCAAGGTCATTTTATGCAATTTTGTAGCTTTTGTGATTTCACTTAAATTCATTTTTTTTCCATCAAGAACCCTAAGTATTTCAAGTCTTGTCTCACTAGCAAGAGCTTTAAAGGATTCAATGTCTAAACTAACCTTTGGCATAAGTACTCACTTATATTTACTTTATACATAATTAATATTTAAGATATGTTTTTTTGTAAGGAATTTACCATACAATTATTTCAAATCAAGAACTACACCATAAAAAACTGAGATTAATAATTTTAGGAAGTTTGTTGAAAAATTATTATAAATAAAAAAGTGTTTTGCAATAAGAGATGGGAATACTAGCTCTATATAATAGTTATTTTAAAAAGGCGAGAAAATAATGAAAGGAAAAATAAACATTAGCCTATCATTAAAACTTACTCTTATAGTAATTATTGTTTCAGCACTTACTATTTTTTCAATTGGGTTTGTAAATCTTTATTTTTTTAATATTAATTATGAGGATTTATTTTTTGAAAATCCATATTATGAAACTGCATCTTCCCATATTCAAGCACTTAATGCAATTATTGGAAATAGTTCAGTTTTAAATGATAAAAATCAATTAGAAAATAAAACTAATGAATTTTTATATTCAATACCGCCAGATTATAGTGATAATATTTTAGAAATTACAGTTAATCTTCCAAATGAAACAGGTGAATTGTTTGTTTTTTTCTCAACAAATAATGAAACAATTGGAGAGATATCAAACCCATATATTCAAGGAACAGAAAAAGATTCAATTGCTTGTAATATTAATGCGTTTAAGGAAGATCATATCTATATAATATCAGAACATAACGAAAATTCACATGAGCTAATTATGTTGTATCCGATAAACTTTACTGGTAATATTGAAGGAACATATGAGCTTGTTTTATCTATGAATGATGCATACCTGCGATTTGAAGAAGAATTAGAATCTCAGGTTAAATGGACTGTAATAATTTCTACAGTAAGTTTGTTCTTACTTATTTTTACAATTTTATATCTGTTGAGTCGCATTATTGTAAAGCCCATTATTACTTTTAGGGATAGTGCAAAGGTTATTGGGCAAGGAAATCTGGATACAAAGGTGGAAATAAAATCAAAAGATGAGCTTGGTGAACTTGCTTCTGCTTTTAATAAGATGGCTAATGATTTAAAAGAGTCAAGAGATAAAATCTTTGAATATAATAAGATTCTAGAAAATCTATTAAAACAAAAGGATGAGTTCATTGGTCAACTTGGCCATGATCTTAAGAATCCTTTACAACCCCTTATTGGTCTTCTTCCGATGCTTATTGAGCAAGAAAAGGATCCTAAGATAAAAGAAGGATTACAGTTAATGAATAAAAATGCTGAATACATGAAGGATTTGATTTTTAAAACATTGCAACTTGCAAAATTAAGGTCTTCAGATATTAAATTTGACTTTGAAAATTTGAATCTTGCAGAATTATCAAATGATGTTGTTGAATCACAAAAGCTGTTATTTAAGGAAAATAAAATTGATGTTGAAAATAATATTTCAAAGAATATTTTTTTAAAGGCAGATAAACTAAGAATTGAAGAATTATTCCATAATCTTATTACAAATGCGGTTAAATATATGGGCCAAGTTGATGGTAAAATCATCCTTGATGCAAAACAAGATAAAGACGTTGTAACAGTATCTATAACTGATAATGGTAAAGGTATGGCCAAAGACCAATTAAAGCGAGTTTTTGATGAATTTTACAGGGCAGATAAATTTGTGAGATTAAAAGACTCAGTAGGTCTCGGGCTTTCGATATGTAAGCGTATTGTTGAAAAACACGGTGGTAAGATATGGGCTGATAGTCCAGGCGTTGGAAAAGGTTCAACTTTTTATTTTACTCTTAAATCTGGTAGCGAAAAATAATTAAGGAGATATTATATCACAAGATAGAGGTAGGTTGGATGGCAAATAAGATAATGGTTGTTGATGATGATCCAGGTGTTGTTTATACTATAAAAAATGGATTGGAAAGTTTAAGTTCTAATTACGAAATTATTACTGCTGAAAATGGAAAAAAATGTCTTGAGATTCTTGCAAACAATCAGATACCTGATCTAATTATTTTAGATATATTGATGCCTGAAATG
This sequence comes from Thermoplasmatales archaeon, assembly GCA_020350365.1. Classification (GTDB taxonomy): domain Archaea; phylum Thermoplasmatota; class E2; order DHVEG-1; family DHVEG-1; genus SG8-52-3. The sequence continues at coordinate 1,190,532 of CP070712.1, read as the reverse complement.
AGTGGATGGGAAACTTTTCAAAAAATAAGGGAAAGATTATCTGGTGATAAGCTACCAATAATATTTCTTACTGCAAGAAAAGATCAGATTGCAAAAAATGCAGGCGGTTTTCTAGGCGAAGATTATATCGAAAAGCCTTTCAAGCTTCCTGAATTAAAAGAAAAAATTGATAAAATTTTAAATAAAAATCCATAATGATTTTTTTTAAATTGCATTATACAAATTTATCGTTTTTTTATCTATTGAAAAGATTTTTTTTATATTATCACTTTGACATTCTGACACGAAGAATATAAATATGATAATTAAAAGAATATAACATGGTACGGAGATAAAAACTGGGTGTGTAAGAGTGAGGAAAATTTATAATTTCAATAATAAACATCTAACAAAAAGAATTCTACATAAAAAATTTTTAATAAATTTTATTGTGTTTTTTTTAATTTTAGAATTTTTACTTATCCCCTTTTCTGTAACATCCCTTGTTCTTACAGATAATCCGGATGGAGATGAAATGTCTACTCCGAGTTTACCTACCGTTGATGATTCAACAACTAACTCTGGTGGTGATTCATCTTCTAAGGATGAAGCACCTGCTGGTTCTGATGATAAGTCGTCTGCTGATAATACATCTAATGGATCAAGTGATGATTCATCAGTTGTAAATGATACATCTACTGAACCTAGTGACGATGATATAATTGTAGATGATAAAATATCAGATTCCAGTGATGGTTCATCAATTGAGGATGATTTGTCAAATGAATCTAGTTTGGATAATTTAATTGATGATAAAAATGACTCTTTAGTTGATGATAATTTAACCTATGCTCCAAATGAAAGAAATGTGTCAACAGATGAAATAGTATCTATTTCTGAAAATACATTGGGAGATTTGTCAAGTGGAATGGAAACAGAGGTCAATATAGAATATTTTGAAGATATTGATAGTGTTACACTGACACCTGCAACAGATCTTGAGGAAGTAAAAGTAACAATAATTAAACTTAAAGATAAACCAGAAGAAATAATCGATCCACCAAAAAAGGACGTATCAGTCTATAATTATCTGGATATAAAACTTGTTGCAAATGATACTTATGTAGAGGAAGATGAACTGGAATCATTGGAATTCAAATTTAAGGTAGAAAAATCTTGGATATATAATAATAAAGTAGACAGGTCAACAATAAAATTGATAAGATATCATGATGGAATTTGGCAGAACCTATCAACTACAATTATTAGTGAAAATGAGTCATATATTTATTATACTTCACAATCTCCAGGTTTTTCAACCTTTGCAGTTGTAGGAAGTAAGGTTGTTGAGAAGGGTGAATCTTACAGTTCAGATAATGTAAATATCCCTTGGTCAATTATAATTGGATTTATTTTATTATTGACAATAATGTTAATTTTCATTCTTATTAAAGCAAGATATATCTATCTAAAGGATGAATCCAAATAAAGATTATTTCAATTTTAAAGAAAAAGATTTATCAACAAACAAGACTTATCAAGTATATTACTAATTCCTAAGGGGGACTTTATTATATGTCAAAATGGAAACTATTTATTAAATTAAAATCCAAAGAAAAGGAAATAGCAGAGCCCCAGGAAATTAAAGAAAATACAACTACAGACTCCCAAGAAACATCAAAGGAAGAGGAAAGCTCTCAGGAGGAAAAACAAGTCTTAGCAGAATATAAAGAAACTCTTTACACAAATTCTCAAGCAGCAATTAAGAGGAAAAAACAAGCTTTGACTGATCAGAGAATATGGAGAGATATGGATTCTATTGAAAAAAATATTGATGATTTGGAAATCAAAAAGGTTGTCAAACCCGTTAAAGAACTTGAAAAAAAGGTCGACAATATTATATCAAGAGGAAAAGAATCAAGTGGCAAAGATACAATAACATACAAAAAACCGTCTAATGTAATTTATGTTGTTAGCAAACCTCAACCTGGCCAAGTAAAAGGGGACTGGGCTGTTAGAGGACATGGTAAAATTTATAGTCATCATAGAAAAAAAGATAGTGCCATAAAACAAGCAAGAAAGATTGCACAAGAAAAAAATGCAACGGTACTTATTCAAAATACTGATGGCACATTTAGTAGTGGCTTTAAGCCTAAACAAAAGAAATAGTTTTTAATTAAATTCTTTTTTCATTTATTTGTCTTTAGATGATAACAGTTCTTAGAATAGGTCATAGAATCAGCCGGGATAAACGAATAACTACCCATGTAGCACTTGTTGCAAGAGCATTTGGAGCAAGTAAAATTATCATTGATACAAAGGATAAGAAGATAGAGGATACGATTTATTCTATAAACAAACGTTTTGGAGGAAATTTTGAAATCGAATCAGGAGTAGTGACTAAAAAAATAATTAATAATTGGAAAGGAACAATTGTTCATCTTACTATGTATGGTGAGGAATTGAATAAGTCAATTAAAAAAATTGATAAAAGCAAGGATATGCTAATTATTGTTGGAGCAGAAAAGGTACGCCCATTGATTTATGAAAAGGCTGATTTTAATATATCAATTGGAAATCAACCTCATTCTGAGGTTTCTGCACTTGCAATATTTCTTGACAAGTTTACAAAAGGATTATGGCAGAAGAAAAAGTTTAATGGAAAATTAGAAATCCTGCCCACTGATAAAGGTAAAAGGGTTATTTCAAAAGATAGTTAGGTTGTCATATGGATAAAATACCAACTCCAAAGGAATGTCTGAATTATCTAAAAATTACTGGTTGCTCTGAAGAAGTGGTTAGACATAGTAGAGCTGTGAGAAATGTTGCAATAAAAATTGCAAAAAAGGCAAATGCAGATTTAGATATTGTAGAAGCAGGAGCATTACTTCATGATATTGGAAGGTCAAAAACCCATGATATTAATCATGCAATTGAAGGTGTAAGGATTGCAAAAGAACTTGGTTTACCAGATGTTATTATAAATATTATTAGAAGACATATTGGTGCAGGTATTGAATCTGAGGAAGCAGAAGATTTAGGTTTACCTGTAAAGGATTATATCCCTGAAACATTGGAGGAAAAAATTGTTTCTCATGCTGATTCTCTGATTGATAACAATAAAAAACAAAAAATTGAAATGGCTATTGAAAAGGCATTGTTGGAGGGTCACAAAGAATATGCAAGACGTCTTGCAGTTCTACATAAGGAATTAAGCGATATATGTGGTATAGATTTAAATAAAATATAGGATTTTTACCAGAAAAGATAAATATTGTATTTATTATTTTGAGACTCTCTGTTTTTGCAGGGGTAGCCAAGCCTGGTCAACGGCGCAAGGTTGAGGGCCTTGTCCTGTAGAGGTCCGCGAGTTCAAATCTCGTCCCCTGCACTTTTTTTAAATTATATAATAATTATTTTGAAAATTGTTTAATAGAATCTTCTTAATATAGAAAATTATTTATCATAGTGAACATTATATAAAAATTAGGAGTCTAGTTTGGAAGCAATTATGATTTTTTTAGGATAATCCTACTTATTCATACTTTTCTTCCTCCCTCAGCTAGACTCCCTTCAAAATTATCTTATTTTTTAGTTATTGTAACATTTAAATATCCACAACTGGATGTAAATATTTGAGGGAGGACTAATTATGAGTAGAAATTCCTTAATTACTAATGGAATTGTTGCAATTGTAGTAGTATTATTAACCTGTGCTAGTTTTATGCCAAGTATTAATGGGAATATTGAATTTAAGAAGACATCAATGATTTTTTTAGAAGTACCGCCAGAGGAGGAATGGAATAGAACATTTGGAGGAATTGATTATGATGATGGCTATTCGGTTCAGCAGACAAATGATGGTGGTTATATAATCACAGGATTTACGAATTCATTTGGTGCAGGTAACTGGGATGCTTTATTGATTAAAACAGATCCCGATGGAATTGAAGAATGGAACCATACATTTGGGGGTGTAAGTTATGATAGAGGTTATTCGGTTCAGCAGACAAATGATGGTGGTTATATCATAACAGGCTGTACACAGTCATTTGGTGCAAGTTCCTTTGATGTTTGGTTGATTAAAACAGATCCCGATGGAATTGAAGAATGGAACCATACATTTGGGGGGTCCAATGAGGATTGGGGTTACTCAGTTCAGCAGACGAATGATAGCGGTTATATAATTGCGGGATATACACACTCATATGGTGCGGGAGAATCAGACTTTTGGTTGATTAAAACAGATACCAATGGAATTGAAGAATGGAACCATACATTTGGAGGAAATTACGCTGATAGAGGCCGCTCGGTTCAACAGACAGATGATGACGGATATATAATAGCAGGTAATACAGTCTCATATGATTCAGATGATACAGGCTGTGATGTATGGCTGATTAAAACTGACTCTAATGGAATTATTGAATGGCATCAGACATTTGGGGGAAGTGGAACTAAAAACAAATTTGATATAGGATATTCGGTCCAACAGACCGATGAAGGTGGTTACATAATTGCTGGAGATACTGAGATATATCAGGTTGATATGGCAGATTTTTTACTGATAAAAACTGATTCAGATGGAAAGCAAGAATGGTATAAGACATTTGGAGGAAGTTACGCTGATAGAGGTCGCTCGGTTCAACAGACAAAGGATGGTGGATATATACTAACTGGATGGACATTTTCTTATAGCATAATAGATCCAGATATTTGGTTAATTAAAACAGATTCTGGTGGAACTGAAAACTGGAATTTAATTTTTATGTTTGGAGAAAACAGTGGTGATTGGGGATATTCAGTTGAACAAACCAATGACAACGGTTACATAATTACAGGAGCTACTATGCCTGAGGGCTGGATGAGCGTAGGATCCTCAAGTTCAAATACTGTAGAAGGTACTAATGTTTGGCTGATTAAGGTCGAAGGTGAAAATCTTCCGCCAGATGCACCAAAGATTGATGGTCAACAAAGAGGAAAATCGGGTATAGAATATAACTACACATTTGTTACCACTGATCTGGATGGAGATGAAGTCTATTATTATATTGACTGGGATGATAGCAATATTGAGGAATGGATTGGGCCATATGCCTCAGGACTGGAAGTGAAAGTTAACCATACATGGGAAGAGATAGGGACGTATATTATAAAAGCAAAAGCAAAAGATATATTCGATTCTGAAAGTGATTGGGCAAGTTTTGATATAGAGATTCCAAGGAATAGAGCAACAAC
>CP070712.1:1175553-1185215 GCA_020350365.1 Thermoplasmatales archaeon | reverse complement strand
TATCTTTTTCAATTTGATTTTCTAAACTTTTTATTTCATTTTTAATTGATGCATATGAATTTTTTAAAGGTTCTATTTTTTCCTTAGGAGTTGGAAGTATTGACCAACTTTCAAGACGCTCATGTAGCAAATTTGATGTTTGTATAAAATCATCTAAGGTATTTACCATTTGTATTATTTGTAGGTCTTCTGATTCTAATTTTTTTTCAACGTTATTTTTAGTTGCAAGAACTGTAGCTTTGTAAAGTAGTTCTTTCGAAAAATCATATTCATCTGCTTTAATCTGAAAATTTTTAAAAAAAGGATCTGAGGGTTTGTAATCTCCAATTTTTTTTAATCTCTTTTCATTTACAATAACATTCTCAATATTTTTTAAAATCTTCTTTTCCTCTGAAAGAATCTCATTTTTATGGATTTTTATTATTTTCTTGGATAGTGTCTTAGGGTCCTTGGCAAATAATATTTTATCAACTATTTTACCTTTATCACATAGAAATGTGCCAAACCATTTTGTAATTAGATACATTTTAAAAGACCATAATAATTATTTTTTAATGTATTTTGCGTAAAAATAATTTAAAATATTAGTTTTTGCTTTATGGGTGAGGTGTTAATCTGGTAAAACTTGGAATAACCATATCATCTCTAAAACTAGATAACCCATTAATTCTTGCATCAGGTTTGATGGATGAAGATGCAGGAAGTATGGAGCGTATTTTTAATAATGGAGCAGGTGCAATTGTCACAAAATCTATCGGTTTAAAACCACGAAAAGGTTATCCAAATCCTACTGTAATAGAATTGGAACATGGAATTCTAAACGCAATAGGTTTACCAAATCCAGGAATAGAAAATTTTAAGGATGAAATAATAAAACTTAAAAAAATAAATATACCTGTAATTGGAAGCATTTTTGGCACAGATTCTGAGGAATTTGTAACACTTGCTGAAAAAATGCAGAACTATGGTGTGGATGCACTAGAACTTAATATGAGCTGTCCACATGCTAAGGGATATGGATTGGAAATTGGTTGTGATCCTGATTTAGTGAAAGAAATTACTCTTAATGTTAAAAAATCAACTAATATCCCTGTTTTTGTAAAGATATCTCCAAATTTAGCAAATATTGTAGAGATTGCTAAATCAGCAGAAGAGGGTAATGCTGATGGAATAGTAGCAATAAATACTCTAAAGGCTATGAAAATAGATATTGAAATGCAAATGCCAGTTCTTTCAAATAAAATTGGAGGATATTCTGGAAACGCTATAAAACCAATTGGAATCCGTTGTGTTTATGAAATATCAAAAAATATTGATATTCCCGTAATTGGAGTAGGAGGAATAACAACGGGTATTGATGCAATAGAATATTTCATGGCTGGAGCATCATCTGTTCAAGTTGGTTCAGCAATATATCAAAGAGGTCTTGATGTATTCAAAAAAATTTGTGATGAAATAAAAATCTGGATGGAAAATCATAGATACAATAATATATCAGATTTAGTGGGAGTAGCACATAAATGAATTATCCAAAAGTTGTAAAAATTCTTGAAACTAAAAAGGAAACCTTAGATATTAAAACAATCAAGTTTGAATATTCTGAAGATATTAATCCTGGACAATTTTTTATGATTTGGATACCCAATGTTGATGAAATTCCAATGAGTGTATCATATATTGGTGATAAAATTAAGGGTATTACCTTTAAACGAATTGGGGATGCAACTAATGCACTATTTGAGTTAAAATCTGGAGATAAAATTGGTATTAGGGGCCCATATGGGAATGGTTTTGAAATACATGGGAAAAACATATTATTTGTAGCTGGTGGAACAGGTATAGCAATGATTGCACCCTCAGTTGAAGAAGCAATGAAAAAAGACATAAAAACTACTGTTCTAATAGGAGTAAAAAACAAAAATGAATTATTTTTTGAAAATAGAATTAAAAAATATGGAGCTGAATTATTAATAAGCACAGATGATGGTTCAAAAGGATACAAAGGTGTAGTATCAGATTTAGCAGAAGAAATAATGACTGATAATAAATTTGATCAAGTCTTGACGTGTGGACCAGAACTTATGATGAAAAAATTATTTGAAAAATCTAAAAATATTTCTTTTCAAGCATCGCTTGAAAGATATATGAAATGCGGATTTGGAATATGTGGACAATGCTGTGTAGGAAAGGGATTAAGGGTTTGTAATGAAGGTCCTGTTTTTGACGGAAAAACTTTGGAAAAGATTGAAGATTTTGGAATATTTAAAAGAGATGCCTCAGGAAAAAAAGTTATTTTTTAATATAGATGTGATAAACAATGAGTACGTATAATGATGAAATAAATATAAGAACAAACGGAGAAGTGGATATTATAGATATAACCAATCAAGTTCAAAATATTGTTAACAAATCCAAGATAAAAAACGGAATTGTTTGTATTTTTGTACCCGGTTCAACTGGAACAATTACAACTATTGAATATGAGCCAGGTTTAATGAAAGATTTGCCAAGAGCTCTTCAAAAAATAGCACCAAAAGGAGAACATTATGACCATCATGAAACATGGCACGATGATAACGGACATTCTCATGTTAGAGCAAGTTTGATGGGACCAGGTATAACAATACCTCTTATTGATAGAAGAATAATACATGGTACTTGGCAACAGATAGTCTTTGTTGAATTTGACACAAGCCCAAGGAGTAGAAATCTAATTGTACAAATAGTTGGAGAATAAACCTACCATTTATTTTTATGTATTCTTGCACTGTCGTATCTATCAACTTTAGATTGATCTACTGCAGGATATCCTAAAGATATCAAAGAAAAAGGAATTACTTTTTTTGGAAGATTAAACATTTTTCTAAAACCATCCATCCTATCGTCTCTTGGATAAACACCTAACCAGCAGCTACCAAGTCCTTTTGCTCTTGCTGCAATCAAAATATTTTGAGTTGCTGCTGAACAATCTTGAACCCAAAAACCTTTATTTGTTTCCAAAGCTAGATCTCCACATACAAGAATTGTCTTTTGAGCATCAAAAAGCATTTTTGAATGAGGGTGAAAATCTGGGATTTTGTCAATAAGTTTACGATCATCAATTATTATGAATTGCCAGGGCTGCTGGTTTCCCGCAGATGGTGCACTAGTACCGGTCTCAATTAATTCTAAAATAAGGTCATTTGAAATATTTTTATCTTTATACTTTCTAACACTTCTTCTAGTTAAAATCGCTTCTATTGCATCCATAATTACACCTTTTTATACAAATGATGAAATAAGGTTTAATATAATTATTTTTTGAAGTTTAAACAAATATTACTAGCTTTATCACTGCCATATGAAATACTAATTTTTTTGCTTAATGAAAATCCATAAACAAATAATCTTACAGATTTAAATTCAACATCTCGATCAATTTTACCATTTAGTTCAATTGTTTTTTTATTCCAAAATTTAAAGATTCCTAAATATTTCTCAGCTTGTGATATTTCAATATCATTATCATCATATAGAACCATTTTAATCTTCGTAACTCTAGTAAACCTTGGTTTACTCAAATATAACATTGCGTTCCACAAACATGCTGAAATATTTATTGAATTTTCAAATTCATAAGTTAATATACGAGAAGCATCAGAATTTACTATTCCGATAGCTGTCTTTACATAATCCTCAGAAAAAGATGGTTTTTCTAATTCGAAACCACCAGGCTTAAAATATAAATTATATTTATTTGGATAAACCTTTATTTCATGGCTAACTCCAATAGTTGCACCTTTATTATCCATAACAAGAAGTGAAGTTGTATAGATAAGAGGATAATTGATATTCAAATCCTTCTCAAATTTATAGGTATGTTTTACTATCCGTCCCTCGGCTATCTCTCCATCTCCAAATGTCCAATAATAAGAAACTATGTCACCATCAGAATCATATGAGTTGGTTGCATCAAATTTAATTGAATCATCAAAATAAGCTTCATCTGGAGCAATTATTTTTCCAAAAGGATAGTTATTTCCAGATGAATCTAAATTAATTTCTAATGAATTAGATTCATTTAAACAGCCAGAAAGAACAATTGATATAATTATTAAAAACAGTACAATTAAAGAGATCTTTTTATTCAAATTAATTCTCCTTTCCGATTTCGAAAAATATAATAATAAGTATTATATAAAATTTTGTTTACAAAATATTAATATATTATTAAAAGAACTTCTATATATAAACCTTGAATTAAAAGGTGACCTATGCGGATAAATAAGATATGGTTAGTTTATATTTCATTATTAATACTAATATCACCAATCTTAACCATATCTTTACCAACTCAAGAAAATGAAATTCCTGACTGGAAAAGTGGATGGTCATTTAAACAAGAGCTAATATTACCTATTTCAACAATAAGACCTCATTCAATATATCAACCAATTGATATACGTATAGAATTCATCGATCCATGCTGGGGAATTAATGAAAATGAACATTCTATAAGAGTATGTTCATGGGATGGATACAGATGGCATGAACTTGAATCACAAATTTATGATCTTGAATTTATTGAACCAAATTACATAAAAAGTTGCAGACTGGTATTTCTTATTCCAGATTTTGCAAATGGAGAAGAGATTTATTTCGTTTGTTACGATGATTCTGAAAAACAATCTCCCAATTACAAAGATCATGTAAGCGTTGAAGATGCATATTTTTACTATGCTCCAATTTCAGGTGTTTCTATAGAAAGTGATTATTATAAAATCAATGAAGATGGATATTGTGTTTATGGGGTGGGTCAAAAAGGTACGATTCTTTATCGAGGTTTGTCACAAGGCATCATAAAAATGAAACCAAAAAGTATAGATTTTGATACAGCAAATTTTGATAACCTTGCTTCATTTATCTTATCATATCAGCATGGTAAAAATGATGAAGATGAGATATCATCTGATCAAGTTTTGGTATCAAAAGAAATAATTGTTGATGGAAACTTATTGGTTCAATTTAGAATTGTAAGTGAATCTAGTGATAAACATCTACGTACAAATAATTTATATAAATACTATTACTGCCCAACAGATGATAAACGTATTTCTGTTCATGTTAAACATCAGGTTTTTAAGGAATCTGAAGTAACTGGAATCGAAAATATTGATGGCAGATATGGTGTAATAGCTTCTGTACAATCCAAAAGTGGAAAAATAAAAAGAATGCGTTTTGGAGAAATACTTCCATATATACATGTCTTCAGTGAAAATAGTATCATAAAAGAATATAAATTGAACACTGACCCAGAAAATAAAGAGAGAGAATGGATTGTACCTTATACAGATGATTGTGATCTTGGAGAGAGTGCCTGGATTTCTTATGATGAAGGTGAAAATGGTAAAGCTTTTGGAATTATATTTTCATCAGATACGGATATTGTAAAATCTGGAACAGATGAAAGAGATGGAATTCAAGTAACGTCTGCTGTAAGAGAATACTTAAGAATTCTGGGAACAGAAATTGATTATGCTTCAATTAGTTTTGGGAGAAATTCATTTGAAAAAGGAAGGACTCATGATACAACTATTCCAGGTGATTTGGTAGTTGAATTTTGCGCTGAATTTTATACTTCAGAGGAAGGAGGCTATAAAAGTGTAAATCTTGAGTCAACATATTTCCCAAAACTTGTTGAATATCGTCATGAAGAAGAAGATGAATCAGAGAATGGAGAAAAAAATATTTACACATTGACAGTAACACCGATTTTATTTGATAGAATAAGAAATCGTCCAATTTTAAATGAAATATTTAATCGTCTTACTTTATCAGCAGAGCTTTATATAAAAGATGAATTTTATGCTGGAAGTGAATATTTTAGACAAATTTTAGGTAAACGTTTTTTTAAATTTACAAAAATTGAACCTGGGGATTACATTGTTAAAATTTTTAGAAGAATAGGCAATTGGGAAAAATTAATTGGGATAAAACCTGTCACAATTATAGCTGATACATCTACACGTCTTATTTGTACTTGGGAAAAAAATATTGAAATTTCTGCAGTGGATCAAAACAATGTAAGAATTGAAGATATTGAATTGACCTTATTACAAAATGATTCGATTGTCTTTATTAATAATACGAGAAAAAATGATGATATTTTAATAAAAATACCTTACAATCTATTTGAAAATTATGTTTTAAGGGCATATTATAAGGGTTTCAAAATTTTTGATAAAGAACTTTCAAAAAGGGAAAAAAATGTAGATATCAAAGTAGATCTATATGATTTGACCATAGATGTAAAGGATAAATTGGGATTTTCACCTGGTGTCCATTTAATACCTTTATTAACAAGTTCTGATATGGAGACTCCAATTGAATTAATCCCACAAGACGTTGGACAAGGTATTTACATTTTTGAAAATTTACCTTCCTCAAAATACAAATTTTTTATTTCTTATGGTCGTTTTACAGATGAATTATATATAGATGTACCTGAGGACGGAGATTTTGTTGATATTAAATTTTCAGCTTTATTTGACCTTAACACAATTTTACTTAATTCTAGAGGAGATCTAATTGATGATGAGAAGTATAAAATTAGTATCATAAGAAATAGGGAATTGTTATTTGATAGAATCTCCCCAAGTAAAATCGTAACAGTACCTCCTGGAAAATATACAATTAATACATATTTAGATGAAAAGTTAGTTGGATCAAAAATAGTTGAATTGAACAGCGATAAAGAAATAAATATTGTTACAAATGTAAAACCAATTCTACCACTTTTAATTACAGGAATTGTTTTACTTTTTATTTGTGAAATCACAGTGCTATTAATATTTAAGAAATTCTCATTAAATACATTTCTAAAATTATTGGCACTTGCTTTGGTATTTCTATCAATATTTCAGCCTTGGTGGACATTGAATGCATATAGTGAAACGCCCCTAGCTGAGAAAAATACTGAAATGTTTATTGCCTCAGGAAATATGATTGAAAAGATTACATACAAAGAAAGAACGAATTTTGAACTAGCTAATTTACCAGAAATGTTTACCAATTTTCTTGGAATACTTTTGCTTATTATTTATTCTGGAATAATATTTCTTAGCATTAGTTTTATTCCAAATATTCTTTTAAGAAGACGTTATTTTTTAATTCTAATATTTGCAAGTATTTTATTTCTGCTGCTTGTTTCTATTGCGTTTTCTTATGGAATGTCAAAGATTACTGAGATTACCTTAGGTGGTTTAAATGGTGAGGCACTCATTGATGTAGCTTTACCTAATGGTGAAACAATCTGTATGCTATCAAATTGGGGACTGGGACTAGGTTTTTACCTTTGTATACTTTCTTCAATAATTCTTATTTTTACAGGTGTAATAGATTATATAAGAACAAAAAAATGGCCTAAAAAAATCTTCAAAAAGAAATGATTATTTCATAATATTTATTGTAAGTTTCTTATTCTTTCTATTGCGTTTGATTTTTTTATAAATTTAAATACCTCTTCAGGTACGAAGTCTTCCCATGTTTCATTGTTTTTTATTTTATATCTTATTACCTTTCCTGAATATTTATCTTTTTCATATAGAGGAGTTTCTTTTACAACGTATCCTTTATCTGAAAATAACTCTCTGGTAAAATCATTGTTTGATAAAACAACATCAAAATCAGATACTATCGTTAGTACATGATCAACCCATTTTGGAGGATTGTGAATATCAGGGATATTTACAACCTTATAATTCTTTATACTTATTTTTTTTAATGAATTCTCAATCATTTGTTTTCTTTCTTCATTTGTGAAAGGGTTTTCATTTGTGTTACTATATTGTGATGACCCAATTCCAATAATAATTTCACTGTATATCTTAGATGCATCTTCTATAATTTTTAAATGTCCTTTGTGAAATGGTTGGAAACGTCCAATAAATAAAGCTTTCATAATTTTACATAAAATGAATGCAAAGAAAGATATAAAACGATATCCTAAACGATAAAGTTAAAATATTTTTTATTATTGATATTACCTTTACTAACTTTTATATACTCTTTATCTGATTAAATTATCAGAGGGAGGCAGTATGACTTGAAGAATCCTATCCTTATCACACTCTTTTGTGCAAATCTAATATTGGTTACACCTTTTACAACGATTGCACGGGAAGATATTGTTGGTAGTAACCTACCTAATCAATCTGATATAGATGATTTGGTTGCTCAAGTGCGTGTTGTAATTTATGGGATATTAGAAAATTATGGACATATCCCAATGATTAAAACTCTTTGTAGTAGGATAATAGGTGTATTAGATACAATTGGTCTGGTTCTATTTTGTGTAATTTTTGGATTTTTTGTAGCTCTCCCCCTTGCAATAATAATGCTAATAATGTTTTTTACAGGATTGACAGATTCATATTTGGGACAAGCAATCTTTTTTGCATTATTTTCAATATTTTTTATTTGGGATTTTAATTGCAATTTTATTGCATTTCCTACTGTAAAGTCTTTGAGCTCATTATTAAATTCTATATCTTCCTTAACAGAGTTAAATGATACTTCAGACTTAATAAATAAATGTCCTTGTCTTAATTAATTATAATCATTAAAAAAAAAAGATCAATTTTCCTCTTTTTTTGTTTCAGTTGAATAAGGTGAAATATTTTTCTCAGATTCTAACTCCACCTTAGCTGATACCCTAAGAGGTTTCATTGCTTTTAATTTACTAAGAAGCTGTTCCTTACCTGGCCCAACAAGAGTATTTTCAATTACCTCTGTTAAAGTTTCTACTGGAATTACCTTTATCTTATCTTTTAGGTTATCTTCAACCAGGACATCATTTAAATTTGATTTTGGTACAAGTATTCTTTTAATTCCTGCTTTTGCAGCAGCCTCCACTTTTGCTGTTGCACCACCAATTGGAAGCACTGTTCCTCGAATACTAAGAGAGCCGGTCATAGCTGTATCCTGCCTTACAGGAACATTTTCCATAGCTGAAATTACCGCAGTAATAACAGAGATACTTGCAGAATCCCCTTCAAGTCCTTCATAAGTTCCTATGAATTGAATATGAATGTCATGCTCTGTAATGTCCCTACCCATGTATTTTTTAATTATTGCAGAAATATTTAGAACTGATTCCTTTGCTATTTCACCAAGTTTGCCAGTTGCAATAACTTTTCCTTCAGATTCAGATCCGGCAGGTGTAACTTCAGCAACAATAGGTAGTACTAATCCAGAAAATTCACTCATTGAAGGGTCTGCCGAATGAACGGCAAGACCGTTAACTACACCAATTTCTTCACCTGTTGTTTTAAAGGAACGATAATCCTTTCTTTGCTCAATTGCTCTATCAACAACCTGTTGCTCAAGAGATTTTGAAATTATCTTTGCTTTCATTACATGATTAGTTGTAACAGTTTTATCACCAGATTCAAATGCAACGTCACCTGCGGCTCTAATAAGACCTCCAAGCTCTCTTAAGCGTAAGGAAAGTTTTCCTTTTCTTCCAGCACGTCTCTGAGCTTCATGAATTATTTCACCAACTGCTTCGCGATTAAAGTGTGGTATTTTTTCATCTTTTTTAACTTCCTGGGCAACAAAGCGTATTAGTTTAGTTCTATTTTCAAAAGTGTCCTCCATGTTACTGTTTAGATAAACCTCATAAC
>CP070712.1:1165603-1175453 GCA_020350365.1 Thermoplasmatales archaeon | reverse complement strand
AATAATAAAATTATTATTCCAAATACTAAGCCCCTTCTGTAAAATATATTTTTCATTTTCTACCCCCACTGTATTATAATTGCAATTAACTAATGTTAATTTCATTTATAAGTATTATGTTTTCAGTAATATGAGAATTATTATTTATATTTATTTTATAAATATATAAAAAAAATTAAATTGAATAAATCATAGATATATTCCAAAAATCATGATAAGGACAACAACAATTGGAACACATATTATAGTGGTCCAAGTTACACTATGAGCTGTGGATTTTTTATCAATTCCATAAGGAACTAAAAACATATTTGTACTAGTTATTGGCAAAATAGAATTAATAATTATAACAGCAAACCATGCACTTGAGATTAGACCTAATGAAAATATTGGAGTAAATACTAAAGCTGTAAGAACTGGTGTAATAATTACTGTAATAATGATTATATCTCTTACCCATTTCCAGTTATCATCAGATTGGTTTTTTTTGTTCATTTTAAATATTTTTTTCAATTCATTTTTTTTAAGATCATTTGGATGTATTCCTGCCCCAACATAATATAGTGCAGCAGGAATTGTTATAGCTGAATAAAACAATAAAATAGTTTCATAATCATTTCCAAGGTCTTTTGTTGTAAGACCTGTTAATCCATGAATACTAACAGCGACAATAACAAATGCGATAAGGTACCATGGATATATTTTTAAAAACCATGGAAGTGTTTTTACTTCCTTTATTTCTTTTTTCTTATTTTCATTTTTATGTATATATGAAAGTATATATGGAATTATGGCAAAAAGAGCAATGCCTACTAATGCAATATAAATGGCTGCTTCGATTTTCCATGGTGATGCTAACAAAGCACCGCCAATAAAAGCTGAGCTTCTACCTTGATTTGTTATTACAGTTTTAATAAATAAATTCTTTTCAAAGCCTTTCAAACCCCAGCTTTTTGCTTTAAATATTGCAAATATGAAAGCAATTAAATACATAAAAAAAACTATAAAACTTACTACAATTGCAAACTCGACTTCATTTTTTCCAAAATCTGTATTTAAAAAGATTCTAAAAACTAAAATTGGGATAAAAAAATATAGTATTATTAAACCAATTTTTTTCATTATTTGATCAATTTTATCTCTGCCAATAATCCTCGCAAAAATTATAGTTAAAATAAAACCAACAAGAATCCATGGTAATGTATATAATCCAGATATATATATTAATATATCTTTTAGTATATCTATCATTAAGATTTTACTCCTGATTATCGCTCAAGTACTCTAACTGCCTTGCCGATACTTCTCGGAATTGATTTTGGTTCTAAGATTTTCACTGGAACATGCAAATTAAGAATAGTAAAAATTTCCTCTTCGGCTTGTTTTTCCAAGTCTTCAATACGTCCCTCTTTCCATCTTTTTTCTGTAGATTCAACTTCAACTGAAAGAGAAGTAATATCACCTTTCTTTGTTTTAATAATCTGATAATTATCACTTAAATCTTGTATCTGCATTAGAGCAGATTCAATTTGTGATGGAAATACAATTACACCTTTAACTTTCATCATATCATCGCTTCTGCCCTTTATACGTGATTGGATTGGAAGTGTTCTTCCACATTCACATTTTTCTTCGTAATAGACTGCTAAATCCCTTGTTCTGAAGCGTAGGGCAGGAAATGCTTCCTTTGTTAAGGTTGTAAAAACTAGTTCACCTTCTTCTCCAGGTGATAATGTTTCACCTGTATCAGGATTTATTACCTCTGGGAGAAAATGATCAGCGTTTATATGCAATTTTTTATACTTGCACTCAGAAACAATACCAGGGCCAATAATTTCTGTTAAACCATAATGTTCATGAGCTACAATTCCCCATCTTTTTTCAACATTTCTTCTCATTTCTTCTGACCATGCCTCGGCACCAAAACAACCAATCTTTAAATTGAAATCTTTTAATGGGTCTAAACCCATAAACTCTGCAGTTTCTGCCATATACATGGAATAGGAAGGAGTACAAACCAATGCTGTTGTACCAAAATCCTTCATAATTGTAATTTGTCTTTTTGTATTACCTGAAGAAATGGTAATTACAACCGCTCCAATTTTTTGTGCACCTTTCTCAAACCCATGGGCTCCAGTGAATAGTCCATAGCCATAGGCATTCTGCATAATATCATGTTTTCTTATTCCATTGGCCCATAACGAACGAGCCATAACTTCTGCCCAGAGCTCAACATCGTTTTTTGTATACGGGCCAACAACTGGTTTACCTGTGGTTCCAGATGATGCATGAACTTCTACAATATCATCAATTTCTGTACATACCAAACCATAAGGATAAAATCCTCTAAGATCTTGTTTTGTTAAAAAAGGGATTTTTTCAATATTATTTAGATTCTTGATACTATCTGATTGAATCTTTGCTTCTTTTAGTCTATCTCGATAAAATCTATTGTTTCTATACACATAATCTATTATTTTTTTTAATCTTTTTAGTTGTAATTCTTTTAATACTTTCAAAGGCATGCATTCAATTTTGCTGTCCCATACATTTTCAGACATAATTGGCCTCCCTTTTTTCCCACTGAATAAAGTAACCCATTATAATAATTGCTAAGACCTTTAAGAAATAATTTTAAACGAAATCTATTATTCTTTTAATTATTCAATAAAAAAGTGATATTATGAAAATAATTATTTTAGGGTCTGGAATGATGGGAACAGCAATAGCTTATGACCTATCTAAATACTCAAATTTTGATGAAATATTAATTGCAGATAAGGATGTCAAAATCCTAAATATTGCTAAAAAATTTCTTGGTGATAAAAAAATAAATTTTAAACTTATAGATGTTGAAAATTCCACAGAATTAAGGAAGTATTTTAAAAAATTTAACGTAGCAATATCCGCAATTCCTTACAAATACAATTTCAATTTAACAAAAATCGCAGTTGAAACTAAAACGCATTTCCTTGATCTTGGTGGAAACAACGATATAGTTTTAAAACAAAGAACATTGTTTGAAAAAGCAAATAACAATGGCGTCACTATTATTCCTGATTGTGGTCTTGCACCTGGATTAACATCTGTAATAACCAAAGATATTGTAGAACAAATAGAAACTGTTGAATATGTTAAAATAAGAGTTGGTGGACTGCCTATTAATCCTCAACCCCCACTTAATTATCAAATTGTTTTTTCACCATATGGTCTTATTAACGAGTATATTGAGGATTCTATCATTCTTAATAAAGGTAAAATTGTAAAAAAGAAATCAATGTCAGAGCTTGAAAAAGTCGAATTTCCTAAACCTTTTGGTGAAATGGAAGCATTTCTCACCTCTGGAGGAGCTTCTACATTACCTTTTACTTATAAAAACAAGATTATGTATCTTGACTACAAAACAATTCGTTTTCCAGGCCATTGTGATATGTTTAAACATTTTTTAGATCTTGGACTTACAAATGAAGAAAAAATAAGTGTTGGTAATAAAAAAATAATCCCTCGGGAAATATTGGTTTCAATTCTGTTAAAAATCCTTCCAAAAAATGAAAAAGATGTCGTACTTCTAAAAGTTTTTTCAAAAGGAGAAAACGATGGAAACGAGATTTTTTTAAATTATAATATGATTGATCATTATGATGAAAAAAACAACATTACAGCTATGATGCGTACAACCAGTTATCCCACATCAATTATTGCACAATTAATCGGTAATGGAAAAATTAGTAAGCATGGTGTTTTTGGCTGTGAGGAAGTTGTTCCATGTCTTCCATTTTTTAAAGAACTTAAAAAGCGAGGAATAAAAATTCAGAAGGAAATTATATGAATATTGAACGAGATTTTTTACAAGGTAAAAAAATAGCAATTGAAAAGCTAAAAAAGGCAAAGATGGAAAATAAGGTTGATTCAGGAATTGAAACAGTTTTGGATATTATTAATAATTCTAATGATTATTATACTTCTAGTAGTTGTTATGGTAGAATAGTTTTACTTGAAATCCCAAATATTGGTGATAAAAAAAGAGCAAAATTTTTAGGTAAATGGCATAGAACAATTGATGTTGATGAATTATATTCAGCTGCAAAGATGGCAAAATTTGGTCAAATCTGGCTTCTTTCACAGTCTCCAATAATACATATTTCTGCAAAAACAAATGAATCAGCAGACAGACTTTTAAAAACTGCAATATCATGTGGTTTTAAAAACTCAGGATTAAAGTCTCTTGGAAGAAAGATTGTAATTGAGATTTGCAGTACAGAAAGACTTGATGTACCAGTTGGAAATGACGGTATTTTGTTTAGTAGTAAGAAGCATTTAGAATTATTGACTAGTATATCAAATGAAATTTTAAAAAAATCAACAGATAAAATGAAGAAATTTGAAAGGGAAATAAAGAAAGATTTAAGTACTCACAAAACAACCAACAAATAGGTTAAGATGAAGGGATTAAGCGCAAGCCAAGTTAAATTCGTTTTTTGGATTTTACTTACTTTATTTTTTATATTATATGTTGTTTTTATCTCGTATAATAATATGATTTTTTCAAAATTAATTTACCTTTTTATTTTTATTATGATAATCTTGGGATTTTTAGGTGGTATAATAGCTATTTATATTAGATTAATAAAAGTCAGATATTTATTGAAAATTAAAAAAGAAAGGGAAAAAAATATTAGAGATTTCTATAGATATCAGAGGTTTCTTGATCCACCTGATTTTGATGTCTATAACTAATTAATGTTTGAATGAACCAACCAAGCTTCCTTAGGGATTTTTTTGTATACGTTATAATCGTGTTTCTTTATTTTCTCAACAGCTAATTCTCTAATTGCATCATCATTAAAAGACCAGTAATATTTACGCATTTGTTTTCCTTTTTCTTTGAATTCCTCTCGCCTGATTTTTAGGAGTTTCTCCCTTTGTAAATCGTAAAATAATGCACGTGCGTATTTATCAATGGTCATGTCTTCTATTTCATCTTGACCCTTAAAAATTTCTTCAACAGTTTTTGCAAGAGCTACTGCATCCTCTTTTGTCATTTCAAATCTGTTTTTTAATGCTTTTATTAATAATTGTTTCATTATTTCTTCCCCGCTATGCCCTAAATTTTTGTAATTCTGCTTATAAAGTTCTTGTTGTACAACTGTTATCTGAAAAACTTTTATTCCGAATTATTTAAATCCATATTGTCTATACACTGCTTCAAAATCTGGGGGAAAATATTATGACAAAAAGAATTTACAATTTCTATGCAGGTCCTGCTACCTTACCACTTTCAGCTTTAAAGAAAGCACAAGAGGAGCTTTTAGATTTTAATGGAACTGGTATGTCCCTTATGGAATTATCTCATAGGTCCAAAGAATATGATTCAATGCACAAAGAAGCATCTAATCTTGTTAGAAGACTTATGAAAATCCCTGATGATTACAAAATACTATGGCTTCAAGGAGGAGCATCGAGTCAGTTTTATATGGTTCCTTTAAATCTACAAAAAGAAAACAAACCGTTTGAATATGTAAATACAGGTGTTTGGTCAAAAAAGGCCATAAAAGAAGCAAAATTCTATGGTGAAGTAAACGTTGTTGCAAGTTCAGAGGAAGAAAATTTCTCATATATTCCAAAAAATATCGAATTTAGTTCAGATGCAGCGTTTGCCCATATAACTGGTAATAATACAATATATGGAACTGAGTTTCAAGAGTGGCCAGATGTCTCTAGTAATGTTCCCCTTGCTTGTGATATGTCCTCACATATTATGGATAAAGTTATTGATGTGAAAAAATTTGGTGTTATTTATGCTGGTGCTCAAAAAAACATTGGCCCAGCTGGAGTGACTCTTGTTATTATAAGAGAAGATTTGTTTGGTAGAGTACCTGAAAATTCACCGACAATGCAAAAATGGAAAACTCATGTTGATAAAGACTCACTCTTTAATACTGGACCATGCTGGGCAATTTATATGTGCAAGTTATGCCTTGAACATCTTGAAAGTTTAGGTGGAGTTGCTGCTATTGAAAAGATAAACAGAAATAAGGCAAAGATACTTTATGATTTAATAGACAATTCAAATGGTTTTTATAAAGGTCATGCAAAGCCTGATTCCAGATCTCTAATGAACATAACATTTAATTTACCAACACCAGAACTTGAGGAAAAATGTGTAAAAGAGGCAATTGGAAAGAATCTTGTTGGTTTAAAAGGACATAGATCTGTTGGTGGTATGAGAGCCTCGATTTACAATGCAATGCCAATTGAGGGTGTCAAAACTCTAGTAGAATTCTTGAAGGAATTCAAGGATAATAATCAGTAATAATTTTTTTTCTTTCTGGTAAATTTTTACAGATTGACATTTTTACGGGTTACGTTTAAATATAATCATCAACAAAAAATTCCATGATAAACAGTATCACAATTGATGTTGAGGAAGGTAATATGTATAAAAAAATAATGATAGTTGATGATGAGCCGGATATATTGACCTCATTAAGAACTGTTTTTAAACAACAAGATTATGATGTAATAACTGTTGATAATGGACTAGATTGTATTAGTGAGCTTGAAAGAGGTTTCAAAGGTGTAATACTAATGGACATCATGATGCCAGGAATGGATGGATGGCAGACAATAAATGAAATAGTAAAAAAAGGATTAATAAAGAATGTTGCAATAGGTATAATTACAGGTAAAGGAACAAAAAATCATCATAATATGAATAGTCTTAGTTGTTATATTTATGACTATTTTTCAAAACCTCTAAATATTAAGGAACTAATTAGAAGCATTGAAGGATGTTACATATTTATTAATGAACGAGATAATGAAGAAATACTTTGATAATAAACGATAATTTATTTTTATTTAAAAAAAACTTGACATTTTGTCATTTTGACATTTTTACAAAGTAGTTTTAAATATTATTACAAGAGTTTTTTTAATACACATCCCGTCCTATAAAGGATAGGTCTGGGTCGTAGTTCAAATAAATATTAATTTATTCACCAAAAACCTGCTTTTACGATCCAGATACTACCTCTCTTTTGTTATTTAAAAATCATCTAATTTTTTTACATTTTTTTCTTTTAGAATATTTTGTGAGGTTTTCCAGGAATGTCTTGTGTAGGGAGGTAATTTACCATATCTATCAAGCCATGTTCTAAAAAATTTTTGTGTAATGGGATCAGCCGGATATCCGCTACCTAAGGAAAGATTGAGTTTTTTTTCAAGAACGCTTGCGATTTTTTTTACTTCCTCTTCTCTTCTTGATTTAGCAATAATTGAAGCAGCACTTACAACTGGATATATCTCATCAGCTTTATGTTTTGAAATAATTTTAGTTTTAAAAGGAATTTCTTGAGATAAATTTTTTCCAAATCGTATTTCGTTTACGTCCACTGAATCAACATAGCATATTTCTGGTTTTAGTTTTTTAATTATTTTAATGAATGCGTTTAATTCAATTTCATTTAATGTCATTATTTTACGCATATCATCTATATCTGCTGCTGGAATTACAAGGATTTCATACTTTAGTGCAATTTTTTTAATAATTTTTGCAAGTTCTTCTCGTCTTGATGGTGATAGTTGTTTTGAATCTCTTACATTGTGCTCTATTAATTTTGAATCATCTTCAAATGTTACACCAGCAATTATTAGAGGACCGATGACCGGACCTCTCCCTGCCTCATCAACTCCACAAATCATACATACATTGTAATGTTATTGAGTAAAAAGAAGTTACGGAATTGATAGGCAATTTTTTATTATCTGATTTTATTCAAATGCATTATGCCGCCGTAGCTTAGCTGGTGGAGCGGCTGATTCGTAATCAGCAGGTCGAGGGTTCGAATCCCTCCGGCGGCTAATCTGACTATTTTTTCATAGGAAAACAGATTTTTAATAGTTTTAAACTAAGAACTTTTACCTAAAAAATTTAGTGTAAATTTTTACTTTGATTCCTGTAAAAGTTGAAAATATTGATTTAATAGTGCTTGCTATAATAAAACTTTAAGTTCAATTAGCTTAAATATTTATTATATAATATTAAAATGAAATCTAAATAATTAATTATTGTAACATTTATATATCTCTAATTAGATTTGGTAATTGTTTTGTGGGAGGATAAGTATGAATAAAGAATTGTTTATAAGAGGACTTGTTTTTGTAGTAATAGTTATATTTATAGGAGCAATTTTTTCACCAAGTATATGCAGTATTAAATTACAAAGCAATTTATCTGTTATTGATTATTCCAAATCAAATGTTAAAGAGAATGGTATTATTTTGAACAATGCTCAAACCTGGCTATGGGCTAAAGGTATAGGAGGAACAGGCGATGATTATGGAGTTGGTGTTGAAATAGATACTAATGGAAACATATACATGACTGGATGGTTCAATGGTACAGCTTTGTTTGGTGATACTACACTTATAAGTCAGGGAGATTGGGATGTTTATGTTGCTAAACTCGATTCTGATGGTATTTGGCAGTGGGCAGTAAGAGCTGGAGGAACAAACTATGATGGTGGATATGATATTGCTGTTGATAATTCTGGAAATGTTTACATTATTGGAAGTTACAATGGTACTGCTAAGTTTGGTAATACGTCTCTAACAAGCCAAGGACATTGGGATGTTTTTATTGCTAAACTAGACGTAAATGGCGTCTGGCAGTGGGCAGAAAGTGCAGGGGGACCAAGCTACAATAATGGAGTGGGTATCGCATTGGATACTGGTGGAAATATCTATATTACCGGTAGTTTTAGATATCCAGCTACGTTTGGTGGCAACCCTTTAACCAACCGCGGATATGATGATATTTTTATTGCTAAGCTGGATGCAAATGGTGTCTGGCAGTGGGCTGAGAGCGCAGGCTCAACACGAGGAGATTATGGATATGATGTAGTGTTGGATACTAATGATAACGTCATTATCACAGGAAATTTCTATGGCCCTGCTATTTTCGGAAATACTTCTCTAGTTAGTAAAGGAGAATTGGATGTTTTTGTTGCTAAGCTTGATAATAATGGTGTTTGGCTGTGGGCTAAGAGTGCAGGAGGAAGAAACTATGATTATGCATATGATGTTGCATTAGATAATACTGGAAATATCTATATTACTGGAAATTATAGAGATACAGCTTGGTTTTTGATCGATACTCTTGTAAGCCAAGGATCTGCTGATGTTTTTGTTGCTAAAATTGATACTAATGGTAGTTGGCAGTGGGCTAAAAGTGGAGGAGGTACAGGTTTTGATAATGGATATGGTATTGCTATGGATATTGATGGCAATATCTATATAACTGGATATTTCAAGTATACGGCTATGTTTGGTAGTACAAACTTAAACAGCCAAGGAGATGCAGATGTTTTAATATCCAAACTTAACACAGATGGTGATTGGTTGTGGGCTAATAGTGCTGGAGGCACAAGAAATGAGTATGGATACGATATTGCAGTTGATAATAGTAAAAATATATGTATAACAGGATATTTCAATGATACGGTTACGTTTGGTAATATTCCTTTAACCAGCCAAGGAAGTAATGATATTTTTATCGCAAGCCTGTCAGATGTAAATCAACCACCAACAGCACCAAAAATTGAAGGCCCATCATCTGGAGAACCTGGAATTGAATATGAATATACTCTCAATTCAACAGATCCAGAAGAATTACCAATAATGTACTTTATTGATTGGGGTGATAATACTTCTGAATGGACCGAATATTGTAGTTCAGGTGTTGAAATTACCTTAAAACATATTTGGGAAAATCAAGGAACATATTTAATTAAGGCAAAAACCAAAGACTTATTTGATGCTGAAAGTGAATGGTCTGAGTTTGAGGTTG
>CP070712.1:1155557-1165503 GCA_020350365.1 Thermoplasmatales archaeon | reverse complement strand
AATCATCATCAATATCATATTCACTTTCTACACAGGTCAATCAGAAAAGGACAATAACTGAAATTTTCATAGCAGTTTTTCTAATCGAATTGATAATTTGGTTTTCTTTTTCTTGTGTATTTATAATTGCACTTCTTACTTTTGGAGTTGATATTTCATACCCATTGGAATATTTAGTTTTCACTTTTGGTGTTATAGTATCAGTTTGTTTAGGATGTACAATTTCTATTTTCTTTTTCTCACCAAAAAGATATAGACTTATTCCTACCTTAATTTTATTAGGATTTTATTTTCAGTTAAGAGAACCCATTTTTGTTATCTTTACTCTACCTTTAGCAGTAATCCATGTTATTTGGGGTATTAATAATGGAATGGAATCATATCTTTTCAGCACAAGAAAAGAAAGATTAAAAGATAAATCTCAGATTAAAATTCGTAACACAATAAAAGCATTTTTTCATAGAGAAACCACAGTTTTATGGCGGGATAAATTATTATTGAGTTTTATTTTCACTTCAGTTTCAACAGGTTTTTTTTCAGGATATTTCTTTGTTTACGGTGATGAAATTTTAATTCCTGAGGCAATTAGAAATCAAATCGGTGGTGTTTTACCATCTATGTTTCTTTTTTTAGGAATCTATGTGGTAATTATGTATACTGCTGTCTTTCCATCATTAAATCTATTTTTAAATGAAGAAAAAACGATGTGGATATTAAGACATATACCTGTAAAAAATGAAAGTATTGTCTATGGTAAAGTATCATCACTTGCATTATGTTTCTTAACAGCAATTCCATTTATTCCATATATTACAATTTTCACTGGACTGGATAAAATTGTTTTTCTAATCTGGTTTCTTGTTTTTTCATATATTGCAGGAATTATTTTATCACTACCATTAGGAGTTAAATATGTTGGTAAAAAATCAGATATAATGCTTCTATATAGTGTTGCAATGATACTTTTTGTGATACTCGGATTTGTAGCAATTATTGCAGATATAATAGAACAACTTTTTTCGTATCCAATCATTTTTTATACAATAATACTACTTTTTGAAATACTCTTATTATATGTATCAATAAAAATATCTTCAAAATTATTATCTCTGAATTACAAATTAACTATTTAATATCCCAAGTTCCTTCATCTTTAAATAATTCTCAGGATGTTTTTCAAAGAAATTATGAACTGGTTCAAGTATTTTATTGATATAATCTGTTGTGGCATTTTTTAAGTCAAGTGGATGAAGGTCTCCTGTATAAGCATTTTCAAGATTATAATAAGAGTCAAATTCAAGATTTCCACCAAACTTTTCAGGTCTTTTAATTAAAAAGTTTTCACCTTTAAGACTTGGGAAAATTACAAATTTACAGATTTCAAGAATTGGATTGTTTTCGACTTGTTTTTCTGGGCAAAATGCCTTGTTAATTTTTCTTTTTACAATATCAGGTTCGTCATGAATTGAAATCATTGAGTCAGGTTTACTCTTGCTCATCTTTACTTCAACAGGATTCATTCTTCCTCCCGCCTGTAAACCAGTTAAGAGAGGTGTATGAATTGCAACAGGTGGTTTTTTTCCTAATTTTTTTGAAACATCACGGGCAAGCATGTGAGCATGCCGTTGGTCCATACCACCATATGCAACGTCTAAATTTAGATAAAAGATATCAGAAACCTGCATTGCTGGATAAAATAGCTTAGATAGGTCCTTATCTGCTTCTTTTTCTTCTCTTCCCATAATATCCATTGCTCTTTTTACACGAGCAATAGAAGTTGCCTTTGAAGTTCTTAAAACAAGCTCCCAATAATTTGGATCGCCCACGTAATCACTTGCATAGACAAATCTTACTTTGTCTCTTTCAATTCCTAACGCAGCAAAACAATCCTCAAGGTATTTACCGCATAATTTTATTTTCTCAATATCTCCGTCTAATTTATCATTAATATATGCATGCCAATCTGCAAGAAGAACCGTAAAATCAAAACCACAATCTAAAAAATCCTTAATCTTTTCTGTACAAATCTTCCATCCAAGATGAACTGTGCCAGAAGGTTCAAAACCAATATACCCTTTGGGTTTTTCTTTATTGAGAACTGATTTTAATTCTTCTATTGTTACAATTTCTTCTGAATTTGCAGTTAACTGTTCTAATTTGTCCATATTATCTTATCTCTCAAGTTTTTTTACAACTCTTTCAATAATCTTTTCAGTTGCCCCAAGATAATTTTCGGGTTTCAGAGCATAATTTATATCATTTTCAGAAAGAAGCTTTAGTTTCTTGTTTTCCGCAATAAAAACTTCCTTTAATGATTTATTCTGAGAGGCAGCATTTAATGATATCTTTCTCATCAACTCGTGTGCATCACCACGTCCCATACCTTTATCAATTAGAGTTGTCATGAGTGATTCTGCCATCGGTAAACCTTTTGAAATCTCAAGATTCTTTTTCATTTTTTCTGGAAATACTTTCAAATTCTTAAATACGATATTCATCTGATATAAGATCCAATCTGTTAAGATCAAACAATGTGGTAGAATAAAACGTTCTGAAGCTGAATTACAAAGATCACGTTCATGCCATTGTATGGAATTTTCATAAGTTGGAATTATAAATCCCCTAACAACCCTTGCAAGACCACAGATTTGTTCACATGTTATAGGATTTTTCTTGTGAGGCATTGTTGAAGATCCGACTTGTTTTTTTGCTTCAAATGCTTCCGCTGCTTCACCAATTTCATCTCTCTGTAAGTTACGAATTTCTGTAGCAAATTTTTCAATACTTGTTGATATATTACATAAAACCCCAATTAATTCATTATAACGATCTCGACATACTATCTGAGTAGCAACATCTTCTATTCCAAGTTTTAGCTCTTTTAACATTTCTTCCTGAAGCTTAAATGCATTTTTACCAAGCGCAGCACCTGTTCCAACAGCACCTGATAGTTTACCTATTAAAAGACGACTTTTTGATTCAAACAGTCTTTCCATATGCCGCTCAATTTCCATTGCATATCCTGCCATTTTAAGACCAAAGGTTATTGGAATGGTATGTTGACCATGAGTTCTACCTACCATTACTGTTTTTTTATGTTTCTTTGCAAGGCTTACAAGAGTGTTACGAAGGTCTTTTAGACCTTTTCTAATGTAATCTGTGGACTCTGCAATTTGAAGGGCATTTGCAGTATCTACGATATCATAACTTGTTGCTCCAAGATGAATATATTTACCAGCATCTCCAACACAAACTTCGGCAAGAGCTCTTGTGACAGCCATTATATCATGTTTGGTTTCTGCTTCTATTTTTTTTACCCTTTCAACTTTTACATATTTTGCAGAAGATTTCTTTGTTATTTCATCGGCAGCACTTTTTGGAATATTGCCAACTTTTGCATGAGCACGGGCAAGAGCAGCTTCAACTTCTAATAGATATTCAAGTCTGCGTTTCTCACCAAATATTTCAGTTAGTTCCTTTCTACCATAACGGTAATCAAGAGGACATATTGGATCATCCATGATTTTCACAATCGGAGAATCCTGTTTTGCTTAATGTTTTTTTCTACATGGATTGGTTTTATAAACAATAAAAAGTTAACATAATTAGAAAGTGAGGGTGGCAAAATATGAATAATGAAGGTTTTCCAAACCCATCAGGCTGGAGGGTATCATTATCTATCGGAATGGGTATCGGATGGTTGATTTTTTTAATTATTTGGCTTGCATTTTTTGCAGGAGATTATACCATATACAGAAATATTGCAATTATCATAATATCAATTCTCTTTGTATTTTTAGTACTTGGGGGTTCATGGGCCCAATGGGGACTTAAAAATATGCCAAAAGAAGGAAAAGAAATGATGAAAACCAAAGGATTTAAAAGCAGGGTTATTGTGTCAATTGTAATTCCTTTTTTACTGATAATATTCTTGATATATTGGTTTTATTTCCCCGCAGAAGATTTTGATGGTTATCAAAATATAGCAATATTATTAGTTTCATTATTGGTTGTTGGAGGATTATTAGCAGGTATATGGGCACCATGGGGTATGAAACATAGTAAAGATTTTGAAAAATTCGATTGAAAGTTTAATTAAAACCTGCAAGAAATAATTCTAGGTTAATCTTATTTTAAAATATTTTTCTTTCATTATCTTATGATACAATCTACTAAATCAACACATCTACGAGTTTCTCTTACATCATGAACTCGAACAATATCTGCTCCGTTCATAACAGCAACACAGGCAGCTGCTAGGCTACCCTCTAGACGATCTGTTACAGATAATTGTTGATTTATGCCACAAACATTTCCAATAAAGGTTTTTCTAGATGGTCCAATAAGAATCGGAAAACCAAGATTCTTAAATTCAGCTAACCTATTTAGAATTTCACAGTTATCTTCAATTCCTCGACCAGTTCTTTTACCAAATCCAAGACCCGGATCAATAATAATATTTTCTTTTTTTATATCATTAAATATTGCATATTCAGCGCGCTCTTTTAAAAAACTCATTATTTCACTTACAACATCATCATAAACTGGGTTTTGCTGCATATTTCGAGGATTTCCCTTCATATGCATCAAACAAATAGGAATGTCATATTTGGCCACAATATTTACTAATTTTTTATCGCCTTGTAAAGCAGTTATATCATTTATCATACTTGCACCAAGATCTAATGCCTTCATTGCAACATCAGCTTTATTGGTATCTATAGAAATTGGGATGCTAATCTTATCAACAAGTTCTTCAATTACAGGTATAATACGTTTTAATTCTTCATTTTTAGATAAACTTTCAGCACCGGGTCTTGTTGATTCTCCCCCAATGTCAATTATATCTGCTCCATCTTTTTCCATTTTAATTGCATGAGCAACTGCTTTCTCAAAAGAAAAAAACTTGCTTCCATTAGAAAATGAATCTGGTGTTACATTTAAAATTCCCATTACGTAAGTTTTATGACCAAAATTAAAAATTTTCTTAGACATCTCTATTTAACATCCCTTACTATAATTTCTAGACCTTTTGAAATATTTTTCAATCTTGAATAGTGTCTATTAAGTTTTATAATAAGGTCCCTAAGTTGTTTTAAAGTACCGATTATTAAAATGTCACCAGTTTTATTATGTAATTCAAAGGTATTTTTTGGAACTGCAACCTCTCCACCGATTGAAAGCATATCTTGTTTTATTATGATTGCATCTTGAAGAATAACATTTTCAATTTTAATTACCTTTAAAATGGCTTTTGGAGCCATTATATCAATGCTTTTTGAATCACTACCTATTTTACTTATTTCTTTTTCAGCATCTTTAAGTGTTTTTATATCTAAGATTTGAAAATTATTTTCAGTCACGAAAAATAAGTAATAAAATCATTATATATTATTTTTGACCTCTCTTTATTTTCAAGGGCAGATATAAGATATAAAAAATACAGAAAAATTCGATATTTGCAGCAATTATTATTAGAATAGGATCTTTAGGCCAAGCACTAATTGAAGAAAGATGATAAACTGATAGTATAAATGTTATTATTAATGAAATAACCACATAAATTATTATTAATTGTTTTTCACTTCGGTTTTCAAACATTGATTTTTAAGTATAATTACAATTTATTTTACATTTTTGGAAATTTTCGCCTATTTTTTTATTTATTTTATTAATTTTAATTAAAATATGTATATTTTTAAAAAAAGTTTATATCCTTGAACATATATTACATTAGTACGAAGGGGGAGCAATATGGAAAAAAATAAGAAATATATATTAAAAGGCGCAGGCGTTTTGCTGATTGCAGTAGCCCTCATATTTTCATCAGTAGCTGTAACAGCAGATACAGTAAAAGAACAAATGAACCCAAGATATTTAAAGGCAACAGGACCAAGTATGTCAGTTGAAAATAGCCCAAGTACTACTGGAGCCGTAATTTTTGAACAATTACCATTTGAGCCAGAAGAATCTTGGATTTTCATGACAAGTGATGTTGACCCTGGATACCGTGTATGGGATGAGTACTGGGACCTTGATCAGCCAATTACTGATATTCACTGGTGGGGTCTTAGCCTAGTTTATCCATGGGCAGCTTGTGATCCAACTGGAATGAGCTTTGAAATCATTTTCTGGGATCAATTACTTGGAAATCCAATTTGTACATATACAGTTCAACCAACTGCAACAGGAACTGGAAAATTCTATGCAGGATTTGAAATGTACTACTGGGAAGTAGACCTAGATCCACAGTGTGACCAAATTCCAAACGGTTGGGTAACAATTCAAGGAATGGGAAGTCAAAACAATTGTTGGTTACTATGGGCCGGATCAGACGATGGTGATCTTTATTGTTATCAAGAAGGATCTGGCGACAATTTCAACGATGCAGCATTCCAACTAACCGGTGGAGAAGAACCAGCAGTTCCAAGAATAAATTGTGATGCTGTTGGTATGAACTTCGGAAATGCAGCTCCTGGAGCCACTGTCACTGGACAAATATATGTCTGTAACAATGGAGATCCTGGATCATACTTGGACTGGTATGTAGATACAGCTTCTGCTCCAGCCTGGGGTACTTGGACATTTACACCAGCAAGCGGTACTGGTGTTGCCGAAGGTGACTGTGTAACAGTAGATGTAACATGTGTTGTAGGCGAAGAAGAAGGCGATTTCTCTGGTGTAATAACTGTTTTCAATGCAGATGATACAACTGACAACTGTAAAATTGATACTTCAGTAACAGTACCAAGAGCTAGATACAATGCATTGATCTGGAATCTATTTGAGCAATTCCCAGCGCTATACCAACTAGTAAAAATAATATTTGGGGCTTAATTTTTTAGCCCTTCTCTTTTTTCTTTTTAAAATTTATTTTCCTTTTCGACTTTTTAATCTGATATTTATTGAATGAAAAAGTAACAATGCAATAAATAGTGCAATAAATGACAATGCAAAATGTATTAATATTGAACGATTAGTCAGAAACATAAAAACTTGTAAAATAGCTACAAATAATAAAAGACTTAAAAATACTATAATTATTGATTTTAAACTCCAACTTTTAAACATTTTTGATCAATCACTTATAAAAATATTATTTTTACATTTTTTGGACGTTTATAAAAGATAATCTCTAGCTTCTCCTATAGTATATAAAGAGCCAGTTATACAAATCATATCATTATGATTTGCTATTTTTTTTGCATATTTTATTGCATCATGAATTTTCTCTATAACAACAACTTCTTTTTTTCCAGCCATTTTATTTAATAATAAAGGATTAAATGCCCTTCTGGATTGTGATTTAGTTGCAATAATTATATCTGCGATAGGCGCAATTATATCTAAAATATCTTGTATGTTTTTATCCTTAAGAATTCCAAAGATAATTATCAAATTTTCATAAACAAAATTTTCTTCAATAGCAGTTTTTAAAAAGTTCATTCCTGCAACATTATGAGCTCCATCTAGAAGAATCATTGGTTTGATACCTATTATTTCCATTCTCCCTGGATTTTTTGTCTTTTCAAAGGCTTCATTTATAGCATCATCTGTTATATAAATTCCATTCATCTGAAGAATTTCAAGTGTTGCCATTGTAATTGCAGCATTTTCTGCTTGATGTTTGCCTATCATCGATGTTTTCAAATTGTATTCCTTAAGAAATCCATTGATCTTTATTTCTTGTCCGTCCAATCCAGTACTTAAAATATTCCAGGAATCATTATCTATTATAGTTATTGATGAGTTTTTTTGTAAACTAGTTTTTTTTATTACTTCAAGTGCCTTGCCAGTTCCAGCTGTAACAGTTGGAATATCCTTTTTTATGATACCTGCTTTTTCAAAAGATATATCTTCGATTTTATCTCCAAGTATATTTTGATGTTCAAAAGTAACATTAGTAATTATCGTAACTATTGGATTGACAATGTTTGTAGCATCATATCTTCCACCAAGACCAACTTCAATTATTGCAAAATCTACTTTTTTATCCTTAAATAATTGAAAAGCCATAGCTGTAACAATCTCAAAAAAAGTAGGGGAATTATTCTTAATTGCCATCTCATCAACAATTGGTTTTATTTTAGAGATGAGTTTTTCAATTTCAGCTTCTGAAATCTCTTTTTTATTTATTACAAAACGCTCTGAAAACCTTTGAAGATGAGGCGAGGTATAAGTTCCAACATTATATCCACAGTTTACCAGGGCTGATTCTAGAAATCTACAGACTGAACCTTTACCATTAGTACCACCAACATGGATTATTTTGTAATTATTTTGCGGATTTCCAAGTTTATTACAAATATGTTTAATCCGATCTAATCCAAGCTTAATACCAAATTTTTCAAAAGAATAAAGCCAATTTATACATTTTTTATAATTCATATATCGTTAATATCCTTCAGAGTAGAGCACGTTGGGATAAATTTCATATTTATCCTTCCAGCTATCTCCTTTTTTTATTGTAACTTTTCTCCCGTCAATCTTGAGACGATCCTGAGCAAATAAATCAATTGTTCTAGGTAAAATTTGGTGTTCAACTTCAAGTATACGATGGGCAAGTTTATCCTTATTATCACCTGATATTATCTTTACTGCTGCTTGTAATATTATTGGGCCATGATCCATCTTTTCATCCATGAAATGAGTAGTACAACCCGATAACTTTACACCATAGTCCAAAGCATCTTGCTGTCCAGTTGTACCCTTGAATGATGGCAAAAGGGCAGGATGAATATTGATTAATTTACCATACCATTTTTTAACAAAACAAGAGCTTAATATTCTCATATAACCTGCTCCAACAACAAGTTCTATATTGTTTTCCTCAAGTATTTTATCAATTTCCTTATCAAAATCCTCTTTTTCTTTGCCTTTTGGATTAATAAAATAGGCATCTATCTTATGTTTTTTTGCTCTAATAAGTGCAAAGGCATCCTTATTATCACTAATTACAACTGCAACTTCAGCATCGATCATTTCTTTTTCAGAAGCATCAATAATACTTTGAAGGTCAGTTCCTCCTCCAGATGCTAAAACACCGACTCTTAGTTTTTTAGCCATTTACAATCATCCCCTTATATTGGATTTTATTTATACACTTTTTCAATTTCGGATTTCGGAGCATTGGTTTTAAATCCAGTGGAACTAAAATGAGTTCTATATATACTGTAACCTTTTTTTTGTAATATATCAAATATTGTTTTCATTTTTGGAGGTGATTTTTTAAAAAGGGATGCAAGTTTATCTGTTGAATAAAAGAATATGGGAGCATCAGCTTCTTCTTCTAATAAATCAAGTAACATCCACAGTTCATTTTTTGTGTTTAATTTATTTTCAAAAACCATTGTTCTTATTTCAGCTAAAACTTTTTTATCTTGTAGTTTTCCAGTCCAAAGAGGACCAATGTCCACATTTTCATTTTTTGATGTAAAAAGATTTTTTGATTTTATAATTGAATAGTTTTTCATGGAATTATTAGCTCTACCTGTTCCATTAATTATTTGAATATATGTCCTGAAGTAATGATCTGTAGAATAGCTTATCAAGGGTTTTATTCCTTTATCATATTTTGCTGATTCTCTACAGATAAAGCCAATGAGAATACGTAGTCCTATTTCTTTCATTGCTATAGAATGCAGTGGAATTGCACCATATCTACGGTAACAAACCTTGGGATATGTCCCACATAAGGTTGCAGTATCCGTTGCTGTACATGCAATAATTCCATCATTACAAATGCTCCGCATTGCTGAATCGATAAAATAAACTGGTGAACCAAATGGATCAATATCAATGTAATCAAATTTATTTTCAGAAAGTAAAGAATTAAGATTCTTATTAATTGCTACAATATTGTTCAGTTTTAAATTATCGATATTTTTTTTAATCAAGTCATAAGCAGAAGGGCTCCAATCATTAATTGTTATATCAAAATCTCCAA
>CP070712.1:1145386-1155457 GCA_020350365.1 Thermoplasmatales archaeon | reverse complement strand
AGTTGACGCAATATCTGGTGCAACAATTAGTTCAAGTGCAGTTGTTGATGCAATTAAAAAAACAACTTTGAAAAAAATAAAACTACTACAAGAAAATGCTAATGAGACAGGAGGCTAAAAAACATGTCATGCACTTCAACAAATTGTAATAATTGCGATTCAAAAAAGGGGACAAAAAAACAAACAGATAAAAAAGGTTTTTTAAGAATTCTAATTAATGGTATTACAAACACAAACCCTGTTTTCATATTACTCCTTGGTTTATGCCCTACCCTTGCTGTTAGTACAAGCCTTGATAATGCCTTTGGAATGGCATGGGCAGCAACATTTGTCCTACTAGCGTCTAATCTACTGATTTCATTAATACGTAAATTCATACCGGGTGTTGTCAGAATACCATCATATATTGTTATTATAGCTACTTTTGTAACAATTGTACATCTAATTTTACAGGCGTATATGCCTCCACTTGCAAAATCATTGGGAATTTATGTTCCTTTAATCGTTGTTAATTGTATAATACTTGGAAGAGCAGAAGCGTTTGCATCAAAAAATAATCTAAAACACACACTCGCAGATACAATTGGAATTGGAATTGGTTTTTCAGGTGCGATATTATTAATTGCATTAATTAGACAGCTTTTTGGAACAGGGCAAATAGATATGTTTAACATTCAATTCTTTGTAATACCTGGTCTAAGTGAATATCCATTATCAATTTTTATATTACCGATGGGTGCGTTTTTTGTAATTGGAATTCTACTTGCATTTTTCAGATACATTGGGGTGATGCCTTGTGAATGATTTGAACCTAATTTCAATATTCATTGCAATGGCCTTAATTAATAATTTCATACTATCCAAATTTCTGGGCTTATGCCCATTTTTTGGCGTGTCAAAAAAATTAAGCAATGCAGTTAGTATGGGAATGGCAGTAATCTTTGTAATGCTTGCAGCAACACTTATATCCTGGGTAATCTACAAATATGTTTTAGAATCCTTTGGTATGGAGTTTATGCAGATAGTAATTTTCATCCTAGTTATCGCATCACTAGTTCAAATAATTGAAATGACAATAAGAAGAACAAATATTACACTGTATAACGCTTTGGGAATATATTTACCATTGATTACTACAAACTGTGCAGTTTTAGGGGTTGTTTTAATAAATGTACAATATGAATTTGATATAGTTCAAAGCCTTGTAGCAGCAATTGGTGCAGGTGTAGGTTTCACACTTGTCCTTTCCATGATGTCAGGTATAAGAGAAAGATTGGATCTAGCAGATACACCAGCTTGTTTCAGAGGAATGCCTATTGCCATGATTACTGCAATGATTCTAAGTCTTGCATTCCTTGCATTTGGAGGAATGATTTAATATGAACATTGTCAGTATAATTATTCTTTCAATTGTAGGTCTTGGATGTGCAATTGCCATTTATTTTACAAATAAATATCTGCCAAGTGAAGCGGAGCATCTGAAAAAAGCAGAAGAGATCTCACAAATATTGCCCAATATGAATTGTGGTGCATGTGGAAAAGCAGGATGTTTTGCCTATGCACAATCCCTAGCCCAAGATCCAAATGTAATCGTGGAAACACCATGTATGGCTATGATGAAAAATGAGGAAGCCATAAAAGAACTAGAAAATAAACTAGGTATGAAACTTGCAGGCTCAGATATGAACAAGGTATCAATAATTCGATGTAATGGGAAATCAGACGTAGTTTTTGACTATCATGGGATTAATACATGTAAAGCAGCTGCACAACTTGCAGGTGGATATAAAAAATGTCCATTTGGATGTCTTGGACTTGGGGACTGCATGGTAAAATGTCCAGAAAATGCCATTTCTATTGATGAAGAAAAAAACATTGCAGTAGTCGATCATAGTAAATGTATAGGATGTGATCTCTGTACAAAAGAATGTCCAAATAATCTAATAGAAGTAGTCTCTGGTAAGCTTGCACAATACCTGGGATGCAGCTATACATCTAAAAAAAACATAGTTAACCGTGACCGATGCAAACAAGGATGCATACACTGTCATATCTGTGAAAAAACAGATCCTGATGCACTTGACTGGGATTCAAAAAAAGATTTACCAAGATTTGTTGAAAAAAATAAAGAATCGCCAAACTCTGTTAAAAAATGTCCAAAGAAAATCATAGTACCACTTGCCCTGGATATGTCCAAATACCCTGATGAACCAAAAGAAAAAAATGAAAAAAAAACTGAAGAAAAACAAACCAAATAAAACTATCTCTTTTTCATGCTTTGTGTCATTATTTTTTCAGTTTTAACTAGAAAAGCATGTATTGCATAAATCTTATAACTATGAATTTGATAATTATATGCTGAAAAATTATGTATTAACGGGGTAATTTCATGAAATTATCTGAAATTATAACCACACTTAATCTGGAAAAATTAAATAAAAAATCAATAAATGATCACGCAACCATTTCATATGGATATATTGGTGATCTTCTAAGTCAAGTTTTAGGTGCTATAAAACCTAATACATCGATATGGATGACTATACAGCGACATTTAAACATAATTGGAGTAGCTGTAATGGCAGGCATCCCTGCAATAATTATCTGTGAAGGTCATGAGGTGCCTAACGATGTTATTGAAAAAGCTGACGCCGAAAATGTTGTTTTACTTAGAAGCAAAGACAATGCATTTCAAATTGCAGGTAAATTATATGAATGTGGAATTAAATGAATACCAAAATTCCAGAAAGATTATCTCCTTTTTCTTGTGATTTACACATACACTCTGCACTTTCAGCATGTGCAGAAGATAAAATGATTCCTAAAGAGGTCTTGAAAAAGATTGTTTCTATGGACATAGATATTTTTTCTATTACTGATCATAACTCTGTTTTCAATTGTGTTGCTTTTGAAACGGCTGCTAAGGAACATAATTTATTGTTTGTTCCAGGTGTAGAATTGCAGACCTCTGAAGAAATTCATTTATTAGGCTATTTTCCAGATATTTCATCGTTAGAAAATTTTTATTTATCAGTTGTAAAACCAAGTTTGCCAAAAAACATAAAAAATGATCCATTGAGTTTTGGCCATCAACTTAAAATAAATTCTTCAGGTGTAGTTGTTGGTGAAGAAGAAGACATGCTTTCAATGGCCTTGGATAAATCAATAGATGAACTTGTTGAAGAAATACATAGATTTAGAGGTATTGCTGTAGCGGCACACATAGATAGAGGATTTAGTTTGATATCTCAGTTAGGTTATATACCAACGGATTTGAAGATAGATGCAGTAGAGATTTGGGATATTACTAAAATCGAAGATTTTCAATCTAAATATTTAAAAGATTGTAAACTAAATATTGTATCTTCTTCGGATTCTCACTATCTTGATATGATGAAGAAACCAAAAATGAAACTTGTTTTAGAGAGTAAAGACGTTATGAGTTGTTTGAATTGTATAAAAGGAGAGGGGCCTGGTAGAATAACAATAAATCCGAAAATAAGCAGATATAAACAAAAAGTTGAAACAAATTTTGGTAAAAATGTAGATGAATCGTCTAAGGATTGGAAGAATTTGTATAAATGATGTTTAAAAAGAAGAGTTGACATGATGCAGGATATCGATTATTTAAAGGCCCTTGAGTTGGATATTCTATTAGATAAATCTTGGAACATTCGAAAGAAGAATTTCTCACCATTGCTTTCTGTTTCTACGCCTAGTCAAAAGACATATATTTCAGAGTTTCACAAAAACAAGAAATATGCATTTGTCAATATTAGTGTAACTGGAACTGACTGTGCCCTTAATTGTGAGCATTGCAAGCGGAGTCTTCTGGATGATATGATTCCTGTTGAAAATGAAAATGAACTCAAAGTTTTAGGGGAAAAACTAATTGAAAAGGGTTGCGAGGGTGCCCTTATCAGCGGTGGAGCAACTTCTTCAGGTGAAGTTCCACTTGATAAATATTTTAACGCAATTTCTTACCTGAAAAGTAAGGGTTTAAAGATAATTGTTCACACTGGATTAGCTCCGAAAAACACTGCAAGGAAATTGAAAAATGCAGGTGTTGATCAAGTATTGTTGGACATAATCGGAGATGAAGAAACTATAGAGAAAGTGTATCATCTCCAGAAAAAACCAGTTGATTTTTTAAGGACAATGCAATTTTTTACAGAAGAGAATCTAGATCTAGCACCACATATACTCATTGGTATTCATTTTGGTAGGATAGTTGGTGAATACAATGCTATTCGGATGGTAACTCAAATTAAACCGAAAACCATTGTTTTGGTTATTTTATCTCCAAGAAGTGGCACACCAATGGACGGTGTGGAAACTCCTCCTTCAAAAGAAATTGGAAAGATTACTGCGATTACACGTATTTTGAATCCTGAAGCTCATTTGACCCTTGGATGTGCACGCCCAGCTAGTGAAGATAAGGTAAATTTAGAAAAATATGCAGTTAGAGCAGGGATAAATGGTATTGCTTATCCTACAGATGAAACTATTAAATTCGCCCAAGATTTAGGATTAAGAATATCTTTCAAGGACACTTGTTGTTCTATTATATAAATAACTAGTTTGTATTTTGATGGACATCAGATTTGTGCGAATTTTGATACGATATGATTCTTGTTTGAATTGCAGTTACCAAAAGCAATCCACGTTTTTAAGAAACAAAAGATGAAAAGTACTATTAGGAACCTAGATGAGGGAGAGTTGGGTAGTTAAATTGTCCAACCAATTACTTTTGCAACTATATCAAAGATGATAGCCAAGTTAAAAATCCAAAAGAACAAGGATGCCTTAATCATAGTTGCACTGCCCACCTCTGGTTTTGGATTATTTACAAAGTTTTTACCTAAAATAATAAGTATAAAAGATGCGACTAGAGATCCAATTAAAAATATTATACCTAAAAAGGTAATGTAATATATTATAATACATAGGGGTATAATCAATATCCAAGTTATTAGAGCAAATATTGCTGTGTTTTTAATACCTATAATTGCAGGTAATGTAGGAACACCTCGTTTTTTGTCACCCTCAATATCTCGGCATACTCCACTCAATGTGAAACCTGGTTCAAACAGGATATAAACAGCACCGATGATTAATGGCAATAAAACTATCTGTGTGAATGCAAGCCATATTCCTATTGGCATAAGAAAAACCGCGATAACCACTAGAACAAAACTGAAGGGAGTCTTTCTTTTAAAATAGGATGAATAAACCGTGATTAATACAATTGAAATCAAGGCAACCAGTGCAAACTTCCAGGCAAATTGAAAGCTAAATGATATCATTATAATTGCAATGCTTAAAGCACATAAGACAATGCCTACTCCTAGTGTCTCTTTTGCAGATAAATCACCAGAAGGAATTGCGCGGGTAGGAAGTACAGACTTGTCAATATCCATATCAAAAAAATCATTTATTGCATAGCTACCGACAGTACCAAGCCATAGTGCAAAGATGGCACTAACAAATCTGAAATCGTTCGGTAAAGTTCCATATGCACCATAATATGCTAAAAAACCGGCTCCAGCACCAATTATAAAGCATACAATGCTTATAACTGGTCTTAAAGTCTTTAATATCCCTGTTATCTTGCTCATTTTAACAGGGGTGTGCAATATAAATTTTAATATATGAACATTGCTGTTTTTTTTAAATTATTTTAAGGATTCAAATCTTAAAAAATCCATTAAAATTCTTGGTGCCATTTTCCACAATATTTCTGAAGAATTCTTTCTACCGGTATATATATCCATCAAATTACTTTTCAACTTTTCATCCAAAGAAACATACTTCAAGAACCGCTCCACCTGATTATGAAAATTCATGGTAAAAAACTTTAATAACGCTATTTCAAATCCCCACTCATTTTGCCATTTACTCTGGTAAATGCTCAGATTCTTTTCAGTAAACCTCTCTTTTTTTAAAGCATCAATCACAGTCTCTGCAGCAAACTTTCCTGAGGATATTGCATAATACAAACCCTCTCCAGATAAAGGAGATATAAATCCTGCTGCATCCCCAACAATAATAGCTCTTTCAGCATATGTTTTTCTAATTGGACCTGACAATGGAAGTAGGGTAACTTCAATTTGCCCAAGATTACAGTTATTAGGAAATAATCCTTGCTTTTTGAGGAGTTTTAGATACAAATTAAAAATTTCATGCTTCTCAACCATTTTTATATCAGTCCAAAGTGCACCAATTCCAACATTCAAAACAGTATCTTTTGGAAAAAGCCAGCCGTAACCATAGACTCCGCCCGGTTTTAAAAACATATGGGACGTTTTCTGTTCCCCAAAAACATCTAAAATAAAATCCATGCTAACTGGATACTCTTGCATCATCATATAAGCGATTTCGGATTTTTTATAATATAACTGAAGTCCCTGTTTCTTTCTTAAATAACTCAAAACTGGGTCATACATACCACCGGCGCCGATTATCAACTTTGAGTATAATTCTTCACCATTTTTTAAAAAAACCGAGCTTTTATGCCTGGAAATAGATACCTTTTCCACAAAATGATTCTCTAAAAAATCCACACCAGCATCAACAGCCATATTTACTAACATTAAGTCAAATTCCAGCCTTTTAATATGATAAATAACTGGACTACTTGATTTAAAATCTGCAATATATTTTAAACTAGGAGAATGCATCTTTACCTCAAAACAGTTTGTCAGTGAAATATTGCCCATACCTTTCATTATATATTCAAACTGGTCAACACTTAATCTTAAAGCACCACCACACAACTTGTTCCTAGGAAAAGAAGCCTTATCTAAAAGTGCAACTTTATAGCCCCTTTCTGAAATAAATTTTGCAGAAGTAGCACCACTTGGGCCGGCACCACAGATAATAACATCATAGTTCTTCATAATATTCACTGCTATAGACTATTAAAACGTAATAACACATTGGATATATAATAAGTAAATTAAAAATATTTAAAAAACAACAAATTTCTTAGATAGATTTCCATCGATATATTATTTGTAAATATAAGTTATCAAATTAGTATTTAATTTTATTTATTCCAATTATTGATCTGGTGGACCAGGAGGATTATGACATATATGACATCTGTTTTCAGTATGGCATTGCATACAATAGGTGTGATTTCCATCTAAAACTGTTACGTATCGAATATCATCACCTGCATCATGACAATAGATAGATGAACAATTATCTAATGGTCCTCCAGGTGCGGGATCATGATGTGGGAAATTAATATCACCATTTATTATTGTAGGTGGTGATTCATGACAACCTGATACTATGCAACCATAGCCTGTTATTGGTTCAGTATGGCATGATGTACAATTATCTACTGTAAATGACGAACCGTGAATTATAGGTGCAGTGTCAAGTTGTTGAAATTCTATAATTTCAAGATTCGTTTTTTGAATTGAATTTATTGTAGTAGGTATAATATTAATGAAACTTAAAATAATAATTAAAGCAATTACTTTAACCACTAAGACAAATAAGCTTCTAAACAGATTTGATTTAATCATGTTTGATCTCACGTAATATATTCTTATACTATAGTGTATTGTAATTATATAAATAATTTGTTTAACATATATAATAAAAATTATTATAATTATTAACATTTAAATTTAGAGAAAATCTAAAAATCAAATTTATTTTCTTCAATTTAAA
This sequence comes from Thermoplasmatales archaeon, assembly GCA_020350365.1. Taxonomy (GTDB): domain Archaea; phylum Thermoplasmatota; class E2; order DHVEG-1; family DHVEG-1; genus SG8-52-3. The sequence goes on along the minus strand of CP070712.1, from coordinate 1,147,771 downwards.
TTAACTAAAAAATTAAGTATTTTAACGAAAGTTATATATTATAAATATTGTATTAAGGCCACCAATTGGAGGATTTTGTATGGAAATAGGTAAATATAGTTTTCCTGATGAATTATACTATCATAAAGAACATTGTTGGGCTAAAGTTGAAGGCGATGAAGTAGTTGTTGGCATAACTGATTTTACTCAACAGTTAGCTGGGGAAATAAAACGGATTGCAACTCTAGAAGAAGAAGACGAAGTAACTCAAGATAAACCATATGGGACTGTAAGTAGTGGAAAATGGACTGGTAAAATCTATTCTCCTGTCAGTGGAGAGATTACCGAAATCAATGAGGACATCGAAGATAATCCAAAACTAGCTAATGATGATCCTTATGGTGAAGGTTGGATAATCAAAATCTCCCCAAGTAACCTAGAAGGAGATTTAGCCAAGCTAATGAAAACAGGACCAGAATTTGAAACATATTACAATGAACAAATTAAGTTAAAAGAAGCAGAAATGAAATAGGACTATTAGATCATTGAATATTAGAATTTCACAATATTTTAATTTCTGTCCTTTCTTATTTTTTTCCATTAAAACTAATAATCGATTACTTTTAATATAAATGAAAAAAATTTATAATACTCCTATTTATACTTATTCGGTGACAGATTTGAATAACTCGCAAGGGAAAACGTTAATAAACCCGACTCTTATAAAAAACAAAGATAAAGATATGTCATCAGAGATTTATAAAAAATTGGTAATAATTGTTGGAGAAGATCGCGTAAGTAAAAGTAGATTAGAGCGCTTATTGTATAGTCATGATCTAGCACCATTGCCAAAAGAGATGTCTCTTGCATTCAAAACTGTTCCAGATGTGGTAGTCAAACCTCGAAATGCTTTGGATGTCTCTAGAATTATTAAATATGCAGTTAAAGATAATATACCTGTTACACCCAGGGGTGGAGCTACATGGGCACTTGGTGGAGCAGTTCCAACATTTGGCGGTATAGTGCTAGATATGGGAAGCATGCAGGAAATTTTAGAAATTAATAAAGAAAACCTTTATGTGACAGTAGAACCAGGTGTCGACTGGATGACACTTCATGATAGATTATTGAACAAAGGTCTTTTAATAGGTGCATATCCAAGTAGTGCCCCTGGAGCTAGTGTGGCTGGTTGGGTGAACACTGGTGGTGTAGGTATAGGTTCCTATAAATATGGCGGAGTTGAACAGCAAATTCGTTCAATGGAAATAGTTTTACCGAATGGAGATATTATAAATACAGGTTGGACAAGTGTAGTAAATAACTCATCTGGTTATAATCTAAACAGCTTATTTGTAGGATCTGAAGGCACCCTTGGTATTATTACAAAGATCACTTTGAAAGTTTTTCCAGCACCTGAAGAAATACGCCCAGTTTCATTTGTTTTTTCTGATATGGGCGTGGCTGCTGAGGCAGTTTACGCCTTAACACAAACTAACATTATTCCTTATCATATTTCATTTTTGGATGGTGGACACTTCGATTTATTACGTGAACTTGGAAAAGATGCTCCTGGAGTTGGAGCAATGATTAATATGACTTTTACAGGTGATAGTGCTATAATAGATCTCGAGGAAGACGCAGCAACAGAGATTATGACTAAATATGGTGGTGAAAAAACAAGTAAAGATACTGCAGAGCATGAATGGAATGAACGATATTTTGAGGCTAAATCCCGCCGTCTTGGACCAGGTTTTCTTCTTGGTGAAGGATTCTGTCCTATATCTCGATTTAGTGACATGGTTGATAAGTCAAAAGAAGTGCTTAATAAATTAAAGATGAAAGGTGCAGTTGTCGGTATGATATGTGACAGAAGTACTGTACTGTTTATGACTTATGCAATTCCAAATGAACATAAACTCATTAAGAGCATGGCTTCTATGTCATTGATGAAGAAGCTTACTGATAAAATATTTGAGGTTGGGGGAAGGCCTGCAGGATTTGGTATGATTTATAGCGGAAATCTTAAAAAGATGCACGGTAAAGGAGTTCATGTAATGGATGACATCAAATCAGCTATTGATCCTCATTATATTATGAATCCTGGAAAATTAACTGAGAGTACAACTCGTTTTGGCATTCCAATCCCTGGTTTTGCAATGGATATAGGCATGAACTTGATGGCTATACTTAAAAGAATTATGCCAAAAGATAAACTCACTCCACCGTCAAATGAAGAACAACATGAAACACCACCTATTTCTGAATCTCCTACAACAGAAAAACCAACAGAACCTATTGTTGAATCATCTAAAACTGCTGAGAGCATAGAACAAGTAGATTCACAAAAAGCATCTGAACCAACCAAAACTGCTGAATCATCTATAAAAGAAAAACCATCAGAACCTG
>CP070712.1:1135012-1145286 GCA_020350365.1 Thermoplasmatales archaeon | reverse complement strand
GGTAGAAAATATGAAGCAGGTGGTATTGCAAAGGATGGGGCAAAAATGGTAAATGCAGTAGCAACTGCAAATGTACCAAAATTTACAGTTATTATTGGTGGTTCTTTTGGAGCAGGTAATTATGGCATGTGTGGTAGAGCTTATCAACCAAGACAGCTATGGATGTGGCCAAATGCAAGAATTTCTGTTATGGGCGGTGAACAAGCTGCAAATGTTTTGCTTACTGTAAAACGTGACCAGCTTTGGAGAAAGGGTAAAGAGCTTACCAAAGAGGAGGAAAAGGCAATAAAAGAACCAATTCTCAAGAAATATGAGATAGAGGGAAATCCATATTATAGTACAGCAAGAATCTGGGACGATGGAATAATTGACCCTGCAGATACAAGAATGGTTTTAGGTCTTGGAATATCTGCATCATTAAATGCTCCAATTCCGGATTGGAAACCTGGTGTGTTTAGAATGTAAAAAATGCAAAATTAAAGCATCATGAAATATGAAGTAGTTATTGTAGGTGCAGGACCTGCTGGTTCAACTGCTGCAAAATTTCTTTCAGAAAAAGGAATTAAAGTACTTCTTTTAGATAAAGATAAATTTCCAAGAGGCAAACCTTGTGGTGGCGGACTTCCAGTAAGGCTATTTAAAAAATTTCCCTATATAAATGATGATTTTATTGAATCCTATTCACAATCAGCATGTGCTTATTCTCCCACTCTCAAATATAAATTGGAATTACAGAGAGATGAACATATTCTTGCCATGATTTTAAGAGAAAAATTTGATTATGAATTAGTTAAATTAGCAATAAATTCTGGAGCCAAGCTAATTGATGGAGAAACTGCTGTTGATGTCAAAATTACAAATAATTCAGCAAAAATTCTGCTTGATGATAATACTAATGTAGAATCAGAAATTGTGATTGGTGCAGATGGAGTGTGGAGTACGATTGCAAAAAAAACAGGACTCTGTAATAACTATAAAAATATCTGCATGTGTGCATTTGAAGAATACAAAATTAGTCCAGAAACACTTGACAGATATTTAGGAAAAGCAAGGACTTGTCATCTACATTTCAAGTTAAATCAAAATGCAGGTTATGGGTGGGTATTTCCAAAAAAGGAACATATCAATATTGGTATTTCCGAGTTTAGACAGGCTATTGACCAGCAAAAAGGTAAGAAAAACATCAAGGAGAAATATATAGAGTATGTAAAGATCCTCAAAAAAGATAATGTAATTCCTGAAAATTTAAAAATAGGTAGAATTAGAGGAGCAGCACTGCCAACCCGTCCTTTAGATAAAACATACTCGGAAAGAGTAATTGTTTGTGGTGATGCAGCTGGTTTTTCAAATCCTGTCTCAGGAGAGGGTATTTTTCATGCAATGCAATCTGGAAAGATTGCAGCAGATGTTATTACAAAGGCTTTGGAAAAAAATGATACAAGTGAGGAGTTTTTATCAAAATATCAAAAAAATTGGTATAAAGATTTTGGGAAAGATTTAAAGTTACTATATCGCACATCTATGATCTGGGGAGAAGGCTATGAAAAGTTTATTGAAATTATTTTTAATGATAAAAAACTAGGTGAATTAGTAGTTGATACGATAATAGGAAAAATAGAAGCTAGAAAATGCAGGAGAATGATGATAAGACGATTGGCTTATCTTAAAATTAAAGATAAATTTGTAAAAAATCCTAATAAAAATCAAAGCAATTAAGTTGGTTTTAATATTAGTCTTTCTAGTGCCTTGTATCCTCTGACTGCATCTCTCACATCTACTATGAATGTTATTTCTAAATCAATTGAAATTACTTCTATAATGTTTATATTTTCCCATGCAAAATTTCTAACTATTTGAAATAATACTCCAGCTCTATCAACAAGGCTCTTGTCTATTGTAAAAGATAGTGATACAAGGTTTTCCTCGATATTCATAATTTGTTCTTCTCTTAGATATTGGCAAATATTTTCCTTGTATCTTTCGTTTGTAACAATGCTTATGGAATTTTTTCCATAAATAATGTGGAGAATATCTCCTTTTTCGAATTTAATTATATCATATATTCGTTTTAACTTATCAAAAAGATTATGGTTTCTGAGTATATTTATGTCCATTATATTTGTTTTTAAATTTACTTCAGAGGTATTTGCATCAAATTTAATATCCTGAAATCTATAGTTCATTTTTTCTGAATATCTTCTTATTGCTGCAACAATTGCATAATGAGCAACTTCTTTTCTTAGTTCTCCTTCAATATCGGGTTTTAATTTTTTAGCTACTGACCCATAAGAAGCAATCCCCTTTCCAATTGCCTCTTGAAGATAGATATTTTCGCTTATCAATTTCGTGACAATATGACTAATGGTGACCATATCAATCAATTTAATATAATCATATTATTATATAAATCTTATTATTCAAATTTTAACCAAATTAATTAAAAAATGTTACGATTCATAACATTTTGTACTTATAGTGCCGAAAACAATATATCACTGTTATAATCAATAGCATGATAAAAAATAACACAATTGAAGTCAAATTCCTCTTTTTTATAACAAATTTGAATATTTTATTGAAACATTTAAATATCAAATACTTGATGATAATTATTAGGGGAGGAACCAAATTGAAAACATATAGTTGTATATTAAAAAGAACTTTTATTTTGGGAATTATAGTTATTTTATTTATTGTAAGTATACTACCATCTTCTGGTAAAATAGTAGAAAAACACTCTATAAAACCTATTTCAGATGCTAATATCTTGTATGTTGGAGGGACAGGACCAGGTAACTATACAAAAATACAGTTAGCTATCAATGAAGCATATGAAGGTGATACTGTTTTTGTATATGATGATTCATCTCCATATAACGAGAATTTAATTGTTGATAAATCTATAAACCTTATTGGTGAAAATTGGGAAACTACAATAATCAATGGAGTTGATGTTCGTAAGGCAACAATTCAAGTCATTAATGATTGGGTAAATATCAGTGGATTTACAATTAAAAATGGCAATGGTGGAATAAGAATAAAATCAGATAATAACACAATCACTAGAAATAATATTTTAGAAAATAATTGGGGAGGAATATCACTTAAAACTGCTAATTTTAACAGTATCTCAGGTAACAAAATATCCAATAACTTTATTGGAATACAAATTTATGATAAATCTTGTCATAACTTGATATCAAAAAATAGCATCTTAAGAAGTTTACGTTGTAACATTGTATTTGGTAATCCTATTTTTCCACTTGGGCATGATCCTATATACAACGATCATGATAATTCACATTACAATTTGATTATTAAAAATAATATTATTGGTTATGGAAGTGCTTTTTTTCTAGATAGTTGGATAAATACCTGGGATAGAAATTTTTGGACCAGACCTCGAATCCTACCAAAAATTATTAGGGGATTTATTGGTGATTATGAAACTACATGTTGGAATATTGACTGGCATCCAGCTTTGTTACCATACAATATTGGATTATAATAAATACAAATATAATAAAAAAACTAATAGAAATATAATAGTTTTATAAACACTTAGACTATACGGAGTTTGGTGGGACTGGAGAGATAGATGAAAGATAAAATCCTTAAAGAAGCAGTTGAATGGTACAATCAACAAAAAGTAAAAGATGAAATTTTTATTGAGGATTTTGTCGACTTGATAATAAGTAAAACAACAGATTTTCTTTTTGAGGAAATAAAGGATGGATTCAGAGAGGAATTTGATAAAGGAAACTTAAAGCATCCCTTTATTATATCTAGTGATTATTATCTATATCTAAAGTTGAAAGAAATCAAAGATAAAGTTGTTAAAACAAAACAAATAAATATTACTGAAGAAGACATTGACTTTGAAGAATAGAACTTCCATTAATATTAATCGGTGAACAATCTATGAAACTTAAATTGAAATTTCTAAGACCATTTAAAGATATAACAGGAAAAAGTGAATTAGGACTAGATATTGAGGTTAGTAATCTTAAGGATTTGCTCAAAATTCTTGTTGATAAATATCCTAAACTTGAAAAAGAAATTTTTAAGAAGAATAACGAATTAACAGATTATATCTGTATTTTTGTAAATGATAAACCAATATCTGCATTAAACTGGTTAGATACCAAACTTGAAAACGGTGATAATTTATTATTTTTTGTACCTGTAAGTGGCGGATAAAATCCTCAAAGATTATGTATCATACCTCTATCATATAAAATGGTAGCATCCAATATTTCACCATCAGTTATTGATAGTAAATCAAGGGTTTGATTTATTATATCCAGCATTTCTTTTTTATCATCTGGCAAAATTCCATAAATACCTCTATAAACAATTTGATTATCAATCCATATATAATTAGTGAAATGATCTGATGCTAACTCGCATTTATCAACCTCAAGGTTTTCTAAAAAAATCTTAACTTCTTGTAACTTCTCAACTGGTGTTGTAGGCTTATAGCTACCTGACTTCATTTTCTCCTCAAGAAGAGAACCATGCTGTACCACAAGTGTTCTAAGTCTAATAAAGTCTGGATTTGCTTCGTTACAAACCCTAGCTGATTCCATTGCATGTTCTTTCAGTCTTTTTTTTCCTCCAGCACCGATTAGAACATAAAAAGAAAATTCAAGTCCTGCATTTTTTGCTGCTTTACCACCTTCTATCATTTCTTCAGGTGTTGATCCTTTCTTTAGAAAATCTAAGGTTTGAGCATCACCTGATTCAAGACCAACATGAACTCTTGTTAGACCAGCTTTTTTTATTTTTTTCAATTTATCAAGTCCTAATTTCAAAAGGGTCTTTGCCCGGGCATATGATGTTATTCTTTCTACACCTGGAAAACGTAGTTTTATATGTTTGATTATTTCATCAATATCTTTCATTACAAGACTGTCAGAGTCTGCAATAAAAATTGTATTAGCATATCTATAAATTTTAGCAGCTTTATCTATGTCTTTTTTGATCTCTTCCACTGATTTTAGTTGAAATTTAAGAGTCTTATACATCGTACAAAAAAGACACCTATTCCAGGGACAACCTCTGGATGCTCGAATTAGAGCAGAGTTTGCCTCATTAGGAGGTCTATATGGTGGAAAATCATAATCTAACGTATTATAACCTCTAATAATTAATATAGAGAGTAACAAACATAATTTTAATTTTTCCCTAATATATAACTATAACATTTGTGAAAAATTCAAAAAAAATAAAAAAAGAAAAAAAAGAATTTTTATTATTAATGCAATTGTTAAATTAGATTATTAACTATCGACCTATAATAGCGGTTATTCTATCTTCTATTGCTAAATTTATCCAGTCCTTTTTATCATAGATTCTTGTTAGTATATCAATAAAATTTAAAATTAGAAATTCTTCGATATCCTCTTTTTGTCCTTTGAGAGATGCCTGTACAGGTAAATCAGATGGTTTTGCTGCTATAGCAATAGTGGAGGAAGATAGGAGCATTACCAAAACTATTGGTATTAATAGTTTAATTTTCACCTTCCAATCACCCAATATATTCTTTAAATTTAATCATACTTAAAGCTAACCTGGTAAAATATCAAAATGAAAAAATGATATAATAGGATATATTACTTCAATTTCCCATTATTAAGGATAAAAATTTTTCCAGTTTTTGTAATCTTTCAAATAACCATACAAATAATGGATGATATGATGTTCTCAGTCTTGGAATATTAACATCAAAAGTATTTTCAATACTAAGTAATCCATGGATATCCTCTGCTTGAACTTTTATTTCATAATTACCTTCTTCCACCCATTTATGTGATATTGTAAAATCTGTTCCAGATTGAATATATTCAGTTATATTTGATGAGTTGTCACCCCATTTGATAATAAATCTTAAATCATCACCATCTGGATCTTCTGAGTTGAATGTATATTCATATGTAACTTTTGGTTTTCCATTACTTGGTCCATCTATATTTGGCATACTCGGTGGATTATTTCCAGTAATTGTAATAACAATTGGATCTGAAAATGTATTTTCATATCCCTTAGAATCTCTTAGTTTGAAGCAAACTGAATATTCACCATTCTCTTCCCATGTATGAGTAGTAGATATTGTATCCCCTGAATTATAAGGTCCTACCCAATCACTATTTGAACCATCTCCCCAATCAAAAATACAATATATCTGGTCATCATTTGGATCAATTCCCTTAACGGAAAATTCATACTCCACTCCTGGAAATCCACTTTCTGGACCGGTAAAATCTATTCCATAGGGAGGTTGGTTTTTAATTATAATCGTAGGATCGCCTAATATAACCATGCCATAAAACCAACTTATGTCATTATATCCACTTGGATCATCGCTATAAGGATATTCATATTCGAACCATTTTCGAAATGCTGTACCAAAAGAATCACCGTTACCAATTGGTTCGTAAAAGTAACGGAAATCAAGCATGGAGCCAGTTTTTGCACTACCAACAACAGTTAATGCTGGGGTATCAGTATCAAGAATATATGCGTAACCAAGACAGTTATAATCTGTAAAACGAAGGGAACTACAACAGAAAAGATTATAAAATAATGCATTAGGTGGCGCATCCCTTATTTCATCATTTGAGGCCCATCCTCCATCTGCAAAAGAATGACCTTGAGAACTCGAATGACAGGATAGCTGAATGAATTCATAAGTACTAGGAACTCGGTTATTTACATAATCATTACGATTAACATCAGGATACCAAATAGCCTCATAATCTTCATATGCATATCCAATATCATATCTAAAATAATCATAACTCGCCCAATCTTCATCTGTGTAAGTTAAACCATATTTTGTTTGGTTTGTAGCTCCTAACCAAAAATCATTAACCTTTGAAAAGTACTTTTCAAGAATTGTTATTTCATCACCAGGGATATTTGAAGCATCAATACGTCCAACATATATTTCAGGTGCTGTATCACCTAACCCATCAGTATGGGAATCATACATTCCATCATGGTCCAAATCAGACCAAGTACCATCAAGGTCCATAAGATAAAGATCACATGGAAATTCAGAAGGACCATAGAAATCATTTTCATGGTGAAACCATTCAACAGGAAGATTTCCTACTAAAACGGTGCCTGTGACATTATATCCACCTTGCACTGTGTTTATCATTGTGTCTTTTAAATCCTCAGGAGTCACCCCTGAAACTTGGTACATAAGTGAATAGAAGCCAGCATTTCTCAATGTCTCATTATATAATATAAGTTCATCTTCTATATCATTAACAAGATCTGCTTCAACAAAGACTATTATTAATGGAGCGTCTCCCCTCCCAATATTTTGTGAAATTTTTTGTATAAAAAAAGGTTTATCTTCTCTTGTGGAAATATAGTCTTCAAAAGTTCCAACAGGTCCCATCTGTTTTAAAATTGGGATACGATCTTCAGTCTCAGATACCTGCCTTAAACCATCATTGTCTATTTTAAGACTTTGAATTGCTGGAAAAATACTTATCATGAGAAACAATAAAAAGATTATACCAACCAAGGTTTTATTAAATAAGATACACTTTTTAGCCATAAATTATTACCTCCCTTAAAGGTTATATCCAGGATAGAATATATAAATGTTGCACAATAAAAAAAAGAAATTTAATTTTTTTCTTCTTTTGCAAAAAGAGCTGCTCCAATAGCTCCAGCTAATTGAGGATCTGGTGGAGTAAGAACTTTTTTTCCAATCTGCTTTGAAAGTATTTTTAGGACAATATCATTATATTTAACCACTCCTCCAGTAATTACAATTGTTCCCACTAATGTGTCCATTTCAATTACTCTTTTGACAATTGATTCGAAAGCACTTTTAACCATATCCTCTATTTTTTCACCTTCTTTTATTCTGGTAATTATCTCAGTTGATGCAAAAACCGTACAAAAGCTGCTAAGTGCTGTTACCTTATCAGATTTTGATGCAAGGGCATTCATTTCATCTATTGAGATATTAAGTTTGTAAGCAATTTCCTCTAAAAATGAGCCTGTTCCAGCTGCACATTTTCTATTCATCTTAAATCCTTGAATCCTACTATTTGCATCGATTTTTATAATTTTTGTATCCTGACCGCCAATATCAACAACAATGATTTTTTTTGGAAAAAAGTGGTAAACCCCTTTTGCATGAGAACTAATTTCGGTTACGACACTATTTGCAAAGTTGACATTTTCCCTACCAAAACCTGTTGCTGTTATGTGACATACATTTTTCTTTGAAATATTTGCAGAATTAATAGCTTTGTCAAATGTATTTTTTATTGAATTTTGAAGATTAGGGTCAGTTCGATCAATATATGAACCAATCAATTGATTGTTTTTATCAATAATTGCAACTTTTGTATAGGATGTACCAACATCAATACCTGCGAAATATACCTGATCTGACATGTTTTTCACTATGTATTAAAACTAAACCTGAAAAATGGATACAGTTAGATATATTTCATAGTTGGCATTTTATGAGGTAATTATTTAAACCCTAAGCAGGATTTGAAAACGGGAGGTTAGTTAGTAGATGAAATTCTTACTTATAAGACCTGGAGATAGAGAAAAGATTTATAGATTTTTCATCTGCTCACCTTTATCACATCCGCCTCTTGGTTTATTATATTTAGGAGCTGCATTGGAAAATAATGGCCATGAGGTTGAAGTTCTTGATTATTATGCTGAGGATGTTTCAAGAGAACAATTAGAGAAATCATTAAAATCCTCTGATGCAGTTGGAATGATGGTTTATACAAATGACTTTAAACCTTCATTAAACATTTCAAGGCAAATTAAAGAAATAGATCCCAAAATTCCCTTGATTATCGGTGGTCCACATTGTACTTTTCTACAAAAACAATCCTTGATAGATTCGCCTAATGCCAATATTTGTGTCGTAGGTGAAGGTGAAGAAGTAATACTTGATATAGCAAAAAATATTCAAGGAAAAAAAAATTTATCAGATATTAATGGGATATATTATCGAGAAAATAAACTGATAAAATCAGGTAAACCTCTAAAAGTTATTGAAAATATAGATGATATACCCTTTCCAGCAAGACATCTTGTTGATAAATATGAATATGGTGCTTTTGCATTTGGATATAATATAAAGAAAAAAGTTACTTCCTTAATTACAAGTAAAGGATGTCCTTATCAATGTCGTTTTTGTAGTAGATATAGTAATCTTATTAAAGAATGGAGCTTCCGTAAACGGTCAGCAGAAAACGTTGTAAATGAAATTCTTGAGATTAATGACAAATATCGTTCTATCATGGTAGTAGACGATAATTTTTTAGCAGATAAAAAAAGAGCCCATAAAATATTTGATATGCTTCTAGAAGCAGATGTAGATATCGATTTTCTTATAGAAGGAGCACGTGTTGATACTGCTGAAAAAGAGCTTTATATAAAAATGAAGAAAGCAGGTGTTAAATTCATCTTATATGGATTAGAATCAGGAAATCAGGATGTTCTTGATTTTTATAACAAAAATATTAATTTACCCCAAATTCGAAAAGCAATAAATTTAGCAAGACAAATGAATTTTTTTATTACTGCAAGCTTTATTATTGGTGCTCCTATAGAATCAAAGAAGCATGTTAAAAATACTATAAATTTTGCTTGTTCTTTACCAATTGATCTAGCAAATTTTGCTCCTTTAGTTTATTTAAGAGGTTCAGATTTATGGACCGAAGCAGTTGAAAATAATATAATATCACAAAATGAAGATGCAGTTTTAGCAGATATAAGTAGCTCTTTAGGAAATTTTACAAAGGAAGAATTAATAGATTACACAATTGAAGCATTTAATTCCTTTTATTTTAGACCCAAATATCTTATTGAACAAATATATAAAGCTTTTTTAAGGAGAGATTATAGTTTGTTGATTAATGGTTTAAAATATTTCAATCTGTTTAATAGAATTAGTGATGATGGCAAGAAAATAATAAGGGGAGAAAAAAAAATATCCTAGATTTTTTTTAATATATAACATTTAAATAACTAATCATTATCATATTTTTCAGAGAGTAACTGGTACAAATGAAAATTCTCCTTCTAAAACCTGGTGTCTACGAGAATGATACAAAGAATCTAATGCTTGATCCCTCAACACTGCCACCATTGGGTCTATTATATCTTGGAGCCGTATTAGAAAAAGAAGGTCACAATGTTGAGATTTTAGATTTTTGTATGGAAGAAATCTCAAAGGAAAGACTTAAAAAAGAACTTATTTCAACAGATGCAGT
>CP070712.1:1124606-1134912 GCA_020350365.1 Thermoplasmatales archaeon | reverse complement strand
GTTTCTTCTCCTTTCCTGTCCCGGGTAACAACTCTCCAGTAAAAATCTTCATATATTGGTAAATCATTTGTACCATAAGGATCATAAGTGGTTCCATGTTGGTTATATACTACTAAAGGTGGATCGGGATTTGGACCAAAATAAACATCATATGTCAACTCATCCCATATATTAGGATCACTTCCAACCCAAGAAAGACTTGCGTTTACTGGTACTTTATTTGCTCCATCAGCTGGATAAGGGTCACGAGCAGGAAATGGTGGATAATTAGGTGCAAATGTAAAAACCCATAATGGCCCCTCAGTTGTTGCACCATGCTCATCCCATGCAACAACTTTCCAGTAGTAAGTGGTATTAGATATAATCCATTCGCCTGGAGGATCATATTTCATAGCTGATCCATTACTTATCACCTTTGGCGGAGGATTTGTTTTGCCCCAATAAAGATCATAAACCACAGCATCTCCATCAGGATCACCACCAGACCATGAGAACCAAGAACCACTAGCGACACCAGTTGTTCCACTCATTGGTCTAGGATTATAAGGGACATATGGAGGGTTATTATTTTTTATTCCACTAGAGGGATTAATACTGGTTATTATAAACCAAGTGATAATTACGATTACTATTATTTTACTAAACAGATTCCTCTGTTTTTTCATTTGTTTAATTACCTCCCTCAATATTCTCATCTCATTTAAAGTATTTAAATGTTATATATTATGTTAGCAATTATAAATTAAAAAAATCTTAAAAACAATAGGAAACTTCCTTGTATCTTATGTTTAGAATACAAAGCTTAGAAATTATAAGATTTTTATATTTTATTTTTCCCTTCGGGAAATGAAAAAAAGACCTAGTAATAAAAGTGCAACACCAATAAATTGCATATTAGTTGGTGTTTCAGAAAGCATAAAATATGCAAGAATCGTAGCAAAAACAGGAGTTGAAAGTTCAAGAGCAGATGTCTGAGCAGCCTTTATTCTTTTCAAAGATTCATAATATAGAATTGTACCAATTCCTATAATTATTCCAACAGCTACCTGATATAAATTTGCAACGAAAAATCTATTATTCATGATTAGAAAAATAGAAAGAACAACAGCAGCAATAGAAAATCTATAAAACGAGAGAACACCGGTATTTAGATGTCTAACATATTTTCTTGTAGCAATTGCAGTTGTTGCCCATGCAATTGTTGCAGAGAGGACAAATAAATCTCCAATCGTACCCAGTCTTAAGCTCATTAGATTTTCAAGATTTCTTGTTGTAACTAATATCCCTGATAAGATTAGAAGTATAATTCCAATATAATCATAATAGCTGAGTTTGTCAGTTTTAAGTATGAAAAATCCAAAAATAACAATAAATATTGGTTGTAAATGGCCAATTATAACTGCATTAACCACAGGTACTTGAGAAAGTGAATAAACATACATAAAATCAGCAAAAAGTGTTGCGACAAGTGCAATGTAAATAATAGGTGCAATATCTTTTTTTGATATTTTTATTTCCTTTGGTTTTCTACTTATTATTACATATATAAAAGCAACCAATAAGGCAAAAATTGCTCTAATCGTATTTGTTTGAACAAAATCTGAATTTTCATAAGATAATTTAACAAATATGGGCTCAATTGCCCACATGATACTTGCAAGAAGAATTGCAATTACACCAATAGTTTTATTTTTCACAAAATGGAAATAAAAAACGTCTTAATTGATTTTCTGAAACATTTATTTAAAAAATTAATGTTAAATATTGCACCAAAACCTTAAATAGAGTAATAAAATTCAAAGAAGGTTATTATTGGGGGCGGAGAAGTTAAATGGAAGATATAAAAGAACAAATTATTAAATATCTATCAAAGAGAAAGTTTTTAACACTTGCAACATCAACACAAACAGGTGAACCTTTAACACATCCAATTGCATATGTAAATAAGGAAGACACTGTTTATTTTTCTACTGGCAAACAAACCCGTAAATTTAAAAACATACAAAAAAATCCAAGTGTTGCTTATTCTGTATATGATCCCACAGAACATTTAGAAGACGTAATATCTGTTCAAATGGAAGGAAATGCAACAGCAGTTACTGATAAAAAAGAAATAACTGAAATAAATAAAATGTTGAAACAGAAATTCCCAACAATGGCTGTTTTGATAACAGATCCTGATGGGATAATTATAAAAATTAGTCCAAAAATCTGTTATTTTATGGATTATACCAAGGGTTTTGAATATAGAGGGTCAGTAGAATATTAATTAATTCATATTTTTTCCAACACAAATCTATAAAATATTTATTCTTACAAATACTTTTTAAAATATAAAACTATTGAATATAATATTGTTAAAAAACAGGGTGAGTAAACAATGAAGAAAAAAATATTTGCTATTTTAATGATAATTATATTTATTGGAATTACTATTTGTTCATCATCTGCTGGTAATATTAACATTGATGAAATCTATAATGTTAAAAATGAGGTTTTAATCAAATCTTTTTTTGATAGATACATAACAATTCTTATGAAGTTTGCTCATAAACCATCTGTTTCTGCTTGTATTATTATAAATGATAGTATTGCTTGGTCAAATGGATATGGTTATTACGATTTAGAAAATAAGAAAGCTGCAACTATAGATACTCTTTATCTGACGGCTTCTATATCTAAAACTATTACTGCTACTGCTCTTATGCAATTGTATGAACAGGGATTTTTCGATCTTGATGATGACGTGAATAATTATTTACCATTTAGCCTTAGAAATCCAAACCATCCTGAAATCCCTATAACTTATCGTATGCTTCTTTCTCACAGATCAAGTCTTGCAAGTGATAATTCAGATAGATTGTGTTTGTCATATCTGCCTGGGGACCCTGATATAGCATCTTATCCCAATCCCTGGCTAAAAGATTATTTAACACCTGGGGGAAGCGCCTATCATTCATCAGTATGGTCAGATAATCCCCCTGGCGAGGAATATTATTATACAAACATTGGATACTCAATTATTGGATATCTGGTCGAACTTATTTCTGGAAAAAATTTTAATGATTACTGCATAGAAAATATTTTTTTACCACTTGAAATGTATAATACGAGTTTTAGACTTAAAGACCATAATATTAGTAATATTGCAATTCCTTATTTCTATCAAAAAGGAAAATATATTGCAAATCCACATTACGGGATGATAGTTTTACATCCAGCTGCTTCAATGAGAACATCAATTGAAGAGCTGTCACATTTCTTGATTGCACATATGAACGGTGGGATTTACAAGAATGTTAGAATATTGAATGAATCAACAGTTGATTTAATGCATACTCCACATTATCAACCAAATATTAGAGGAGGCAGTTATGGACTAGGCTGGAGTATTAAGGAAAAAATATTCAGAAAGAAAGAAATTGGCCATAGTGGCGGCTGGCCAGGTGTACATACACAAATGATATATAGACCACATGATAAAACAGCAATTATTATTTTCACAAATTCTTATGATTCAACTCAGTTTTCAGGACCTGTTGTAGATTTATCTTTCTACTTATTAATAAATGCATTATTTAGAATGGCAAGGAGAATTTAATTATTAACTCTAAAGCAGTAGTCTATAAAGAATTAAATAAAAAATTTTTAATAAATGAAAATAGGTTTGGAAAATGATATAATAGTCTAAACCTCAATAAATGTGTTGATTGTTTAAAACGTGGAATATTTACTTCAAGTGTCGTAAAATTACTTTCGGCACCATTGATGTCTTTTGCTTTTGCCTCTATTGTAAATGTGCCTTGATTTAGATAAGTATGAGAAATTTCAAAATCTTCCCCTGAATGATGAGGTCCATCCCAAATTTCAACATGACCATCGCCCCATTTTATATAATAAAAAACATCGTCATCATCCAAATCAACAGAATTAAATGTGTATGTATATGCAGTTCCTACTAATCCATTAGTTGGGCCAGAAATATCAGGTCCTTCAGGTTTAAAATTAGTAGTAAAACTCCAAATCTGGCCTTTTGTACATAACGTTTTATTGTCCCATGCAAAAATTTGCCAGTAATATGTCCTTCCAAAGTCTAGTATTCCTGGATTGTAATAGTTATCTGTTTGATTACTTACAACCTTAGGTGGTGGATTGTAATCTCCAAAGTACACATCATAAGTAACATTATCACCATCAGGATCACCTCCACTCCAACTGAGGTTTATCTCGATATCAACAGATACAGAGTTGTTTTCAGGAATAGGTTCTGAAGGCTCATAAGGAGGATTATTTTCTGTTTCTATTTTAATCAGCCATAAGTCACTATCACCTGCGCCAAAAGATCCAGTTCGCCCTGCAACTATGTATCCTCCCTCTGTAGTCTGTTTAACAGATTCAGCACAATCGTAATTTGATCCACCAAATGTTCTATTCCAATTTTCGTTTCCTTCTGCATCTGTCTTAATCACCCAAAAATCACTATTTCCTAATCCATAAGAATAGGTACCACCTGCTATGATGAAACCTCCATCAAAGGTCTGCCAGACAGATCCACATGTATCACCACCTAATCCGCCATATGTTTTTTCCCAAACTTTCGTACCGACACTGCTCATTTTAATTAACCAAATATCATACCAACCAGCACCATACGAGTTGGTAAAACCGGCAGTAATATATGCTCCATCTGAGGTCTCTTGAACAGAATGAGCAGATTCAAAACCACCAGTTCCAAATGTTTCATCCCAAATTTTATTACCATAGCCATCAGTTTTTATTATCCAAAAATCACCATGTCCAGCACCGAAGGATTCAGTACGTCCAACAATCATATAACCTCCATCTGAGGTTTGTATACCTGACCAACCATAATCGTAATGAAAACCTCCATAGGTTTTATCCCAGTCTAGGCTGCCATTAGAATCTGTCTTTATTAACCAAGCATCACTCATACCATCTCCATATGAAGATGTTTGTCCTATTATAACATATCCTCCATCTGCAGTCTGTTGAACTGACTCACCTGAATCAAAATTTGTTCCTCCATATGTCTTATTCCATTCTTCATTCCCATCGGCATCTGTTTTAATTAGCCAAACATCCCTACTACCAACAGCATATGAAGTAGTACCTCCAGCAATGATAAAACCACCATCTGTGGTTTGCTGAACAGATAAACCATTATCATAACCCAATCCTCCATATGTTTTATTCCATTCTTCAGTACCATTTGAATCAGTCTTAATCATCCAGACATCATAATTTCCAGAACCAAAGGATTCTGAAGAGCCTGTTATAATAAAACCTCCATTAGTAGTCTGTTGAACGCAGTCGCCACGATCAAAATATTGCCCTCCAAAAGTACTAAGCCATTCGATCTTTGGCTCATTATCAAAAAGATATTTCTCTTCACTGTTATTAATTATAAAATCCATTTCTAAAAGATTATTAGTTGTTTTTAGATTTCCACTAATATTTGGTATAAAATTCAATCCAATAAATATAATAATCAATAAACATACAATCTTTTTCATATTTACTCCTAATTTATTATCATTTAGGGATTTGTAAATAAAGTTTATCGCTTAAAAACTGATTAAAACAAAAAATTAATTTTAAAAAAAGTTAGAATGTACAAAAATTATTATTTATTAGATAGAAATAGATTTTTTATAATTGGCAATGTATTTGCAAACTTTTCAAAAAACAAACTTAAAATGTTGAAATTGATATAAAATGGTTTGTTTCTTGGCATTTTTACTTCTAATGTAGCAATGTCACTTTCTTCGTCATAAATATCTCTTGCCCAACAAGTGATAATATAAGTCCCTTTCTCCACCCATGTATATGATAGGTTGATTTCTTCACCTGATTGATATGGTCCATATATGTATATGATCTCCTTATCACCCCAGCCTATATGATACCAAATATCATCCCCATCTGGATCTGTAGCATTAAAAATATAATCATAGGAATTTCCAGCTTTTCCAGATTCAGGGCCATCTATGTCTGGTTCATTTGGAGGATTATTTCCGATTCTAACTAAAAATGGATCCGACCAATCACCCTCATTTTCAAGAAAATCTTTTGCCTTAACCCTAACCTCATATAGACCTTTTACCTCCCATGAATGAGAAGCAGTTATCTCTTCACCTGATGAAAAAGGTCCAAACCAATCATCAAAAGTACCATCACCCCAATCAACAAAATAAAATAAATCATCACCCTCAATATCCTCTGCTACAAAATTATAATCATATATTTCTCCAATATCTCCATAATTAGAACCATTGATAATTGGCGCGGTAGGAGGTTGATTTTGATAATTTACCAATTCAACTTTTATTAACCAAAGATCATAATCACCACTACCATAGGAATTTGTTAAACCAGTGATAATATATCCTCCGTCTGTTGTTTCATCCACTGAATAGCTCCAGTCATCCTCTCCACCATCAATTGTCAGATTCCAATCCATATAACCATCATCATCGGTCTTTATCAACCAAATATCTGTTAATTGTGTAGAAAACGAGGTTTTTGTACCTGTTATAACAAAACCCCCATCATCTGCTATAATAATATCATATCCTGTATCATCTGATATTGATTCTCCATATACTCTCTTCCATTGTTCATTACCATTTTTATCAGTTTTAATTAACCATACATCATAACCACCAGGACCATATGAGCGAGTATCGCCTGTTATAAGATATCCATCATCAACAATTACAACTCCTGAACCCCAATCATTACTTACACCACCATATGTGTTATTCCATTCTTCAACACCATTACTATCTGTTTTAATCAACCATGCGTCCTGATATCCTGCTCCATAAGATTGTGTTGTACCAATTATTATGTATCCACCGTCATCACATTGCTTAACGGAATAACCCAATTCCCATTCTGCAGTACCATATGTTCTGTTCCATTCTTCATTTCCATATTTATCTGTTTTTATTAACCATAGATCATGATATCCAGCACCATAGGAATCAACATAACCTAAACCAACGTAACCTTCATCAGAGGTTTGCAAAATTGAAAAAGTAGCATCTGATGCAGGTCCACCAAAGATGCTATCCCATTGCTGATTACCTTCATCATCAGTTTTGATAAACCAAGAGTCATGACCTGGGTAACCATAAGAATCAGCATATCCGCCGAGGATGAACCCATTATCATTAGTTTGTTGAACAGACCTACATCCGTCCTTATGAATTCCTCCAAATGTTCTATTCCAAGATTCATTACCATTGCTATCTGTTTTAATAAGCCATGCATCATATCCACCAGATCCAAAAGATACTGTTTCACCACCAATAACAATTCCTCCATCTGATGTTTCTTTTACAGACCATCCCCAATCTAAATTTTCCCCACCAAATGTTTTATTCCAAGCTTCAATCGGAATAACTTCATTTGGGCTTGATGATTTCACAATTTTTTCAAAATTATTTCCAGATGTTATTGAAATATTACTGAAAAAAATAAATATAATTACAAATACCATTAATTTTGAATGTTTAATCATATGTTAACCTCTTAGACTTTTGATAATAAAAGATATTAAGTTATTAACAGTTAGTAATGAAAAATTGAACAAAGGGATAAGAAATTTAAAAAAAATATTATTTTGTTAAAATAATTTGAATATTCAACTTAAATTTTAAAAAAATAAACAGTAGGGCCTAGCTGAGGGAGGAAGAAAAGTATGAAAAAGTAGGTTTATCCTAAAAATCATTCTTACTTCCAAACTAGACCCATATATTAACATATGTTAATCGAGTATTTATAATTTATGGAATTTGGTATAAATATGAGGGATTGAACTGGTTTTTTATAGTTTTAAAAGCATTCTTAGTATTTGGAATAGATCAAAAAAATGATAAAAATTTAAATTAACTTTAAATCTATTTCTTGGGATGTTTATAACAAATGTTTTCCATGTACTTTCTTCATATTTGATATCCTTTGCTTTTGCTTTTATGAAATATCTTCCATTTTCAGACCATGAATGATTAAGGATTAATTCTTGACCAGAAGCAAAAGGCCCTATCCACTCCTCAATAATTCCATCTCCCCAATCAATATAATACAATATATCATCTTCATCAGGATCATTTGTAACAAATGAGAAATCATATTCAACTCCAGATTTCCCACTAGAGGGACCGGATATCTCTGGTAATTCAGGTGGAGAATTTTCCAATAGAGTTTCTGCGTAATCAAAAAGCATGCTAACGATCTGTATTGGATTTACCTCACCATTTGTTAGAACTACCACACCAATTTTTGTCTTTGGCTCAAAATGCATCTGAGCTCTTGCTCCATAATCAGAGCCGCCATGACCCCATACAATTCTACCATTGAGGTTACTTTTCCACCAAATAAGGCCAAGATTTTCATTAAAAGGTAGTTGCTTACTAAGCATAATACTGACAGTTTCACTATTAAGAATTTCTTGTGAACAGTATGTGCCATTATTGATAAACATGGTTAGGAAATTTATCAATTGTGATGAACTTGTTCTAAGATCACCTGCCGGAACGTCTACCCACCCAATATGGCCATAGGGTTCATATTCTTCTCCAGTCCAATAATAAGGCATTGCAATATGTGATATGTTTAAATCACGTAGATACCAACCAGAGTCGTCCATATCAAGTAGATCAAAAAGATGGGTTTCGCAATATGTTGTAAAATTCATTTGTGAAATTATTTCAACTAAATATCCAACTAAGGCAACACCAACGTTAGTATATGACCAACTTGTGCCAGGTTCCCATGAATGAAAGTTATTTACGTCATCATAATAATCGCCACCCGAAACAAGATATTCTTCAAGAAATACTTGAAAAGAAATAGGAGAATCTCCAACAAAATGAAACAAATACTTCCAATTATCAGCAATACCTGATGAATGAGTAAGAAGCATATGAAATGTAATATCTTTTGAAGCAAATATCGGATGAATAACATCAAAAGGAAGATAATCATTTATTGGATCAAACAAATTAAAATAATTCTTCTCATATAATTGCATAAGTGCTGTTGCAGTAATAGTTTTTGATACCGAGGCAATCTTAAATAATGTATCATTTTCAACTTTTTTGTTTTCTTCAATATTTGCATAACCATAAGCATTCTGCCACATCACTGTTTCATTGATAACAATTGAAGCTGAAAGACCTGGAATATGATTGTTTTGCATTTCATTTAAGATTAGATCATCAATTTCATCAAGACTTTTAGTTGTATAAATTAATGTTTTAGAATTTCCAAAAACCCCAATTGAACTTTGTATTAATAAAAAACCAACAAAAATAATTAAAAATGTTTTTTTCATAATATTTACTCCTTATAAAAAATAAATATTTTTATTACTCAAATAATATGTGTATGAATTTTATGAACAGGGTTAAATTATTTTATAATTTTTTTTTACTTTGTTCAACTATTTCATATATTTGTTAACTCTTTAAAGTCCAAATAAGAATCGAAGAAGTGGAAATGAATTGATATATCTCTGGTAAATTAAATCAAATAAGGAAAATATCACTTTTGACCTAGGTGTTGTAAGCGAGATATGAATTAGACAGGAGTTAGCACTATTGTCAACATCGACGATTTTTACATATCCATTGAAATGTTTGTTATTTTTATCTGGTACTATAACTGAAACATCAATTGTTTGAGGACCTCCTTCAGGTGTTAGATCTGTACCTGAGGATGGATCAAATGACCATTCTCCCCAGTCGGGCCATACAATAATTTCCCAATCAATACTTGACCCGGGCGTACCAACATTTTCAATTGTAAAACTTCCTTCAACAGTTGTCCCAGGATTTGTATTAGGCCAATACAAAACACCTTCACCATGAAGATATGAATTTGAATTATCATTTATTATATCAACAATAACACCTTCAAGAACAGTGAGTTCATAGGGTAGCTCTTCCGGAATTTTATACCATCCGTCATATGATCCGCCCCAGCCAAAATTAAGATGATAATACCCATCATCATTATAACCATCTATTACAAGATTATGACCAGAATCCCAAGCTTCCGTCACAACTGCAAGATGTACAGGTAGACCGTTGATGATATTATCCTGAACTTGTTCATAAACCTCTGGATCATCATCAGTCAGCAATACACAATCATCAAAGGAAAAACGCTTGTAAGCATCATATGCCTGATCTACACCAAATGTACCAGATACAGTTGCACTATAAACCTGTTTAGCTGCAACACCACAAGCAAATGTAAGTGCAGCCTTGTCTTCATC
>CP070712.1:1113876-1124506 GCA_020350365.1 Thermoplasmatales archaeon | reverse complement strand
ATACAAGAAGCAAGAATGTCCTCAATTCGTAGGAGTTATGAATGGATAGAAACAGAATATAATAACCAAAATAACCTAACAACATTCCTTAGTTTCGATAATAATGAAAAGATTAATTTTTCATGGATGCTATGGAACAATGCAACAAATCCTGACACAAACAGCCCATGGTCCTGGAACTTCAAATTCCCTAATGGAACAGGTTATTATGAATTCTACAGCATCGGTAATAAATCAGGTTCACCAAACGAAACAGCACCAGTTAATGCTGATGCTAATTGTTATTATTTATATGTAAATAGTGCACCGACACAATCTTATCAATTGATTTGGGATAACTTTTCTGCTTTTCTTTTAAATAATACCGATATACGTCTTAATCCAATAAGCCTAAATGTTACAATAAGCGATCTTGAAGGTAGCAATATGAATATAACTATTTTGACAAATGAAAGTGGCATTTGGAACATAGTAAATCAGTCATCTGGTTCAGGGCTTTCTAATGGGACTTATAGTTTTACTAACACCTCTTGGATTGATACTTATAATAAAAAATATTATATTTCTTTTAATTTAACCGATGGTACCGATTGGACTAATGAGACTTTTAATTTTACTACAATTACTACTCCTCCAATAGGTATACCCTATAAAAAAATGATGGCTCAAGGTAATTCTTTTGGATTAAAAGAATGGCGTGTTGTTAATTATACATATTTTTGGGATTTAGTTGATTATTACGCTGACTGGATGGTAGAAGAGTCTACTGATAATATTACTTGGTTTAGAAATAATACTAATTTAAGTGTAGATCATGATAGAGATTCAAATGATTCAAATGATAAGTTAACACTAAATTTCACAGCACCAAAGAATAGTTATTATCGTATAGTGCTTTATTTTAAAAAACCTATACTTGCATATTGGGATAATAGCACTTTCTATGAATATACCTTGAAACTTGCTGCTAATGCAACTGAGAACTATACTATGTATTTTAATTGGAGTGATTATGCGGGTAGTGATGAGGTAAATATTACATCTTGTGATTATGGAATCAAAACTATTGGAGGGAATGATTACTTTTATTGGATTGTAACTACAAACAATCCATTAAACGCTGATGAATCCCTTCAAATAGATCCCACTTTTGGTAATTCAGATGAAGGTTCTAGTGGCCTAGATCTTGAAAATACAATTCGTGGTTCTCGCTTTCAAGTATCGGATAATGCTAGCGCGGTGAGTATCAGTGCATATTTATATTATAAAAGCTCTGAACAAAATCAATATAATGTAAAAGCTGCAATTTATAATGATAATGAAAATCTTGTAGGTTCAACAAATGAGATTACAGTTTATGATACTCAAGGTGATACAAATTGGCACACATTTACACTAAACAGTCCACAATATTTAGCAGCTAACAATTATTACTATCTTGTTGTATGGGCAGATGATCAACCAGGATCATCAGCAATTCAACTTCGTTATAGTAGTGCTTCCCCTAATTATCATTATGTGGATCAGACATATGGCACATGGCCAAGTTCTGTAAGTTTTACCTCACCTGGTAGTAGTTATGAACATAACATTTACTGTATATATACTTATAACAACGTATCTATACAAAGTGGAGAAGCGCCAACTAACGAATCAACAGATATCTGTCCAATAACCAGTCTTAGTGTAACATGTATAGACAACGAGGATGACACGATGAACGCTACTTGGTGGAGTAATTCATCTGGATCATGGGCTCAATTCGCAACAAATACGAGTATTTCAAATAACACAATAATAACTCAAACAAATTCTAACTTTAGCTTGCCAGGAACTACATACTACTGGAGAGTAATCCTAAGCGATGGAGAAGGAGGAATAAGCAATGAAACATATCATTTCACAACAAACAACAATCCGACACAATCTGGAGAATCTCCAACAAGTGGAACCACAGACATTTGCCCGGATTCATCTTCATTATATGTAATATGCTCAGATGCAGATAGCGATACAATGACAGCAGAATGGTGGAGTAATTCCTCCGGAACATGGGGATTATTTGCAAGTAATACGAGTATCAGTTCTGGGACAAACATCACACAAACTAATAATAACTTCTCATCATCTGACACAACATATTATTGGAGTGTTAATCTTAGTGATGGATGCAAGTGGACTAATGTTACATATAATTTCACAACAAATTATGCTCCAACTCAAACAGATCCTTGGCCAGAAAATGAGCAAGCGGGTGTCCCATTAACACCCACACTAAACATAACAATTTCAGATTTGGACAACGATATAATGACTGCATATTGGTTAAGCAATAGTACAGGCATCTGGGAAATTTTCGGAACAAACTCGAGCGTTAGTACAGGAACAACTATTTATCAAACAAATAGTAATTTTTCTGAAATAACTACTATTTATTGGTGGAGTGTCAATGTCACAGATGGATGTAACTGGACAAATGTGACGTATAGTTTTACAACTTCCAACGCACCATTACAAAAAAACCAATCGATCTGGGATGGATTTTCATGTTTTCTTTTAAACAATACTGATGTGCCTGTAAATATAACTAGTTTTAACATTACCATAAGTGACATAGACGGTCAAAAAATGAATGTTACAATTTTGACTAATTCTAGTGGTAGTTGGTCTATTGTAAATCAATCTTCTGGTGCTGGACTTTCAAATGGTACCCATGGTTTTACAAATACCTCCTGGGTTGATTCCTATGATACTAAATATTGGATTTCATTTAACGTTACAGATGGCATTTGCTGGACAAATCAGACCTTTAATTTTACCACAGTTTCCAATCCCCCAACTGGAGAGGCATATGAACATCAAACAGCAGGGGGAAATGTCTTTGGAGCAAATAATTGGAATGAAACAAACCATACATTCTTCTGGGATTTTGTTGATTACTATGGCATATGGGCCGTTGAGGAGTCTAGTGATAATGTTACTTGGTTTAAAAATAATACTGTATTAGATATTTCAACATCACAAAGTAGCGATAATGAGCGTAAAAAGTTTACTTTGAATTTCACTGCGAACAAGTATGGTTATTATCGCTTAGTTATGAATTTTAAAAAACCTCTTCTTGCTTATTGGGATAATAGTACCTTTTATGAATATTCTTTGAAATTTGCTGTTAATGCAACTGAGAATTATACTATGTATTTTAATTGGAGTGATTATGTTGGTAGTGACGAGGCAGCTACAACTACCTGTAATTTTGGAGTTAAAACAGTAGATGGGGATGATTATTTTTATTGGATTGTTACGACAAATTATCCATTAAATGCTGATGAGTCCCTTCAGATAGATCCAACATTTGGAGATGAAAATGAAGGAACTTCCGGTGATAATTTAGAAGATACAATTCGTGGAAGTATATTTCAGATGCCAGAAAATGGTAATGCAAACAGTATTAGCGCTTATTTATATTATGAAACATCAGGACCGAACTTTTACACTGTTAAGGCTGCAATATATAATAACAATAGTGTCCTTTTAGGATCTACTGAAGAACGTAGTCTTTCTAACACTGATGGTATTGCAACTTGGGAAACTTTTACATTTAGTTCTTCACCCTTTTTAACAGGGAGCGAAAATTACTACATAGTTATCTGGGCAGATTTACCATCAGGTTCGAATACCATAGAACTTAGATATAGTCTTGTAACCAACAATAATAATTACAGTAGCCAATCATATGGTGCATGGCCGAGTCCAGTTAGTTTTTTAGATCAGTCAGGAGATTATCAATACAATATTTATTGTACCTATACTCCAAATAATCTATCAGTAATTAGTTTTCCAGGGCCCGCAAATGAAAGTAGTGGTATACTTCCTAGACCAGTTTGTAATGTAACAGTTTATGATCAAGATGGTGGAACTGTTGATGTCTATTTCTATGAAAATACAACTGGTGATGATATTTGGGTTTTGCAACAAACAAATAGCAGTGTTGATGTAACAAGTGCAGCAAATGTTGAATGGGATAATTACACTAATGTAACAGTTGAATCAACTAAATATTGGTGGAGAGTTGTTGTAATAGATGAAAATGGAGGTACCGTTGAGGAATATTATCATTTTACAACAGTAGGTATTTCAGTTTCAATAGATCCTGCCACTTGGCATCAGGGAGTGTTAACAGTCGGCAGTTCAAATGAAACGACAGCTTTTTATTTTGAATTGACGAATAGTGGATCAACTGATATTGATTTACAAATCAAAGCTACTAATGCAACTAATGCTACAACGGGGGCTAAATGGAAATTAAATGATACAGTTGGATTAGATAACTACTCCCTTCAATATAACCTAAGTGATGGAGGAACAACTTGGACAAATATTAACTTAACATATGATACCTTTGTAAATAATTTAGGTTCAAGCTCTTCGAAAACATTTGATTTGAAATTAATTTTGGCTACATTATCCTCAAAATCTGATCCACTTCAGATTACTCTTACATTTAGGTCTGTTTTATCATAAAAATCAATCTTTTGTTAATAAAAATTTTATTGATTTTGAAACGATTATTACGGTTAATATAATTTGTATGAAAATACAAATTAATTCTTGAATGAAATCTAACAACATAGATCTTTCCTGAAAAGCACCTTTGTATTTTTCTCTGACAACAATAAATCCTAGTGGTGATGATAAGATATTCTCGTTATTAAATGGTTTATTTTCAAAGAGATGAAATTCAACAGGTTCAATATAAGGGTCAATATCTGACATTATCCAATGAGCTGCTTCATGTATTGGCGTAGTTAGAAACATAATTAAACATGAAAGGAAAAAAGTAATAAGTAATATTTTTAAGTTGATTTTTTGGTTACAATCTTCCCCCATATATTTGTATATTAATATATAGATTTAAATATTTTATTATTCATATTTGTATTAAATCTAGGGGGTCATTTAATTTTGTAATTTTGTCAAATTGAAATTCTTCCATCTTGTAAATCTAACAGGGTATCTTTAAATATAATCAATGACACAGAATATCGTGCTAATAAGTAACAATATATTTAAAAGGAATCGGAAGGAAACGAGATGAAAGGAAGAACCAGATTGCAAATATTTTTACCTACATTTGTAATTTGTATGTTATTAATTTCTCTTTTTATTCCACCGATATTAGCAGATGATAAACTTGGATTGTCATTTAATCCGATTCCAAATGAACCTCCATCTAAACCAATAAATCCTGATCCTTTTAATGGATCTGTTGATATTGTTGTTCCAGTAATATTAAATGTAGATGTATTTGATGCATCAGGTTATACTGTTGATGTATACTTCTATAATGCATCAAATGATGCATTAATTGGAGTAGATTATGATGTTCCTTGCGATTGGTCAACTGCTTCAGTTATCTGGAATGAACCATTGAAAGGAATGATTTGCTATTGGTATGTAATAGTAAGAGATCAAGAATATGAAAACAGATCTGAAACTTGGATATTTGCTACAAGACCAAATCAACCACCAGTTATTCATAATAATGAATATCCGGCAAATCAATCAAAAAATGTTGGATTAAATGTAACATGTCATATTGAAGTAAGTGACATTGATGAAGATTTGATGACAATATACTGGTACGAAAATTCCACTGGTAGTTGGATATTAAGACAAATAAATTCATCAGTACCAAATGGAACTTACTATTGGACCTATCAACAGGCAATAGATTATTCAAAAACTTATTATTGGAAAGTATCAGTAAATGATTCAAAAAACAATAACACAGAAATATTTCATTTTACAACACTTGACAATCAACCAGTTATAATTTATAATCCAATTCCAGCTAACCAATCTGTAAATGTTTCTAAAAACACAGCTTATTGGTATATAACAATTGATGATCCTGAAAATGATTTTATTAATTGGACAATAGAAACATCACCTTATATTGGTAACTCCTCTGGGACAAATGATACAAATGGACAAAAGAATTGCCCATTATATGGTTTAAATTATATTACAAACTATACTATTTACGTAAATGCAACAGATTCAATAAATGGTACTTGGATAAATGAAACATTTTGGTTTATTACAGCTGAACAGGGTGCACCAACTATATCAAATGAATATCCTCCAAATAGAAACACACAAACCGAATTACAACCTATATGCCATGTAGATGTACATGATATTGAAGGTGATAATCTTACAATATATTGGTTTGAAAACTCAACAGGTTCTTGGATTCTAAGGAGAACTGAAAGTAATGTATCAGCAAATTCAACTGTTTATTGGACCTTTTCGCAAGCTAGTACTTATTCAAAAACTTATTACTGGAGAGTAATAGCAAACGATAGTACAGTTAACACAACAGCTACATATTATTTTACAACTAAACCAAAACCATCATCTACGCCATCGACGTCTCCAGGTGGTGGAGGAGGAGTTGCACCACCTGCAAATAAGCATCCTATAGCAAAAATAACTGGTCCAGAAAATGCTTATATCAACGAAACTGTGATATTCTATTCTTATTATAGCTATGATCCAGATGGATACATTGAAGGATATTCTTGGGATTTTGAAAATGATGGTGTCTTTGATACTGAGTATATTGAAAATATAAAAATTACACATAAATATTCAAAACTTGGAAATTATACAGTAAGACTCAAAGTAAAGGATAATCTTGGTGCAGAATCAGTTGATTCTTATGAGATAAAAATAATCGAACTAGAAACGCCAAAGCAACTTCCAATACCACTAATAGAAGTTTCTAATTTTTCATATACTAATAAAATAATTTATTTTAATGGTAATAGTAGCTATGATCCAGATGGTGAAATAGTCAATTATACCTGGGATTTTGATGATGGTAATATATCATATTTAAAGAATCCAGTTCATGTTTATTCAATTAAGGGAAATTATACAATTACACTGACAGTTAAGGATAATGATAATCTAAGTAATTCAATTGCAAAAAAAATCAGAATTGTTGATAAAGAAGATGAAAAGCTAAGAAGAAAAGAACAACCCTTAGTTGTTATTCTATGGTTATTCATGATACTAATTGCAACTATTTTTGCATTATATTTAATCCAAAGAAAGTATCAAATCACCTTAATGATTGAAAGAGCAAACGATTCAAAGAAAAACAAATATAATAATAAATTTGTAGATCTAGTATTAAGAATATCAAATATATTCCATAAAAAATAAACTAATGTAAAAAATTAAAAATATTACCTTATTATTTTAAATAAATCAATTATTAGCTTTAATCAACCTTTAATTTAAACCAAATACATAACGAAAATTATAAAAGCTTTTAGCATATAACAATGTCAGCACTTTAACTTTAACACTATTGGAGGGTGTATTGAGGATGGGATGCATAAGAGAAATAAAAAAGGTTAATGTTTTGCTAGTTAGTACTATGATTCTTGCAGCTTTTACTCCTATTGTAATGGCTGCTACAACAGATGACTTGATAATAACGTTTAATCCTGATGGTGATATCGATATAGATGTAAATATATCAGATTATGATTTTGGTTCAGTACAGGCAAATGAATGGTCAAATACAACAGGTGGAACCTTTACACTTTATAACAATGGTACAGTGGCAATGGATACAAGAATCAAAACTAATGCAACAACTGATGAAACTGATATGAGTCTAAATGCTACAGGTGTAGCTCCAGGACAAGATGAATATGCAATAAAAATACAAGGGCTTGATGCTACAGGTTATCTTGAAACCTCATACAATTTATACTTTGACACATCATTATTACCTGCGGATTCAAAAACATTTGATGTTTGCTTGCTAATAGGAACAAATCTATCTGCAAATCATAGTCAGCAGACTACAACAATATCTTTTGAAGGATCACAATCATAGGAATAATATTAATATTAAAAATATTCAATTTTTTTCTTATTTAGTAATAAAATAATCCTATCTCATATTTATTCTTTTTATATTTACATTATTAGATAAAGAAACTTATGCATATTTCTCTGCATAATTATCTACAAAAAAGGCATTTAAACCAACCCATGCATCAATATTACTACAAATATATGACAGGATAGGAATGTGTGGAGAGGGGATGCATGGAAAAAAACAGCAGGGAAATACTAAATAGGATATTATTTAGGTTTAGAAAAGATAAAAAAATTGGATTTACCATAATTGTTTCTTTTATTATGCTTGCAGCAACTACACCTTTGGTTTTAGCAGCAACTGTAGATACTGTTATTATTACATTTAATCCAGATGGAGACATTGATATAGATGTGAACCTTTCATTTTATAATTTTAGTAGTGTTTTTTCAGGAATTTGGTCAAATACAACAGGCGGAACTTTTACACTTTATAACAATGGTACTATTCCTATGGATACTGAGATAAGAACAAATGCATCAACCGATGAGGGCGATATGGATTTGAATGAATCTGGTGTGCCCCCAGATATGGATGAATATGCAATTTTTATAGCAGGGCTTGATTTTGAAAATTATGTTAATAGCTCATATACTATTGAATTTGATCAAGGATTAAATCCTAGTGACTCAAAAACCTTTGACATTTGTCTTTTATTAGGAAACATATCTACAAACCATAGTTGGCAAACTACTACAATCTATTTCCGAGGTTCTATTAGCTAGAAAAAATTATTTTTTATATTCTTTTATTATTTTTATTAAATTTTTTCAAAATGTTATTAGAGAAAAAATTAATTATACCTATTCTTATATCATCATGGAGAGATGGGTGAAGAAAACAATTGTTTTGGTTCTAATATTTTTAATACTTTTTACTTCTTATTCTTCTAGAGTAGAGGCAGGTTTAAAAATATGGCCGGGTAAATTAACTGTTGAAATGAACAAGTGGCTTGACGAGGAAAAGGAGATAAAGCATCCAATTCAGATAATCAATCCATATTCCCATGGAGTTAATGTTTCTTCTAAAATTGAGAATCCTACTACTAAGTTAATCTCAGAAAAGTTTTCTCCTCTTCCAGATACATCATGGATTCTGACTAATCCAGATATACTGTATATTCCTCCAAAATCAGAAGGATATATTGAAGTCATTTTTAATATCCCAGAAGATCAACAAGATATGTATTACAATGAAAAATGGCAAACAGGAGTTGTTATTTCTTCAGATATTCCTATTGGACCTATCGGAGGAAGTATGAACTTTGAACTTGAGATTGCCATCAAACTTTATATTATTACTCCGAAAAGTGAATTAGAAGAGTTTCAATATTATTACATAATACTTTTGATATTTTTAATAATCATATTATTGATAGTAGCTTCATTTGTTAAAAAGAAGAAAAAAAATTTGAGATTAATGTATTACTTTAGAAAGAAAAAATAAATTAGTAAGAATGATAAACTAAATTAATTTTTTTTTATATTTTTTATATTTCTGAATTTTAAAATTAATTTTTTTATGATTTATTTTTAAAATAATTTTCTCCTTAATTGAATCATATATGATTCATATATGAATCATATTTTTATCATATTAGTATTTTATTTGATTCATATTTAATTCATATTTATACCTTAAAAGAATCAAAAATATTATATATAAGTGATTCATATGTGATTCAAGATGGGATAAAACGGATGGGTAAAAGTCAGAGATTTCCAGTTGGTTTTCCACCTGCTATTAGAGAAATTATTAAAGAACAAGTTGGAATTTTAGGAAATTCTGAAGCTGAAGTTGTCAAAAATATCGTTCTTATTTATCTTACTGAGAAAGGACTCCTGAAGAAATTTAAAAAGAAAGATAAGGAGGAGAGGGAAAGATGAATAGGAAGATAGGAGTCCAATTAATTCTATTTATTTCATTATTCCTGTTCATATCTGTGACCTTATCCTCCACAGTATATTGCATTCCACCAATAACACAGGAAACAATAATTGTAGATATCTCTGGAAATGGAGATTATACAAGTATAAAAGATGCTATTAATAATGCCGATATCACAGATATAATTCTTATTAAAAAAGGAACATATGATGAAAGTGATCTAACAATTAAAAAGAAGATAGGAATAACTGGTGAAGATCCTAGTAACACAATAATTAATTGTTCTGGAAATATTGCATTCACATTATCCAGTTCATATGTAGATATCAGTAATCTTCAGATAATTAATACTGGAGAATTTGCAATATCCATTTTACCCGGTAGTACTGGTTGTACTATCACAAATTGTATTATAAATACTTACAACACCGGAGTAGCACTTAATATAAGATCCTCATATAACACTGTATCTGATTGTAATTTAATCGGGATTGATAACAGTAAACAAGGAGTTAAAATTACAGGTAATTATAATTTTGTTAAAAATTGTGATATGCAAGACTTTGCAAATGGTGTTTTGTTAATTACAAATTCCGATAATAATCAGATACAGAACTGTAATATATTTAATTGTGAAAATGCAATAGATATTAGATTTGATTCAAATAATAATATTTTAACAAGAAATAATATTTATTCTAATCTCCAAACTATAAAGATTTGGCTTAATTCAAATAATAATTTCGTTTATCTCAATAACTTTTGGAAAAATGATAATGA
>CP070712.1:1102641-1113776 GCA_020350365.1 Thermoplasmatales archaeon | reverse complement strand
ACTTGAAAGTGGACTTGAATTACCAGGAAATCTTATAACATAATCAGCATGTTTCTCAATCTCAGTATCATTTTCATCAGCAATTGCGATAACTTCAGGACCTCTTGCTTTTACTTCACCAATATTTGCAATCATTTTATCATATGTGTTATCTTTAGTGACAATAGCAATTACCGGTGTAATTTGTGTAAGTAGTGCAAAAGGACCATGTTTTAGTTCTCCAGCTGCAAATCCCTCCGCATGAACGTAAGATATCTCCTTCAATTTTAATGCTCCTTCCAAAGAAAGAGGATAATTAATACCTCTTCCAATAAAAAAAACTGAATTTACATTTTTTAATTGAACTGCAACATCTAATATTCTATCATTATGGTCAAGAACTTCTCTAACCTTTCTTGGTAATTTTTTAAGATGGAATATATATTTGGATAATTCATCTGCTCCTAGTTTATTATTTAATGTTGCAAGTTTAAATGCAATCAAAAGTAATATCAGTATTTGTGAAGTAAATGTTTTAGTTGCAGCAACACCAATCTCAGGACCTGATTGAGTCAATATGTATGCATTAGCAATTCTTGTAGCAGTACTACCCATAACATTTGTAATAATCATAGTTCTGCAGCCGGCATTTTTTGCTTCCCTTAAGGCAGCCAAAGTATCAGCAGTTTCACCAGATTGTGTGATACCTATTATTAGCGATTTTTTATTTTTTGTTCCAAAATACCTATATTCAGAAGCTAGCTCTACAAAAACAGGAATATCTGTTAATTGTTCTATTAAATATTTTCCAACAAGTCCCGAGTAAAAAGATGTTCCACATGCTATTATATGGATGGATTGCACATCAAAATTTAGTAGATCTTCGACTTTTTCATGTAATCTAATTGTTCTATCAATTTCTGATACTCTTCCTAAAAGAGCACGGTTGATAGCCTCTGGCTGTTCAAAAATTTCTTTTAGCATGAAATGTGGAAAACCTGATTTTTCTGCATCCTTAATCTCCCAATCAATTATATCTTCCTTTTTTGAAATCTCTTTTTTATTTTGATTAAAAACTTTACTTGAAGTTTTTGAAAGAACGCATATTTCACCATCATCAAGATATTTTACTCGATTTGTATATTTCAACAAAGCAGAAATATCTGAAGCTAAAAAATTTTCATTGTCTCCTACTCCAATAACTAGGGGACTTTCG
Source organism: Thermoplasmatales archaeon (assembly GCA_020350365.1). Classification (GTDB taxonomy): domain Archaea; phylum Thermoplasmatota; class E2; order DHVEG-1; family DHVEG-1; genus SG8-52-3. The sequence continues at coordinate 1,112,581 of CP070712.1, read as the reverse complement.
TTTCTAGCACCTACTAAAATTTCAGGTTCTTCTTGACATACTACCGCAATTGCATATGAACCTCTCAGTTTTTTTATAGTGGTAATCACTGCATCTCTAAGATTTCCCTTATAATTTTCATTGATTAATTGAGCTATTACTTCAGAATCTGTTTGAGAGTTAAACTTAACTCCTTTTTTTTCTAACTGTTCTCTTAAACTTTTAAAATTTTCAATTATTCCATTATGAATTACAGCAATTTTTTTATTGGTGCTCAGTTGAGGATGAGCATTTTCTTTAGTTACTGCTCCATGTGTTGCCCATCTTGTATGACCAATACCAATATCCCCATCAAAAACTGGGATTTCTGTTTCTAATTTAGATATCTCACCAACTTCCTTGAATATCTGTAATTTCTTACCGATTATTCCAATACCTGCTGAATCATATCCTCTATACTCTAGTCTTTTTAAACCATCAATTAACACTTTGTTTGCATCTCTAAATCCATTATAACCTATAATTCCACACACGTTACATCACTTTTGTATTACTAGGCACATTATTTCTAATTATTTTTAATGGTGCAATATTGCATCTCCTTCCAATTATTTTTCCTGGTTCTACAATTACATTGCTTTCAATATTACAATCCTCTCCGATCATTGTACCGATTTTTTCTAATTTTTTATATTCTCCTTCAATTTCAATTGTCGATAATCCATCCATACTTGAAAAATTATTTTTAATTATACAACCTCTTCCAATTACAGAATTTTTTATTACAGAACCTGATCCAATGCGAGCATTATTCATAATGACTGTATTTCTAACCTCACTAAACGGGTGAACAACAGAGTTGTTACCAATGGTTGTTGATGGAAAAATACAAACATTTGGACCTATTTCACAACCCTCACCAATAATTACAGGTCCTACAATGTAGCATCCAGAATATATTGTAGTATCTTTACCAATCGATACATCATTTTTTATTACGACACCCTTTTCAATTGTTCCTCCTAACGATAGAGGTGTCCTTTTAATCATTGTTTCATTCAATTGAATTAAATCCCATGGATAAACAATATCTCTCCATAGGTCTGCAAGTATTGTATTTATTTTATTACCATCATCAATAACAGATTGTATAGTTGAAGATAGATCATAGATCCCCTGGGAAGCCAATTCTTCAATTTTCTTAAATATTGTCTTAGGTAATTTGTAAATCCCAGTTGAGATAAACTTCCCTGTTTCTTCTTTTGGTTTTTCTACAATTTCTCTAAGATTTTCCCGTTCAATAAAAACAACACCATATTTTGAAGGATTTGGATGTTCCTTAATTAATATTGAATATTTTGAATCATCATTTATTAACTTTGAAATACTTTTATTATCTGTTATATTATCTCCAGACAAGACAATAAAAGTATCTTTTATGTGATCCTTAGCATGTAATAGTGCATGACCAGTCCCTAATTGTTTATTCTGAACAACATAATGGATATTTGCACCTGTATAATTATTGAAATGATCCATTATGACTTCTTTTTTATATCCTACTACAATAATTATGTCATTTATTCCATTATTTTTAACAGCATCAATAACATACTCCAAAACTGGTTTATTAGCAACAGGTAACATAACCTTTGGAATTGTTTCAGTGAAAGGTCGTAATCTTTTACCCTCACCAGCGGCTAAAATCACTGCTTTCATCTAAATCGACCTCTAAGTGTAAGCTTTAATCGCATATTTTACATTTACTAACAAAATATTCGATGTTGAAATAAAACATTAAACAATTCATATCCTTACATATTAAAATCTGAGGTAAATCTATTGAAAAAATATGTAATATTCAAAGATGACGATGTTGGAAAGGATTTTAATAGTTTAAAAAAATGGATAGATATTATTATAAATAACAATGCAAAAGCAGCAATAGGACTTATTGGTAAGTATATAAAAAATCAAGAGTTAAACAGATACTTAAATTTGCTTGATAGTACTATAATTGAGGTATTTTGCCATGGATATTCTCATGGATATTTACCATTTATATTTAGAAAATACTGGAAAAAAAATAGATTATTACCAGTAGAATTTGATAGAAATTCTAAATCTCATGACCATAGTCTAAGAAAATATAGATTTGTCGAGAGTAAATATTTGAAAAAAAAGGCAGTATGTTTTGGGCCTCCAGGAAATGTTTGGAATGAAAGTGTAATAAATCCCCTTTTAGAAAATGATTTTAAATTGATGTTTTCCTGGAGAAAGGCAAAACATGATTTATTTACAATCCCTTTGTCAGATAATCTAAAGCAGAGATCTTTAAAAGAATTCATAGCTGATTATGATAAGAAAAAAGATTGTAGGATATATACATTACAATTTCATCATGCCAATTTATCTGATAGACAATATGAATTAACGACTGAGGTTATCGATTTTTTAAAAGATAAAGAGAATAGAATCTTTATTACACCTTCTGAACTTTTAGACGTTAGTAAAAAAGATAAAGATATTTTTAATTTAATTTCGCCTATAAATTAATTTTTTAATTTACAAATAATAATGAATATTTACATTTTTCTGCAAGTTTTCTTTTTAGGTGTCTGAATGGAAGACCTAAAATACCTTTCTTCTTTTGTTCCCTACCCAATATTATCAGGTTTGGGTTTATTTCTTCTGCTGCTTTTAATGTAACTTTCTCTAAACTACCCTTAACTAATTTGATGTTAATTCCTTTATTTTCCATATCATCTACAAATTTTTGACCATTGAAAAGCAAGTCCCGTTCTGGTTTTTTGTCAGATCTTTTTCCGTTTTTATCTACTTGAACACTATCCTCAATATCTACTATATAGAGCATATTTAAATCCCAACCAAGTAGATTTGAGAGTTGGATACTTACTTCCGGAACTTTTTGGTTAGGTGCCAAATTTGAACAAACTGAAAGTATGGATTTACCCTCATTTTTGGTTTGAATCCAGATTGGTATGTCAATATCATTAAAAAGTCGATAATTTAAGAAGCATTCTTTTTCAAAGCCCATTAATATTAAATTATAATCTTTTCTTTTTGTTTCTTTTTTGATAACATTGCTAAATTCTCCCTCACATATTTTTTCTTTAAAAGTTATATTTCTTTTTTTAAAGAAAAATTTTGCATCTTCAAAAACAATATTATCAGCTGCAAGTTTTTGTTCTCTTATAATGTCCTTTTTTGTCTCTGCAATTTCATCAGGTGTTCTATAACCATTTGACAATTTGTCTGTTTGGTTCAGAACTTTTTCTTCTATTATATATATTAAATTAATTCTACTTTTAAATTTCTCAGCAAGAAATGCTGTTTTTTCTAACACTTCCTTTGAATAATACTCTGATGATATTGGAACTAATATATTTTTAAACATATTTCTTTTTTACCTTTCCTCAGCATACAATAATAAAATTTAAATCTTTCATATATGTAAATAACCTATCCAATAAACAATTGCAATAGCAAAAATCACTAGAATACAGGCAATATTTGCTATACTTCCTGCCTTGAAAAGATCTTTTGTTGAAAAATATCCTGAAGAGTATGTTATTGCATTTCCAGGGGTTGCTATTACAAGCATAAACGCAAAACCAGCACTTAGAGCAATAATCATTGCTGCAAGTAATGGACTTATTCCAGGAATCTCAGAAGAAATTGCAATACCAATTGGAAGTAATATTGCAACAGCACCAATATTTGACATAATGTTTGTAAGTAAAACTGTAAGAATAATTATTACAATTACAACTAAATAAGGATTTATTCCAACTGTATGAAATAAAGCATTTACTATCCAATTACCAGCACCTGTTTTTTGTATTCCTATTCCAAGTGTTATCGCCCCCCCATAGAGTAGAATAATTCCCCATGGGACACGTTTCTCAACATCATTCCAATTAATGGTTTTTGTAATAAACAAAAAGATACTGCCAAGAATTGCTATGACTGCAAGTCCGAAATATGTATAAGAAGAAAAGAAAATCCATAGTAGAATTGTAATTATTAGAACTGTTAAAACAATAGTTTCTTTTTTACTCATTTTTCCTGCTTTAATTACTTGGTTTTTTATCTCCTTTTTTGCTTCAGATATATCATTTATTTCGATTGGAAAGGAAAATTGCAATATGATCCAAACAAGGGGTAATGAAATAAAAACAACTGGCATAGAATATATCATCCAATCAAAGAATGTTACATTTATTGGAACGGTTAGATCTGAAAGAAGTCCTATTGTAAGTGGATTTCGTGCTCCACCAATGAGTGTTCCCATACTTCCAATAGAACACCCATATGCTACACATAACATACTGACTTTACCAAAATTGCTTTGTCTTGGCGTAATTTTCATTGCAATTAAGATAGATACAACAATAGGTAAAAACAAAGCTGCAACACCATGAGCTGGCATTGCAAATGATAAAAATGCACATGATGACATGATACCAAATGTAAATATTCTCGGTGTTTTTTCAAAATGACTAAGAAATCTTAACGCAATTCTTCTATGAAGGCCGTGTTTTTCAATTGCACCTGCTATAATAAACGCTCCTACTAGAAAAAAGATTGCTTGACTACCAAAGGATGCAAACACTTCATTTGGTGGTATAACATGCATTATTGGCTGAATTATCATTATTAAAAGACCAGTCACTGCAAGTGGTATTGGTTCAATAATCCAAAGAATTGCAGCCATTAATAGTATTCCAATCATTACCTTGCCATCATGAGTTAAACCATCTGGAGTGGGAATAAAATAAAAAAATATGAGGATTAAAAATGCAATGATAATGAAGATGATATTACTATATTTTGCAACTTTGAATTTTCCATTAGAATTATTATTTTTGTTCATTTTTTCTTCTATTATGATATATTTTAAGATCAATTGTGTCAATCATTTTTTGTAAGTTGTCATCTGGTAAATTTAAAAAGTTGAGGATTTTGACAATATTTTCTTTAGGGTTTTCCAATATTTTGTTATAATTAACAAATAAGACGTGAATATCAGTTCTACCTTGGATTTCATTTTTTATTAAGTTGTTTAGTTTATTTATGTTATCTCTTGTTTCTTCTCTGTTAATTTCTTTTTTTTCAATCATTTTTTCAATTGAATCAAGCGTTTCTTCTATATTTCTTTCAGTGTAAATAATTTTATATTCTCCTGGTGGAAGATATTTTAGACCATAAGCTGTGATTTTAATGAAACTCCCCTTAAATTTATTAAATGGAAATTCTTTTGAAATTAGTTTGTTAATAATCTTTCCACCTTCTAGTTCGTAATAACCTTTTATGTTATGATTGTCAGCAGGTCGGGAATCATCAAAAGTAATAGGAATACTACCTGCATGTAATATTTGCATTAACATTGATGTACCTGAGCGTTCCTGCCCAGATACAATATAGTTAATATTTTCGTCTAATTTCATCTTAATCCTTTTAGGCGTCGATTATTTTGAATTTTTTCAATACATCCAAGACCTTATCTACACTTTCCTCAACAGTTTCCTTATCAGTATCAACGATTACCTCAGGATTATCTGGTTCTTCATAAGGAGCATCTATCCCTGTGAAATCCTTTATTATTCCTTCTCTTGCTTTTTTATACATTCCTTTTGGATCTCTTTGTTCACAAGTATCTAGAGATGCTCTGCAAAATACTTCAAAGAAGTGACCTGGTTCAACTAGCTCTCTACAGAAGTTTCTAAATTTTCTATATGGTGAAATAAATGCTGTTATTGCTATTACTCCTGAATCCGAAAATAGCTTTGCTACTTCTGATATTCTTCTTATATTTTCGTTTCTATCCTCTGGTGAAAAACCAAGGTTTTTGTTCAATCCATGTCTTATGTTATCTCCATCTAAAACGTACGCAAGCTTTCCCATTTGATGTAATCTGTATGCAATTTCATTTGCAATGGTCGATTTTCCACTTCCGGAAAGTCCAGTAGTCCATATAATTACTCCTTTTTGTTTTAAGAGTGCTTCTCTATCTTCTTTTGATACTTTATGTTCATGCCATACTACATTTGTTGCTTTTTGTTTTGTCATTTTTTATCACCTACCAATTTTATTTTAAAAAATCTAATATTTCTTGGACAAAGGACTCTGATTTGTCCTTTGGAACAATTGCACCAAGAACTTCCTTTTTACCCCCACATTTAAAACCAAGTGATTTTCCTCTTTGAATCATTGGCTCTGCATTTTTTATGCTTCTCATGTAGATTTGATCTAAATTATCAAAAAAACCTGAGTTTACCACAACTGTGTTTTTTCCAGATTCCCAGGCAATCTTTCGGGTTATCGTTGAAATTATATTATAAGGTGTGTTGATTTTCTTCAGTATTATTCCACTTATTTCATCAGAGGGCGTTTCTAAAATCCTTGTAATTTCATTGTTCAATTTTGCAAGATTTTCATTCCAAATTTTATTTTCCAGAATACCATTTGCTGAATTTGTTTCTAGAAGTAAATATGGAGCCTTTTCTACTGCAGATTTATCTCCTAACTTATAATTTGAATCAAGAAGATAAGCCATTTTTAACATATCTTCAAATTTTAGGTTATTTTCATTGCAGAAAACAGTTATTTTCTCAAAGAATTCCTTGTTGTTTTTTATTTTCTGTTCATGATCTCCAACAATACCTAAAAGTCCAAAGAGATTTACATCATTACCGAGGAAATCATTAACAATCCAGCTGGCTGAAGGATATAAATCAGGATTTTCACCTTTTATCACAGGATTATGGTGATATACTTTTTCAATTACTTTACCCAAGTGATGGTCAAAAATCATAACCTTTGCATTTTCAGCAAGTTTTAGGATGTTATCCTCAGGAAGTGACATGTCTGCAACTATTACAAAATCATATTTTGAATATTGCTCTAACTCATCTTCTGTCAGAAAGTAATTTCCAAGCTGTGGTGTTTTATTTGTAATGTCCTTTCCTTTGAGTTTTTCAAGTAATAGTTTTGCCGAACAAATCCCATCAGTATCCCAGTGATGTATCAAGAGACCTTTACCTGTCAGTTCATCTAGCATTTTTTCACCTGTTTTATTCTACAAAGGTTTTATCAAATTTTAAAATAGTTTCTGATACTTCCTTTCTCATCATATCTTCTGATGGAACCTGACCATTTCTAAGAATTTCTCTTATCTTTTTTCCTGCAAAATTTATATGGTACTTTTGGTCATGTGGACAGATTTTGTCATTTACTACACTGTCACATTTTGTACATCTTGAAAATGATCTGAAGAAGAGAGGAACAATTCCTAAATCTGGAAATTCTGCAAAAATATCATGTGCATCGTACGGGCCATAATAGTTGCCAACTCCTGCATGATCTCTACCTACAATAAAATGTGTACAACCAAAATTCTTCCTCATTATTGCATGATGAATTGCTTCTCTTGGTCCTGCATATTTCATAGATGTTCGAAGTATAGACATTACAGCTCGTTCTTTTAGATAATAATGTTTCATCAGTGTATCATAAGAAGCTAAAATCACATCATCTGTAAAATCACCTGACTTTTTCTTACCAATTATTGGATTTATAAATATTCCATCAACAAAAGTCAGTGCTGTTTTTTGAACATACTCATGACCGATATGTGGTGGATTTCGTGTTTGAAATGCAACTATGTCTCTCCATCCTTTTTCTTTAAATAAAAATCTTGTTTCCTTTGGTGTAAGATTGTATTTATCATATTCTCTTACTTTTGTATCATAAACTGTAATTTTTCCTCCAATAAGCTTTTCCTTCATATTATAAATGTTTGCTACTCCGGGATGGTTCACATCTTGTGTTTTGTAAACATTCTGTGCAATTGATTTTTTATCATAGGATTGGATCTCTTCAACGTCAAGAACAGAAGTAATGCCTGTTTCCTTATTTGTAAGTAATACCTTATCTCCTTCCTTGATATCTTTGATATCATTTTTATCAAAGTCAATTAAAATTGGGATTGTCCAAGGAGTGTCATTTTCCAGTCTTTTTTCATTTAAAATATTGTTAAGATCATTTTTACATAAAAATCCCTTAAGAGGAGAAAAGATTCCATTTGCAATATTTAGAATATCTTCTGAAGTGTTTGTAGAAATCTCAAATGTCTTATATCCTTCTAAATCAACATCTTTTTTCTTAACGTTTCTATCTACTAATTGTCCGCCGTGTGGTTTTATCATTTTTTATTCCTCATTCTAAATAACCAAGTGCACGCAGTCTATCCCTAACTTTCTCTTCATCTTCTTTTGTAAATGCTTCTTCATTTTCTTCCCTGTCACTAGATATAATTTCTCTTAATACGTAAGTTACATAAGAAGAAAGGGATGTAAAACCAGTGCCTTTTATTCTTTCTTTTATTTTCTTTGCTAAAGGGGTCGGAATTGATATTGTTGTATAGTTTTTACTTTCTTTTTCCATATCATCACCTAATTATATATAATTATATTTCATTATATGTAATTATGGGTTAATAAAGATTTCGTATATAAAATTTGTTAAAAAAGATATATTAGAGATGCTATAACGGTATGAAGTTTAGGTGGAAAATTGAAAATTGAGGATGTGAAAATAGCAGTTATAAGAATAGAAGGTACAAATTGTGAGCAAGAATCCCTTGATGCATTCAAAAGATTGGGAGCTAAACCTGAATTTGTACATTTAAAGCAATTATTAAATATAGATTGTAATAAAGATGAGAAACGTGAAATTTCCCAGTTTCATTGTTTGATGATCCCAGGTGGGTTTTCTGCTGGAGATTACATAAGGGCTGGTGCAATATTTGCTGCTAGAATTAAAAGTAAGCTCAATAAAGATCTAGTTGAATTTGTTAAACAGGAATATCCTATTCTTGGAGTATGTAATGGATTTCAGGTATTAATAGAACTTGGATTACTCCCTGGAATTAATGATATTGTCAGTTCTTCACCTGATGCTTGTTTGAATATTAATGATTCTAATAGGTTTGAATGTAGACCAACATTACTTAAACATGAAAATAATGGAAAATGTGTATTTACTTCAAAAATTTCAAAAAATGATATTAGACTTATACCTAGTGCTCATGCAGAGGGAAAATTACTATTTCCTCTTAATAAACAAGAAGAGTACATAAAAAAACTAGAGGAAAATGATCAAATCGTTTTCAAATATGTTGATCCTGATGGAAATTATGCTGGATATCCATGGAATCCAAATGGTTCGATATCAAATTTAGCTGGGATTTGTAACAATATTGGAAATGTATTTGGTTTAATGCCACATCCAGAGAGAACATATTATAAACATCAACATCCAGATTGGACAACAATAAAACTTAATTCTGATTTAGGAGATGGAAAAGCAATTTTTGAATCAGTTTTAGATTATATTTGTAAAAGGTTCTAAAATGCCAGATGTTGCAACCTCTATATTGTTAAATAGTGATGGTAAAATTCTTATTTTAAAAAGAAGTGATAAAGTTAAAACCTACAAGGGACAATGGGGTGGAGTTGCAGGTTACGTTGAAAAAAATGAAAAGCCATTTGATACTGCAATAAAGGAAATATTTGAGGAAGTAGGTCTAATGAAGGAGGATGTCAAGCTTATAAAAAAGCTGGATCCAATTTTTATTACAGATTATTATGAACAAGAAAAATATGAATGGAAGATTTTTGTTTTCTTATTTAAAACTAAAAAAGAAAGTAAAATAAGAATCGATTGGGAGCATTCAGAATATAGATGGATCACGCCCTCAGAAATAATTAATTATAACACTGTACCACATCTTAAGGATGTTATAAAAAAATTAATTATAGAAGATAATGAAGAAGGTGAAAATTGATCAAATTTATGAATTCTTTTTGTCTAATTTATCAAGAATATTTTCAATCTTTGAATATGAATTATTAATCGAACCTGAAATATCAATAAT
>CP070712.1:1091205-1102541 GCA_020350365.1 Thermoplasmatales archaeon | reverse complement strand
AACCATATGATATAGAGGTATGAGTTTGAAGAAAGAAATCCTAATAGCATTTGGAATTACAATCCTTTTTCTGGGAACATGCATTACTCCATCAGTTGCAATTGATAATGTAAAGAAATCATCTGCTCTAATATCTAATGGTAATACTTTGTATGTTGGTGGATCAGGAGAAGGTAACTATACAAAGATACAGGATGCAATTGATGATGCATCTGATGGTGATACTGTTTTTGTTTACAATGGGACATATTGTGAGAATATTGATATTACTAAAAATGGTTTAAACCTGATTGGGGAGGATAAAAATACTACTATTATTTATGCAGGTAACGAAATTGGAAATAATGCTGTTAAAATCGAAAATCATAATTATATAACAATATCAAATTTTACAATTCAAAATGTAGAAACAACTGGATCTATACCTGAAGGAAATGGTGTCTATATATACAGAAATACAATGGGCAATACTATATCTAATTGTATAATTCATGATAACCCCCAACATGGAATTTATATAAGTGCTCCTTCTCCAGGTCAAAACGCCATTGATAATTCGATAAAAAATTGCTTAATTTACAACAGTGGCTATTGTGGTATTAGAATAGAAACTGATGAAACAACTTATGTTAAAAACACTACAATTCTAAATACCTATATAGCCTACAATGGAATTTCAAGTTCTCACTCTCCTATTGGTTATAAGTCAGGTATTTCTTCAAGCGCTAAAGGAGAAGTGAGTAATACTTTTATTTCAGGATGTTATTTTAAGGGTAACTTTGAATTTGGTATTTATTTTGCTGAACATTCAGAATATGGTGCTAATGTCAATAATAACTATATTTTCCATAACAATTTTTTGAATGATACAAACAATGCATATGATGAATGCACTAATTTTTGGAACTCCAGCTTTGGACATGGTAACTATTGGCATGATTATACTGGAACAGATGCAGATGGAGATGGTATTGGTGATACTCCTTATCCTATTTCTGGTGTTGAGAATGTGGATAACTATCCATTGATGCATCATTGCGGTCCACCGTATGCAGAATTCATATACGACAATATAACATCAATATTTGATGCTTCATTATCTGGTGACTACGATGGTGAAATTGTTAATTGGACTTGGAGTTTTGGGGATGGAACAATTGGTTATGGGGAAGTAATATATCATAAGTATTGTGATATTGGAACATATCGTGTAACTTTAAAGGCAACTGATAATGATAATAATAGAGATTTTAAGGTAAATCATCTAGATGTTAAAGGAAATATTCTACCAACAATAGAAATAGATGGTCCTAGTCATGGTAGACCAAATGTAGAGTTAGAATATGATTTTATTTTAACAGATCCAGATGATGATGAGATTTTTATAATGGTTGAATGGGGCGATGGACCTCCAACTGAATGGATGGGACCATACAGTCCTGAACCAATGAGTATTAGTCATAAATGGGAAGAACAAGGTTTGTATTTTATAAGAGTGAATCTCAAAGATGTTTGTGGAGAGACCGGCTGGTCAGACCCTTTTTGGGTTGAGATTCCAAGGTATAAGATGTCAATTAATTCATTGTTTTTGTGGCTTTTAGAATGTTTCCCAATGCTGGAAAGACTACTAACGTTTTTTTTATTGTAACATTTAAATTATCTACAAATTTTTTTAGTAAAGATTAAATAAAACTAAAACATACCAAATCGTAGTTATTTTAAGGGAGGAATAAAGGAAATATGTATAAGAAATTAGTTGGAATTTTAGTAATGATGCTTTTGATATCAACTGCTATACCAACAATGGGAATTATGATTAAATCAGAAATTTCAAAAGAAAATTATCCAATAACTTTTCAACCTTTAGGTTCAGGTTTGGATCAACAACAAACAAATCAGGAAGGACAAGGTTTGATAATTTTACCATCACAATGGCTAGCTCAGGGATTTAAACCATCTGTAGAAAAACTTGCAGCCGTGCAATTATATATCTTTAAACATGACAATCCGCCAGCTGGTATTGAAATTACCGTATCAATAAGAGATACAATAAATGGAAGTGATTTAGTCCAAATCTCAGTTAGTGCAGATCAAATTGAAGATTATAAATGGGTAACATTTAATTTTCCCGAGATTACTGTAACACCTGAAGAAACGTATTATATTGTTTGTAGAAGTGATGGTGGTTCAGGAACAGATGTATATTGTTGGTTTTATGGTAGTAATAACCCATATGATAGAGGATATGCATGGGTATCTCTTGATGCAGGAGAAACTTGGGGTAAAATTGTGAATTATGACAATCCAGATTTTTGCTTCAAAACATACTCTAAAAATACAAGAAGTAGACCATATGTAATAAATTCAATATTCTTAAGATTCATAGAAGATCACCCACATATGTTCCCATTACTAAGATTTCTATTAGGATTTCAATAATCCAAATCTTTCTCTATTTTTATTTATATCTTTTGGAACGTTTCTCAATTCTGGAAAGTCTGCTAACTCTTTTGATGTTGTAACATATCTCCTTTCAAATTGGATTTTCTTACAATATCAAATTACGAAAATATCTATAAGTTACTCTATTTTGATTATTTTTTGATTTCTTCATCAGTTAGATAACACGCTGGATCTGATGCCCATACATCCCCAGTAAGGGCTAGGGATCTCACCCTGGAACCTCCTTTACATATTTCAAAAAACCTACATGACGAAGCAGCACATCTGCCTTTAATATATGCTGCCTTATTTTTTAGTCCTTTCATAATTGGATCTGAAGTATCCTCCCATATATCACCAAAGTATCTTTCCCTGATATTTCCAAAGGAATAATTCTGCCAAAACTGGTTGGCATGTACAAATCCTTTATAGTCGACATCAGCAATTGTTTCGCCTGTTCCATCACCACCATTGATTTTAAGTAGGTCATATGCCCATTTGGCTCTTTCAGGATTTTCTTTTAAAAGTTTAAGATAAAGAAATCCTCCATCACAATAGTTACCTACAAGGAGTGTCTCGATTGGAAAGCCATCAGCATGATGTTTTTTTGTAAGTTCGAAAAATGTTGATACTGCTTTTCTGGATTCTCCAGGAGTCAAATCATACTTCGCTATTCCTTTTCCTCTCCCAGTATAATCAAGATGGTAGACACAACATCTATTTACCCCAATTTCCTTTAATTTTAAAAGCACTCCTGAGAGATCATTTTGGTTATGCTTAGTAATTGTAAACCTCAGCCCTGTTTTTATGTCTGCTTTTAAGGAGTTCTTCATTCCTCTAATTGCATCGTTGAATGCACCATTTACTCCTCTGAATTTATCATTAATTTGAGCTAATCCATCAAGTGAAACCCCTATATATTTAATTCCTGCTTTTTTAGCTAGTTTTGCTTTTTCTTCTGTGATCAAAGTGCCATTTGTAGATATAACTGGTCTTAATCCAAGTGAGTCTGCATATTCTGCAAGCTCAAAAAGATCTTCACGTAGTAAGGGTTCTCCACCAGAAAATAGAACTACAGGGCAGTCATATCTTGCAATATCTTCTAAAAATTTTTTACCTTCATCTGTAGATAATTCACCTTCTTCAGGTTTAGAAGTTGCAGTAGCATAACAGTGAATGCATTTTAGGTTGCAATGTTTTGTCATGTTCCAAACAACTATAGGTTTATTAGATTTGACATTCTCTCGGTGATATTTAATTTGCTCAGGCCCACTATCTTCTTCTGATATGTATCTTAATCCATCAGATTCAGAAGTTGCTCCAAGTAATAATTTTGATACGCCTATCATTTGGATTCCTGCCATAAATAATCAAAGTATACATTTATCATGCCTTGAATAGTAAATTCAGAGGCAGCTATATGAGGGATTGGTAAATTTTTTGAGGTCTCGGGTCCTATTGAAACCAATGTTTTTTCTTTTAATATTGAAGGTTCAAGTTCAGCAATGCTTTTGGCACATGATGCTGATACAACAAAAACTGCATCTCCTTTTTTTATTTTTTCAGGATCGGCTGGGAGTCTTTTAATATCGTAAACATATTCTTCCATTATTTCATATTTATCTGCAAGTTTATTTTTTAAAACATCAGATGCTGCTGATGACCGGAAAGCAAGTATTTTACTTCCATTAGATAGATTATTGATTATATGTTCGGCAAGACCATTTGAGTTATATGATTTTCCTATCGATGCATTTAATCCTAATTCCTTTAACTTATTTTTTGTCTTTGGGCCAATTGCAAAAAATTTTCCTTTAAAATCTTTAAGGTCCAGTTTTTCCTTTACTCTTTTTACTCCTTCAACTGAGGTAAAAATTATAGCATCAAATCTATCAAGATTATATGATTTGAAATCTTTGAAAATAAGTTCTATTAAAGGCATTGAAATTACTTTCATACCATATGATTCAATTAACTCCTTGCTTTCTTTCAAATGGGTTTTTGCTCTTGTAAGTACAATATTTTTACCACTAATTGTATTTAATTTTCTTTCATACCAGTTCAGTTCCTTATGAAGAGTAACAATTGAACCTACTATAAACACAATTGGAGGAGTTAAACTAAAGTCGCCTTTGGCTAGTTTTTCTAAAGAAGTTATTACAGTCTTTTGTTTTATGGTTGTTCCTCTATACACAGCTGCAACAGGTGTTGATGGATCACGGCCTAAATCTAATAATTTTAATGCAGTTTCTTTTATTTTTTTAACACCCATGAGAATAATCAAGGTTTCAGGCAGATGCTTCCAATCAATTGCTGAATCATCCTTATCAGATTCATGTCCTGTGAGTATTGCAAAGGATGAATTGAAATCTCTATGTGAAACTGGAATACCTGCATATGCTGGAGCCGCAATTGCTGAAGAAATCCCCGGGATTATTTCAAATGGAATTTTATTTCGAGCACATATTTGAGCTTCTTCACCTCCCCGTCCAAAAATTAATGGGTCACCCCCTTTTAACCTTACTACTCTTTTTGATTTACCATATTTTTGAATGAGGCTGTTTATATCTTTTTGAATGCTTTGAGAAGTTTTCGAGTCCTTTTCACGTTTACCAACATAAATAAATTCACAATCCGGTAATGCCCAGTTTAATATCTCCTTATTGACTAGTTTATCATAAAGAATAACTTCTGCATTTTCAATAAGACCCTTTGCTTTTATTGTAATTAGTTCTAAATCCCCAGGTCCTGCTCCAACTATATAAACAACCATATTTAATTTCCACCTTTTCGAATTTCTTCAATAATTTCACGACCACCAAGATTAAGTAGTTTTTCTGCTTGTTTTTTTATAATGTTCAATCCGTCCTTAAGAGATACAGAATCCTCTATTTTAAGAAAGCGCTTACCATCCAAAGAAGAAATAAAGCCTATAAAATAGACTGTTTTTTTATTTTCATCTATTCTTGTATAAATTCCTGCAGGTATTTGACATCCACCTTCCAGTGTTGTAAGAAAGAGTCTTTCACAGTTGCAAGAAAACCTAGTTATAGGGTCTTCAAGTTTTGATAGAATATCTAAAACATCTGAATCATCTTTTCTCGCTGTGATAGCAAGAGCACCTTGGCATGCTGCTGGAATAAAAACCTCAGGATTAAGTGGATGATAGTCACTATAGCCTAGTCTTTTAAGTCCAGATTCTGCGACGATCACTGCATCATACATACCCTCTGAAAGCTTTCTTACTCTAGTATCCAGATTTCCCCTAAGATCTTGTACTATACAATCTGGTCTTATCCTAAGGATTTCTGATTTTCGTCTAAGACTAGAAGTACCTATTTTAGAGTTTATTGGTAAATCATCAAGGCTTTGAAACTTACTTACTAAAGCATCCTTTGGTGATTCTCTTTTTGGAACTGAAGCAACTATTAACTCATCAGGTAAATCTGTAGGTATGTCCTTAAAAGAATGAACAGCAAAATCTATTTCATTATTTATTAGTGCTTCATCAATTTCTTTTGTAAAAAAACCTTTCCCTTCGATTTTTGCAAGAGCTACATCATGGATTTTATCTCCTCTTGTAGTTATTTTTTTTATTTTAACATCACACTTTAATGAATCTATAAATAATTGAGTTTGTACTAATGCCAACTTTGATTTTCTGGAACCAGCTATTAAATCTTTCATAACTTCATCTCGTTATCATAATTTCTTTTAAAGCTGCTTCGAACTGTTCCAGGGAAAAATTCAAAATTTCATTATCATGAGATGTTGAAACAAAACAACATTCAAATTGTGATGGGGGTAAATAAACACCTTTTTCTCTGAGTGATTTACAATATTTAAGGAAACTATCAGCATCTGATGCTTTAGCATCATCAAGGTTCCAGACAGGTTTATTGTTAAAGTAAACTTGGAACATCGGCCCAATACCCTGAACTTGATATCCAAGGTTTATATCATTAATTATATCTGATAGCCCTTTTTGAAGATTTTTTCCAGTTTCAGCAATTCTTTGTAAAATATTTTTTTCTTTAATCATTTTTAATGTGGCAAGACCTGCACTAATTGATAAGGGATGACCATTGAATGTTCCGGCATTATATACCGGACCACTAGGAGTTATCATATCCATTATTTCATTTCTTGCACCCATCACTCCAATTGGGAAACCTCCTCCTACGATTTTTCCCATAGTAATGATATCTGCATCTACTTTGAAATATTCCTGTGCGCCTCCCATACCCAATCTAAATCCGGTTATTACTTCATCAAGTATTAGAAGTGAACCATGCTCAGAAAGTATTTTTTTAATTTCATTAAGATAGGTTTGTTCTGGTAAAATACAGCCTGCATTACCAATAACAGGTTCAGTTATTAGTGCTGCCACTTGATCCTTGTTTTCCTTTAAAGCTTGCTCAAGGGAATCAACATCATTAAATGGAATTAATATTGTATTTTTAGTAACATCATCTGGTATGCCCTTTGAGTTTGGAACAGAATGAGTCAGAGCACCTGATCCTGCTTTTACAAGGACACAATCATGAGCACCATGAAAGGCACCCTCTATTTTGATAATTTTATCCCTACCTGTAAAACCTCTCGCTAGTCTAATTGCAGTCATTGTTGCCTCTGTACCAGTGTTTACACATCTAATCTTATCCACATTGGGAACATGTGATGTTATGAATTTTGCATATTCAAGTTCTGCAGAAGTAGGTGTTCCAAAACACCATCCACTGTTAAGTCTTTTTTCAACAGTCCTGCGAATAATTGGATTATTATGTCCGAGAATTAATGGGCCAAAGGCTAGGCAATAATCAACATATGATTTCCCTTCTTCATCAAAGATTTTTGCACCTTGTCCTTTTGACACAAAAAATGGATAAGGTTTAATAGCTCTAACCGGACTGTTCACTCCACCGACTAATACCTTTTTAGATTCTAAAAAAAGTTCTTCATTTCTCATTTTATCAACTCTGCTGCTTTTTTTGCATAATATGTTAATATCATAGTTGCTCCAGCTCGACGAATTGCTAATAAAGCTTCAAGCATACATTTTTGTTCATCTAACCATCCATTTCTAGCAGCTGCCATTATCATTGCATATTCACCAGAAACCATAAAAGCAGCAAAAGGTACATTGAATCGATTTGAGAGAGCATGTAATACATCTAAATAAGGTAAGGCTGGTTTAACCATTATTATATCTGCTCCTTCCTCAATGTCAAGTTCAACTTCAGTTATTGCCTGAGTAAAATTTGCAGGGTCCATCTGATGGCTTTTCCGATCCTTTGGGCCTGCAGCAAAACCTGATTCAGCAGCATCTCTGAAAGGACCATAAAAATTAGACGCATATTTCACAGCATATGATAGAATGATAGTATCTTCAAAATTATTTTCATCAAGAATTTTTCTTATAGCACCTACTCGGCCATCCATCATATCTGATGGAGCTACAATATCAACACCAGCTTTTGCATATTCAAGTGATGCTTTTGCATAGAGTTTAATACCTTCATCGTTTAAAACCCTCTTACCATCTATAGGTGCACAGTGTCCATGATCGGTGTATTCACAGAGACATACATCACCTGCAACAAGAATTTTTTCCCCGAGTTCTTTTTTTATTGCTCTTATAGCATTCGGAATAATACCTTTTGGATTATAAGCTTCCGAACCAACAGCATCTTTCTTTTTTGGTATTCCAAAAAGGATAACTCCAGGAATTCCCAATTCCATTGCTTGATGACATTCCTCAATAAGTGAATCTATAGAATGCTGAAATACTCCAGGCATCGATACGACAGGCTGTTTTTTTTCAAGACCTTCTTTAACAAAAAGAGGTAAAATTAAATTTTTTGGTGTTATCTTATATTCAGTAACTATATCACGAATAAGGTGGTTATTTCTTAATCGTCTCAATCGAACGTTTGGAAACATCTTTACCATGTTTAACCTCCACATTTGGTTTTTTTACATTGTTATTATTGTTATTTGTGAAGAGATTAATTAATCTCTCTATTTCTTCTGCAGAAGCTGGAGATGATTTCAATGCGATTATAAAGTTATGCATTGTCTTTTTCATTATTGACTTGCTTAATCCATCAACAACTGTTTTAGCTCTTTTTTCAGTTTTTCCTAACATTCTCATTGATTTATTTACTTCTCTTTGACGAATCTCTTCAGTATAATCATTTAGATTGGATAATAGACGATCTATATGAACGCTTTGAAGTTTATTTTTAAACCCAGATATTTCATCTTGAATAATTGTTTCTGCTTTTTCTGCCTCTTCTTGACGTGCTATACTATTTTTATTTGAAATTTCTCGAAGATCATCAATACAAAAATAATTGACATTTGATATATTACCTACGGTTGGATCGACATCTTCAGGCATTGCAATATCAATTATAGTAAGTTGTTTGGTTCTATTATTAATTGTTTTTTCAATCATCTCTTTTGTAATTAAAACATTTGGACAGGTTGTTGCTGAAAAAATAATATCTGCATCCTTAAGCTCTTGTTGTAACTGATCAAAGGTTCTGGGACATCCTGAATAAATATCACAAAATTTTTTAAGTTTTATTGGTGTTCTACCAATTACTACTAATTCTCTATGATTAAATGATGGTAGATATTCAGCAACTAATGCAGCCATCTTTCCAGTTCCGACAATGATTATCTTTTTATCTTTAATAGGTGAGTGAAAATTTGCGTGATCAACTGCAACAGATGAAATAGAAACCTTTCCATTGGATATATTAGTTGTTGTTCTAACCTTTTTTCCAACTGATAAAGCTTTTTGAAATGCAAGTTTAAGGATTTTTCTACTATAATTGTGTCGCATTGAATAATTTAAAGAATCTTTAACTTGTGCTAATATTTGGCTTTCTCCAACAACCATGCTATCTAATGAGGATACCATTCTAAAAAGATGATTTACGGCATCCAAATAAGTGTCTATCTGCATATATTTAGCTGTGTTTGCTCCAAACCAGTCAAGAAGAATCTTTCGTGCCTGAGCAATTCCCTCAGATTCACCAGTACCTGCAATATAAATTTCAAATCGATTACAGGTTTGAATGATTATTACTTCAGAAATATTTTTTTGAGCGAGCAAAGCCTCATATAATTTACGCTTGTTTGAATCTAAAAGAACCATATGAGATATTTCCTCATGTGGAGCAGTTTTAAAGGTAACCCTAATATTAACGATATACATTGAATACCTCCCAGGCTTTTTTTAAAGCATTTTCAATGTCGCCTGCTTTTACTAACTTTTGAATTTCAGGATTATCATAAATTTTCGATAGAACCTGATTTTTCTTGTCCATGCCAACTAGTTTCTCCCTTATTGGGCTAAGAATTTCAAGCCATCTGGACTTTTCTTCAATCCATAAATCAATATCTTCTCTTAATTTGCGCGATAAAAATGGACATTTTCCAGAGGTAGAAATAGAAATATTAAGATCATTATTTTTAGAAAGAGCAGGAAATAATACATTAGAAGGTTCTATGTCATCAACTACATTTACCAATATGTTGTGGTTATTACACCATTTTGCAATTTCATGATTTATATTTGAATCTGAAAGAGCTGCGATTACAAGTGCTGTATTTTTTGGTATAAATTTTAAAATATTTTTAGAAGTAATTGAAGCTTTTATAAATTCAACATGCTTTGGTAAAGTATTAGCCTTCTCTGCTATTACTGAGATGTTTTTTGTAAATTTTGAAAGATATTCTACTTTTCGAATTGCAACTTTTCCTCCACCAAATATTACAACTTTATCTCCGATATTAAGAACAACAGGTATTTTCATTTTTCTACCTCCACTGGTTTATTTTGAATCTCAAAGGATATTTTCTTAAATTCACGGATTGAAAATAAAATACGATATTCATAGTCACCAATTTTATTTAATATAGTTTTTACACGATTAATTCCTTCTGCCTTTGTTTTTGAATGAATCATGAAAAAAATGTTATAATCCCAACCAGAGCGCTCATAACAATGAGTTACATCAGGTTCATTTGCTAATTCAAATCCAATTTCTTTTACTCTATTTTCTGGGACCTTTACAGCAGTCATTGGATTGGCATTAAAGCCAACTTTTCTATGAGATATTGATGGTCCAAACCTACGAATCACTCCTTTTTCAAGGAGATCATTACATATTTTTAGTACTGTTTTTTCATCTAAATTTAAACGACTGGCAATTTCTGCAAAAGGTTTTTGAATTAAAGGCAAACGTTGTACCTCTACCAATACGTTTTTCTCCAGATCAGATAACAAGTTTTACACCTATTTTGAACATTTGTTTTACCGGCATTTTAATAATTTTAGTACCGACTTTTTCTTCTATTTTTGCTAAATTTTTTTCTAAGATTTCTTTGTTAGGTTCTATTAATGTGAACCAGATATTTGGGTGCCCTTCTCTGAGATAATTATGTGTTACTCCAGGATATTTGTTTATTATTTTGGCGGTTTCTTCTATATTTTCTTCAATAACATCTATTGCTCCAAGAATAGATACATAACCAATTTTTTTTACATTAATAATAGCACCAAATTTTCGTAAAATTGATGAATCAATTAGAGATTCAATTCTCGATATGACTTCATCTTCAGTTATATTTAACTTTTTAGCAATTTCTAAGTAAGGTCTTTCGGAAATTGGAAATTCTTTTTGTAGAATTTTTAGTAAATCTTTGTTTTTTTCGTCTAGAGTGTCATTCATTTTTAATCAATTCTCTCTTGTAAGAACACCATGGTTCATTAGCCATAATATCATTGAAATAAAAATAGGCTCTTGCACGGCATCCACCACATATTTTTTTATATTCACATATCCCACATCGACCATTATATTTTAAACTTCGCAATT
>CP070712.1:1079644-1091105 GCA_020350365.1 Thermoplasmatales archaeon | reverse complement strand
TACAGCTTTATAAATAATGATTATATGGTAACTGTTGCAAATTTAGTTGGCCATTCCGGAAAAATTGCTTTGGCCAAACCGTATCTTGTAAATAAGATAACTAATGAACTTTTAAAGGTTGAAAACCTAAATATTACTCCTCATCTAACAATTGAATGTAAGAAGATTATTGTAGAACAAGCAATTTTATCTTTTAATATGTTTTTTGATAAGATTGAAAATAAAGAAAAGGTAATTTCTTTTGTAAAAAATCAGCTTAATAGTTCTAGAAAGACCTTGAGATCCAAGGCTGAAGAATTTCTTAATAAATGGAATAATAAGACATGAAACCTATTATTTTTAACGTTAATCTTATAACTTTATATTTTGTTAAGAACTAAAGTATCAAGACTTTCATTTGTAAGAGTTAAGGCAGTATTATTATTTGAAAATTCATAGTAATAACAAATATCATAACCTTCAGGCAATTCTGGAAATTTCAAATATAAACAATTATTATCTAATTTATAGTTAAACCAATGAATATGAACTTCCTCACTAATTTGTTTTAATGTATAATCCTCATAAAATGTTAATGTTACATCTGTAGTTTCATTTAGAAAAAAAGACGTTCCTTCCCATGTTCCAATAAACTTGTTTATATCATCTTTTTTATTTGAATCTTCGTTACATCCACTTAAACAGACAGAGATTAACAGAACAGCTATAATAATTAATGCTTTCTCTTTATTCATATTTTCCTCTTAAATATAAAATGTAAACATATTAATTTTTATTAAATTTTTTCAAATCATAAAATTAATACAAATTAAATATTTCTATTTTATCATATTATCTTACATAAATCGATGCATTATCAGTAAAATCAAAAACTTCATTAGCACTTTTTTCAGGAAAAATTTCAACCTTTAGCTTTCTAGTTTCCATTAATTGAAATAAAACAACACCTTGAATATAATTATAATTTCTAATTTTAAGCCCTTTTATTAGAGTTGCTCTATCCCAATGTTCACTACCGTTATAAAAATCATAATCGACTAGTTCATACTTGATTAATCCTGATTCAATACTAACATTTTCAGGATCTGGTGTATTATTTTTTACTCCAAATTGTTTTGGTTCATTATTAAAAGAACCAAGTGAAACAATTATATGTTCGGGATCTACACTATTATATGCTATAGCTAGATGACCTGTCCAATAAGTAGTTTGTTCAACACCACCGTAACCGTTAGTTCCCTCTTTAAACCAATTACCGACTAACCGTCCATCGATATCGTGATCTATTTTACCGCCTATAGGCTCTTCAGTACGTAGACATTTATAAACTAATTTACTTTTTATTGAATCGTTAAAATAATCAAAGGGATCTGGAGTGTGTATCTTCCAAGGTTCAGACTTATAGTTATCTGGATTAATAAATCCCTTTAAAACTATATTGTTATCAACAATATTATAATCAACAGAACCACTATAATTTCCAATAATTTCTCCTGCTGAAACTGGAATTCTCACACTTACATATTTTCCAAAAGATGGTGCAAATTTAGCAATTTTTTCTGAAAGATTATCAACATGAATATAAACACTAGATATATTTTCCGTATGTTGAATTATTAATCTATAATCATCCATTGTACCATCAAAAGAGCCCATATGCTGAATTTCAGTTATTGTACCATCCGCGGGTGAGTAAACATCAATTTTTAATTCTTGGTTTTCAAAAAAATCAATTGAAGGATAATATTGATGATCAATTGGTGTCACATGATTTCCAATCATGCTTCCCATAGGTTCTATAAAAGCAACTTTATCTAAATCTACTGGTGGATAATCAAAAATGATTTCTTCATTGTGAATATAATTTTTTTCTGGTGTTGATTTTGTTTCAGTGCATCCACTGAATATTAAGGATAAAAGGGTAAATATAAATAAAATAATTAAAATTTTATTTTTCATTCCCATCACCAAGAAATCTTAAACAAAAATTGGTTTATAAATTTTTTATTTAAATTACAAATGACTTTCATTAAAAAAATTCTAACTAAAACGTAATAGCTTTTGTATAAAATAGAGTAATAATGGATATGACTCTAACCAGTTAAAAATTCTACTCTGCTGATTTTTTGGTATATTAACTTCTAATGTATTCCAAGGACTCAGTAAGTTGTTTGTATCTTTTACTCGTGCTTGTATTATATAGTTTCCCCCAATATTCCATTTATGGCTTAATATAATGTCTAACCCAGATGAATAAGGTCCAAGCCATCCACTGTTTGAATCATCTCCCCAGTCTATAAAATAATAAATCTTTTCACCATCAGGATCCTCTGCACTAAATTTATATTCATATTCTGTTCTTATTATTCCATTATTTGGACCATTTATGTCAGGCTCAATCGGATGATTATTGTTTATTATAAATAGTGTAGGGTCTCCACATACAACCATGCCATAATACCATTCTTTTTCCCATAATAAATAGGGTGCTTGAGCTTCAAACCAATCACGGAATGATTCTCCAATCGTTTTTTGTTGACTCAATGGATAGTTAAAATCATCAAAGTTCAACATACTTCCACTCTTTGAGGATGCAACTGTAATTAGCCCATAAGAAGTATTAAATATATATGCTCCCGCTAGATAATTTTCATCAGTAAAACGTCCTGGTCCACAAGCAAAAAGATTATAGAAGAGTACTGGAGGATCATGTGTTTGAATATCTCCTGAGAGGACCCAGTCACCATGATCAAAGTATTGACCAAGATTGAAGGGGTAACCATTTCCTATACCCCGCTCCCATTCACCAATAGGTGCTGAATCACCTTCACTTGGAGTTGTATTTGCTTCCTCACCAAGATAATCTGTGTTTAGTCTTGTAGATTGATCAGCGTTATAATAAGGGCCGTTTATCAACCATAATCCAATATAGGATATAGGAGTTGGTGGAGGATCAAATGATAATCCTTCAACTGTTGTTCCATCTGGGTTACATAAGCGTGCACTAAAACCATGATTTCCCATCCATTCTGAAACTTTTACTAATAATCTATTTTCACCAGGCTGAAGAGTTACATTGACCTTTGTCATATCAGCTACAAATCCTCCATATCTATTATCAAATAAAATTTCGTTACCATTCAACCATACTCGAGCACCATCATCATAGCCCATCCATAGCTGACATGATATATCATTAATAGCATTAACCTTAACAAAAGCATAACAAACTCCGTAATCTGCGTAATTACAATGCTTTCCCATGTCAATATATGGATTACCCGAATCAAAGACTGTCCATGTATTTCCACCCATCACCTCGCCTTCCTCAGGATTAATGTCTTTTTCGTCTACACCAAGATAATTAGTTGTAAGATAATACCAGAAATTATCAGAGGTATCTTGATGAAAACCGTTTAATAACCAACTTCGGATAAATTCAGCCTCACCATCATAAAAATCAGGGTTATTTATCTGATATTTAAGGTCATCAAATGTATTATAGTATGAATCAGTCAATTGTACTGAAAACTGGTAATTACCCCCCTCTTGACTGATTTTACATAATAATTGATTCCATCCTTCATTTAAACTTATATCAGCTTCAAAATTATCAGGAGACCATTCACCATATCTGTCATTTGTATAGACATTTTCTGAATTTAACCAAACCTTAATGCCGTCATCGCTACCCATTAGAAGTTTTGCTTGCCTAGTTGTAGGACTGTAGATATAAGAATGTGCATAACTTGCGGATTTTGTAGGACGAGTGCCAAAATGATGGCCAGCAGAATAGCTATGGGCACAAACTTGAACAAAATGTTGGCCAAAATTTAGTTGATTTAAATAACCTTCAGCTGTAGTATTAAAACCAGAGTCAAAACGAGTTACATCTTCTCCATAGATATAACGCAAAAAAACATCCATGTCATACCAATCTTCATCTATATACTCAAGACTCTTCCAAGTTTGTGAAAGTTCACCAATTCGATATGCATGTACTTTTGATAGATATTCATTTATCATATTTGCTTCTGAATCATAAGTAAGAGAATCTGCATAAATACGACCTACATAGACTTCAGGTCCCATATCGCCTTCTCCTGAGGTATGAATTTCATAATCTCCATCACTGTCTTCATCTTCCCAATTTCCATCTAAATCCATATAAAATAAATCACATGGAAACACAGAACCCGAAACCTCAGCCCAAGCAGCTGTAATATCTCCGATAAAAACAAAACCCTCGCTACCAGCATTATAACGCTCTGTTACCCAATCTTTAATTTCTTGTGGAGTTCCACCAATAATTTTCTGAAGATGTACAAAAAATCCTTCTGCTTGAAGGTCTGATATATACTCATCAATGGATGATTTTATGTTTAAAAACAAAAGCTGATCAACTAAAATTGAAATTGATTTAGTTGAAGAAATTACATTAGGTTCAAATTCTTGAGATTGAAAAATAAGTGCAGACTCAAGAGGATTCAGCAATATATATTCTTCATATGTACCAGGCAATTCTCCATTTGGAGAATACCATTCCAATTTTTTTAAAAATCTTCCATCTTGTCTTTGAGAAGTTGTGATACCTGTATTGGCTATTAAACCTGTAGGTGAAATAAATAAAAGAATAATGATCAATATCAAAGTTAGTTTTAACGCATTATTCATTAATTTACTCCTTGATTTTATTAAGGATATCCACCAGTCTTTAGAGATGGGTCTCCAATTAATATGAACTCTTCTAGGGTAATGCAATCTTCATACACATAATTGATATAATCATTCTGTGATTTTGTAAGCATCTCAGAAACCGAAATTCCCTCTTCATAATTCATAAAAAAATGTAAGTTCAAATAACTTGCACCACCATTGACACCATGCCAATCTACATCTGTAAAAGCAACCCTAGTTGCACCAATTGATGCAACTGCACCTCCAAAAGGTTTTTTAACGATACTATAAGCAAAACCAGGTATTTTAAATAAATCAAATAACTTATAATCCAAGGTTGCAGTAAGACATGCATCAAAAAATACTATTGGTAATTTGTTTCCATTAAGCATTCCTGGTAAATACCAAGTAAAATATTCAATTCTTTTCTCTACATTTGGAGGGGATGTGCCAAATCCATAAAGATAACCATGGCCAGAATAACTTACAAAACCAGCACCCTTAGTTGCTTCACGGTTTATTCTTAATGGTTTAAAGGTCTCTTCAGATGTCCATAAAAATATGGAATTAAAACCATCCATTTCCTCAGCTATGCGACTAGTGACAAGCTCCCCTTCAATAACTCCATGGTGTGGAAATGTGTCACCACCTAGTAACAATATCCTGTTAAACCAATCTGAGTTATACGCGTTATTTTCATAAGTTATTATCTTATTAATAATGATTTTTAAATCAATGTTTTTATCGCAAGGTATTCGTCCCAAATATACATCAGCATACAGATCGACATCGTCAATATTACCGTCATCCCAGTTATATTCCCCAAAAATATTATTATTATTTGAATCCCAGGTACAAAAATCACCATTCCCGTCGTAGATATCTGCATAGTAAAGATCAGTTGGTAAATGCATTGTTGAATGATCCCAGCCAATAGCAGTCATTCTAATTGGAACATAGTTGATACCACCAACTAGGAGAACATAGGATAAATTAAGATTCTCAATTGCATATTTTATATAATTCTTAATCTGTTCAGGTTTGTCTCTACCAGAAAATTCATCATATATCTCATCTACATCCTTAAAAAAGGAATTTATTCCAAGACTATTTTTATGATCAATAAATTTTTGAAGGTTTGAAGAAAAAATCTTTGGTGAAATCACAACAAGATCATAATCTGCACTTGCGGTGTTTTCATACCCTCCCTTAGAATAAGATATATCGATATCAATGCTATCAGAATAATGTAAAATGTTTTCGCCAGGGTTATACCATACTGGATAGCATTGAATAGTTAAAAATAAAACATGTTCATCATCTGACATACCACTACCTGTTCTATAGGTGAATTTATCTTTTGGGAATATATCAGAATTGCTATAAATTTCCATATCTGGTTGAATTTTTAAATCCATACCTACAGGTGTTGGCTGTTTTGCAGGTTTAATAAATTTTGTTAATAAAATTTCATGATTTCCATTATAACTTACGTCAATATTATTGATTTTTGAGCCAAAGGGGAGTTCATAAACCTTATTTACTGTTGGAATCATTGGGCTACCAGAGTCCAATAAATAAGAGTTTCCTTCATCTAAAAGTATTGTTGAAAAGTCGCTTTCATCTATAATTTTTGGTTTTGAAATTGTTATAGATTCATTGATATGAACTGTATCAAAATTAATGTTTTCAGGTGTGGCAATAGCTCCAATTGTACTTATAATAAATATCTGAAGTATTAGTATACTAAATATTTTCTTCATAATTGAATCCCTTCTTTTATTAGATATTAAATAATTCATATATAAATGTTAACAATAGTTAATTTATCAAATCTTAAGATATATAAGTAATTTTTTAAAAATTAAAAGATTTTTGAAGTTCATTATTTGAAAATCAAAATATCGCTTTTTATTTTTTTCAAAACTTGAAATATTTCATAAATAATATTTCTATAATATGCAAAGGATCTACTCATTGATATTTTTACTGTTAAGGTTGCATATTCACTTTCAGCGCCTAATATATCTGCTGCCTTTACAGAAATTGTATAAGTTCCATTTTCTAACCATATATGTGATATTGTTACTTCTTCGCCAGATTGATATGGTCCAATACATACTTCGCCGGTATCATCACCCCAAGAAAAACAATAAACTATATCATTTTCATCAGGGTCTGTGGAAGTAATTGTATAATTATATTCTACTCCAGGTTTACCCGTTTTAGGGCCAGTGATATCTGGTGTTTCTGGTGGTGAATTTCCTGAGATATCTAAAAAAGTTTCATCAAACTCATATTTTTGTGAATAAAAATAATTATTATTTTTTTCACTATAAACTTGACTGGCTCCAGCAATGCTTGAAAATATAAATATTAAGATAATTAATATAACAATATTTTTTTGGATAAATAAATTTTTCATATATTATCTCTCAATTTTACAATTGTGTAACTATATATTAATTTATTCCTTCTTATATATATCATTTTAGATTTTATATTAAAACGAAGTTTTTTATATTCAATAAATGATTACATTAACATCTGTTAATTAATGGGGATAATAAATATGATAAAAAAATTATTTAAATTATTTGTTGTAGGAATTGTTTTATCGATGCTTGGAAACATAACTTTTGCTGTTGCCTATTCAAATGAAATGTTAAGTGTTTCAGAGGAACATATCATAAAAAATAATGATGTAGAACCATTAATGGCTCCAGATTGGTATAGTAAACCAGCTTCTTACGAGGAGCTTGTAGGTTGGTATCTTGCATTAGAAGCAGATTATCCAGATTATTTAGAAGTTTTTAAGGCAAATGAACTTTATGATACAGGTATAGCAACTGGCGGATATGATATGTATTATGTGAGAATTACAAATGAAGCTCTTGGATTGCATAAACCTGAAGTTCTTTTTTTAGGAAATCCTCATGGTGATGAAGTTGTTGGATGTGTTGGTCTTTATTGGTTTACAGATTGGTTAATGCGAATGGCCTTTACAGATGAAAAAAATGATGAATTTTCAAAAGAGTATTTGCAGTGGATAATTGACAATAGAGAAATCTACATAGAAGTACTGCACAACCCTTACGGTTATGATCATGGACCTCAACGTTATGACGGAAATGGCTGGGATTTAAATAGAGAGGCAGATATGGATGGACCAGGTTCTCCGACCGGTGGAATTTGGGCTAGTGTTCCTGGTAAAACATTAGTAGAATTTATTAATAATCATTTATGCAGAGTTGGAGCTGATTTTCATGCTGGAGTTAGAATGATACTTTATCCATGGGGATCACATCATAGCAATGTTATTGGACAGAGCCCGATTTCAGGATATTCATATACTTATGCACCACCAGACTTCTATTACTTTGATACATCTAGTCTTAGAGTAGGAAGCTTTATGGGTAATTATGGAGGAGAGCTTGATGAAAATAATATTGGAACTATTCCTGGTACGGTAGGATATCCTGTTCAAGGAGGAATTTGTCCATGGGGATATGGTGCAGATATTGATAAAAATCCAGTTGAGGACCCATATGTTCAAAATGACCACTATCCTGGAGCTGGACTTTTATGGCTCTCTCCTGAAATGTCACAAATAAAAAATGTTCCTGAAAGTGATTTTGGAAATGACACAATTGATAGATATGGGGCAGAAGTCAGATGGTTTGTTTTACATCATACAGATCTTGCACAACCTTATGTAAGTTGGCATCCAAGTTCAATTGAAAATAATGGTGAAATTCCACCAGGAACGATTCCTTTAAAGTGGCAGGTTAATGGAAGTATGGTTGTTGATCATACTTATATTCAATGGGGAACTGATCCAGATCCAATAAATAATTATGAACATACCACACCTGATAATGATGAATATGCTGGTAAGTACATTGGTGGAACTGGTTGGGATGGTGCAGAAACCGGATCAACAAATGGTGTAATATATGATGGTAATTTGTATATAAGTACACCTGGAGATTATTATTTTGTAGCCAAAGCTCAAGTCGATCAAGTTTATGCAGATGTTCTTCGTCCCGATATTTATGGAGATGATCCTTATTTACGTCTTATAAAGGAACGAACAAATGATTCATATTATGAAGTACTTGAGGGAACAGATGGTACAGAGGAAATATTTGGTCAAACTTGGTGGTATTCTGATATAATTCATGTATCGGTTGTTAATGATGCACCAAACATACCAACTAAACCTGATGGCCCCAAAAATGGAAAAGTAGGAATTGAATATACTTATTCAACAAAAACTTTTGATGACGATGGGGATAAAGTATATTACCAATGGGACTGGGATGATGGAACAACTTCAGATTGGGAAGGTCCTTATTTTTCTGGGGAAACTGTAGAAGCAACTCATACATGGACATCAGCAGGGAATTATCAAGTAAAAGTAAAATCAAAAGATGTTTTTGAATATGAAAGTGAATGGTCTGATTCTTTAGGTGTATCTATCCCAAGAGCTCGAGTTAGTATGATATCATTATTAACAAGAATAATTGAACAAATAAAAATCAGATTTCCCATATTTAATTTCCTATTAGAATCTTAAAATTATTAATAACAAAAATTATGTATATGATTTAATATAATTATTCAGAAAATTTGAAAAAAATTTAAAATTTAGGAGATTAATTCATGAAAAAAATGTTTATTGTTGGAATACTCTTTTTTGTATTATCAACAAGTATTTACGCAACTGCGCATGTTCCATATTTTGAACATTTTGATTTTTCTGAGGAAAAACCTTTTATTGTGAGAAAAATGATAACACAATCAAAGGCAATATATTCCTGGCTTGAAAATGATAGTGTGAACCCTTGTGAAGATATAGATGTCTATAAATTAAATATAAAACGACCAGTAAGGTTGTATCTTGAATTGATAGTTCCGGTTATTGATGATATTTATGAAGATTTTGTACCATGGTATGCACTTGTTGGCCCTGGTTTACCAGATCCTGGTCAAACTCTTCCATTTGATATTATCGAGGGCTATGGTGCAATTGTAATGGAAAATGTTGAACCAGGTACTCCTAGAGAAACCTTCTATGAACCTTTTGGGAATAAATCATACTATGAAGGCCCAATATTTAAGGAAGAATTAAATGAAACAGGAATTTACTATGTTTATTGTTGGGATCCTTATAAACAGGGTGGAGATTATACTATTGTTATTGGTGATTTAGAGATTTGGGGGCCTTTGGATATTATTAGAGCCTTGATTTATACACCTCTGATTAGACGTGGTTTTGAACTTCATTTACAATAATTCCATATTAGACAATATTAAATAGGTAAATAAACATGAAAAATAATTGTATTAAAAAAAGTGTTGTAATTGCTCTAATTTTTATTTTGATTTTTTCAACAATATCATCATTAGCTATTAGTAAAAACACTGAAATAAATAATCCTAATAAGAACAAAATAATGGTTACTTTTATTGAAAAATCAACAGGACTAAATAATCCTGAAAAAGAAGGAGGAAAAACTGAACTTGAACTTGCTGATATTAATAATGATGGTCACTTAGATATTATTTGTGTTGGTGATCATGGATCTCCTTATGTTAATAGCCAGCAGCATGGAATCATGGTTTGGCTTGGGGATGGAATTGATACCTGGTCTGTGAATCAAGTAGGCAATTTTGGTTATGGTGGTATCGAAGCAGGA
The DNA here is from genome assembly GCA_020350365.1 of Thermoplasmatales archaeon. Classification (GTDB taxonomy): domain Archaea; phylum Thermoplasmatota; class E2; order DHVEG-1; family DHVEG-1; genus SG8-52-3. The sequence continues at coordinate 1,080,726 of CP070712.1, read as the reverse complement.
GATTTAAATTTGGATGGTTATCTTGATATTGTTTGGGGAGTTCATCATGATTGGGGAGTACCTGGTTTTGGTGATACATTAATTGGTGCTGCATTAGGAGATGGCACAGCTACAAACTGGATACCATGGGCTGAAGGGCTTGGAACAGGTGGTGAAGACTGGGGTATGTTTGCAACAGATCTTGCTGATTTTGATTGTAATGGTCTTCTTGATATTATTTCTCAATCATTTGGTTGTTGTAATGGGTATCATATGTATGAAAATCATGGGGATGGTACTTGGAGCCATGAATGGGCAGTATCTGGAGGGAATACCTATAATAATATAGAGATAGGTGACTTTAATTCTGATGGTTATCCTGATTTTGTAGGAAATCGTGAAGGCACCTATGTATATTTGGGAGATGGTTCTTTAGGCTTTACTCTTACACAAAATGGTCTTCCAACCTCAAGTTGGAGAGGTCTTGATGTTGGAGATATGAATAATGATGGTTATGATGACCTGGTTGTTGGTTTTTACTCTACTGGCGTTAAATGTTATACTTATGATAAACAAAACAACAAGTGGGAATCAGCATCAAGTGGATTGCCCTCATCAGGCACCTATTATCCTCAATTTGGAGACATTGATGGAGATGGATTTCTTGATATTGTAGCATACACTAGTACTATTGGTACTTTATATCTTGGAGATGGTAATGGGAATTGGGATTCTGATGCAACTTTTTCAATGCCTTCTACTGGAGATTACTCAGCCTTTGTTGTTGATGGAGATTTTGACCATGATGGTCGTGAAGATATTGTTATTCAAGCTGAGGAAGGGGATTGGATATCTTATCAAAATATACTCAAGGCTTTTTCACCATATCAAGAACCTTCTGAGCTTTCAGCATTATTGCAGAGCCCTAATGGTGGAGAAACACTAATAAGTGGTTCTATTCGTAAAATTCGTTGGCTTTCAGGGGTTCCACCATCGCAAGGTGATTCAACTGTTGAAATTCAGATATCACTAAATGGTGAATCTGGACCGTGGGATACTATTGTTGCAGGCATTCCGAATAATGGTTGTTATCAATGGTTGGT
>CP070712.1:1067365-1079544 GCA_020350365.1 Thermoplasmatales archaeon | reverse complement strand
AACCTAATCGCATATTTAGAAAAATAAATCCAAAATTAACGATGTTATCCCTTAATTATTTTGTAAATTTTTTTAAAATAGCACATGTCTAAACAAAATATTTTTTTTACATAAGATATTTTCAATAAAATTTTTATTGAGATATTTAAAGATATTAAATAACATATCAAATATTGATAATAATTAACCGAATTCAAGAATAAATGCAATTTATTTATAATATATCTTGTAAATATTTACTAAAAACAAATTCTTAATAACATCAAAAGTTAAATAGGAAAATTCTTATCATCAGATTTAATTTGCTAGCCCCGTAGTGTAGCGGTTAACATAAGAGACTCTGGATCTCTAGTCACCAGTTCGAATCTGGTCGGGGCTGTATAAATAGGTGGGATAGTGAAATAAATATGCAATCATCAAATAATGCTTCTAAAGATTTTATAAGAGAAATAATTGATGAAGATTTAAAAACAAATAAGTATAATGGTCGAGTGCACACAAGATTTCCCCCCGAACCTAATGGATATCTTCATATTGGTCATGCAAAATCTATTTGTTTAAATTTTGGAATTGCTGAGGATTATGGTGGTTTGTGTAATCTTAGATTTGATGATACAAATCCTACAAAAGAAGAAGAGGAATATGTTAAATCAATAATAGAAGATGTACGATGGCTTGGTTTTGATTGGGATGATCGACTTCTTTTTGGCTCAGACTATTTTGATCAAATGTATGAATATGCAGTACAACTAATAAAAGCTGGAAAAGCATATGTTGATGATTTATCTGCAGATGAAATATCTTGGTTTAGAGGAACAACAACAACACCTGGGGAAAATAGTCCGAATCGTGATAGGAGTATAGAAGAAAATCTTAATCTTTTTGAGCAAATGAAAACAGGTGAATTTGGAGATGGAGAAAAAGTACTTCGAGCAAAAATTGATATGAGCCATCCAAATCTAAACATGCGTGATCCAATAATGTACAGGATATTACATGCTTCTCATCATAGAACTAAGGATAAATGGTGCATATATCCAATGTATGATTGGGCACATGGTCTTGAAGATTCGATAGAGGGAATAACTCATTCAATTTGTACACTTGAATTTGAGAACCACCGGCCTCTTTATGATTGGTTCCTAGATGCTCTTGATGTATATCATCCACAACAAATCGAGTTTGCTCGTTTAAATCTAACATTTACAGTAATGAGTAAGAGAATGCTATTGGAACTAGTTGAAGGAAAATATGTAAATGGATGGGATGACCCAAGACTTCCAACAATTTCTGGTATGCGCAGACGTGGATACTCACCTTCATCGATTAGAAATTTCTGTAAAAGAATTGGAGTAGCAAAAGTAAACAGCATGGTTGATTTTGATTTTCTTGAATATTGTGTTAGAGAGGATTTAAATAAAACATCACTTCGATTTATGGGTGTATTAAGACCATTGAAGGTAGTGATTGAGAATTATCCTGATAACAAAATTGAAGAAATTGAAGCAATAAATAATCCGGAAGACCCAGAAGCAGGAACCCGGAAAATCCCATTTTCAAAAGTTCTTTACATCGAGCAAGATGATTTTATGGAAGATCCGCCTAAAAAGTTTTACAGATTAGCACCTGGTCGTGAGGTACGATTTAGGTATGCATATTTTATTACTTGCAAAGAAGTAATAAAAAAAGATGATAAAATCATAGAATTAAGATGTACATATGATCCTGAAACAAAAGGAGGATATGCTCCAGATGGAAGGAAGGTTAAATCAACAATACATTGGGTATCAGCAGAAAACGCAATTGATGCAGAAGTTCGACTTTATGAAAGATTATTTACAGTTAAAGATCCAGCAGGTCAAAAAGGGACAGATTTTAAAGAATTTTTAAATTCTGACTCCCTTGAAATTCTCAATTCGTGTAAAATTGAACCAGAATTGAAAAAAATGAAACCATTAGATAGATTCCAATTTGAACGCCTTGGTTATTTCTGCATCGATCCGGATTCAAATAGTGAGAAACTGATAATAAACAGAACAGCAACTCTTAGAGATATATGGGCAAAAATTCAAAAAAAGCAAGAAAACAAGAATTAAAGAAATTTTATTATTAATGTTAAAAGTATATAAGTATTATTTGTATTCGGCAAAATAAAAAAAATAGCCCTGTGGTGTAGCGGTTAACATTTTGGCCTTTGGAGCCAGCGACAGCGGTTCGAATCCGCTCAGGGCTGTCCAATTCATATAACTCTTTTTTTTATTTTTTTTCTACTCCGCCCCATTTTGTTATGAAAAGGATTCCAAATACTGCTACAATTGTTATAACAATAGCAACAACAATACCAATTATCAAAGCATTTGTATCTGCAAAGCCACCATCTTGCCACAGATTTGCAAGTTTCATTGCACCGATTATTATATCCTTCCAAATCAGAGCGATTATAAATCCAAAAGCTCCTGCAATAGCTACAGCTATTGTACTTTTTACCTCTTTTATTGTTACCATAAATTACCTCCTCAATTTAGTATTTAAATAATATTTTGTTTAAAAAAATTTGCTAAATATCTAAAATAAGTTTGAAAAAAAATTTAATAATTCGTATCGTAAAACCTTTTAATTTCTTGCTCACTTGGAATTCTACAATTTTTCCATATATTAATAATATCTTTTAGTTTTTCTTCTCCTTCCTGGCCCATGAATAAATTTTCAAGAAACTCAGTTCGCTCTCTTATATTTCTTTTAATAAATTTTAGATATTCATCTGGAGTATAATAATTAAGAGGATTAAAGCGCTTTCCAAAATTCTTCATACCATGTTTTTGCTCAAGCTCCTTGGGATCAGGTATAAGATAACCAAAAATTGGGTGTCTTATCCATTTCTCAATTTTTCTATGTTCTACTAAGTCAATTAATCTCTTTGAATCTGCAACCTTTATTCCTGCACCCTGACCCTCATAGATTATTTTTCCTAATTCGTTTTTAAGAATATCACCAGTCTCACTGTCAATTTTTGGAATTGGTTCTCCTTTTTCATCTAATTTTTTAATCTGATTCCCTTCAAAATCATATTCACCAATAAAACCTGCATTATTAATGAAAAATACTAATTTACCATTCATATCTAAATCCATATCTTGATACATCTTTAATTTTAATAATGCCTGGTGAGACTGTTCACGAGCCATAAAATCAGTAGCAGCATAAGAACGAACTCGAGTACCAGGTTTCTGAGCTGAAATTGCAGAAGTAATAATACTTTCACAAGCACTATCTAAAGCAACAGCCATCTTTGCGTCGACTACTCTGAAAATTGGTTCTAAAATATCATATTTCTTATAACTCAAAGCCTCACTTTTTAAGGATTTCTCACAACCTTTACCCCAACCAGGATTTAACTCGCTAAATAAAAAAATAAACCTACCATTAGTTGTATGACTTTTTTCATATTTTGTGCATTGTAAAGATCCAACTTCTTCTCCAGGTATTTGCTGTGGTATTTTAACCTCGTAACCATTGATTTTTTTAGTTACATACTCCACTCCTTCACAGTCTATGTTCATCGCCAAAACAATAGGTCTTTTTCCATCCTTAGTAATTTCTCTAGATTTCATTAATCCAGGGTACTCAGGACTATCACGATTTAAACCTTGAGATTTAGCAAAACTAGCAGCCTCCAAACCTATCAGTTTAGTTTCAATAATCTTATTATTATCATTATAAATTGGTTTTCCAAGACATGCATCATCTTGTTCCAATTCTGGGCCAACAGTTAGAGTGGTTTTTCCTGTACCACTGAGACCCTTTAAAACACGATCTGAGGTGCATCCAGCATGATATGAAATAAGGCCATCTGCTTCTGCTTTATTCCAAACCATTGTTAGATTAGGCTTTTTAAATGCTCCACCAAAGTAGTCAATACCAAGACTAAGAACCCGTCTGATATTTTTATCCATCTCAGTAAAATCATAAAGAGTTAAAGGAACAGAAGGATCATATTCTGGCCATACTTTTTGAATCTCCTTAATGTATTTATCTGGCAGTTTTTCTTGAATAACATAATTCCAACAATGAATGTTCATATTGTTCTTTGGAGGAAAAACCATCATCTTACCCATCCAAGCAATATATGCACTATGGGGATTTTTTATGCTAAGAGTAAGACGGAGTTCGACCTCATAGCCATGCTCTCCTTGGATTCCCTCTTGGATAATCAAAGGAGGTTGTTCCTCGTTTAAATAATTCATAGCAACTTCAAAAATTCTTTTTCCAATTCTTGTATCAAATTTCTGTTGTTTTTTTCCTAGTTTATAATTATCTGGAACAATGTAAAATGCTCTATCTGGTCGTCTACCAACCTGTGTTGACCCAAAAAGATATTGACCATCTCTAGTAAAAACATAGTAAGGTTTCAGAAAGTTTATAAAAAAAGCATCGTCGGGATTATATATAACGTTTTTTAGATATACCTCCACTCTAGGTTCAATAGTGAATATCTCCGACATAATAATGCCTTTAACCCCGAGAAATGGTATCAATTTCTACTATATAAAAGGAATTGATAATCTAAAATTGTGGTTATAATTAAAAATAGATAAAGGCATTAAGTCTTAGTTAATATTATATACAATCTTATAAAAAAATAGTTCAAAAGTGAAACAATGGAAGATTATGATGTAGTAATCATTGGTGCAGGACCAGCAGGATCAAGTGCTGCAAAAATCCTTGAAGAGAAGGGTCACAAAATACATATTATTGATAAGAAGATTTTTCCTAGAAGTAAACCATGTGCAGGTGTACTTTCTCCAAAAATTCGATCATTGATAGAAATTCCAGAAGTGATATGTGAACGATTGCTTCAAGGTTACAGAGTTTTTTCTCCCTCCGGAATAGTTGTAGAATCATCTTTTCCAGAAAAGGGATTTATTGTTAGACGCAGAAAATTTGATACATTTCTTGTAGAACAATTGAAGAATCAGCCAACCCATAAAACTGTAAAAGGGATTAAGGATATGGGCAAACATCTGGAGATTGAAGGTGATAATTGGAGTTGTAAAGCACGTTTTGCAATTGGAGCTGATGGTGCAAATTCTGTAATTAGTAAATGCTGCAATATAACTCAAAAAAGAATTGCTGCAGCTGCTCAGTATGAGATTAAACTTTCAAGTGATGATATAGATAAACGTATTGGAAACTGGTTTGAGGTATATTATACTCTTAGTTATGGCTACGGTTGGATTAGCCCTATGCAAGATGGCCTAAAAATTGGAGTTGGAATAGTTACTGATTATCTTAAAGAAAATATTTGGAATGTGCTAACGAGATTCATGAACCAGGATGGAGTCAAACAAAAATGGAATGGAGGTGAAGTGATAAACAAGGAAGGGGCTAATATTCCCATGGCTGGCCCATTAGAAACATTAGCATCAAATAGAATTCTCCTTGTTGGTGACGCTGGTGGATTTGTTTATCCAGGAACTGGGGAGGGAATTTTCTACGCAATTAAATCAGGTCGCATTGCTGGTAAGGTAATAGATCATGCTATCGTAAATAATGAATCGGATATAGCCTCTTTAGAAAAGCATTATTCAAAAGAACTTGAAAACAATGGTTTACTAGGATTGCGTGATGTAGAATTCGTTGAAAAATATCTTTCGAATAGCAAAAATGCAGAGCGATATGTAAAACGACTCAAACATATTGCGGGTGGTAATTCAATTTCTTGATTTTAAAATCTTTATTACCTTATTTATCAAATCCATGTTTAAATAAGTTTGACCTTCAAAAGAACCAAGTTCTGCTTCTTTTACTTTTTCAAGATCATAACAGGTCGTGCTATCGATATCCACTAGCACTCCAGGCAATCCTGCTTCTTCAAAGTCTTCTAAATGTTTTACATAGAACGCTTCACAGCAACTTCCAACAAATGTCCTAACTCCATTTTTCTTAAGATTATGAAGTGTTTCCATCAGGTTTTCAAAACTCAGAATAGTAATAGGCTTCATCTCGTTTTTTTCTGCTGATTCATAAGCATCACCTATAGTACACAAGCTACATTTCGTACATTCGTTTTTGTGTCTGAGCTCACACTCTACAAGTTTTGAACAATAGGGAAGTAATAAAACAGGTGGATCGGTTATTTCATTGATTGGTTTGAGTACTGTAAATACTCTATTTACACTTTCAATAGGTATTCCTAGTTTTATGTAATTTATTTTATCTAAAGCTTTATGAATAGCGTTTATAAAATCCTCTGGAGTAATCCCAGGAATCTGAACATCTCGCTCTGAGAAGAATTTAAATATTAATTTTTCAAGATCATTTTTATCTAAAATCGCATCTTTCATCATACCTTCGAGATCAAGAATTGCTCGTTTTGGATGAGAAAAAAAATCACCTGTTATTAATGCTGCTTGGATACGTTTATTAGGGATATCAGCAACAAGGGATGTTCGTATCAGACCACCTTGAGCTTTATAAATTGATGTTAGAACCTGTCGATGTTCAATTGGTCTTCGGACACCATATATCCATTCTTCTGATTGGAAGTTTTTTATTTTTTTATTTAAAAGTTTTTTTTCGTAAGTGCTTATTTCTCTTTGCTCCAATTCAATATTAAATACCTCTTCAAAGCCCTTTTTTAGCGCCTTTTTTATTTTTTCTAATGATGGTAAGTATCCAAGTTCCCATTTCAAACAGGTTACTCTTTCACGCACAGATTCCAGCTCTTTATCCTTGAGTTTTTCAATAGGTATTCTTAATGCTCTAAACATTGTTTCAACGTCAAAATCTGTAAGTAATGTCCCTTGGAATAAGAAGGCTTTACCCTCGAAAGTTCCTCCTGTTCCAGATATTTTTTTACCATTAACCTCTATATCATTTTTTGGTCGAAAAGCAGCATTAACTCCCAGTTGGTTCAAACCTTTGACAGCTCCTCTACATATTTTTTCATAAAGCTCATCAATATCTTTTGGAATTGATTTATGTTTTCTTAAAGCAATTAACTCCCAGCCAATTTGTGGTTTATCAAAATATATTGTTCCTCCACCAGTGATTCGTCTGTTAATATCAATCTTTTGTTCCTGACAGTATTTAATTCTAACTTCTTGTTCAACGCTTTGATGAAAACCAACTAGTACTGCATTTGGTGAAAATTGTAAAAATCTAACTGTGTTAGGAATTAATCCTTTGTTTCTACAGGTAAGTATAACCTCATCTAAAGCACAGTTTTCAACTGCAGTTCTTACATCTGTATCTAATAGAGTCCATTTTTCCATTGTACCAAAATTTTTATTTGTAATCAATGATTTGTTGTGATATTAATTCTATATCAGAAGCTTGTGGAATAAACGCATAGTTTCTGATAGGTTTAGATGGTCGTTCATTACCATAAGGTCTATTACATGCAACCCGTCCATCATGTCCGGCACAGCCAGAGGTCATAAAGGCCTCCGGATATTGTGTAAGATTATCTATTTTTTCTCCAAAATCAAGTAATTGACCTAATTCATTAAACCTCATATCATCAATTGTTTGAATATTTTCATTAATTAAATATCTTGCAAGCTGAATCCGCCTATATTGACCATAATTTGGTTGCTTCCAATCTTGCATCTGACTTCCTTCCTCAGGGAAAAACGAAAATAGATGTGTTTTTACACCCATATTTTCTGCTTTTTGTATAACCTCAACCATTTCCTTTTCTGTTTCTCCAAGACCTACTATAAGATGTACACCAACGTTTCCTTTTCCAAAGATTTCAACGCATCCTTTTATTACATCCCAGTAGTGATCCCATTTATGAGGGCCTTTAACCTCTCTTCCTCTAAACTTTTCAAAAAGTTCTGGTGTTACAGCATCTACTGCAATTCCAACCTTATCTGCTCCAGCATCCTTAATTGACTGCATTTTATCTTTTGTTCCAATCATAGTTGGAGCAATTAAACCACTTATCAAAAGATTCGTTTTATCTCTAAACTCACGCATAATAATTAACATATCTTCAAATGATCTTGGATGTGTAATCATAGATACACAGACTCTTTGTAGATGAGTACCTATTGTATTTGTTCTATTGATAATATCATCTAATGCAACAATTGGCCAATCAACTCGGATAAAAGTTTTTTCATTAGGATCTCTTGATTTTGATAGACCACAATATCCACATCTTGCCTTACATCCGTCCTCATAGACAATTAACAGATTTAAGGCATTAAGTTGTTCACCACGGTTAAATTTCCCTGGAAAAATCTTTAAAGTCATTGCAGCCGCGGTACTAATCTGTACATATTCTGGACTTTCTTTTTTACTCATCTTCCTCCACTCTTTTTAATTCTTCAGAAATCCATTTTTTTATATCTTCTTCTTTGTCTAAAATATATTTTTTATTATATTCCACAGGATTTGGTTTTATTGCAAAAATCCATGAATTATATGGATCATCATTTATTTTTCGTGGATTTTTTATAACTTCCTCGTTGATATCAACAATCTGCCCACTTATTGGCGAATAAAAACGGCTAACAAATTTTGCTGATTCAAAGCTTCCAACTGCCTCTCCACCTTCTGTCTGTTTACCTGTAACTGTAAGATAAGTTAAAAGTCCAGCCATTTCAACAGCAAATGCATCCATTCCAACTTTTACGATATCATCTTCTGATTTCAACCAAATATGAGCTCCATCTTTAGTGTAATATTTTCTATCCAACGGAAATTTCATTCCTTTTACTTCAAGCAACTGTAACTCCTCCATATTTTTTTATCAAATCATAGATTAATAAATCCAAATCAACTTTTTTATATTCCATTCCAATTAATTTTTTCCTAATTTTCCCCACATTATCTTTTAAAGATAATATCGAACCTGAAAAGATAGTCTCTTTTATTATATTTTCTTCTGTTTGACAAATAATTTCAACATTTCCATTTAATGTTTTAATTATTTTATAAAATAGAAACACTCCCTCTCTTATTTTTATCTCATATCCATTTTTTTTTACTCCTCTTTGATACATCCATTCATCTGAAAAATATTTTTTATCTAACTTATCAATTTGATTATTAATTTCTTCATTTACCTCTCCAATCTCCAGTGGTCCTAATAATTCCAAATATTTTGTAGTTAAAACTTTGTACATTTTTTCTTTTGATGGTATATACCCAAGTTCTTCTTTAACAGTTGTTATATTTTGTTTCATTAAATTATAATAACTTTCTTTTAGTTTTTTAGGAGAATTAATAACTTTTGTCATTTGTCTATAATTGAAATCCAGTAATATATTTCCTACCAAAACATTACATTCTCCAAGTTCTCCTCCACCGTTGCCAGATATTTTTTTACCATTTACAACTAGGTCACATATTGGATGAAATTCAGTTTTAATTTCAAATTCGTTACAGGTTTTTATTACAGGTTGTAAAAATTTTTTAAAAAAATTTTGTGGAAATCTAGGAACAATTGGATTTGATTTTTTTAAAATTATATTAAAAAATAATTGATTTTTATCAAGTAATACTATTCCTCCCCCTGTTTCTCTTCTAAATATTCCTATATTGTTTTTTTTACAATAATTAATATCTATTTCAGTTCTTGGATCTTGATGAAGTCCAACACATACATATTTTTGCTTTGTTGAATGTAACAATAGACACTCTATATTCATATTTGCAAGTGTATGATATATTAGCTGGGTTTGTTTCCACTGTAGTTCTCCAAGATTAAATACTTTCATCTAATTAATTCCCCGATAAAATAATAATTGAAAATCAAATTATTATGATATGAGAATCATTGAATAACAAAATCTATATTATATCTTTCTAAAATTGTTGGATTTATAATGCTTTAAAACTGTAAATTGCTTGATTTATATCAGAAATATATGGATCGAATTTGTCTATTGAATCTTTATATATTAGTTCATAAAAATCATGGTAAAATCAAAATACCAGCATGATAAAACAAAATTAATCCATTTCCAATGCCTGCAAGAATTGAAAACGTAAGTATAGCATAATAGCCTCCTTTGAAATCCAAGTTTCTTAGACAATACCAGTAAGTAATTATCTCTATGACAACAAGAGGCCATGTAAACAATATAAATTTAGGAGAAATGATATAATTAGATATTGCCATTGCTATTATCACACAATTTACTAGAATTACAAAAGTGATTCCTAAGTAGAAAGCGTTCTTCTTTCCAAGATATGTTGCAATGGTTTTGACTCCTTCTTTTACGTCAGGGTCGTAGTCGATAATCGTAGTTGGCATATATATTGCTCCTACTCCAAGAATTGGTACCAAAATCCAAAAAAAAGGAAATTCAGCAATTGGTTTAACTATAATCCATCCTGCAAAAGAACAAATTATGCCACTTCCTAAAACATTTGTTAATAAGTCCAAACCAGAACGTTCCTTCAATCTTAATGGCGGTGCTGAGTATATCAAAGATAGCAATATGCATATAGATATGAACAGAGCAAATAATAGTGAGACAAACAAAGATAAAATAAAAGCGATTACAAATAAGGCGATAGCTAGACGATGTACAGACTCTGGACTTAGTAATCCAATCATAAGTGGAAGATTTTTTTTCCTTCTGCTATGCTTGTCTGTGGATCTATCGTAATAATCGTTGTATAGAATCGTTGCACCTCCTAGAAAAGGACCTACTGCAAGCAATCCCAGTATAAAAAAAATTATTTCAGTTGATGGACCTGTAGGATAAATCTTTCTAGCAGCAAGCGACCATCCTATGTAAAATGGCATAATAGAGACACCCCAAAATAATGGCGCCATTTGTCTAAAAAAATACCGAAATGTCTTAATTGGAGATAGTGAAGCAACAATATCGTTCATATCAATCTAACCTTTGACTGTATCAAAGTGATTTAGCAACGATTTCAATGACATCCATAACTTTCATTTTTAGTTTCTTATCTTGTTTTTTCATTTCTTCTTTTTTCATTTCAATTGCTGTGCCTATGGTACCTTTACAGTTTGGGCAGGTTGAAACGATTGTTTTTGCTCCTAACTCAATTGCTTCATCGACTTTTCTAATTGCTATTTTCATTGTTAAATCATAGTTACCTGCTTTTAGGCCTCCTCCACCTCCACAACAGGAACTCTCCATTCGATTGTTAGGAAATTCAAGAATTTCATCAATGCCTGGTATACTTTTTAAAATATGTCTAGGAGCATCAAATATACCTCTACCCTCAAACTCTGAAATACGTCCTAACTCACATGGATCATGATATACGATTGGAAGGTTTTTTTCTTTGAATGGTTTTGTAAATACTAATTTTTTTGAATCGATGAGATCTGCTATTAGTTCACTTGTATGTAAAAGTTCGAAATCACATTTAGTAAAGTTACGATATTTCTTAAATGCACGATAACAACCAGGACAACCTGTAACTACTCGTTTTGCGCCTCTCTTTACAATTTGTTTTACATTGTATTCCGCTATTTCTTTGAAATTACCCCATTGACCTGTCATTGCATTAATAGCTCCACAGCACATCTCATCTGTACCTAATGTTGTAAAATCTAAATCTGCAGTTTTAAGAACCTTCAATGTACTTAATAGAACTTGATATTCATGAAAAGAGGCCACACAACCTATGAAATAGACTGTTTCAGCTTTATTAGGAAGATCATACTCGTCTCTGTACCATTCGTTTCTTTTAGCTAATGCTTCCTTGAAGGGATTCTTAAACTCCTTATCTGCTATGTCATTGTACATATTTACAGTATTTTCTGGTGGTGTGATTCCGTTTTCAACCAACCATGTTCTTATCTCTTCCCAATATTCGTGAAAGTTGATATCAACATGGCAGATTGTTTCACACCTGCTACAAAGAGAGCAGTTGTAGATAGCTTTCATGATTTCTTCTACAGGTATTTTTTTTCTACCAATCAAAAAATCTGTAATTTTTTTACCTAATATTTTATCTAGAAAACTATTCTTATCAGCAAGTTGTTTTAGAAGGAATACTTTTCCACGCGGTGTAAGAGTTTCCCATCCTGTTTCACGATAAACTGGACAAACAGATCTACAGTAGCCACATTGAAGACAAGCATACAACTCCTTCATATGTGGTGGTTTATTTTTTACAAAATTTGGTCTAGATTCTTCAGTCATATTCTATTTTATTCTCCTTTTTTTTCCTTTTTA
>CP070712.1:1054638-1067265 GCA_020350365.1 Thermoplasmatales archaeon | reverse complement strand
ATAAATACTTTATCAGCATCTTTATGAAAAATATGTTTTTTATCACCTATTGTTATTTCAGCTCTTGATATATTATTAAAAATGCTTTTTCCTTTTGGGATGTCCGGTATCCACTTACTTTCAATGTTATGTGCTTCACCACATCTTCTGCCTTCATGATTATAGCCAATCATTTTATGTTTTTCATGAATTATTACCTCTATTGATTTATCATTTTTCTTTAGAGAAATACCTGCACTTAAACCGCTAAGGCTACCTCCAATAATTTCTACCTTTATTTTTATCACCTTAACTTGTTGGTATATATGTCAATTGTCACAATTTATACTTATTATATAAATAAGACTTACTATAATTATAAAAATATGTGTTATCTTAAAATCACTTCATTTCAGAAAATAATAAAACTGATTTAGTAGACATAAAGAAGATAGATCTGTTTATAGGGTTGCAAGAATTATAAATATTAATTGATTCCTAACCAATTATACCATCCCAATAAACCAATGATTTGTTTTATCAATGGAAATCTTTCCAAAATATGTAATAATAACAAATTTTGTTGCATATGGTTTCTAGGAATATTTACTTCAAGTTCTCCCCATTCACTTTCAGCGCCGAATTCATCTTTTACTTGAGCCTTGAGGGTATATCTTCCTCTTTTGTATTCATGATATTCACTTATTTGCTCTCCAGATGCAAATGGACCATTCCATTCTGTTATATCACCATCATCCCAGTCCCAACGAACAAATACACTATCACCATCAAGATCTATCGGAGTTAGATTGTACCAATAATAATCTGCAATTCTTTTATAATATTCTATAATTGGTTTTTCTGGTGGGCGATTTCCAACTTTAATTATATGTGATTTTGTATCTTTTACATTATATTGGTCTTGAACTTGTAAAGTTATATTATATAATCCTTCTTCTTCATAGACATGTGTTGTTGTTGGATGAATTTGTGATTCATCAAATACACCATCATTATCCCAATCCCATTCATATAAAATTATATTGTCATCAGGATCAGTACTAATTGATGCATCAAACTGTATTGTTTCCCCAGGATCAGGATTCATTGGTATCCAGTTAAAATCAGCAGTTGGGGGGTAGTTCCAAGGTATTGTAAAAAGAGTAACTTGGGTATTATCTTGAAATTGACCAACTAAGGTACAACTTCCACTATCTTCATCACATTCATATAATAAGCTTTCTTCATCTGATGTAAAAGCTGCTAAGTACAAAATATCATTATCTTTATGAAAATCTCCATCCTGTGCATAATTAAGATCTATCCCAAGTGGACCAACTAATGAGGCCGAACCACTATTTTTATCTATAGTCCAAAGATTGTCGCCGAGATCCCAACCATATAGATCACCCACTGCATCACATGCAATACTAATCATGTTAGCTACACCACTACCAAATCTACCAATGTACTCTTGAGAACCATTTTGTCTATAAATTTTGTATAAATCATCATTTGTACAAGCAAATATCTCTTCATCGATTGGATCAAATGCTAAACCATTGAGACCAACTCCTCCACCTCCAATAATTTTCCAATCGCAAGTTAAAGGGTTTATCTCATATATTGCACCAGTACCATATTCGCTTGTAATAATCATACCGTCATTTGTTAAGGTACCACCACTGCCCGAACCAGGATAATCAGGACAAATACATGTTGCATCCCCTGGATTATTTAATCCAATTTGATAAAGCCAACAATCGACTGTGAAGCTACCTTGTATATAAGCTATATTTTCAGCTGATGATTTGCCCTTTTCATTATTATTTCCTACAGTTGAATAGACACTTGCTGTTAATAAAATTAAAAATATTCCAATAACTATTGATTTCTTTATTATTTTATTATTATGCATTTTATTCCTCCCTAAATGATATTAATATAGATATTCTTATCATTCTATTTAAATTTAGGGGTATTGATTTTGATTTTTTTAAAGTTCATTAACTCAGATGTTTTTTAAATGAAGTATACTCTCTTTCTATTTTTAATAATTACCTCAGTAAGCCAATTTTACAAAATTTGAAACAATTATTGTAAAACTACAAAAAAATTAAGTACCTCAGATTTGTTCTATCTTTAGAGGTGATGAATTAAATGGGAATCTATAAAATAATTGATATTGTTGGAACTTCTGAAAAAAGTTTTGCAGAAGCTGCTAAAAATGCGGTAATTGAGGCATCAAAAACTGTTAGAAAAATACGCCGAGCTGAGGTTACAAAATTTGATGTAAAAGTAGATGATGATAAACCAACCTTATTTAGAGCAGAAATGAAAATATCATTTGAAATTGAGAGATAAATATTATTTTAAATAATTGGGTACAGTTAGACTTCCAAAAGGCATGACTACAACTTTAGGTTCTTTTCCCTTAGATTTGGTTATATTTATTGCATCATTAACTGCTATTTGAATATCTGAATATGGTTTAAACATGGCCTTCCTCACAACATCTTCATCTAAATCAGTAACAGCCCACATATCAGCTTTAATACCAATCTGAGCCATTTTTGCTACTTTATGATAACCTAGTTTATACTCTTTATTAATTATATCAAAGATTTTTTTTGGAGAATCTGCCTTACAAAGCAATTTTAAAAAAACATCCTCTCCAATACCAGTTCTACATTTAGAAACAAGAATAATAATTCCATCATCTTCTAGTGCTAATTTACCATTTTGAAGTGCATTTTGAGATTGATAAAGATTAATATCCATGGGGTATGGTACGGCAGAGATTACAATGTTACCTTTTTGTTTTAATGGAACACTGAAGATTTGTTTAGAATATTTAATCGCTGCATAAAATGATTTATGTATATCACCAGCTGTTATAGCAAATAATTTATGATCATTAGTTAAAACGGTCTGAATAGAAAAAACATTTAGATCTTTCAGGAAATTAATCGCATCTACCATATCTTCATTAACTGGATTATTATTTAAAACAAGAGAACAAGCATCGTCACTTAATGCAAACTTGTGATTCATTTCAATTGTTTTATAAGATGCAACTCCAGGTAAAAATGATTTCCTACCCCCAGTATAACCTGCAAAATAATGTGGTTCAACGCTTCCTATAACAAGTATGTTTTTATACTCTGGTACTAATTTATTGATATATATCTCTGTTCCATATTTTGACTTTCCAAAATAAGTCATTTCATCATCTTTTTTAGCATTATGAACATAAGTCTTCCTTCTAAAAATTTCATAAGTATCTCCAAAAATAAACCTACATTCTTCTTCGGAAGGAGCTCTATGACTGCCTGTCGCTATTAAAAACTTTATATCGGGATGTGATGATAGTACTGGTAGAAGATATTTTAAAATCTTTGATGTAGGTGTAGGTTTAGTTGCATCATTTATTATTACAAGAAGTTTATCTGTATCCTCGGCGAATTCATCATAACTTTCGTATCCTAATGGATTTTCAAGAGCTTCTTCTATTAATTTATTTTCATCCTTAGTTTTAACCTTTTTTGGAACAAGAATTTTACATTTTTCAGGAACTTTTACTTTTATATTTTCTTTTCCATATGGAATCTTAACTTCCATTGTTCATCCTCAAATTTTTATCCTGAATAATCCATTAGCTAATATAATTATATGATTTTGGAAGTAAAATTCATAACTAAAAAATTTGAAAAAACTTTTTTTAAAATAATTTTAAAATCTCTTTTTCATCATATGCCATATTTTCTCCATCATATGCTATTACTTTTATTGTATGTTTAGATCTAAATGGAGTATTTTCATTCCACATCCATTTGTATGGTTCAGATGTATCAGTATATTTTAAAACTCCATCAATGTAGAACTCTACTTTATCAATATAGTCCCATGAATTATACCAATAATCGTGTGGAAATGCATTTATTTCGATATCTTTTGTGATTATTGGACTTGAAAAAGGTATTAACATTCTGTTGTTCCGGTATAGAGCATTTAAAGGTTTTGAGATATAAACAGATACTTTTTCAGGCTCAAGAGAAAAGTTAAACCAATAAGGTTTGTCATCATCAATATCATATCTAAAGGTGTTAATATCTAAGAAATTCCATTCCCATATTTGGAAGTAAATTTCACCAGCAACGATATTAATTTGATAAAATCCAGATGAATCTGTATGTTTATATCTCCAATACATATCACCTTCATCATTGTGCCATTCAATTTTAACCAATGCATCATACATTGGTTCATTTGTTTCCGAGTTTTTAAGATAACCACATACAACTGCATTTTCAGGGGGAATTTTTTTTAGAGTTACATTTAACCATAAAATTTCGCTTTTATTGATTTCGTACATTTCTGTTTCATAATAGAAATAATCATCATTCCTAAAATCTAGAAAGAAATATCCTTCAGGAATCCCTAAATTATAAAATCCATCTGATTCTGTTATTGTCCAATTATAGTCATCACCTCCAAATCCATCATACCAGCGAAGATGAATAGAAACACGATCAATAGGATCATTTGTAACATCATCCCTAACGAATCCACAGACTATTGCATCTTCGGAATTATCAACTGAACAAATGAATTCTTCATCCTTTTCATTTACCTTATTTATTTTTGTTTTATACCACCTATCTAAAGGTTTAATATAATTAACCTGGATAATTGGAAGTTCACCATCATATCCATCATAAATAGTTGGAAGTTGATTGTGACATCTTGTTTTCGTATATAGAAACAATTCCTCTGCAGATACAATTCCGTCTGAATTGTTATCAGCATATCCACGTAATCCATCAATTAAAAATGGTGAGAACATTCCAGCCCAAGCTAACTCTTCTTCTCTACAGGCTGTTATCACAACTCTACCATTACTTTTTAATTCTTTAGAAAAATCTTCCATCCAGTTCTGTGCAATATTATAATTTTTCACGTGTGATTTTGGAAACATAATTCCTTTGTTTATTATCCAATTAGGAGGGTCATTAAATCCTCCTGAAAAACAACAATCAACTATTAAGCAAACTCCCTTTGAGTTTAAACGATTTAATAAGAAATTTAATTCATCATCCCAAATAAAACCAATAGGATTGTTTTGATAGACAAAACCCCAATAAGTAGCAAACATCTCATCGGTTCTATCTTTTTCATCACGTGGCGGAATATCTATTTTTAAATGACCTCCATGGGAATTAAAATAAACAAGAGCAATATCATCGCTATCATCCATTCTATCAATCCAACGTAAACCTTTAATAATATTCATAGATGTTGCATCTTCCCCTTTTAAAACCTTAATATTATCTGCTGACCAAAATGGGGATTCAAGGAGAACCTCATAAATAATATCTACTGCTTCTAACATTGTTGGTATATTTTGATAAGGATCATCTGCATAGACACCAACACCTACCAATAATGCCCAATAATCTGTTATCCCATCACCTTTTGTTGATTCATTTTCTATTAGATTAGTATAATCTGAATTTCCTTCAATTTTTTCTACATTACTAGATATAACTATTGAACTTGAAATCAATAAAATTATTGCTATAATTATAAAACAAAGTAAATTTTTCATATTTTCCTCCCTCAATTTAAATATTATGATAAGTATAATATGAAACTTTATTTTAAATTTTTGCTTAACAATTGTTAATAAAATTATATGAATTAAATAATTAATTAATCTAAGAATATTTTTATATTGTTTTTGTTATTCTTTCGAAAGATGAAAAACTTCCATGTAGCAATTGTTGGAGCAGGTGTAATTGGTTCTTCTATTGCATGGGAGTTATCAAAAAATGATTTAGATGTTGTTGTTTTTGAAAAGGGAAGTGATGTCTGTTCAGGAACGAGTAAAGCAAATAGTGGTGTTGTTCATAGTGGTATAAACTCCCCAGTATCCTCCTTAAAGGCCCGTTTTTGCGTTGAAGGAAACAAGATGATTAAACCTTTGTCAGATTCATTAGGTTTTTCACTAAAAATGATTGGTAAATTTGTAATTGCAAAAAATGAATATGAAGCAAAAATAATTAATAATATAAAAAAAATAGGTCAAGAAAATGGAGTTCCTGATTTAGAAATTGTTGATGAAAATGAAATTAAAACAAAAGAACCAAACATTTCATGCTACCAGGCTTTATGGGTACCTACAGCTGGAATTATTTCACCGTATGAATTTACAATTGCATTTGCCGAAAATGCTGCAATAAATAATGTAAATTTTTTATTAAATACTAATGTAAAAGACCTAAAAAAAAAGGATAATAATTTCGAGATTAAGACAAATAGGGGTGTATTTCAATCAAACATCTTAGTTAATGCAGCAGGTCTTAATTGTAGAGAAATAGTGTCATATTTAGAAGAACCTGATTTTAATATCTATCCTTGCAGGGGAGAATATCTTGTATTAGATAAAGAATATAGTGATTTATTAACATCAATGATCTATCCAGTTCCTCCAAAAGAATTAGGGGTTTTAGGTGTTCATATTACACCAACTATTGAGGGAAATATTCTTCTTGGTCCAAGTGCTGAGTATATTAATGATTCTGAGGATAAAAGATCAACAAAAAAAATGATGAAAACCTTGCTAAAAGAAGCAAATGAAATTATCCCAATATTTCCAAAAAAGGCAGTCATAAGTGCATATTCTGGAATAAGATGTAAACTTGCCTCACCAAATGAAGGTGGTTGGGCTGATTATAGAATTGAAGAAAGCAAAAAAACCCCTGGTTTGATAAACCTGTTAGGCATTGAATCACCTGGTCTAACTGCTGCTCCTGCTATAGCAAAAGAAGTATTAAGAATGATTTCAAAGTCATTAAAAATGAGACCAAAACTAAATTTTGAAACAAGAAATATTAGAAATATTAATATTTCTGAAATGAGTTCAAAGAAAAAATCTGATCTTATTAAGAAAGAAAATAGGTGGGGTAGAATTGTTTGTAGATGTGAAAATATTACTGAAGCAGAAATCCATAAAGCATTAAATAATCCATTAAAAGCACAAACCTTATCTGCTGTCAAATACCGTTGTAGAGCTGGTATGGGTCGGTGTCAAGGTGGATTTTGTACTCAACATATTGTAAGAATTATGGAAGAAGATTTTAATATAAATATAAATGAAATGAATTTGAAATCTGCTAATTCCAAACTCTTTTATGGTAGAACAAGGGAGAAAAAAAATGATTAATCTTGATATCGATGTAGCAGTAATTGGAGCAGGGCCTGCTGGACTTGCTGCTGCTATTTCCGCCAGAGAAAATGGTTCAAAAGATGTTTTGGTAATTGATAGAAATAGTTGGTTGGGAGGTATTCTTCCTCAGTGCATTCATGATGGTTTTGGAGTTGAAGAACTTGGAACTTCTTTAACTGGTCCTGAATATAGCGAAATGTATATTGAAAATGCTCAGAAATTGGGTATTGATTTCTTGGCTAAGACAATGGTATTAGAGCTCAAAAAAAATCTTGAAATCATAGCAATTAACAATAAAGGATTGTATAAAATTAATGCTAAGTCAATAGTTCTTGCAATGGGTTGTCGTGAAAAAACGAGATGGAATGTTATGATTCCGGGAGATAGACCTAGTGGTATCTATACGGCTGGTGTTGCTCAGGGTTTTATCAATCTTTACAATATAATGGTTGGAAAAAATGTTGTTATTCTAGGATCAGGTGACGTTGGTCTTATTGTTGCTCGTAGGTTAAAATTTGAAGGAGCAAATGTTCTTGGTGTAGTAGAAATTTTACCATATGCAGGTGGGCTTCCAAGAAATGTTGTTCAATGTCTTGATGATTATGATATTCCTTTATATCTAAATCATACAGTAACTTACATTAAGGGTAGGGAAAGACTAGAAAGTGTTACTATTTCACAAGTTGATGAAAATAAAAATCCTGTTTCAGGTACAGATAAAGAAATAAAATGCGATACTCTTCTGTTGTCCCTTGGTTTGATTCCTGAAAATGAATTATCCAAGCAGATTGATATCGAGCTTGATGGACTGACAGGAGGACCTGTTGTTAATCAATCCTTCGAGACCACTGTTTCTGGAATATTTGCATGTGGAAATTGTCTTCAAGTTTATGATACAGTTGATATTTTATCAATTGGTGCAAAACATGCTGGTAAATATGCAGCAAAATATGCTTCAGGGAAAAATATGATTAGTAATTGTTTTGTAAATGTTATTGCTGGAAAAGAAGTTCGCTATGTTATTCCTCAAATGATTAGTAAACCTGGAAAAATTCTTTTTAATCTTCGGGTAGAAAATCCAAAGAATTCAGCTGTACTTTATATTTTTTCTGGAGATTATGAAGTTTTTAAGAAAAAATTACCATGGGCTTATCCTTCAAATATGATTGAAATTGAGGTAAATATCACAGAGGATATTATAAAATCAGACAATGATCTGGAGGTTACAATTGATGACAGATGAAAAAGAAATTACATGTATTATTTGTCCTATTAGTTGCAAGATATCAGTTAAATTAGATGGTAAAAACTTTGAAGTAACTAGTGGAAGCAAGTGTATAAAAGGAGTTGAATATGCAAGAGCTGAAGCACTTGATCCTAAAAGAATGCTCACTAGTTCAGTTCTTGTTAATAAAGGTGATTGGCCACTTTTAAGTGTAAAAAGCTCTGAACCTATTCCAAAAAATAAGTTATTTCATGTTTTAAAAGAGATAAAAGACGCAAAGATTGATGCACCAGTAAAACTGGGGCAAACTGTAATAAAAAATGTAGCAAATACAAAAATTAATATTATTGCTACTAAATCGATAAAAAGAATATAATTTTTTAGCTTTTCTTATCTGATTTTAGGAGATTTTATATATAACAATAAGATACGAAGCTTACAAAGCCATATATTTAATTTACACGTGTTAATTGGAAGTGGTGTCTATGAGTATAATAGATTTGACTTCTATGGGGGAGTCACAGGTTAATCTTAGAGATGAAATAAACGAAAGATTATCAAGATTACAAGATGAAATATCTGATTATTGTTATCAGTGTGCTAAATGCACATCGGGTTGTGAGGCTCATAAACTGCTCGAACTTGAGCCACATAAAATTGTTGCTCTTTTAAAAAGAGGACTTATTGATGAGATGATTAACTCAGATTTAATTTGGACCTGTATGAGTTGTTTTAAATGTCGTGAACGTTGTCCTCAAAAGGTTGCTCCAGTTGAAGTTTTATTTGCATTAAAAAACATGGCTGTTGCAAGTGGTAAACAGATTCCTGGTAATTATACTGCAATGCTCCAATCAGTACTATCAATTGGTCTTTTACAGGATGTAAAAAATATTACAACTCGTGATAATAAATCTAAGAATAGATCTGATCTTGGTCTACCAGAGATATCAAAACCAACAGATCCAACAAAATTTCAAATGATGCTTTCAAAACTTGCAGTTGAAAAGGTTTAAGAGAGGTTTTTTATGAAAAGTTATGTGCTTTATCCTGGTTGTGTTATGCCAACCGAACAATATGCATACGAAATGTCAATTCGAGAGGTTTTCCCACTTCTTGATGTAAAACTTGTTGATCAAAAAGGTTTTTCTTGTTGTGGAGAGCCAATTAAAAGTGTGAATCAAATGTTATCACTTGCTCTTTCTGCAAGAAATATATCACTTGCTGAAAAAGAGGGTCTTGATATATTTGCCCCGTGTCCAATGTGTCACTTGGCTCTTAGTGAAAGTAAAAGAATTCTTGATTCTGATCCAGCTATGAAGAAAAAGATAAACAATTTTCTTGCAGATGAGGGTTTAACATACGAGGGTAAAGCAAGTATTGTTAGTATCTTAGACCTTTTATATGATATTATAGGTATTGAAAAAATTAAGAAACTTGCCAAGAAACCTTTGAATGAATTAAAGGTGGCTACTCATTATGGGTGTCATTTGATTAGACCCAGTGAAATTGGTAGGCCAGATGACTCTGAGAATCCTCAAAAAATGGAAAAAATTCTTGAAGCAATTGGTACAAAACCACTTGATTATCCAGAAAAACTTGATTGTTGTGGTGGACTTCTTACTGCAAATCTTCCTGAATCAGCTCTTACAAAGACTGGTCAAAAACTTCAAAAGGTTCAGGAGCAAGGTTTTGATGCATTTATTGATACTTGCCCATGGTGCCATCGCCAATATGATTCTAAACAAATAAAAGCAGGTGAAACGGTTGCAGCAAAACTGGAGGTTCCAGTGCTTTATCTAACTCAACTTTTGGGACTGTCCTTTGGTATTTCTAGTGATAAACTTGGTCTTGATTTAAATCTGAGCCCTGTTGATAAACTAAATCTTGGAGGTAAATAATATGGGCAACAAAATTGGTTTTTTTGCCTGTCATTGTGGTATTAATATTTCCTCCACTGTTGATATTAAAGAACTTGTTGATTACGCAAAGTCGTTAGATGGAGTTGTTGTCAGTAAAGATTACAAGTATATGTGTTCTGATGTTGGTGCAAATCTTATAAAGGACTCAATAAAAAAACATAAACTCGATAGTGTAGTAATTGCTTGTTGTTCACCACGGATGCATGAGCATACCTTTAGAAATGTTGTTGAAGCAGGCGGAGTGAATGCATTTAACCTTGAGATAGCAAATATTAGAGAACAATGTTCATGGGCCCATGAAGATAAAAGGCGAGCAACAGAAAAGGCAAAAGCCTTGGTTCGCGGTTCTATTGCGAAAGCAAAACTTTTGGAATCCCTAGAAACCACGAAGATAAAGGTAACACCAAAAGCACTTGTTATAGGAGGTGGTATTGCAGGTATTCAAACCGCGCTTGATATTGCAGAAGAAGGTCATAAGGTATATCTTGTTGAGAAGTCGCCAAGTATTGGTGGTCGCATGGCTCAGCTTGATAAGACCTTTCCAACTCTTGATTGTTCAAGTTGTATTTTAACACCGAAGATGATGGAAGTGGCAAATCATCCTAATATTGAACTTCTATCTTATTCTGAAGTTGTTGGAATTGATGGAAGTATAGGTAATTACAATGTTAAAGTAAAAAAGAAGGCAAGATACGTTAATCTAGATAAGTGTACTGGATGTGGGGACTGTATGCCAGCTTGTAGACTTAAGGACAGAATTGCTAGTGAATTTGATGAGGGAATTGGTAAACGAAGCGCAATATATATGCCCTTTCCACAAGCAGTCCCATTGAAATGTACGATTGATGCTGATAATTGCCTTATGATTACAAGAGGAAAATGTGGAACTGGTCCTCTCTGTGTCGAGGCTTGTGAAGCAGATGCAATAGATTTCAAACAAAAAGATGAGGAAGTTGAACTAAATGTTGGAGTAATTGTTATTGCAACAGGTTACGACCTACTTGATCCAAATAGTTTACATGAATATGGTTATACTCGCTCAGATGATGTTATAACAACACTTGAAATGGAACGTCTAATTAGTTCATCGGGTCCAACCTCAGGTGAAATAATTCGCCCTTCAAATAAAGAAAAACCAAAAAGTATCACCTATATTTTGTGTGTTGGTTCACGTGATGAAACACAGTGCACCTGGTGTTGCAGAATAGGTTGTATGAGTGCTCTCAAGCATGTTTATTTATTAAAAGAGAAGTTAGGAGATGAAGTTGAAATAAATATCTGTTATACAGATATTCGTAGTTTTGGAAAAGGTTATGAGGAGTTTTATAGAAAGATACGTGGATTGAAAACTAATTTCTTTAGGGGCAGACCTTCTGAAGTAAGAAATGCAGGAGATCATCTATCAATAGATATATTTGATACTACAACAAATAAACTATTTGAAATAAGCACTGAACTAGTTGTACTAGTTCCTGCACTTGTATCAAGGGCAGATGCTGAGGATTTTACTCGCATTCTTAGAATATCTCAAGGAATTGATGGATTCTATTTAGAGGCTCACCCAAAATTAAGACCGATTGATACATTTACTGGTGGAATTTTTATCGCTGGTTGTTGCCAAGCTCCAAAGGATATCCAGGACACAGTAGCTCAGGCAAGTGGTGCTGCTGCACGTGCTGCAAATATTTTATCTAAAAAAGAACTTGAATCCGAACCATTGATTGCATGGGTTGAAGAAGAACTATGTTCTGGTTGTAGCACCTGTCTATCTGTTTGTGCCTATAATGCAATTGAACTTGTAAAAGATGGTGACAAAACACATGCAAAGGTAAATGAAGCATTGTGTATGGGCTGTGGACAATGTGTTGCAACATGTCCTTCGGGTGCAATGCAACAACATGGTTTTAAGGATAAACAAATTAGACCAATGATAGAAGAAACCGTCTAAGAAATAGATTTAAATTCAAATCATTATATTGATTAATAATGAAAGACCCAAAAACACTTCTTTCAGATTATTTTGAAATTTTAAATGAGACAAGAAATGCTAAATATTTAGATTGTAAAAAAGTCCCTGTTGATTTTAAAACCTCTGACTCGATTGAATCTTTATTTAAAATACATGATAATTCATTAAACAAATTTAGAATTGAAGATAAAAGCCCAAAGAAATCATTGCTTGATTTAAAAATGGAACTTGCATCAAGGATTTTTAAGAGTTGTTCATTTTGTGAAAGAAGATGTAATATTGATAGAACCAAAAAGTCTGGAAAGTG
>CP070712.1:1041681-1054538 GCA_020350365.1 Thermoplasmatales archaeon | reverse complement strand
TGAAATAGTCGATTAAATAGACTTGCATATGATGCTCTGTATCTGGGAATAGTTACTTCTAATGTTGCAGTATCTGATTTTGCCTCATATATATCTCTTGCTTGAACACTGATGTTAAAAGTTCCTTGTTTATCATATGTATAACTCTTTGTTATAGCTTCACCTGAATTATATGGTCCGTCCCAATAAACACCAGGACATCCATCAAACCACGATACATAGTAATACACTTGGTCACCATCGGGATCATTTGTTGAAATTATGTAATCTAGTGTTTCACCTACCTTACCTTGCGTGGGACCATCAATTGTGGGTTTTTCAGGTGGGTCATTATTCATACCATATGTTCTAAAACACATATCCCAGGTGACTTGATTAAAAAGCGGTAATACTTCTCTGTAGGAGAATGACTCAGTGTTTTGGTAATTTGTAGAAGTTGATTGATTAGTCCAATTGCCTCCTTCGTCTAGTGAAAACCATGCACATCCATAGGGGTAGGATTCAGAGATATTGTTTGCACCCCAAGCATAGAAGTTATCTGTTATGTTGTCAGTCAAAGCAACTACATAATAAGTTTCACCTGCAGTAATTGCTATATCGTCAAAATCTATTTCTACCCAATCATATGTTTCGGTTGGAACACTACTCGGGTCGATTTCAATAGATATTAAGTCTTCTTCTGTTAATTCTTCTCTAATTGATATATTTAAAGGATATGTTGCTGTGCTATTTTTTCCAATATATAGTTCAACTCTTGTAATAACATCTTTTGAAGGTATAAAGGATTGAGCAACTTGAACACTCATTGGATTTTCAGGAATTGGAACATTTCCAACAGGAACAGCTGTATTTTCAGTCATTGTCTCTTGATATTGATCTAGTTCATCTGAAATTGGGTCAACAGCGTTTTTATTTTTTGTTATAGCATTAACACTTATTCCACTAAGAATAAAAATTGCTATTACAAATATTGGTAATATTTTTTTCATGTCTTACCTCCCTCAATTTTTTTAATATAAATTAATAGCATGAAGTCCTTTATAAAAATTTGTATTCATTTTTTAGACTAATGACGAAAAAATGCTTATTAAACTTGGATGTTATATTATTTAATGTTGTTAAGTTAACTACTTAATTTTTTAACATTAGGCTTAAATTAATATAATCGTGCTAATTTGTATCATAATTTTTAAGAATGATTTTGAGATTATATTGATAGATAATTTCTAGCATTAATATTTTTCACTATCTTTTTTTAATCTTTCTAAATGTTTATTTTTGAGGTCTAAAGCAGCTGTAACATACAAATCAAATCTGTTATCCACCTTATAATAATTCATTGCTTCTTTTATAGAAGAAAATCTAAGAAAATAATCTGTGTATATTATTTTTTCATCTATATTTTTGATATTTGGCGCTTTTTTATGACAGTCATCACAAAGTAATGAACAATTATCAATATGGTTATCTCCGCCAAAACAAGCTGGGATAATATGATGAAAAACTCCTTTAAAGGAGTCATTAAAATCAATTCCACATCTTTCACATTTATTTCCAGATCTTTCAATAATTATTCTTTTTGTTACGTTGGAAAATTCAGGTCTTTTCTTTCTTTTCATTTAATACCACTTCAGGTCGCATGAGAATATTTCGAACAGTACTTGGATGCCAACTACATTCACCACCATCTCTTTTTAATCTTGTTTTAATTCTTTTTTCATTAAAATATGTAGCAATTTCATTATAGCTTCTTCCTTCTTCTCTTAGTTTTTTCATTTCTTTAAGAATTATTTGTTCCTCAGGGTTTTCAACAAGGTGTGTATTCCTTTTTCGATTTCCAATTACGTCTGATACTATTGTATAACCATATGGTGCTTGTCCGAACCATTCATTTTTCATCTTTTGTTTTACACCAACTCGAATTTTTGATGCAAGTTGCCCTCTAAAAAACTCACTAAAAGCTGCAAAGTTTGTAAGAATAAATCTTCCTTGATCGCTATAAATATCTATATGTCTTAAATTGTAAATATGTAACTTTACACCATAAGATAAGAGATCATCCATTATATTTAGCACATCTTTAGTAGACCTTGAAAACCTATCATTATCAAGCATGCATATTCCATTAAATAAACCATTTTTTGCATCTGTAATCATTTCTTGGAACCTTTCTCTACCTTTGATATCCTTACCACTGGTTTCATCTTGATATGTTTTAACCCATTTCCAGTTAGTTTCGCTCAACCAACCATCTAATGTTGATTTTTGTCCTTCAGGACTGTAACCTTTTGCTTGTTCCTCCCGGCTAACCCTAATATAATATGCTACTCTGTATTCTTCTTTCATGTAAAATCTCTCTTCACTAAGACTAAAGCCTTATGAAAGGCATATGTCACATATATGGCTTAATATTTAACTTTTTGTAAATTTCTTGAATTTTTAAACATGCTATATATTATCTAACATAATTGTTTTTCAGATATTGAATATTAGATTTTAAAATGCATTTATAAATTATTAGTTGTAATTTTTAACAATTATATTCTTGATTTTTTTATTCTGTTCTAAAAATAGCTTTTTCATATCAAAATCCTATACTTTCTGTGTAAAAATATACATTTTAGGCACTTTTAATGTATCTACAGGTGAAATAAAGTAAATTACTTAGTATTCAAATATTCATTTCTCCTTATATTGTTGTTGATCTACTATTTTTTTTACAATTTTAACAATGCTATATATTATCTATCATATTAAATATGCTAGACATAATTTAGCAATAATTTTAATATTGATATCATGTGTCATGATAACATTTAAATTATAATTTAATATTGAATATTAACAAATTAAACTAATAGCTTAACAACATTTACAAAATAAATTATTAAATTTAAAATCATTATAAACGGTTTGCGATTTGTCTTAAAAGTTTAATTTTCAAGTCTTTTTTGTCAATAAGTACTCGTCCCTCTTTTTTCCAATTTCGTGAGGGATGATAACATTCTTTTTCAATTATTGGATTTAAATTCAGAGATTTAGCTGCTTTTGCAATATCTTCAATATTTGGTTTTTCTACAGCTTGTTTTTTTGATACCTTTCTACCAGCAAGTCTTGAAACTGAAATATCAAAATAAATTGGCCAAACAACGTATTTGTCCTCTCCTCTGGAGACCATACTTAATCACAACAATTTATTTAGAAAGAAGTACAGCATTTACTGTACCATATTGACCTGGCCTAGATGTGACTTTTGCTTTTCCAAGCTTTGTTTCAATTATTGCACCCTTGTTTATTATGTTTCTTCTCACATAGTGGATATTTGCTTGATTTTCCACAACAGAAATGACATCTGTTTTTGTAATTTTATTGTCTTTCGGATCAACAACATAAGCAATGTTTGTAGTTTTTGCTCTTGTTTTTCTATTGTTTCCCTTTGTTCTAACTTTTTTAAGTGTTGTAGGTCCAATAGTTGTAAGATGTCTTTCTCGACCTATTTCAAATTTTCTTTTTCCACGTGCATAACGTATTCTTCTACCTGATTTACTTCTTCTTGAGTCACCTTGCCAAAGCGCCATTAGAAGTCGGAATAGGGAAGTTATATATAAAGTATTAGCCTAAAAAATCCAGATATATATTTCGAGTTGAAGACCAATAATCATCAATAGCTTAAATGTCAATATCATCATAGCATTCAATTCTGTATAATTTTCTCCTAAATCATCCTCCCTTATATTTTATTCGAATAATGACAATAGGTTCGTATTAATTAATGTAAAGTAAAGACGCTATACATATTCTTAATAAACACATAAAACGAAAAATAATTAAAAACTTACCAATTGGCAATATATTTATATATGTGGAATTGATAATAATTATTGGGATTTAGATTTGAAGATAGTTTGCATTATTTAGGATAACTCTTCTTGTTTTCATACTTTCCTCTAAAATCTAAATCCCTATCAATATCATTTAAACAAGACTCTCCTTCCTTGTCCGCCCTCTATTTTTTTATTACATTTTTTTCCTTAAAATTACTCAGACATATCTCTTCTAGATTCTGATCTAGCAGACAAAAATCAGGTGCATTATCTCCAATTTTTATTTTTTGTTTATTCATGTCTTTACCAATTTTTTTTAACCAAAAAGTTGAAATAAAGCTTACCATTGACGCTGAAGGTGGCAGCACTTTTTAATTCTAATAAAAATGAATCTTCTAAAACAAAAGGAGTAGAAACACTTCTCGGTGAACCAAAGAAAGCAATCATGAAACTAGCAATTCCAATGATTATTGCAATGTCTGCTCATACTGTTTATAATCTTGTGGATGCACTTTGGGTATCTGGTTTTGGAAAAGGTTTTTTCACGTCTTCAGAGGTTTCTGATATCGGTATAGAAGCACTTGCAGCAGTAGGATTTGCAATGCCTTTTTTTATGATGTTGATTTCAATATCTGTGGGTATTGGCGTAGGAACTGGATCGGCAATTTCTAGACGAATTGGAGCAGAAGATAAGAAAGGTGCTGACAACGTTGCTATTCATTCAATTATAATTACTCTAATTGTTGCACTTGTTTTCTCTGCAATTTTATTTTTATCTGCTGATAGATTGTTTGTAATTATTGGTGCAGAAAAAAGTGCTTCAATGGCAATATCCTATGGTAGGATTATCTTTGGCGGTACCATTTTCTTGTTTTTTACAAATATTGCTTTTGCAATTTTAAGAAGTGAGGGCGACGCAAGAAGAGCTATGTATGCAATGATGATTGGTGCAGTTACAAATATAGTTCTAGATCCCATATTTATTTTCACATTTGGTTTTGGAGTTTCTGGTGCAGCTTATGCAACTGTTTTAGCAATGGCAATTACATCATTTATTCTTGTATATTGGTTGTTTTTTAGAAAAGATACATACGTTTCATTTAAATTTAATAAATTTAAATTCAATAAAGATATTTTAAAGGATATTTTTAAGGTTGGACTCCCTGCATCAGTTCAACAACTATCCATGTCAATTACAATGATTGTAATAATAATTATTATCAACATTGCAAGTGAGGGGGAAAACTTTGTTGCAGTCTATAATACAGGCTGGAGAGTTGTAATGATAGCAATTCTTCCACTACTTGGAATGGCAACAGCAGTGGTTTCAGTTGCTGGGGCAGCGTTTGGAGCACGGGCCTATGATAAACTAAATACAGCATACATGTATGCTGCAAAATCAGGTTTTATAATAGAGATAATGCTTGCAATAATTATCTTCTTATTGGCTCCATTTATTTCGATAATTTTTACGTCTCGACCTGAAGATTTTTTTATTAGAGATGATCTAACATTGTTTTTACAAATTTCTTGCTTTTTTTACCCCGGTGCTGCATTTGGAATATCTTCTTCTGCAATGTTTCAGGGAACTGGAAAAGGGATATATGCCTTAATAGCAACACTGCTAAGAACAATTGTTTTTACTATTGCACTTGCACTAGTTTCTACATTTATATTAAAAGCAGGTGTTGTAGGAATATGGTGGTCTATTGTTATATCTAATCTTGCTGGGTCTTCTATATCATTTATATGGGGTAAAATATATATTCGAAATCTTAAATTAAAAGCAACTACATCACAATAATTTTATAGAAAAAAGTTATAAAAGGTAACGTATTAATATATTAATAATGGAATAACATGAAAAAGACTTTATTAAATTATATAACACTAATTATCGCATTATCTCTTGTGATTTTTACAGTTCCATTAAATTCATTAGCTAGTGACATGGAGCAATTTTTTAGCAAAGAACCTAAAATCCAAAACGACGTTTATCAATATTTTTCATATGATACTATGACTGATTTTCTAATTGAACTTGAGAAAAATAACTCTGAAGTGATGTCGCTTGATTCAATTGGAACTACATATGAAGGAAGAGACATCTGGATGGTAAAACTCTCTGATAATGTAGAATCAAATGAGGATGAACCAGGTATTCTTTTGATTGGTTCTCATCATGGGAACGAATGGCCATCTTTTGAAATTTTAATCTATTTTATTAGACATATGGTTGAATTATATTACAAAGTAAATACAGATGACGATTTAGATGGACAGTTAAATGAGGATCCAATAGATGGTTTTGATAATGATGGCGATGGTTCAACAGATGAGGATCCATCTGAAGATAGGGTAAGAGATTCACTTAACAATACCCAGATATTTTTTATTCCAATGTTGAATCCAGATGGAGTTGATTATGGAGATTCTGGTTCTAGGAAGAATCGTGTCCCAAATCATGGACCTTTTGGATTTAGAGATGAAGTAACATCATATGGTGTTAATTTGAACAGAAACTATGGGTTTGACTGGATTTTATACTATCTATTCCCAATTCATTTTCACATATTAGTAAATTTGATGGATGCAAGTTTTAATTATAGAGGTCCATCTCCTTTTTCTGAGAATGAAACTAAAGCAGTAAAAAGTCTTGTTGAAAATCAAAATATATGCCTTTCCGTGTCCTTTCACTCTTATAGTGAGATAATATTCTATCCCTGGTATCACACATCTAAAAAAACCCCACATGAAGATACATTCATTTCTATCGGGGAGAATATGTCAAAGATTAACAAATATAGACTTTTGATAGGTGGAGATTACATAATTCCTAAAATAGGTGGAACCTTGGGAACCTATGAAAATTGGGCATATGGAGAACATAATATACTTGCATTTAACATAGAACTTTGTAGATCACGAGTACCTACCAATACAAATATTGTTCTAGATACTTGCTTAAAGCATGTAGGTGTTGGTCTATATCTTAGTGAAAGAGCACAAACTCTTGATATTGAAAAGATAAAACTCCCTCTTTTAAAAAGTATATAAAAAAGAAAAAAAGGGATTTTATTTAGGTTTTATAATCCCAGTATTTGTCTTAATATTGGAAATGCATTTACAAAACGTTCTAGAAAATGTTGTAACAAAGGATTGTAAGTATTTCTGATTCTTGGTATTTCAATTTCAAACTCTGACCATCCACTCTCAGCATCATAGATATCTTTTGCTTTGGCTTTTATTATAAATATTGTTTGCTCTTCCCACGAATGACTTAATCTTACAATTGTACCTGAGTTATATGGTCCAATCCATTCCTCAATATTTCCATCGCCCCAGTCAATATAATAGTAGACATCGGAATCATCTGAATCATTTGAAACAAAAGTGAAACTATATTCTGTATCCGGTACTCCTCTTGGTGGTCCAACAATTTCTGGATCGGTTGGGCCTGTATTTTGTTTTGTTGTAAAATCCCATACAGGGCCTTCAGCGGATTCGCCATAAGGATCAGATGCTATGATTTTCCAGTAATATATTGTATCGTAATCCAATGTACCTGGATCGTAGGTAACGTCTTCATAATCTGATTCAACTAAGGGTGGTGGATTTGTTGTTCCAAAATGGATATCATAAGTTAATGTATCAAACCAGTCAGGATCTTCTCCTTGCCAACTTATATCTGAATTGATATCAACATCTGTTGATCCATCAGCTGGATTTGGATAACTTGGAGTATCTGGTGCCCTGTTACTACCTACTCGATATGAAACAGATTCATCTACATAATATGCGTCAAAGGGATTACTGGAAGGTGGGTATGAATAACCTTGATTCCATTGATCATTAAATACAGCAGCAAAAATCATGAGGTTATCTTCAGTGACAGAAGAATAACCACTAGCCGCTCCATTCCATGTCATTGAATCAGACCATGAGCCTGCTGATGGTATTGATAGAGATTGATTAAATGCAAAGTCTAAAAATGGAAATGTATACAAGTAACCTCCGGTATCCTTCCATCCCATACTTGATGCTATTTCAGTAATATAGACCCTTACATGTCCGCCATATGTAGTTGCCTCATTATTATAAACTGTAATATCAATATCTACTTCTGTTCCTCCAAGCCATGTGGCAGATAGGTCAATATCTATATCTTCTACAACTCTATTCCCACAGGAGTTAATACTAGCTCTATATGCAGATTCACTACCTGAACTACCTCCTACATCTACTTCGTATCCGCCATCAAACCATACTGTTGGATAACCATAAAGATTATACTGAATATCCGCTCTCCAATAAGCCTCTGTATTTTTATCACAAACTAATGAAACAAAATTGAATGGATAATCGCTGCTAGCATATATTTTTTTCAAAGCTGCATGTGCGTATTTGCAATATCCACACCAAGTTGCTGTTCCTAATTCTGCAAAAACAGTATGTGTGAACTCACGTGTATTACCAACATCTTGTTCATTTTCATCTATATTCAAATCGTATACTTTTGCTTCGTTATTTATTGCAACTGCTCCAAAACTAGATAGGATAAAAATTCCTACCACCAAAAATGGTATAATTTTTTTCATATTTTGTTCCCCCTTATATAATAAATTGTTAACAATTGTTAAATTATAAATTTTTCTATGACTTTTTTTTGATATATGAAAATAAAAAAAAGAAAAAAGGGGTTTTTGTATTATAATCCAAGAAGTTTTATTAGTAATGTGTATAGATTTGGGAACCGCTCTGTTAGAATATTTAATAAGACATTGTTTGAATTTCTAGGTCTTGGAATATTTAAAGTTAATGTTTTCCAACTGCTTTCTTCACCTTCTGTATCTCTTGCTTTGACTTTTATGAAATATATTCCTGTTTCAGACCATGTATGACTTATTAATACATCTTCACCAGAGTTATATGGTCCAAACCATTCTTCAATCTGGTCATCTCCCCATTGGACATAAAATGATACATCATCATTGTTTGGATCGGTTGCAGCTATGGTGAACTCGTATTCTATATCAGGTACTCCCTTTGAAGGACCTTCAATAGATGGTGTGTTTGGTGGTTCATTTGCACCAGCACCTGGTTCGGCTGCAACGCATTCATCAACGTAATATGCATCAAATGGATTGCTATTGGGCGGATATGAATAACCTGTATGTTTTTCATCATTATATGCTGCAGCAATAACAATTGTATTTTCTTCTGTAACTGTTGGATATCCATGTGATGATCCATCCCAAGTCATCGAGTCACTCCATGAACCTCCACTTGATATTGAAAGCGGTTCTTTAAATGCCCAATCTAAAAATGTCATGGTATACAAAGCTCCACCAGTGTCCGTCCAGCCTCTGCTTGATACCTTTTCACAGATTGCAACTTGTATTGTTCCACCATAGGTAGATCCTTCATTGTTGGTAACAGTACAATCAACTTTCATCTCAGTTTCACCAATAAAGCTTACAGTTAAATCAATATCAACATCTTCAACTGATTGAGACCCACAATAATTAATACTATTAGTATAAGTTGACTTAGCCGTTGGAACACTTCCTGCACCTACATCTACATCAAGACCTCCATCCCACCAAAGTGTAGGAAATCCATAAAGATTGTAATGACTTACAAGATAAGAAGAAGATACAGTATTTTTATCATAAACATGTGTTATATAATGAAAATCCAGTTGCCCTTCTGCAGTAAGTTCTTTTAAGGCACCATGAGCATATCTGCAATAGCCACACCAAGTAGCGGTACCATATTCTCCAAGTACTGTATGAGTAGCTCGTTCATTGATCTCATTATATTCATTTTCAAAAACCGCATTATTTTCGATATTACTTAAAGCACCAGCTCCAAAACCACTGAGAATAAATATCCCCAGTACTACTATTGATAAAATTTTTTTCATAATATTATCCCTCACTTGTTAACAATAGTTAACGATTGTTAAAATATATACTTTTCGATTGTTCTTTTATTATTTAAAATAATGGATTTTCAAAATATAAAAAATAAAAGATAATTTTTCTAACAATCTATATATTGATAATTCCGAAAATAATTTTGTTCTAGGAATTTTTACTTCCAATGTTCCCCAATCACTTTCGATTTCATTAGTATCTTTTGCTTTTGCTTTAATTGTATATGTTCCCTTTGTATCCCATGAATGACATTGAGTTATTTCTTCACCAGATACAAATGGTCCAATCCATTCTACAAATTGACCATCTCCCCAGTCAATATAATAAAATACATCATCTCCTTCTAGATCAGTTGATACAAAAGTATAATTATATTCAATACCTGGTTTTCCTTCAGTTGGCCCTTCAATATCTGGAGTATCCGGTGCCCCAGCAAAATTTACGATAATATCCTCAAGTGTACTATAATCTCCCCATTCATAAGCAGAATTATAACCTTTTACCCGGTAGTAATATGTGCCTTGAGGTTGATTAATAATATCATAATGATTTTCTGTGATTGTATCTGAGAGGGTATTTATTGATCCAAATTCAGCTATTGGATAAATATCATCTACATAGAAACCCTCCTCTTGTGTATAATAATCAGTAATATATCTAAAACGTATAAAAATTGACTCTCCAATGTAATCATCAAGAAGATATTCCTTATATGCCCAACCGCTTGATGAATCTGTAAACTTATCAATTACATCGAAAATTCGTCCATCTCTACTGACTTCAACAAAAGCATAGTCATATTCTGTTTCTATATTATACCAACACCAGAAAGAAAGATTCATATCTTGAGTAATTGGAATAGGATTCACTGTTACCATAGATGAAACATCTTGGTTTCTAAATCTTGATTTGAAACTGTGACTTGATGAATGATATCTTTGGGTTGAAATTGTAAAACCTTCAATTATCCAGGAATCTGTACCTGATTCAGCATCCTCCGTAAATAATGATAAATCAGAAAGTTCATCTAGTTGAAAATATGAGGGATCTGCAATTTCATTTTGTTCTACCCATGAAACAGTATAATCTCCATCACCATCTTCATCCATATCATCAATAATTGGTGGAATTACACGTCTTGCAACGGTGTCACGAATGTTTTCAGCTTCTTCCAAAAGATAAAAGGCTCCATCAAAATTTTCCTGACAAACTTGATCAAGGTAACTTTCAGATGGATGAAAATCTTCGCAAGCCTCAATTGTAAAAGTAAATGTTGGTCTTCCCAAAACATAATGGCCATATCCATATGCCCAATCTACTGTATCTCCAGTGGTAGGATAGAGACCAGCTCCTTGGGTTGGTGTATATGAACCGCTACCGCTCTGTTGAGTAATTCGCGATGCGATCTGTTGTGCAACTTCTGATATATAATCTGAATCTGGAGTGTTTTGGAATGAATAAGCCCATGGATATAGCACCAGCTCACCATGAGTATGCCAACTAATTGCAGCACATATATCATTATTGAGAAAAATTTCCTTAGTTGCCTGGGTTTCAAATTCTGAGAAAGGCAAAGGACCACAATATAAATCCGAACTTGGGTGATTACTAATTGAACCAGTACCAACTGATCCCCATGAACCCCAAGGATCACCATTTGATGATCCTGCATAGTTTCGATTAAGATCTACACCTATATTTGGAGGATAGGGTTGACGGTTCTTTCGCCAATCATGACCTTGGTCATGACAATAATAATATCCATCTGGATTTACACAGGTTACTAGCCATATTCTTGTATTATCAACAACATCAGTTATTGCTGGATCTATGTCGTAATTAGATGTTAACTCATTTGCTAGATACAAACATATCTCAACTGTTGGCCATTCACGAGCATGATGAAGTCCCATAAAAAAGACACCTGGTTCACCTTCATCAACACCCGGATTATCAGTAATTTCTAAACACCAAATATCTCTACCTTCATATGTTGTTCCAATACTATAAAGACTTGTAATATCAGGAAAGTTATTTGCAATATTGTTTAGAATATTTTCTATTTCAGCAAGAGTGTGATATTCTCCTCTAACAGAGTTTTCATATTCTAAGACATCTTCAATTAGGATTTTATAAACAAAATTAGATTTTTCTAAAAAGTTTAGTTGTTTATTTGTAATAATAACTTCAATCCATTCATCAGGTTGTATGCTGATTATTTCAAAATCACGTGGTAATATTTCGTAATCAGTATAGATTCTAACTAACAATAATTTTTCTTCTTCATAAGATTTGCTACTTATTCCATTTGCAAATATAGTTGTTGACAAAAGTAAAAATAAGATAAATATTGATATGTTTTTATTGACCATTCAAAATATACCCCCTATTAAAATTAACTATAGTTAATTGAAATATAAATGTTTGTGTAATAAATATTAAAAAGGGGTCAATATTAACATCGCCAGGATTTATTGATGACAAATACAAAAAAATATGTTAGGCAACCAATTGTAAGCGTTCTAGGCCATGTCGATCATGGTAAAACTTCATTATTAGATTTTATAAGGGGATCTACAGTAGCTGCAAGAGAATCTGGTGCAATTACGCAACACATTGGGGCAACTGAAGTTCCAATTGATGCTATTTACAATGTATGTGGAGATTTATTAAAGAGTAAAAATTTTACTCTGCCAGGACTTCTTTTTATTGATACACCCGGACATCATGCTTTTACCACTTTAAGAGCAAGAGGTGGATCACTTGCAGATTTAGCTATTCTTATTGTTGATGTAAATGAAGGATTTAAACCTCAAACATATGAGTCAATAAAAATTCTTAAGCAATATAAAACTCCCTTTATCATTGCGGCAAATAAGATTGATGCAATATCTGGTTGGCAAAAAAATAATGCTCCTGCTAAAGACCGAATTGAAAAACAAAGATTAAATGTAAAAAATTTATTTGAAGAAAAAATTTATGAATTGATTGGAACAGTTTCTGAGCAAAAGTTGAATGCTGATTTATATTTTAATATCTCTGATTTTAGAAAAACGATAGGTGTTATACCAATTTCAGCAAAAACTGGTGAAGG
>CP070712.1:1028203-1041581 GCA_020350365.1 Thermoplasmatales archaeon | reverse complement strand
AAAATAACTCACCTTACATTTTTATATAAGCTCCTTATTACGGATACAATCCAATAGTGGTAGACATGCTTAAACCAAGGAAATTAAAGAGATACTGCCCAAACTGTAAAACACATACAATACATGAAGTAGAGAAAGTAAAAAAAAGAAAAGCAAGTGAACTTAAGCAAGGTCAAAGAAGATTCAGACGCGTTATGCAAGGCTACGGAGGATTTCCAAGACCAAAACCAGAAGGTAGAGAAAAAACAAGTAGAAGAATTGCTATGAAACTAACATGTTCGGAATGTAAAAAGAGTTATCAACCACCAACACAAAGGGCAAGAAAATTTGATATAGGTGAATAGACAATGAAAAAACCTGATAGTAAATTTATAAAAGTAAGATGCAAAGACTGTGAAAATGAACAAGTTTTATTCAATAAAGCAAGTACTGTTGTATCCTGTCATATTTGCGGAAGCAAACTAGCGATTCCTGCTGGTGGAAAAGCAATAATAAAAGGAGAAATTTTAGAAATTATTGAATAATTAAAGGTTTTTTATAATGATTAAAAAAGAGTACCCGGAAGAAGGAGAACTAATTGTCGGTACTGTTGTAAAAGTTCAAAATTTTGGAGCATTTGTTGCGCTTGATGAATATCCAGGAAAAGAGGGTTTTATCCATATAGCAGAAATTGCAACAGGTTGGGTAAAAAGGATTAGAAATCATATAAAAGAAAAACAAAAAGTCGTTTGTAAGGTAATGCATATAGATAGCGCAAAAGATCATGTTGATTTATCATTAAAAAGAGTAAATGAACATCAAAAAAGAGATAAAATACAGTTATGGAAAAACTCCCAAAAAGCAGAGAAACTGCTCGAGATGGTTGCAAAACAAATTGGAACAACTGTTGAACAATGCTACAAGGAGTTTGCAAATGAATTAATTAAACAATATGTTACATTATATGCAGCATTTGAAGAAGCTGCATATGATATAGAAACCTTAAAAAAGGATGGATTTAAGGGAGATTGGCTAACAGCATTTGAAAGTGTTGCAAAAACAAATATATCGATTCCCTTCGTTGATATAAAGGGTTATATTAACGTTACATCATGGCTTCCAGATGGAATATATCATATTCGAAATACACTAAAAGAAGCTGAAAAAAGTGATTTTGAAGATGTTGAAATTAAAATTAAATATATTGGTGCACCTCAATATATAATTACAATTAAGGCACCGGACTATAAAATTGCAGAAGAAGAAATGAAGAAAGCTGTTGAGAAGATTAAGGTATCCATTAAGAAACATAACGGAGATTGCGAATTTCATCGAAAGTTAGAGGAGTAAATGTCAAATCTTCTTTATTGTAAAAATTGTAAGATTTATAACCTAAATAAGATTTGTAATATATGTAAAGAAAAAACAATATCTAAAAATCCACCAAAATTTTCTCCACAAGATAATTATGGAAGTTACAGAAGGAAATTAAAAAAATTACAAAAAGGTGAATGAAATGGATTTTGTAAATGTAAGATATGTAATAAAAAAACCTAAACTTAAGAATCCAATTTTAATAGAGGGATTACCAGGAATAGGAAATGTTGGAAAACTTGCTGTAGAGCATTTAATTGACAGTGTAAATGCAAAAAAATTTGCAGAAATATATAGCAAGGACTTCCCACCTCAGGTTTTTATTAACACCGATGGAACTATCACACTTGTTAATAATGAATTTTTTTATTGGAGAGCAAAAAATAAAGGTCAGAGAGATTTAATTTTACTTACAGGTGATTATCAAGGTCTTTCGTCTCAGGGGCAATACGAGCTTGTTGAAAAGATACTGGATATTGCTGATGAATTTGGAGTTAAAGAGATGTACACGCTTGGAGGATATGGTTTAGGTCACGATGTAAAAGAACCGAAAGTACTATGTGCAACAACTGATAAAAACCTTGTAAAAACTATGAAAAAATATGGTGCAGTATTCAAGAAAAACGAACCTGGCGGAGGTATTGTTGGAGCCAGTGGTTTACTTTTAGGCCTTGGAAAAATGAGAGGAATGCAAGGAACATGTTTTATGGGAGAAACACCAGGTTATCTAGTTGATCCAAAAAGCGCAAAGGCTGTTTTAAAGATATTGATGAAAATAACAAAAATAGATTTAAATCTAGCAGCACTGGAAAAAAAAGCAAAAGAAATAGAACATATTGCTCATCAGCTGAAGGAAATGGAAGGTCTTTCAAAAGACAAATCTGAAGAATTAAAATATATTGGATAGAACTGGTTTAAACTTCGTTAATTTTTTCTATATCTAGAATTACATCAAATCCAGTTGGTGTATCCTGTCGAATTAATACGCCAGTAAAGTCATACTTTTCATTTTCAATTAAATCCTCAGTAGCATTAACATTATCAACAATTCTTAACTCAGCTCTTCCTTCTACAGTTGATAAAGTCGAAACAATGACTGGATATTCCTCTACTAAATAGAATCCTCTAACCTTAATATTCTGGTTCAAATAAGTATCCTTATTTCTTAGAATTGTCTCAGGTGTAAGGTATTCCTCTTCAGGAGGAAGATTAGTAATTATTAGATATGCACCACCAATAATAATAATTACAATTAAAATTATCAAAAGTTGTCGTGTATCTAGTAACTTTTTTTTGCCTTTCATTTAAATCAACAACCTCAAATAACCTTTTAATTTAAAACTCTATTTGTTTAAACTAATATTGTAAGTTTTTTCTGGATTCTGCTCGTGTATAATAAATGCCTGCTTTTCAGTTATTAATCCATTATCAATTAGCTCAAATGTTCTCTTTGGTACAGTCTTAGGACCAAGGACTGCTCCAGGTCTTCTTGGATCATCAATGTAGTCAGTTTCCATTAAAAACCTTGTTCCTTTATTTATTGATTCCATAATATTTTTTTTACTTGCCAAAACTGATGGCATTATTCCATAGTTTTCATTTTCAAGTATCAAGGGTGCAGAATAGTGTTTAACAATTTTATTTGCTGGTAGTCCTGCTTTTTTCCCAATTTCTACAAGTTCTTTACAATGATTTGGTGTAGTACTTTCTGAGTGAA
This sequence comes from Thermoplasmatales archaeon, assembly GCA_020350365.1. Lineage (GTDB taxonomy): Archaea > Thermoplasmatota > E2 > DHVEG-1 > DHVEG-1 > SG8-52-3. The sequence goes on along the minus strand of CP070712.1, from coordinate 1,038,511 downwards.
TTATTACTGGAGCATTTACATCTTTAGCTCTCTGCATGCCATATAGAATTATTTTATTAGATTCATCAATAATTCGTTTATCAACATAAAAATGTGGTCTACCTATCTCACCAATACCAATACATTTTTTTTCTTCACATAATTTGGCAGCTTCATCAATTCCCTTTTTCATTATTGATAGAGCTTCCACTCGTCCAAATTTATCATCTAATCTTAAATAATCAACTGGGTAAGGACCAACTGTTACAAAAACGCCAATATCTATATTTAATCGAATCTCATCAGCCATCTTCAAGGTCTTTTCATAGCATGACAAATAGCTTTTATTTTGAATTACTAAATTTGTCATTGGAAGCTGACATAAAACAAAATGAGTACCTCCAGATTTTTTAAATTCTTTAACAGCTTCTAAATAACGTCCATCTCGTCTTAGATGAAGATGATTATCAAATATTATTAATGGTTTATCAGGGATTATATAACCTCACTACGTAAAACAACAAGTAATCTATATATTTTAGGGACTATCGAGGAATATCAAAAATTGAATTTTATTAATCCCAGCAGTCTTTCCAGCACTGGATATTTAATATTGTTGAAATTCCCGTTAAATAATATTTATATGTTCCGACAAAACATTTGTACGTGCTAGAGAGATACCGACAAATAGAATTTGATTGTAAAAGTAAAAAATAGAGATGAGATTTTAGATTTTATTATTATCTTATCCATCCCAGCAGTCTTTCCAGCAATGGGAATCGAGCTAAGAACAAACCTAGTATGTTGAAGTTAAAATAAAAAAGTTTTATGCCCAATATTCTTTTAAATTAGTACCTTATTTAAAAGATTGTGATTCAATGAGTCTTTTATTTAAACCATTGATTTTATCTCGAGTCCTGAAAAGTTATTTGGTTGATCCAAATAGACTAAGAAGAAGCACTAACGAAGAGCTGAAAGCCTTTCAAAATAACCAATTAAGGAAAATGGTTTTCTATGCTTACAAAGTCCCTCTTTATAGAGATAAGTATAAGACTATTGGCATTCACCCTAAAGATATTCATGGAATTGATGATATAGAAAAATTACCTTTCATTACAAAAGATGATATTAGAAAATATTCTCCTGATGGTATCATTTCATCTTCTTTCAATAAAAAAGATGGAATTGTATCAAGAACAGGTGGTACGACTGGGAAATCATTACCAGTTTTTTTTGATCTTTACACTGTAATTAAGGGCATGCTGGGATTTGTTAGGGCATTAAATGAATATGGCATTGATTGGAGAAAAACAAAGATGTCCTTACTTATTGATTTATCTGAAAGAAGCTTTGAAAATGAATATTTTATAAATAGTATATTTTCTGCAATCAAACCATTATTTTCCGAAAAAAATATTCAGATTTTTGATCTATTTAGTATTTCTGAAAAAGTAATAAAAAAAATTGACCAATTTCAACCAGAGTTTATTGGAGGATATCCATTTGCTCTTATTCGATTAGCAATGCTAAAAGAAAGGGGTTTGGGTAAAAATATTGCACCAAGATGCATTCTATCCTCAGGTTCATATTTTGACGAATATTCGAAAAAATTAATTGAAGAAAAATTAGATTCAAAGATATATGATTTTTATGCAGCAACAGAATCAGGTCCTATTGCCTTTGAATGCAAAAAGGGATATTATCATGTACATTCTGATCTTATTTATCCAGAATTCATAACAAATGGAAATCCTGTTTCTCCTGGTAAACCTGGAACCTTAGTAATAACTAAACTATATGGCAAGGGAACTCCAATTATCAGATATACAGGTATTGATGATATTGTCACAATTCCAAAAAATAAATGTTCATGTGGGTTGTCTGGTACTCTTATAAAAAAGATACATGGAAGGAAAAGTCATTCTATTCTATTACCAAATGGGATAATGGTATTACCTTCTTTCATGGATGATATCTTAGGATTAATAATCTATAAAACAAAAGTAAATAAAATTCAACGAATTCAGATAATTCAACATAAGATCAACAGTTTAGAAATAAAAGTTCTTTTTAATAAAGAATTAAGAGATATGGGGACACCTCCCGAAAAAATATTTAATGTTTTGAAAAGAATATTTTTGGAAAAAAGCGGGTCAGAGATAAAGCTAAAAATAAATGAAGTTAAACATTTTGATGCGAAAGACCAATATTTTATATCAAGAATTGATAGGACAAAATTTATTGAGAGGAAATATCTTATTTAAAAGAATTTTTTCCAAAAAATTTATTAATAATTATTGTATTCATGTTGTGTGATACCATGCTACAAAATATCAATATTGATTGGGAAAAGCTTAACGAGCTAACAAATACGCTAGGAATAAAAAGAGAAGATTTAAAAACAATTATAGCAGATAGAGATTCATCAAATAGTCAGGCCTTTTTAACAGCTGGTCCCAAATTGTATACATCAAGTTATTATGGAACGATAAGTATCAAGGATTTCTAATAAAATCATTACTCTCTCTTTTTATAAGATTTTAATAAAAAAAATTTAAAGTTTAATATGTTGCATTAAAAGATAAAAAAATTTGAAATAATTTCACATTTTCATAAATAATTTAAATATGAAAGATACATACATTTATTGAAAAAGTAGAGAATTGATAAAAATGAAACACCTTACAAAAAATAAGATTTATAGGTTTGGTGATAAACTAGGTTTGAGTAGTATAGATATTGACAACATTATTATAAAATCAAGTCCCGAACAAATATATTTCTCAACAGGACCAAATTGGTATCCTGGAGGTCGCTATGGGACATTCAGCATCAAGGATATTAAATAAAATCTTATAGAGGACAATATAATAACGAAAGTTTACGTGTAAATTATAGTAGCAGAAAGTAGTTATATATCACATTTATCCCAATTTTTGTTACTAGTATTACATAATTTTTATAATCTAAAAAATAATTACTGAAATTTGATTATTTATATGAGTAAAGGCAAGATATATTATCAAGTTGGGAAAAAGTTAGGGTTAAATCAAGAAGAAATAAAAAACATACTTAACAGTAATACCAGTTTATTAAAACAGTTAAAGATAGAAACAGGACCACTTCCACCAATATATACAAGTAGTTTTTATGGTTCGGTCAGTATCAAAGATTTTTAATTAATAATTATTTTAGATTGTATGCAAATTACATAATTTTAAATGGTTTTTGATATTTATAAGTTATTTATATGTGATTAGATGAGATCGGATCAGATACAAAAAGTTGGTCAGGTTGTTTGGGAGACAACACTTCGTTGTAATTTAAAGTGTATTCACTGTGGATCTTCAGCAGGTGCAGCTCGTCCAAATGAATTAACCACTAATGAAGCCTTAATTTTATGTGATGATCTCAAAGATTTAGATACGCAAGAAATATGTCTTATGGGTGGAGAACCTTTCTTAAGAAAAGACTGGTATATTATTGCAAAGAAGATAAGAGATTTGAACATGAAACTGCTTTTTATTTCAAATGGTTATAATATAAATAAAAACATATTATCAAAACTAGAAAAACTAGAACCACATAGTGTTTCAACTAGTCTAGATGGTTCAACTCGAGAGACACATGATCACATTAGAGGTGTAAAGGGATCATTTGACAAAGTAATGGAATATATCTCATTATCAAAAGAGGCGAATCTACCAACAACAGTTATAACCACTGTTAATAAATTGAATTTTAAGGAATTGCCAGAGCTTCGAGATTTCCTGTTAAATAAGCAAATAGCATGGCAAATTCAGATTGCAACACCTGAAGGTAGATTTTTACATAAATATGCTTTATCAAAAGAAGAGTATTATTCTGTTGCTCTTTTTATTGCATCACTTAAGAAAAAATACACTTCAAAGCAAATGCCAGTAGTTGGTGCACATTGTTTTGGATATCATTCACGACACCTTCCATGGTTAGGTCTCTATCCAGGATGGGGTGGTTGTCAAGCTGGTATATCTATATTAAGCATCAAAAGCAATGGAGATGTCATTGGATGTCTATCATTACCAGATTCAAAAATTGAGGGTAATATTAGAGAAAGAAGTATTATTGATATCTGGAATTCTCCGAGTTCATTTAGCTATACAAGAAAATTTAATGTTGATTTTTTAGGAGAAAATTGTAAAGGCTGCAAATATGGAGAAACATGTAAAGGTGGTTGTTCAGGGATGTCTATTGGATTTACTAATAAATTTCATAATCATCCCTACTGTTTCTATAAAATAGAACCTGATTTAATTAAAAATAAATGAAAATATGAAAGATAAAAAAATCTATAAAAATCCTGATATCACTGTTTGGGAACTCACACTAAAGTGTAATCTAAAATGTCTCCATTGTGGTTCATCTGCTGGATTTAAAAGAACAAATGAATTAACAACCAAGCAAGCTTTACAACTCTGCCATGATCTTTCAGATTTAGGATTTAAAGGAATCGCTTTAATGGGTGGTGAATTATTTCTACGTAAAGATTGGGAGGTTATTTCTAAAGAAATTAAGGATTTGGGGATTATTCTCTCAATAATAACAAATGGGTATTTTAGTCCAGATAAAATAATACGTCAGTTGAACAGTATTGAGCCAGAATGTGTAATGGTTGGTTTGGATGGTTCTTCAGCAGAAATACAGGATAAAATCAGAAATGTAGATGGAGCTTTTAATAAAATAATGAATTTCATTCATGCGGCAAAAGAAGCGAATTTACCTATAGGAATAATCACCACAGTCCATAAAATGAATTTTGCGGATTTGCCAAATATCAAAAATATTATTGTTAATAAACAAATTGGATGGCAAATCCAAGAAGCAACACCTATAGGCAGATTTCCTAAAAATCTTTTATTATCAGATGAAGAGTATTATACTCTTGGACTTTTTATATATTCTATGCAAAAAAAATACAAAACAAAAGAAATTCCAATTGTTGGAGTACATAATTTCGGATTCTTTTCACGAGCTATTCCAAATTTAAGTAGTTATCCAAAATGGGAGGGTTGCTATGCTGGAAAAACAGTACTTGGAATACAAAGCAATGGAAATGTCAAAGGATGTCTTGCACTATCTGATAAATTTATCGAGGGAAATGTTCTTAATAGAAAAATTCAGGAAATCTGGAATGATCTCGATTCTTTTTCTTATAATAGGAATTTCAAGATTGAAAATCTGGGAGAAAATTGTCGGAATTGCAAATATGGAAAAAAATGCAAAGGAGGATGTTTAACAAGATCGAGTAGTATAACAGGTATACCACATAATGATCCTAATTGTTATTATCGAATTGAGAAAAATATAGATAACCTTATTGATATCGAGCAGGAGAATTCAAATTTATGAAATTAAATATTGGTTGTGGAAAAATATATAAAGATGGATTCATAAACCTCGATGCATTTGATTCAACAGTTGCAGATAGAATCATGACAGCAAATGATTTGAAATTCCCGTCTAATACAATTGAACAAATCCAAGCATGTCAACTCATTGAACATTTTGGTCTGATTAAAACTCTCTATGTTTTGGCTGAATGGTTCAGAGTTTTAAAACCTGGTGGAAAACTATTAATTGAAACACCAGATTTAGAAAAATCTTTTAAGGATTTCATAAAAGGTGACATTGAAACCAGAAAAAATATTTTAACATGGATATATGGAACCGATGCATTAGGGATGTCGCATTTATTTTGTTTTCCGACTGATCTCTTAGAAATGTTACTTCGTAAAACTGGATTTTCATATATTAAGAAGTCTTTTTATGAAAAGGAAAAAAATCATCCGACACAAAGAATTATTTGTAAAAAAGCAATGGATAGTCTACCATTACAGATTATTTCCACCTATAGAAAAAAATTATTAAATAAAAAAATTGTTGATTATGATAAATATTATATTGCCCTAGAACAAGAAAAATTAATAGATTTTTTTATAGAAAAAATCAAACAATTTTACAAATCTAAAAAAATTGGATTAATAGATGACATAGTTATAAATGGAGCTATAAAAAACGTAAAAATGACAAAACTATTTTTAGAGGAATGTGTAAGTCATAAAATTATATCAAAAAACAAATTAATATCCCAAATTGAAACACTAGATTTTCTTAAAAAAATAGAATTTCCATCATTATTATTTCATTTGATAAAAGAATCTTCTGAGATTGTAGGAGCTCAAAAAAAAACCTATACAACAGTTTGTAATGTCGGAAAAGAAAGCATTAAGAAATTATTATCAATTGATAAAGAGAAATCAAAAGTAAAAGAATCTTTATTGAAATTTTATAAGAAGAGCAATACCAATGATATAATTTTTTTCTCATATGATTTACTAGAAAGAAAAGCTTCAGAATTTTTTTATAAGGGCATAAAAGAGTTTACAATTGGTAATTATAATAATGCAATTAATTATCTTAGAGAAGCAATAAAGATTGACAGGAATCATTTAATTTATTTTTGGAATCTAGCAAGACTCTTATCATTATCAAAAAAAGTTCACGAAGCAAAAAGGATTTATAAAAATGCAATTGATTTGGTGGACCTATCTGAATTAAAATTAAAAAAGAAACTCAAAACAACTCTTGAAAAAGAGATGACAAGCTTTTCACAAAAGGAACATGGGAAACCTTTAACTGAGATTAAATAAAATCTAATGCCAAAATAATGCTTTCATAACAATTAACCTTCTCTTGTAAATAATAAATTATCTCGTAATGGGGGATTATATGTGTAATTTCCAATAGTTTAATGATTTAATTTAAAATCCTTAATACTTATAGTACCATACATTGTTGATAAATAATTTGGTGGTCCATCTGTAAGGCATACTTGTTTACAAGATTGTTTTTTATCTGTAATTAATATTTCTACATCTATGCTGTTTAATCCAAGCAAACGTGTAAGTTCGTAGATCTTTCTCCATTTTATATTGCTTTTTAGCATGGTACAAAATAGTAAAGAATTGTTGTTTATATAATAACTGACAGAAATGTTAAAGATTTTTATAATTTGACAAATATACAGTGATTATGACCAATATCACATATGAAGTTTTGAAAATGCTTGACAATAATCCAAGTATAAGATGATGTATAAGTCAAGGAATTATCGATACCACTGCACTTGCTAAGTATATTTTTTAAAGAAAAAACATCGATGCAACCTTAGATGCTGTAAGTAGTACATTAAGAAGATACAATATCAAAAAATATGACGAAATATTTCTTACAGGTTAAGCCTGCTGTTTTTCTTAAAAAATATCTTGTTAATCTGTTGAGCAAGTTATTTAAAAATGTTCACCAGTTTAAACACCCTTTTTTATGTAAAAATTGTCTTGTTAACCTGGAAAGCTCAAATTATATTATTGATTTCATCCTTAAAGTATTCAAATCAAGATTTTCAATAATTTATAAAATAAATGCTTAACCTGAGAAAAAAAGGCCAACCAACTATGTTATAACCTGTTAGGTTATAAATAACAGAACCAATTAGTTTACTATAACTCTACTATTGATATAATCATTCTAACAATAGAAATCATTCTAAAAAAATTTAACTTATTTAAAATCTATTCGATGAGGTCAGAAATGAAATAATGGAACACTTATTTTTTCTTAATAATATTGTTGAAATTCGTATTAAATGTTATTTATATGTTCCGACAAAACATTTTGTACGAACTTGAGAGATACCGACAAATAAATTTCTACTGTAAAAGTAAATAGATAAAGAAAGGATTTTAATTACTGAATCTTAGATATCATATGGTTCTTTTGCAGGATGCCAATCAAATTTTATCCTAGGAGTAATACCATTACGTATCATCTTAGGAAATCTTTGAAAAAAAGGAAATTTAATTTTAACACCAATCCAATCATCCCAATAATTCGCATAATAAGTAATATTAACTAGCCAAAAAAAAACTGTATGATTATTATTTTTAATAAAATTATTTTTTCTAATCAACATAGAACCACAATAATCTAATTTACATCCTACTTCATTATTTGTAATATTGTTAATTTCGACAGAAATTAATGATCCACTTAAAATTTCAATACCATGTATAATATTGTTTTTTATATTATTATATTTTATATTAATGTACTTAACAAGATATAGCCATATACCGCCTTTATTGTATTGAATATTATTTCCAATTATGTCAATCTCTTTTTTCCAAATAGAGTCTATACCTATACCACCTCCATTATTTGAAAGTATAGTGTTATTTTTTATAGTGCTGTTATGACAAGCAGATAAGCCAATACCCCATTGGTTTGAGTTTACAATGTTATCAATAATATTAACATCTGCTCCCCCATGTATATCTATCCCAATATTGTTTAAAGAAATGTTATTCCCAATAATGGTGTCATTACCAATATCAGAATAACTAGAAATACCATAATTATTTGAGATGATAGCGTTATTTATAATGAGGTTAAAACCTGAACAACTCCAAATATCAATTGCATCATCATTATTTGAAATAATATTATCACAAATAGTATTATTAGAGGATTTTACTTTTATTCCTGCATTATACTTAACTCCACTATGATTAATTGTAAACCCACTTAAATTTACCCAATTAACCAAAATAGTTACAACATCTCCAACTCCATTACCATCAATAACCGTGGTATCACTAGCTTCACCTATTAGATTAATTGATTTATCGATCAATACATTCTCATAATAAGTTCCTTTGTATACATAGACTGTATCTCCATCACTCGCATTATCTATCGCATCCTGTATCTTTGTGTAATTTCCTTCTCCACTTCCTCCAACATAAAGAGTATTACTAGTTGATATAGGATGATAAGCCTCTCCTATGTTCATACCTTGATTTAAAGGTGTAAAAGATATTCCTATTAGGATAATCAGTATTCCAAATACTGGGATTCTTCTTTTCATAACTTTACCTCCCTCTAAGTTATTAATCAGATAGTGAGTATTTAAGTTTATACTTACAAGATATTGTCTATTCTTGTAGGCAAGGGCAACCATCAAATGTGTTGATATTGTCTTTTGTTTCTAACATTGTGTATAGGGACTTGAATGATGTAAACCAATTAAAGAAAAATAGAGTAATTGAAGGACAATTACGGCCATACAAATTTGTAAAATATAAAAACAATAAATTGAGTTATATAAAAAATAATGAGATATACTATAAATCCTGGAAACCAGTCTAATTTAATAATCACATCACATAGACTACTAACCATAGGTATATGCCCATATTTCTCCAAAATCTCATCTATCACAACACGCAGTTGAGCAACTAATCCCTCAACATCATTTGGTTGTTCAGGTAGGTTATTACTAACTGTGTTCTCCTGTGCAACACTTGTTAATGGTGTAACAAGCATAAGACTTGCACAACAGAGTGCAATAAGGATAGGTTTATTCATATCTAAACTACCCACCATGGTGGTTCATAATCTATATTTACATAATTTGCAAAACCCAGATAATAAAACACTATTTCTAAAGGTGATGAATCCATTTTTATTTTTATTCCTTTAAAACCAACTGCTCCAATATAAGAAGCTAGAAAAAATGTAGCAACATATGTCATTTGACCATAGAAACTTCCATTCCAATCTTTTTTACCAAATAAACCAAATGTATGAACCCATCCATTTGCAGCTGCTGAACCTTTATAAATTTCACCATAATAACCACCAAATCCTATTGCATGGGAAAGTGAAATTGGTACATAAAAAGTCATTATCTCCCTTATAGTATTATATGGTACCATTGTACACAAAAATATTACCGCTATTAAAATCATTAGTTCGCGTGGTAAAAATGGTACAATAAATAAGTCTAATAATAATAAAAATCGCATTAATGATATAGAACTTTTCGGGAAAAAAAATGAATCTGTAGTTTCACCAGCAATATAACAAAATAAATTACAATTAATATCTTGATAATAATTTTTTAATATTTCTGTAAGGCGATTAATTCTTAAATTTTGAAACTCACTATTCACCAATTGTTTAACTTCTTCTATGCTACAATCACCAAATAAACCAAGATCATTTAAACTCTCTATTGCATTATTATAAATCTGTATGGTTTCCTCTTTACTTTCTGTGTTATTAAGTTGTTCTCTTAAAGTTTCAAATATTAGTTCAAGTTCATCTAATTGTTGCTGTGTCAATTGAACAGAATGATTTTTTCCAAGTCCACAGAACTCAACATTAACATCATAATAATCAGCATCAATAGTTTCAGGTTCTACTGTCGCAAATGCTGGTTGAACACCA
>CP070712.1:1014649-1028103 GCA_020350365.1 Thermoplasmatales archaeon | reverse complement strand
GTTCGGAAATTTCCGAACAATTAATAAATTGTATACTATAAAAAAACAATTTTTTAATAGGTTTACAGCTGAAATATAAAAATATAAATCACTATTAACTATACTTAAATTGCATGAAAAAAGATGAATTGATTAAATTACTAAAAGAATGTGGTGCAATTAAGTTCGGAAAATTTGTTTTAACATCAGGAGCAGTTAGTGATTATTATATAGATATCAAAAAAGCTAGTACAAGACCTAAGATTTTAAAAGAGCTTGCAACTGCTATGGCTGATTATACTGAAGGATATGATATTCTTGCCGGCATGGAACTAGGAGCTGTACCATTAGTTGTTGCATTATCACTAGAAACAAATATTTCATATGTAATTATAAGAAAAGAAAAAAGAGCGCATGGTACAGGTAAACAAATCGAAGGAGATGATGTTAAAGATAAAAGAGTATTGTTAATTGAAGATGTTACAACTAGTGGTGGATCTGTAATTAAATCAATAGATGCTATTAGGAAAAATCAAGGAAAAGTAGATGAGGTTTTAGTTATAGTTGATAGGGAAAGTGGCGCAGAAGAAAAACTTCAAAATCTTGAAGTAAATTTCATCCCTCTTCTATCTGTTAGTGATATATTAAAAAATTAAAAATTATGAAATTTTGAATCTAATCACATTTCTGGGTTTTAGAGGTTTTTATCAATATAATAATCGGTATAATATTGGAAAACGTTCAATAAGTTTTTCCAATAATGGTAGAAATATTAATTGTGTTGAAGCTCTGTTTTTTAATATAAATATCTTAAATTCATTTTGAGGTCCTGATTTTCCTAAAGTGTCTCTTGCCTTTGAAACAATAGTAAACGATCCTCCTTTCGAAAATGTATGATTAAATGTTACTTCTTCTCCAGATTTATATGGACCTTCCCAGTTATTAAAGGATCCATCATCCCAGTAAACATAGTAATATAAATCATGATCGTTTGGATCATTTGCAACAATTTCAAAGTATAATTCTTTTCCAGTTGTGGCAAAGTTTGGACCAGTAATTATTGGTTTTTCAGGAGCTGTATTTTCTAGAATTATTATATGATGATTATCAGACCATTCACTTTTACCATATTTTATATCTTTAGCTTGAACTTTTATATCATATTCAGAGATATTTTGAAAAATATGTGTTGCTTCTCCAGTTTCACCAGATGCATATGGGCCAATCCATCCACTATTGTTGCCATCGCCCCAATCAATTAAGTAGAACATATCATGACCTTCTGGATCTGTTGTGGAAAAAGAAAATGTGATTTCATCTCCTGCAATTCCTGTTGAGGGTCCAGTTATTATTGGTTTATCTGGAGGAAGGTTTACAATTTGCACTTCGGCAAGTTCACTTAAAGTAGCAAGCATTAATTTAGATACTCTTGTTGAATAATTAATGTCCATATTTTCAATTATATCTTGAGATGAATGATAATATGAATTGAAATTATATTCATGATACATAATCGCATTATAGTCAAAATCCCAAAAACTAGCATGATCGCTATTATAAGCAACCCCACTAGGAACAATTGTCAAACCAAGATAGTCGTTATAAATTTGGCTCATTTCTTCAGTTATATCTGTTATCCATTCAGATGCAGAATCTTCATAAATTTTTATATAGCTGGCATCTGTTGGGTTTTCTGCATAACCAATCATATCTCCATTTAAAACTGCAACAATATTATCTCCGTTATTAAACGCCTCTTCAGCGTATTCATAACTTCCTAAAAGACCTTGTTCTTCTCCATCGACTGCAAGAAATCTTACAGTATGATTAAACTCATATTGGCTTAATAGTTTTGCAGCAGCAAGAACTGCTGCGGTACCCGAACCATCATCATCGGCTCCAGGGCTACTTGATACAGAATCATAATGTGCTAATATTATGTATATTTCATCACTAGTTTCATCAATACCATAACGTGTGCCCTCAATGTTATTACCGGAATAACTAGAATATGTCCAATCATCATATCGTGCTTCAAGACCATAAGATTCAAACTCATTATATATATACTCTCCAGCTTGTTCACATGCAGGACTTCCTGTTGGTCTAGGGCCAAATTCAGTGATATCTTCCAGATATTGTAAAATAAGATCATCATCTAAATTTTGGATGATTTCAACGATTAATTCATTAAAAGAAGAAGCTCTTTTAGGTAAATTATTGTTAATCTTACTGTTATCAGGTATTTTAAGAATAAAATCCTCTGGCATTTCACCTGGATCGGGCGGAAGCCTACCATCATCAAGATGTTTAACTTTAAATCTGTAATTTTGAGTTGGATCCTGATAAATAACATATAAATTATTTGTATCATCTGCCATACTCATAAGAGGTATGGTATAAACTATCAATAATAAACTTATAAAAAAAATTCTAATTTTCTTTTTCATTTAATTTTACCCCCAATTAACAAATGTTAATACTTATGTTTTAATAAATCTTATGTATAAATAAAAAATATAAATTATTGAAATTTTTTAAAAAAATAGTGTAGAGTTAAATAGTCGAATTGTATTTGAAAAAATTCCCGGGAGGTTGACTTATTTGAATATATTATTAGTAGGAGGCGGTGCTAGAGAACACGCCATTTGTGAAGCAATATATCGTTCAAAAGATGTTGAAATTTATTCAGTTATGAGTAATTTAAATCCAGGTATTAAAAAATTATCAAAAGAATTTATCCAAGAAAATGAAAAAAATATTGAGAAAATCGTTGATTATGCTAAACTTAAAGAAATTGATATAGTATTAGTTGGGCCAGAAGCACCTCTAGAATTAGGTATTGTCAATGAGATAAATAAGGCAGGAATAAATGCTTGTTGTCCAACAAAAGAGGCTGCAAGAATTGAAACCGATAAAGATTGGATGAGGAATTTACTTAAAAAATATAAAATCCCTGGTCAGCTTAAATTTAAAACTTTTTCTGATGAAAAAAAAGCAAGAAAGTATATGGAAGATTTGAATGGTGATGTAGCAATTAAACCAATTGGGTTAACAGGTGGTAAGGGTGTAAGAGTTTCAGGTGACCATTTCAATGATATAAACGAGGCTTCAAAATATGTTAAAGAAGTTATTGATAACAAAATTGGTGGAAAGGCAAAAGTTTTAATTGAAGAAAAAGCAATAGGTGAAGAATTCACCTTGCAAGCCTTTTCAGATGGAATAACAATATTGCCTCTTCCTGCAGTTCAGGATCATAAAAGACTTCTCCCAGAAGATAAAGGGCCAAACACTGGTGGAATGGGTTCATATTCTTGCGAAAATGGACTTTTACCGTTTTTATCAAAAAGTGATTACGAAGAAGGTGCAGCAATACTTCAAAAAATTGTTGAATCACTAAATAGAGAAGGTTGCAAATATGTAGGACCGATTTATGGACAATTTATGCTGACTGTTGATGGTCCAAAGATTATTGAAATCAATGCTCGTTTTGGGGACCCTGAGGCAATGAATGTTATACCTCTTTTGGAAAACGATTTTATTGATATATGTAAAGCAATGATTAATGGAAATTTGGATACTAAAAAACTTAAAATAAAAAAGAAATCAACTGTTTGTAAGTATATTGTACCTGAAGGATATGGGTTTAAAAGCATGATTGGAGAAAAGATTTTTGTTGATGAGGACGCAATAAAATCAACAGGTTCTATTCTTTTTTATGCCTCTGTTAACAAGGATGATGATCTAGTTAAAACCACATCTTCTAGGTCTTTAGCAGTAGTTGGAATTTCTGATAAAATAGATGATGCAGAGAAAATTTGTGAGGATGCTTTGAGACATATAAATGGAGATCATATTTTCATTAGACACGATATTGGAACACAAGAACTTATCGATAAGCGTATCAAACATATGATTGAACTTCGTGGAATGTAATTATGAAGGAAGAAATTTTTATTTATTTTATTGGTACAGCTGGCTCTGGTAAATCAACTTTAACCAATAATTTTAAACAATGGATGAACCTTAGAGGACTTGATGCAATAACTGTTAATTTAGATCCTGGAGCTGAGAATTTACCATATGATCCAGATGTTGACATCCGTGATTGGATCTCCTTAAAAGAAATTATGGAAACTTACGAACTTGGGCCAAATGGTGCACAAATCGCTTGTGCAGATATGCTTGCATTAAATACATCAGATATAAAAAAAAGTATAGACGCATTTAAAACTGATTATGTTTTAATGGATACACCAGGTCAATTAGAGCTATTTGTATTTAGGGAAGCCGGAAAATACATTATAAAATTCTTAAAACCTGAAAGATCAATCATTGCATACTTATTGGACCCTTCATTAGCAAAGACAGCATCTGGATTCGTATCTCAACTTTTATTATCAATTAATACAAATTTTCGTTTAGGAGAATCACAAATAAATGTATTAAGTAAGGCTGACATGCTTTCAAATCCTGAACTAGAACAAATAAAAAATTGGTCTGATGATATCGAGGAATTAGAAAATGCAATTATGAAAGAAGAATCATCTGTTTATAGGGAAATTAGTGAAGGAATACTTCATTTGATAGGTGAATTTGGAACTCAAAGTAAATTATTTCCAACAGGAAAAACAGATTTTTTTGGCATAGAAGACATCTACACTCAAATTCAATTACAATTTGAAGGTGGAGAAGACCTTATGAGTGATTAATTTAAAATGACTAATTAATTATTAACTCTGATTTTGTTAAAAATTATAAAGTCTTTTCTAACTATTTGAAATCCGCCATGGAGTTTTATAACAATTATTTTTCCTTTTACAAATTCCCTATTCTTATTGATGATTAATGGAGCAATAAATCTCCTAGAATGGCCATACTTGAGTCTAGGTATATGAAAAGGTACTAGTATCAATGTCCATGCTCTTACTCTATTGTCATTGTTATCAAATAGTTTAATCTTAAAAATTTGTGTTTCATTAACTGTGTCTGGTGCTTTGATTATAAAATATCTTTCTGGATTAATTGCCTTTAAAACATCAATTCTTCCATTTCCCTGAGTATTAATATCATATCCAAGATTTACTGCTGATTGTTTTAAAGCTTGTTTGACCTCATATGGAGAAATTTCTGATTTGTATTGAATAATTAATGCTGCTGCACCTGCTACGTGAGGTGTAGCCATTGATGTTCCACTATTATCAACATATCCACCATTATTTTTTGTACTTTTAATATTTACACCCGGCGCAACAACATCTGGTTTATCAATAGAGTTACCATCCCATTCTACAGGTCCTCTAGAACTTGAATATGCAATTAAATCATTTTTATTTGTTGAACCCACACATATTGAATTGCGAGCGCATCCTGGAGATGTAATTGTATTTGATTCTGGACCAAGATTACCTGCGGCAACAACCACTGTAACTCCTTCCCTTACTACGTTATCTAATACCTGACATAAACTATCATCTGGATCTCCAGGTTCGCTAGTACCAATACTTAAAGATATAACATCTACCTTATCTGAATAATCTCCATCATCATTAGGGTCTAAAGCCCTCATCATTGCATCATAATAATTTGAAAAATTGCCTTCTCCGTCATAATTTAGAATCTTGAATGAATAAAACTTTGCATCTGGTGCCACTCCAACATATTGATAATTTGATTCAATACCCTTACCAACAGCAATTCCAGTTACATGGGTTCCATGACCGTCATCATCCATCGGATCAGCATCATTATTTACAAAATCATAACTTCCATTAGAAATATAATTATCCTTTAAATCTGGATGATTATAGTCAACACCTGTATCTAGAAATGCAATTGTTATACCTTGACCAGTAATATCTTTTCCAAAATCATCCTTTATTCTCCAAACATCATCAGCATTTATCAAAGGAATAGATTCATCTAAAGTAGCATAGATTTTTTGATCTGGGAAAACATTTTTTATATTTGGTAGATTTTTTATTTTTATTACAAGTTCCTCTGTAATTCCTTTGATGGAAATACCATTAAACAAATCATAAAAATCTCTTAGAAAAATTCCATGAAATGAGATATCATCATCTAATAGTTTTAAGATATCTTCTTTTATTTTAGTATGGTTTGAAATGAGACTATTTTTATATTCATATATCTTTTGTGAAATGAAGTTATTTTTTACATTCTCGGTTAAATTTAAAAATAAATGTTTTACTATTATTTTTAGTCGGTTTCTAAATCTAATTAAAGGTTCATTTTTGAATTGAATAATATATTGATTAAAATTTGATTTGTTTTCTATATGATTTGTTTCACTATTTATAATATTAATAGCAGCAGAATTAAAATTAAAAATTGAAGTTAAAAGTATAAATACAATTAATACTACAATTGATTTCTTAAATTTCATAATATCCTATTATTATAATATTGATAATTAATTATTTATTAAACTTATTTATCAAATCTTTCCGTTTTTACTTCTTTAGATAATAAAACAACTCTAGAATCAGGTCTCTCCATTGTTAATTCATAGCTTAAATTTTTAGCAAGTTCATCTCCAAAATTACGAATATTATTATGTGAAGGCATATTTGATATAGTCATTCTTTTTCTAGAATAACCTACAAAAACGTAACCTTTGGCTTCTATAAATAAAGGTGAAGCCTTATCATCAAGTGACGTGTACTCTTTAATATAATCAGAATTCATATTCCATCCTTCAACTAGAGTATGTCTAATTACTGTTCTAGTGTCTAAAGATGGTAGTAATTCTAATGTTTGTATAATTTTTTCCCAGCCATCTGAAATTAATGGTGAGCAGAGTTTTTTATAAACTTCTTTATTTGGTGCAACAATTGAAATATACAGTTGTTTTGGTAAGGGATCTAGTTTTTCTAATGCTTTTGGGTTTGTCCCATTCGAAACTAAAAATGTTGTTATTCCTCGTTTATGACATATCTCAAAAAATTCACCAAGTTTAGTATAAAGAGTTGGTTCTCCAGATAGTGAACATGCAAGCATATTTGGTTTATTTGCCTCTTCCCATTTTTTTTTGTCACATCGCTTGTCACCTTTGAATCCAGTTATAAGCTTTTTTTGAGTTTCAATGGACTTATCTAAAATGTATTCTGGCTCATCAATAACATTGAATTCCTTTTCTGTAAATCCTTGATGTCTCCAGCAGAATAAACACATATGGTTACACTGAATTAAGGATGGGGTCATTTGTAAACAACGATGAGATTTTATTCCATAAAAAGATTGTTTGTAACATTCTCTATTATACAATAAACTTTGCCTCATCCAATGACAAAGCTTTACTCCAGAATGATTTCCAACAATTCCATAATGCTGTTTTTCAAGTATCTTCTGAAATTCCTGCTTCATATAATTACTTATTTGACGATAAAGTATACTTTTATATTTATTGTGCTTGTAAAAGTTGATGTTTAAAGTGTTAAATTATAATTCTTACTAATATCTTTCAATTTAAACAAACCTATCAATCTAAAAGATATTATTATAAAGAATCAAACAAAAATTGGAGATGTTTATATAATAAAACATATATCCTTTTAAAATATACATATATACAAAATATAAATACAGACCGGGGGAAGTAAATGATAGAATTTAAAAATAAAATAAAGAGTCTAATTTCAGTGTTAATTTTATTAATATTAATGGGTAGTGTCCTTTTACCACTAGGTCAAGCAATTGATGTTGCTCATATAAAAGGTTTTGATAAGGGAGTATCTTATAAATCAGTAGTACCAATGAAAAAAACTATTTTTGTTAATTATGATACTGAAAAATTGATAGATGATTATTCATATCTTGCAGCGATTCCAACCGCGGTTTTTAATGAAAACGGTAATTTGTATTCATATCCTCTATTATTTTATCAAGATGAATATGAATATGAAGAAGATAAAATGCGTAGTTTAAACGCTTATCAAGGTTTAGATTATTTTATGCAAGATTGGAGCGAGGTCTGTAATAATAGGTTTGATGAAATTACTTTAATTAACGTTGAGAAAAACAAAATTGATCATTGGGGAAATTCTAAAACCTATACAACAATAGAAGCAGATAATCCATTTGATATAGCTAATGAAATAGCATTAAATGATTGGAGTTTTTCAAATAGTGCAGTAATATCAGTAATTCAAGAAGATTATGAAAAGCCTAATGAAATAACAAAAAATGAAGTAAGCGGAACAATTCCAAGTTATAAGACGGATAAAAAATCATTGAGGATTGAGCGTCCTGTTATTGGTATTGGCTCTACCTATGAAGATTTTGAAATAAAAGATGAAAATTATAAATATATAATTGCTAAAATGTCATGGAAAGATAGAGAAGATTATGATCTACAATTATATGATGATCAACTAGGAATGGTTCAAGTAGCTATGGGAACATTTAAAGATCCTTATCCCTACACAGAAGTTGCTGCTTCTTTTATTCATAATTATGGAAAATGGGAGGTAAGTATTAGTGCTGTTCCAAAAAAGAGCATAACTGATGACCTTGGTAAAATGGAATCAATGTATTTTATTTCTAAAATTGAGGATTTAAATCCACTACCACTTTTAAAACAAAATACAATGGATGTTGAATTAGAACTCTATCCAGGAACTGAGGTTGAACTTATAGGTTCACCATTTGGATGTAGAGATGTAGATCTAATCCTTGAATGGAAAGATCCAACTGTTAACCTTGGTTTTACTGTACTTGACCCAATTGGTAATGAAATTGCTTGTAGTGTTTCAGAAGATGAACTTCTTGAGGGAATGATTTCTGGACAAGAAACAAAAGCTAAATTATCCGTTGATATTCTTGGGGAATGTAGAGAAGGAGAAAATTACAAAGTATGTGTATTTGCATTGGAAGATATCAGAACACCTGTTGATTTTACCCTTGAATATAACTGGCGTCAAAATTTTTCAAAAATTGAAGGAGATTGTCTTGCATCTGCCTCCAATGGTGCTGTTTTAGCAAGTTCACTTAATGCTCCTTTGCTATATTCTTTACCTACTGGTATAAAGGGAAGTACTAAAGACGTTCTTTTA
Source organism: Thermoplasmatales archaeon (assembly GCA_020350365.1). Classification (GTDB taxonomy): domain Archaea; phylum Thermoplasmatota; class E2; order DHVEG-1; family DHVEG-1; genus SG8-52-3. Next base: position 1,019,050 of record CP070712.1, on the reverse strand, counting down.
AGGCTTGGAGTTGAAGATATCTACATTGTAAACATTGGTGGATATCTGTCTAAAAATGCAAAAGAGAACATCAATGAAATCGGCAGTATAAAAAAGAATTTTGTTGAACCTAAGGAAATATATGATGAAATTCGTGAGATAACTGGTGAAAATGATATTATTTTCTCTACAATTGATCCTTGGGATTACTGGTATGTAGATGAACGTGTACCCGCTGGTACTTATCCTGGAGCACTTCATATTGGTCCTGCTTCACTTATTGCAGCGCATCATGGAAGTCCAGTAATTCTTGTTGATATTCATCCAAGATTATCACAAGCAATTACCTATCCAACCCAATTTTGGCGAAAGCAAGCAATTGTTAGATATAATGAACCTTCGTCAGGTGGAATGCTTTTATCTGGTAGACGAGCATATGAATTTCTTGAAGATTACGGCTTTGGAAAAATCGAAGAGGGAAAATCTGAGAGCCAAGACCATGAAATTATTATAACTGTTGCAGGTCAGTTTGAAATTGGTATACCCTGGGATCGTTCTTTTACTGGTGCAGCTCTTCCAGGGCGTTTCTGGGCATCTCCTGTTGATTCAGCATATTCAATTTGTAGAAATATTTTCTATCCTTCGATGATTTTTGTTAATCCTGGTATGGAATCAAATAAACTTATCCAAGGCAGTGCGAGTAAAACAGACCTTATTTTTGGTCGTTTAAAAAATCCAAGAGGTGTAAATCTTAATATTTATAGACCAATGGCTGAAGATATATTTCAGTATCCAGTTCTACAAACATACAATACTTATCAATATAGATTTAACGAAAAGGCAAGTGATCATTGGAATTTTAAATACACAAGAGCAGATGGAGTAACTCCCTATGACGAACCTTCACCCGATTCCATTGATGATGGAGTAATACCAACAAAACCTGGTGCATATTATCCAGATCAAAGTGAAACTGAAGTTATACCATTTTACGCGTCAAAAGCAGGATATAGTAGCGTTTTTTCAACTAATTTTGAATATGTAACTGAAAATCTAAACAGGGGTGTACTAATATGGGTACTAAACAGTCATGGTGACTTCCATTCTGGTGGAAATGTTGGAATGTGGGACCCTGATAATCCTTATGTTTATGAAGAGAATCCTTGGAGGGCTTATGAACCTGTTATGATTAAACCTGGCCATTTTCGAACATATCTTCATTGGATATTCTATTATTATTATCTATTGTTAGAAAGTGGTAATATTCATGTTCCGATCCTTAAAACAATTTCACAAATAAGACCAATTAAACTCCAGTTATTACCAGAAATCGGGTCTACTGACAATCCTGATGTTGCAGCAATGAATACTCAGCTGATTTATGTAAACAAGATTTTGAAACCATTTAGAACAATTATTCAAATGCATGACCTCTGGGGAGCTCAAGGTATAATTGTTTATAGAGATAGAATTTTAAGACCTTTGAAATCTATAATGCAGGGCCTTCCACTAATAAACTTTTATGATGGAGATGGAAAAGTTACTGTATCACCAAGAACTGGTTCATTTTTAACACAAACTCATTATAACGGATTTGATTTTGATGACTCTTTGGAAAACCTTCACTCAATGGGAGTAAATACTATTTCCTGTCTTCCTGCAACCACCTATTTACACTTGACATGGATGCGGCATGGTGCATCATATCAGATTATTGACCCATGGACAACTACAGATTGGGCTGCATCCTGGACTCAACAAATAATTAAAAGATATGCTCTAGGAGACACGGTAGGAGAAGCATATGAAAAAGGTATGAGAGCTTGTGGCCCTCAGCTGCTTGTTGGTCAATGGTGGTGGGATATTTGGGAAAATGTTTGTCTATTTGGCGACCCAAACCTCCGTGTTTTTGTCCCAGCAACTGAATTCAGTAATGAAAACCATTGGGAAAAACCTGACATTCTAAGTTATGATGAAACAATAAACCTAAACGGTCACATGCCCTTTGGTGCAACAAATTATCCACATAAAAAAGAATTACAAGCCAAGACCCCTTATATTTTGATAATTGGAATTATTGTAATAATTCTATTAATCATTGTAATTGGGTTATCTGTCTCACCAAGAAGAAAGAAATAAATTAATGCTGATTTAAGAATTTTCATGATTTCAGCATTCTAAATCTTATTTTTTAATTTATATTTATTACAGAGCCTACTAATATCATTGTTAATCTCTGATAGATATTTACTATTTGGCTGGTAACTATCTTTATACAATTTTTGATATTTTTCTAGCAGGTTTGGATAAAATTCCTTTAAAATTTTATAAAAACATAATTTTTGATCGCCTTTCAGCTCTAAATATCTGTATAGAAAATGTTTTGCATTGTGATTTTTTGCAGATTTGATTATATTTTCTATTTCACCATCTGAAATATATGGAAGTAATGGAATATTTGCAAGACCTACTATTATTCCTGCTTCTGATAGTTTGTTGATAGTTTGTAACCTTTTTTTTGGAGAAGGTACGTTTTTTTCAAAAATATTTGACACTTCCTTATCTATAGAGGTTAAACTTATTGTTATTTTACAGTTCTCAATTTTTGACAATAATTCTGTATCTCTAATTATTAAATCAGATTTAGTAAGAATATGGCAAGGAAAATTGTTCTTTTCAATTATTTTCAATAGGTCCCTTGTGATTTGATTTTTTTCTTCTGCTTTTTGGTAAGGGTCATGGACTGATCCAATAATTATCACTCCTTTGTCTATTTGTTTAATTTCCTTTCTAAGAATATCAGCTGCATTTGATTTAATATATATTGTTTTATCAAATGAGGAATCACAATACAAGCAACCAAACTCACAATTTTGATAAGGGTCAATTGTATAATTTCCTCCAAAAAGTGTGTCATTCTTAGTAATTTTGTTTATTAAAGAATGAACTTTTATCTGTTTATAATTCATTTCTACATTTCCTTGGGAGCAATAATTCCAAGAATATCAAGACCATTTTTTAAAACGATTCTTGTTGCATCTACCAATGAAAGTCTTGCCTTTCTTATATCAATATTTTTTTCAGGTAAAACCGGACAATCCCTATAAAACTTGTTAAATTGTGAAGCCACTTCAAATAAATAAGCAGGTATGTTATGAGGTTTGCAACCGTTACATGACTCTTCAATTATTAATGGAAATTTAGCTAACAGTTTTATAAGATTTTCTTCAGATTCATGATAAATTTTAGTAGGATCAATATTTTTTATTTCATCTTGTTTTTTGGAAAGAATACTACATGCTCTTGCATGAGAATATTGAATGAATGGCGATGTGTTTCCTTCAAAGTTCAATGCTTCTTCCCATTTGAAAATCATGTCCTTTTCAGGTTGTACTTTGATTATATTATATCTTAATGCACCGATTCCAACAATTTCAGCAATATCCTTCATCTTTTTATCAGTTAATTCTTTTCCTCTCCTCTTCTTTACTTCATTATAAGCACGGTTGATACATTCATCAATAAGTTCATCAATATATACAACCCTTGCCTGTCTAGTTGACATTTTTCCTCCTGGAAGTGATACAAAAGAATAGAAAACAGCTTTTGGTATTTTTTTTGCATTCATCAGCTTTAAAGCAATTTCCACTTGTTTTGATTCAAGTTTATGGTCCTCTCCAAGGACATTTATTAGAATATCTGCATGATCTGCTTTCCATAAATGATAAGCGATATCTCTTGTCGCATACAGGGTTGTACCATCCTTTCTTAAAAAGAAAAAATTAGTATTTCTTCCTTTTATTCCAAAAGGTTTCATATCTAGATAATAAGCTCCCTCTTCCTTATCACAATGTTTAGATTTTTTTAGTTTTTCAACAACAAGGTCAACACTTTTATCCTTAACAAAATTTGATTCAGGAACATAATTATCAATTTTAATATTTATTCGTCTTAGACTTTCATTTATTCCCTTTAAAACAGGTGCATACGCTTTATGAATAGTTTCAATTGTTTTTTTATCTCCCTCTTCACTTTTTTTAACAATATTTCCGATTTGTTTTGAAATTTCTACATCTTCCTTTAATAATTGGCTACCTATCTGGTAATATCCTACTGTTTTGTGATCAGGCTTGTCATATTTTGATTTGGGAATTTTTTTAGAATCTAAATTATTAACTCCCCAAGCAAGAATTGCCACCTGTTTTCCCATATCATCTAGATAAAATTGAGACTCTACATTGTAACCAGCAGCCTTAAATATTCTAACAATTGTGTCACCAATAATTGGATTTCTTGCTCTACCTACATGAAGAGGACCATTTGGATTTGCAGAGGTATGTTCAACAATGACTTTCTGTTTCCTTTTTTCAAGATAACCATAATTTTCTTTTTTTTCAAAAATTGATTTGAATACAGCGGTTT
>CP070712.1:1000737-1014549 GCA_020350365.1 Thermoplasmatales archaeon | reverse complement strand
GTTGGACCGGGGGAGATCCAGAAGGAGATAGTGTAACATATGATGTATACTTTGGAGATTATAGTCCACCACCAAAAGTAACAGATAATCAAACAGAAGCATCATATGACCCACCAGGTGAACTTCAGAATGAAACTGTGTTTTACTGGCAAATAATAACCTGGGATGAAAACGGAGCTTCAACAACTGGACCCTTATGGAGTTTTACTACAGAACTAGTAGCTAATCAACCTCCATATGAACCAAGTAATCCAGTACCAAGTAATGGAGCTACAGATGTATCTATCTATACTGATCTAAGTTGGACCGGAGGTGATCCAGAAGGAGATAATGTAACGTATGATGTATACTTCGGATCAACAAGCCCACCACCTAAGATTTCTGCTAATCAAACAGGTAGTTCTTATGATCCAGGAACTCTTGAGTTTGATGTTACATATTATTGGCAAATTGTTGCATGGGATGAACATGGTCTTTCAATAACAGGAATAATTTGGAACTTTACCACAAGAGATAATAATCCACCAAACTTGCCAAGAAATCCAAGTCCAGCAAATGGTGAAACTGACGTTTCTATTTATGAGACACTTCTTTGGACAGGTGGCGATCCTGATGGTGATAATGTTTTCTATGATGTTTATTTTGGAACAAGCAGCTCTCCACCAAAAGTAGTAAGTAATCAAACTGAAACAGCTTATGATCCAGGAACATTAGAGTTAGGAACGAAATACTATTGGCAAATTATATCATGGGATGAGTATGAGTATTCAACAGTAGGACCTTTGTGGAACTTTACAACAAGGACAAATGATCCTCCTTATACACCAAAAAATCCAATCCCTACAAATAATTCAGAAAATGTTTCTATTTATGCGGATTTAAAATGGGACGGAGGAGATCCAGATGGGGATTCAGTGGGCTACGATATATACTTCGGTATCGAAAATCCACCACCATTGGAAAAAGTGGGTCATACAAGCACTACATATGAACCCGGAGATATGAACTTCACTACAATCTACTATTGGAAAATAATTTCATATGATGAATTTGATACAATAAGTGAAGGACCATTATGGACCTTTTCCACAGAACGACACGAAAATGAGAAACCAAATAGACCATCTATAACTGGAGTTCAAATGATTCATAGACCAAATATTGAGTATGATTATGAAGTTTCAACTACCGATCCAGATGGAGATAATGTATTCTATTATATTGATTGGGGAGATGGTACATTTGATGATTGGTCCGATCCTCATGCTTCTGGTGAAAATGTAACAGTAACACATACTTGGCCAACTGGTACTAAAGTCTACGAAATACAAGTCACAGCAAAAGACATATATGGTTTAGAGAGCGATCCTGGTTCGATGTATGTTTTTGTGTTGAATAGTAGATCATCTGCAAGTTTAATATTGGTAAGATTTGTTGAGCGATTAATTGAAAGATATCCAATTTTTGAAAGAATACTTACCTCAGGACCAATATTTAACTGGTTAATCAGATTACAATAAACAAAAAAAATAAAATAATTTTTTTTATTTTTCTTTTTATTTCTTTAAATTTTTCTCCTTAATTTACAAAAAAAATAGAACAAGAATTTTAAAAAAAAATTACTTGTGCTACAACACAAATTTATAATATTGTTTTTTAAATATTAATTTTATAATATTAACCATAATATTTAAATATTTTAAGTAATATTATATATTTAGGAGATGACATGCAATCGTCGGGACAAAGGGAGGGCAAGTATAGTTTATTATAGAATTAACTAATTTTTTTTTATTTCTAATAATATAAGGAATCAAACCTATTTTTAGATTTACAACAATAACTTAATAAATATAATAATAGAAAAATATTTAAATTATAAGTTACACAATATATATTGTTTAATAGTGAAGGGTACTAAAAACTGTGATATTATGAGTATTATTACAATAGATATTTTATCAAAAGCGATTGCAAATAAAGTTGGAATAGATATTGAGGAAGCCCGTAGAAATGCTGGTTTTATTCTAGATATTTTTGGATTTTCAGATCGTGTTATTGATAATGTATTAAATAATGAGGATAGGCAGCTATTTTATCTTTTAGAAGAAGAGGGGATGCTTACAACAGATCAGGAGGACACAATATTATATGATGGTAGGGAATGGCGTACACATTACTGGGTTTTAAAGAAAAAAACTATATTAAAATATGCAAATGATAAAAATAGAAGTTTAAGAGGTGCAATTTCTAATAAACATATCTGGGATATTTCTGATAGATGCATTTATGATTCTTTGACAGATGACAACTGGACAACCAGAAAAAAGAGTCGGATTTGAAATTAATTCTTTATTTATAGCAAAATATATATAAACTATAAATTAATATAAATATAATAATATAATATTTAACTAATGATAATATGGAACGCGTATATATAAAGCAAATCAGTTCACGTGATAAAAAAGCTATCAAGTTATTTGTTAAGTTAGGTTTTACAAAAAATATAGCAAAAACACTAATATACATATCACAACACAATGAATGTCGTTCAGTAGATATTGAAAGGGAAACAAATCAAAGGCAACCTGAGGTAAGTGAAGCAACTCAACAGTTGATGAAAAAAGGATGGATAAAAAAACGAGATTTGAGAAAAAAAAGAAAGGGTAGACCTGAACAAATTTACAATTTGGCTTACTCAATTGATGAAATATTAACAAAAATAGAAAAAGAAAAAATAAAAGAAATTGAAAAAGTCAAAAAGCATCTATTTTCATTAAAAAATCTTATTAGACAAAAATAACTAATATTTTTTAATTAAATGCGAGGGGTAATTAAAAGGACGTAAGCCATGGAAGCACCAAATAGCTTTCCATGGCTTAGCAATAATTTGTTAGATGTAAAAAAATGGATTTAATATTTTCATCATTTCTAAAACTATCTTTTAGTTTATTTTAAAAAAATGGAATATAAGATCTTATTAATAAATTCAAAAGATTTAAATATTATTTATATCAATATATAATATAGCAGTAATAATATATGATAACTAATGGATGGAAAACAAATGAATGGAAAAGAACCGTCATCAATCAAAAATGCAGTTGATGACCTTTTAGAAACAAGTATTTTCAAAGAAATTTTAAAAAGGAACAATAAAATTTTTGCTGAAAAACTTGCAATATGGCTTGTCAGATATATCTTAATGATTTCGTCTATGAATGAATCATTAAAAATTGATCTAGAGGAAGTTTTATATAATTTACATGGAGAAAAATTTAGACAAATTATAGAAGTTACAGAAAAAACATTTGGTAAGGTTAAAAAAAACTCAGAAAATTTTGATAATTATATATGTTGAATTGAGAAATCGTTTTGTTTTTAGTATATTGATCATAATAAATTTTTTTTAAATTTATTATGTAAAATGTTAAATTTAAGTAACTATCTATTGGTAGAACTTTTAGTAACATAGAAATTAACTATAATACTATATATTTATATACCAAATAAAGTATTAATCCTAACGAAATAGATGGGATGTCTGTAATAGATGGGATATTGTTTGTATAATGCATTGTTAAATATTTTTCCAAATTTAAAAAGAAATGTAATAAATCAATTTATAAAAATTAAACAAGAGGAAAAGTTTATTAAAAATAGGCTTTTGAAAAATAAGTTAATCTACAACAAAATATCAAAAATTATCATTTCATTTTATTTATTACAGTTGGGAATATTGTTTCTCCTTAAAAATACCATTATTGATTTTATGTATTTTGACATTATGACACATAATATTTATATAGGATTATTAAGAGAATATATCGTGGCAGGAGAGAGAAGATTCCTTATGCAAACAAGTAAGAGAAGTTTTAGGAAAATTAGAAAAAATTATTCTGCAGTTTCGGAAGTATTAGGTACAGTTTTAATATTAGTAATATCTGTTATTATTTTATCTGCAGTTTATGTTGCTGTATTTTCTATTCCTTCATCTAACAATTCACCAGTTTTAAATGTGGTTGGAATGACTGCAAATGATGAAGATATCATAATATCTCATCAAGGGGGAGATGATTTATCACTTAATTCGATATTAATTCTTACTATTGGAGGTCAAGAGATAAAATATGTTATTGAGGATTTATTGGATGCAGAATCTATTGAGGATGGTTTTTGGAATATTGGTGAAGAGATAATTATAAATTATGATATTAGAGATCTCCAAGTTGAGGTAAAAATTATCGATGCAGAAACTAACTCGGTTGTAATGATGGGCCTTCTTCAGGAGGGTTATTATATAAGAGACCCTTATGTTTTTACTATTAATGCAACAGATATAACAGCTAATTCTGCAAAATTAGTTATGGAGTACAACTTTTGGGATAAATCAGGTTCAATTAGATTTTCCTATAGAGTTTCTTCAGGTTCATGGGTTAACACAGCTTGGATTGCCAAATCTGGAGAAGGTAACTATGAATTAAATATCAATGGTTTGATATATGATACATTATATGAGTATAAAGCTGAGCTTATTTGGGATATAAATACAACAGAAGGTGGAGTAAATACCTTTACTACTGCTTCACCATCAGTTCTAACTCTTGATGCAACTGATATTCAAACACGATCTGCCAAACTGTGGATGCAATATGATTTCAAAGGACTTTCAGGTTCAGTTTGTTTTTCCTATAGACCTGATGGCGGTAGTTGGATTGATACATCTTGGATTGCCGCATCTGGACAAGGTACCTATTCAGAGATAATAGAAGATCTAACTCCAAAAGTATTATATGAGTTTAAAGCTCGGATAACATATGATATTATTACAGATGATGGCAACACTAAATCATTTATCACTTGGTCGATAATAATGGGCATGTGGCATTTTGCAGAAGGATCTGGAACAACTGCTTATGATACGTCAGGGCTTGATAATCACGGAACAATATTTGGAGCAGACTGGGTTGCAGGTGTAAATACCACTGCATTAAGTTTTGATGGTATTGATGATTATTTAAGAGTATATGATTCTAATAGTTTAGATATTACAGAATACCTAACCTTAGAGGCCTGGATTAAACCATTAGAAAAAAGTGAAGGTTATATAGGAGATATAACTGATAGTTTGATTGATACCTCTTGGTTCGGGCCAAATTATGGTCGTGATTCAGATATAATCCAAATTTCAGCAACCATCTATGCTATTTCTTTTAGAGGTGATGGCGATGATGGTTATATTGCTACTTTTACTATAACTACAAATGGAATTATAAAAAATATAATTGATTATTTTGAGTTTGATACAGTTAATTGTTATAATCCTGATATAATTCATATTACAAACAATGTATATGCAATTGCATATGAAGGACCTGATTTTGATGGTTTATTAAAAACAGTACTGATAAATTCGGATGGTCAAATTAATGATGCAGTTATTGATACTTTAGAATTCGATACTGTAAATGGATTAGATCCAAATATTCTACATATTAATGGTAATATCTATGTTATAGCATACAGTGGTTTAAATGATGATGGTTTTGTTAAATCAATAGAAATTTTAGATACAGGTATGATTACCGATTCATTCATTGATAATACAATTTTCTTTGATGTCGAATCAGGTGTTTCAATACATGAGCCAATATTAATTCATGTAGGAAACAATAACTATGCTATTGTTGTTAGAAACCCTGATGATGATGGAGAGGTTAGAACTATAACAATTCTAGATGATGGAACTTTTACCAGCCCATCATATAGCGATGGCGAATATACAGACAAATTTTTGTTTGATGGATACGATGGTTGGGCTCCTGATGTGATTCACATTAATGGAAATATTTACGCAGTATCTTATAGAGGTCGAGATGGAAGAGGTGCATTAGTAACAATCGATGTAGATATTAATGGTATAATTCAAAATGATATAGTTGATAAATTCTATTTTGAAGCAAATACCTGTTATGATCCTAAAATATTACATCTTACAGGTAACTATTATCTAATTGCTTATAGAGGCGTTGAAGATGATGGATTTCTGATAGTTACAGAAATCGCAGCAGATGGCCAAATAACAGATTCTGTAATTAAAAACTATGAATTTGATACAATAAATTGTTTTAAACCTATAATGCAACATTATAATGGAGATACTTTTATTATTGCATATACTAATAATAATGAAGGATATATAAAAACAGTTAATGTTACGTCAGCACTAGAAATTTCTGAAGTATATGTTTCACTATATACTATTTTTGATTTCTTTAATCCATATATCACTAGGGTATATAATGATGTATATGCAATTGTAAGTCAAGGTCTTGATGCAGATGGATATCTCAGAACAATACAAATTTCAAATGCTGGTGATATATCAAATACATTTATTGATGTATTAGAATATGATCTTGTTAACGGACGTGATAACAAAATTATTAATATATTTGGAAATATTTTTGCTATTATTTATCGTGGTCCAGATGACGATGGTTATATAAAAACAGTAGAAATACTTAATGATGGGGACATTAAAGATGATACTATAATAGATATCATGGAGTTTGACAGTTCATATTGTTTTGAACCAGATATTTATCATATAGCAGGTGATATTTATGCAATTGTATATAGAGGTTATGGGGACGATGGGTATCTAAAAACAGTTGAGATATTAAATTCCGGTGAGCTACCAGCCTCAGGATTAGCTAAGGATACACTTGAGTTTGAAACCTCATATTGTTGTGAACCAGAAATCATTCATATAGCAGACAATGTTTATGCAATTGTATATAGAGGCCCAGATAATGATGGATACATAAAAACAGTTGTTATAATGGATAATGGAGACATTGTAGACACAGTTGTTGATACTTATGAGTATGATACATCAAGTGGTTATGAACCTGAAATTATCAATGTTTATAACAGTCTTGGAAATGATAATATCTTTGCAATAATACATTCATATCAATCAGGAGGTGGATATCTCTCAACAATTGAAATAGCAGACGATGGAACAATTACTAAAAGTATATTAGATTACGAAAGATTTGAAAATAGGCAACCAACCGGTGATGACGACTGTTATGACCCACAAATAATCCATATTGATGATTGGGTCTATGCCGTTATATACCGAGGCGAAAAAGATGGCTATGTGAAAACTCTTAGAATTGGAAATAATGGCGATATTTCAGATGTAAATGATGACTATTTATTATTTGATGCAGAAGGTTTTGAACCTCAAATCATCAACGTTGACGGTAACATTTATGCAATTCCATACAGAGGGGTAAATTCAAATGTAGCAATTAAAACAATAGAAATAATACCAATTAATGCTACTTGGCCAAGACCAGTTGTATACAAACAATCCGCATATGGTCTTCAATCTAACGGAATATCAGTTTTTGGATACATTAATAGTAATACTATTACAGCACCGCTTTCATCAGATTTTAATTATGTTGTATTGACCTTCAATAGCTCTTTGAGTTCATATCAAATGAAATTATATATCAACAGTATTCTACAAGATGAAATTAATGTTTCTGGGACTATTAATGTCAATAGTTATAATATTATTATGGGAAATGACTATAATTGTGTCCTTGATGATGTTACTTTATGGAATATTGCATTATCGGATGCGCAAATTCTAACAAATTATAATTTACTTAAGCCCTGATTTTAAAAATTATCATAACTTAAAGGTGAAAAAATGAAGAAAAGACGAATCTTGAAAATCTATAATTTAAAGAGTCACAATGAAGGTGCTGCAGGAATTATTGTTGCAGTTATGTTGATAGGACTTTTCTTCACCTTTCTTTCAGTTATTCAATTGAGTTATATCCCTGATTGGTCTGAAGAAAGAGAAGCCGAACATATGGAAAAAGTTGCTGAGCAGTTTACTCAATTGAAATTTGCAGTTGATGTTTTGTCAACAATTGAGAATACAGGTAATAAAATTACAACAGCAATCACAATGGGAGTAAATGAAATACCATTACCATTGTTTCTTAAATCAGAAAAATCATATGGTTATCTTAGATTAATATCAGATGATAGTGTAATAAATATAACTGATAAAACTCCTTCAGCATATACTTATGAACTTGGAAGCATCAAATATTCACCAAGAAACTCACAATATATTGAAACAGATTATATATACGAAGCTGGTGGTGTAATTACTAGCCAGATTTTAGGAAACACTATGTATATAATGCCCTATTTTTCTATAAGTAATACCGGAAATGTTGATATAATTTATGAAGCTGTTAATTTTATTGATATTGCTGGAAAAAAATATACTACAGGTCATGGTATTACTCAGGTCCAACTTGAATATTTGACTAAAAATACAAACATAATAAATAATGTTGATCAAATCTCAATTTCAACAGATTACATGGGAGCTTGGAATAATTTCTTTAATGATTCCTTAATTTCTTCTGGACTGACCTATGGTGCCGTTAATGATTATGTTATAATTGAAAATGAAAATGAAATAATAATAGATTTCAATAATGCTCTAACAGTAGATATTACATTAATTATAACAGATATTAATATTCAAATAGGACCAGGTTGGACTGGATAATAAGATTATAATATTGATTGTAAAAAGAATTGATTTGTAATTAAGATATATTAAAAATCAAGAATGGAAGATGTTTAAAAAAAATTATAAATGTAGAGAGAATGATGCCGTTTCAGAGGTATTTTCAGTAATTCTGCTTATAGCAGTAGCAATCACAGCATTTGTAGCATTACATTCAATTATTGTAAGCGATTCTGGACCTGAAACTCAACAAACAATAATATTATCTGGAAATCTAGAGGGCAATACATTCACAGTTGAACATAGTCGAGGGCCTTCACTTAGTTTAAATACAAAATGTATAATCACTATTGGTGGTACACCATATAATTATTATGTAAGAGACCTTCTAAGCCCTCAATCAAAAGAAGATAATCAATGGAGTATTGGCGAAAGAATTGTTTGTCAACTTGAAAATATTTCATTTTTTAAGGTATCATTTTCAATAGTAGATAACATAAATAATTATCTTGTATTCGACCAAATAATACAAGATGGAGTAATAAGTGAATATCCATATCTCATTTTTACACAAAATTCTACAGATGTTCAAAGTGGATCTGCAAAATTATGGTTAGTTTATAATCTCAGAAATTATTCAGGATTTGTAAGGTTCCAATATAAAAAACTGGGAAGTAGTTGGATTAATACCTCATGGATACCAAAATCAGGCTATGGTTTCCATAATGAAACAATTAGTGGTTTAAATTCAAGTGAAATCTATTTATATCGAGCAGTTCTTTCTTGTGAATCAAATATTATATATGGTGAGGAAAAAGCACTTTTGCAGAATGCAATAACTTCGGTTAATACTATCATGCCTTATAATCATTCAAATTCTCCTATAAGTGTCACAGTCAGTGGCCCCTCATTTCTTGACAAAGTCTCATTGTGGTATAAATATTCAAGCGATAATATATCTTCATTAAAAAATTGGTGGCATAAATCCTGGAAGTACCGAAAGTTAATTACGATAGATTCATCAAAGGTTGCAGCGGATCTTACTAACTTCCCCATGCTTGTTTATGAATCTTCTGATAGTGATCTTGCTTCTAATGCTCAAAATGATGGAGAGGATATAGTTTTTATCCTTTATTCAGATAATAATACTAAATTAAATCATGAAATTCAATCATTTAATTCATCAACTGGAAAACTAATTTCATGGATTAAAATCCCAAATTTGAATAGTTCTGGTAATACAAAGATATTCATGTATTATGGTAATCCAACAATAAGTAACCAGGAGAATGTAATAGGTACATGGGATTCAGAATACGAAATTGTATGGCATTTACAAGAGGAAGGAGATGGTACTACTGATGAGTATAAGGACAGTACGGTAAATGGTAATCATGGTACTGGTGGAAAAGATGATGATAGTTTTGGATTAGGTGATTTATCAGAAACACCCGATAGAGTAAATGGTAAATTTGGTTATGCTCAAGATTTCAATGATGATGGAGCAACAGGTGATAGGATTTCTTCTCAAAATCTAAGTAGTGCTTGGAATGCAGTTACTGGTTCTGTCTGGATTTATGGCAATAATGCAGTTGACGATAGAATATGGGGTAAATCGTGGGGTACTGCTCCAGATGATAATTCAATATTAATGAGATGTATTGGAACTGGGGGTAACACATTAGGTTGTCGTTTCAGAACAGATACCTCTTATACACCAGGTTATCAACCAGCTTCAATAATGAACAATCAATGGATTTACATGGTTTTAACTTGGGATGGATCAGATGATGATATTGTAAGGATTTATAAAAATGGGGTTCTGCAGGGATCTGGTCTTCTTGTTACGGGTAATAGTCTCTATCCAAATCCTCCTCATGAATTCTTTACATTGGGTAATGTTGGTGATGGGGCAAATAATAGATGCTTTGATGGATACATACAAGAAGCAAGAATGTCATCAGTAGCAAGAAGTGCTGAGTGGATTAGCACCGAATATAACAATCAAAATTCTCCATCAACTTTTTATGTTTTGGGAAATCAGCAGGAATATTCTGGAGATTGGAGTGAATGGTCTAATGTAAATAATCCCGATATTTCATATCCTTGGAGTTATAATTTTGATTTTCCTGATGGAATAGGATATTATGAGTTTTATAGTATTGGTACATATAATGGATTTGATGAGGTTATTCCTTTAACAGCCGATGCACTTTGTTATTATGAGAGAGGTACAGAAGTCGATCCAATAATACCATTTAATCAAACTTCATCATCTTCAACAATAACAGCAACGGGAGATAGTAGCTTTGATAGTGTGGTCTTGTATTATCGTTTTAGTAATGATAATTCCAGTTGGGAACTAGGTTCAGGTGATCTAACTTGGTCATCTGAGCTATTGATAAATTCTGGATTTGAAACAGGAGATACAACTGGATGGTCAAATGGTGGCGGAGGCACAATGACAGTTGGCACAGATTGTCCATGGGGTACAGAATCTCCCTATGAAGGAACATACTATTCATATTGGTTAGAAACAGGTTCAAATGTAAATGCTCATGCATATCAAAATGTGGATTTAGGATCTTATTCAAGTTATATTGATGTTGGTCAAGCTAAAATAAATGTTACTGGTTGGCTTGTTTCAGATGAATATAACGTACCGGTATACGATGAGTTCTTCATGAATGTATACTTTTATGATGCATCAGATGCATTAATGAGTGGATATGAGTATGAATTAGGTGGAACAAATCCAATATCTCAGGGAAGTGGAAACAATGTTGATAATTGGGCTCAATATGGACTAATAAACTATACAATACCTGCTGGAGCAAGAAAAGTTCAAATTAGATATTATACATGGGAATATGATGGTTCAACTTGGTGGCAGGCGGGTTCAGCAGATAGCTTTTCAGTTAAAGTTGGAATTCCTAGTGGAACTAGTGATTGGACAGAGTTTGGAACAGACTCTAGTTATCCATGGGAGTGGAATTTTAATTATCCAGATGGACCTGGTTATTATGGTTTTTATAGCATCGGGACAAAAGCAGGATTTCCAGATGAACAAAAACCATTGATAGCTGATTCAATATGCTATAAAGAATAATTTACAAAATAGTAATAAAAAGATCAATAAAGAATTAGTTGGTTATTTGTGTTTCTTCAGTAGCAAAAATTAAAATTTTTTACAATACCAAAAAGCTTATATTCATATAAATTATAGATATGAAAAATTAGAAGGAGATGGGAAATGCGAGTTGATAACCCAAATGAGTTAGTTGGAAAAGAAGTTTTTGACGCAAATGGAACACCGGTTGGTTGGATTGATAAAACATGGAATAGCTGGAATCAAGAATATCCTGGTTATTTCTTTGGAATAAAACCAAGTGAAAACACAAGATGCAATTATTTCAGAGGTACTTATAAACTGATACCAGTTAGCAGTGACTACATTCGAGAAGTTCAAGATCGTGTTACATTAAACAAAACAATGGATGAACTTTGTCGTTTTTGGAACAAAACTGTTCCTTGTGGACCAACAACATGGCCAACAGACCAATTAATTGACATGCCAATATATGACAGAAATCATTCAAGAGTTGGAACTCTATATGCATGGGTAGAACAAGGTGGCAATCTTCAAAACTATGGGTGCTTTGTAGATCCATATCTATGTCAAACATGGAATATACCCTACAACACTTTGATGCCTATACCAACCCAATATATCTATCAAGTTTCTGATGCAGTTACACTTGATAAAACATTAGACGAACTACGTGAGTATTGGAAACAACATCAGAGATACTAAAAACATTATTTCAAAAATATGTGTCTGAAGAGTCATATTAAGGTTCTTCAGTCCCTCTTTTTTATTTTTAAAAACCTTAATATATTCTCCTAAATGCTTATATATAACTTCTCTTATTTATGCCAATACTTTCTCCTGTAAATCGGAAGTATAAATTAATTCACATGTAAAGTAGAGGTTATGAACTTGGAAGATATATCTAAATCAGAAAAAACAAAACCTGATGATTCATCAAAAGAAATAATAGAAGAAAAAACATCAGAACAAGAAACCGAAGAAATAAAAGATGAACAAGTTGAGGAAACAATTGAGGCGACAGATGAACCAAAAGAAGAACCAGAACAAAAAACAGAAGAAACAGATGAAAAGGAAGTTACTCAAGAAAAAATGAAAGACTCAGGCAAAAAAGAGGAAAAAAAAGAAAAATCAAAGAAAAAAGTAGATAGAGGTAAGGATTTTAAATATATAGTTAGACTATCAAATACTGACGTTGATGGGGAGAAAAATATTGTTTATGGATTAACAAGTATTAAGGGAATTGGCATACATATGGCGACTCTTATTGCAAATGAAATTGGAATAGATAGATACACAAAAATTGGTGATTTAAAGGATTCTCAAATTGAAAAAATCCAGGAACTTATCGATAAGGTTAGTACGATGGCACCTAATTGGATGCTTAATCATCGTAAAGACTTGGAAACAGGTGAAGATATTCATTTAATTGGCTCAGATATCGACATGCGCTTAAGAGATGAAATAAACATTTTGAAAAAAATAAGATCTTATAGAGGAATAAGACATGAACGTGGACTTCGAGCTAGGGGACAAAGAACAAGAGCAAACAATCGAAGAGGACTTGCGCTTGGTGTATCAAAAAAGAGAGAGAGTAAATAAGTGATAACATGGGTAAACCAAAATTTTCAAGAAAAAAATATGAAACTCCAAGTCATCCTTGGCAAGAAGATCGTATCAAAAATGAAAATGAACTAATCAGAAAATATGGTCTAAAAAACAAACGGGAAGTTTGGAGGACACAAACAAGATTGAGGAAATATCGTAGCCAAGCAAGAGAATTACTTGCAAAAGTTGAAACTGGAGATGTGCAAAGTAAGAAAGAAAGTGAGCAATTACTTATGCATTTAAACAGATTGAATGTACTGCCTCCCAACTCAACACTTGATGATGTATTAACACTTGATACTGAATCAATTTTATCTCGTAGATTACAAACCCTTACATACCTCAAGGGACTTGCAAATACTTCATTTCAAGCAAGACAGTTGATATCTCATGGACATATTGCAATAAGTGATAGACGGGTTACTGTTCCAGGATATATTGTTACAAAAGATGAGGAGGGCGAGATTAGTTATACAAGTGATTCTCCATTAAATGATGTTATGCATCCTGCACGGCC
>CP070712.1:986824-1000637 GCA_020350365.1 Thermoplasmatales archaeon | reverse complement strand
AACCTGGTGTAAATCCAACTGTTCTGTTCGGTGGTCTTTTTTTCAAGGGTGAACCTGATTTTGTTAATGCTGAAATCCAGATAAACTCTATGCTAGACTTAAGTAAAAAGTTGGGAAATTATTCTATTACTGATTTTTTTATTCGTAAGGAAGAATACATAGAGAAAATATTGAATTTTATTGAAGAAAAATATCCAAAAGATCAACCTTTCTCAATAGATATTATTGAACCAGATTTAAAGGTTAAAACTCTTGAACATCTCGCTAGAAGAAATCTTCTTTCAAGAACAATCTATAATTCAATTCATGTGGGAATAACAGACGAAGAAAGAGATGCATTAAGAAATTACACTCCAGATATGGCTATTATCGTAGCGTTCAATCCAAAGGACAAATCTCCTGATGGAAAAATTGAGGTATTGCAAAATGGTGCAAATCTGATTGACTCAGGTCTTATTGATTTAACAAAAAAATTAGGTATAAAAAAAATTCTTGTGGATACTGCAGCTATGGCACCTGGTGATTATAGTGGTGCAGCAATTGCAGCAATTCCAGTAATAAAGGAAGAATTTGGACTACCGACAGGTTGTGCAATTCATAATGTAGTTGAAAAATCAAAATGGCTTGATGATTTCAAATCAGCAAGAAAGCATGTTGATGCATCGTCGAATGTCAATATTCCTTTGTTTGGTGGAGACTTTGCAATATTTGGTCCGATTCATAATTTTGATATAGTTTTACCAATGATTGCATGGCAGGATATTTTGATTTCAGAATATGTTGAGAATTATTTCGGTGTAACACCAGATGAAGTTCATCCTAGGAGGAAGCTATTTTAATGAAAAATCTAAAAACCTCAGTTATCGGCTCGTATCCAATTGATATCGAAGTATTAAATCATGTAAAAGGTTATTTCAATCAAAAGATTGTAACTTGGGATAAATATATAGAATCTGCAGTTGAGGACATGGTGAATTCTGGAATAGATTTTGTTTCAGATGGTCAGACGAAAGATCCTTTCGTAAATATCTTTACAAGAAAGTTAAAGGGATGCAGAATTAGAGATAGAACAGAGATAATATCAAAAGTTGAGTATAACGGTCAAATTACAATTGATGATTTGAAATATGCTAAAAACCTAATACCAAAGAATAGGAAATTAATTGGTGTGATAACAGGCCCGTTTACTTTAACAAATTCCTCAGTTGATCTTTATTATAATGATGAAAAGGACCTAGCATTTGATTTTGCAAAAGCATTGTCTTTTGAGGCAAAACATATGCAAAAATATGCAGACATAATAAGTATTGATGAACCGTTTTTTTCAATGGCAATGCCTGATTATGGAAAGGAGTTAATCAATATAATTACAAAGAATGTTTCCCTTCCTACAAGGCTTCATGTTTGCGGTGATATATCAAAAGTAATTCCAAATCTGTTAGATATGTCTGTTGATATTCTGTCTCATGAATTCAAGGCATCTCCAAAGTTGTTTGATGAATTTAGAAAATATAATATTACAAAAAATATTTGTTTGGGTTCAGTCAGATCCGATAAAGTTGATATTGAATCAGTGGATGAAATTGTAAGTCATATAAGAAAAGGAATTGATATCTTTGGAGAGAAAATTACACAAATTGCACCTGATTGCGGGCAGAAAATGTTACCAAGAAATGTTGCATTTCAAAAATTAAAAAATCTTGTAAAGGCTGGAGAAATTGTAAATGGCAGATAAGGTAGTTCCATTAATAAAAGCAAAAAAAATACCTCAGAAAGATGTAATTCTTGATCCGAATGGTTTCTTTGTAATTGAAATCGACAAGAAAAAAAATGAAATCAGAGTTGAATATTATTCAAATGTCTATAAGGGTAAAAAAATTGTTTCGGGAATACTTGAAAAGGTATTTACTGGAATAAAAGCAGATTCTATTTGTGATACAGTTGTAAAAAATGTCCCAAACCTTCTGCCTACTCATTATATGTATCTTGGAAGGGAACTTCAAAAGGCAGAGTATTGCCTTGAAAAAAATATTAAATACATTCAAGGTGGATGTTAAACTCTTTCAATTGTTGTTTTACTTTTTGTATGTATCTCCTTTTTACCGTTTTTCTCTTTGAAGTTTATATTTTTAATGTTTACTAATTCACCTATTTTGAAATTTTGTATCTCTTTTACCTTTTTATCCCATAATGTAATTTTCTTAATACCATTATTTGTTTGGATTTCCACATAAGTTACAAATCCAAATTCACCATCATCTTTGAAAAAGGCTTTTGATGGTTCTTTTTTTATTATCTTTCCAGAGATTTCACTTGGATCGGGAATGTATCCCTCGACTTTTTCTGGAACGTTTTCTGGTTCTATCTCAAGTAGGCCATACCTGCCTACATTTATTTCTATTCCATTGAATCCCTCTTTTACATAACCGTTAATTATTTTTACATTTGTTCCATTTTTTATTTTTCCTTTTTCAACCAAATCAACATCTTTATCCCATAATGCTAGTCTGCATTTTCCTGTTCCATCAGTTAGTTCTAGGTTAATTACTCGTCCTTGTGATCCATTCTTGCGATTAAATTTCCTTTCTTTTTGTATATCGATTATCTTTCCATAAACACTACATTCCATTCCATGTTCGATATCTGAAATATTACAGATATTTTCCTTGTTTCTTCCAAGCGTATCTACTATAAAAAGGGCAGCTGTTTCATCATCAAAAAGATCGTCATTTTCCTTTTTTATCTTTGATATTTCTTCTTCAAACTCATGTTTAGACAATAAATCCTTTATTTCTTCATAGAGTTGATCTTTGTTTCTATGCATCCTGAAAAGATAATATAAAATTACTATTTTAACCAATCTATCTTTATTGTTGTAACATTTAAATATCCAACAGTGGATGTAAAATATTGAGGGAGGACAATAGAATTGAGCAAACAGAGGGATTTGTTACAAAAGAGCATTACAACAATTGTTATTGTTTTACTTATATCTATTACTTTTACACCATTTATTTCTGCAAAGGGAGAAACCCAAGTATACACATTATTAACTCCCAGTATTTTTGGCCTTAAAAAACAACAGATAAATCTTACATCTGAACAATCTGAAAAGTTGGAATATATCTTTGATGATTTACAAGAACAATTAAAGACTGTTGGTTCAATTGAAGAAACCAAGATTTTATTTAAAAGAACAATAGGTACTCTTGTTGATAATGGTTTGTTATCAAAGTCTGATGCTTATATTACTAAAAAACTGTTGTTCAGCAGTATTGTTGACAGATTCTATTCATTTATTAGTAAGATTCTCAATGTTGAAACTGATTTTAATAAAATTAATTGTTGGATTATTGGAGAAACAACATCATCCGTTTTTTTTCATCCAATTCTGCGCCGTATATTTAGATTACCAATAAATTGGATTTTACCAATTGCTGGTCTTACCTATTTTAGGTTTTTTGCAGATATTTCATTTGGAAGCAGAATAGTACTGGACATGGAAGAAACAAATTACTGGTCAAAAGGATGGATATGGACTAACAATAAATTTGGTAATAACTCAATGAATGGTACATTTAGAGGTGGTCTATCAATGATAAAAAAATCGTGGTTATATGACGAATATTTTTTCCTTGGAGTTTATTTTTTTCTGGGAATAGGATATATAAAAGTGAGAAACTATTTTTTAGGTCTCGCTTTATTGGTTGATATATATGAAAAGCAGAATAATCTGTAAACCCTTGGCAGTTGCTGTCATCGTATTGTTTCTTGGACTTGCTGTACAACCAAGTGTAGCAGTTCAACAAGATACAACTGATAGTGAAGATGATTGTGATATATGCCCTACTGGTAGTATTGTATATAAACTTGTAAAGGAAGAGGATAAACAAAAGTTATCTGATATAATTAATACTCTATTAGATATAAAAGATAAAGATTCTAATTCTTGGGAATTTCCAATTCTTACTGCAATTTGCAACAGAATAGGAAAATTTTGGTGGAATGCATTTGATTTAATTGGACACTTATCTGATTTCTTATATCAATTTCCATTTGAGATACGTTATATATGTTTCGTCATAATAATAATTATTTTCACTCCAATATTGTTTCCATTTACTCCATTTATGGCTATATGTTTTGGTTGGCCATATTACTGGCCATATTGGATGATATAGAGGTATGAGTTTGAAGAAGGAAATCCTAATAGCAATTGGAATTACAATCCTATTTCTGGGTGTTGGTATTCAACCAGTAATTGCAGTTGATGTATCTAATAAAATTAATATGAATAGAGATAATCTTGGAGGTTTTGAACAATTACCATATGGGCCGGATGAATCATGGATTTTCCGTATCAGTGATGCTGATGTAAGTTTAAGGGTCTGGGATCAATATTGGGAAGTAGATGATCCTATTTGCCCAATAAAATGGTGGGGTCTTAGTTTAGTTCACCCTTGGACAAGTTGCGACCCTGAAGGAATGGTATTCGAAATCATATTCTGGGATCAATTACTTGGAAATCCAGTTTGTACCTACCATATAACACCGTATGAAATGCCTACTGGAATATACTACAATGGAGCTGAGATGTTCCAATGGGAGATTGAGCTTGATCCTTGCTGTATGCAGATACCAGATGGTTGGATATCAATACAAAGCATTGAAAGTCCAAATAATTGTTGGTTTTATTGGGCTGGTTCTGGTGATGGAGATCTATATTGTTATCAAGAGGGGGCACGAAATCCAGATGGTGATAGCGATTGTGCATTCAAATTCCAAACTTGTGATCCTCCATTTCCAAGGATTTATTGTGATCCAATTGGAATGGATTTTCGAAAGGCAAGACCAGGCACAACTGTTAATGGACAAATATATGTTTGTAACTGTGGAGAACCTGGTTCATACTTGAACTGGTATGTAGACACTGAAGCTGTTCCAGCGTGGGGAACTTGGACCTTTACACCTGCATCAGGAACTGGTGTAGCTGAAGGAGATTGTATCTTAATAGATGTAACCTGTGTATTAACAGATGAAATGGGAGAATATTCTGGTGCAATCACTGTTTACAATGCAGATGATTTAAAAGATTTCTGTGAGATTAACAGCTCTGTTGAAATATTTAGAACAAGAATATCATCTAATCTATGGTTCTTAGAACATTTCCCATTGCTGGAAAGACTGCTAACGTTTTTGTTGTTGTAACATTTAAATATCCAATACTTGATGATATTTATTGAGGGAGAAGAGAATATGAGAAGAAATCCTGTATTGTATAAGGTTCTTGTAATTTTAGTTATAGTTCTAATCTTTGGTATGAGTGTTGTTTCATCTACTAATAAAATTGTAGATGGTATTCCTTCTTATACTCAAATTCTAGATTCAGAAGAAAGTTCTGAGGAATCATTTCGTGGTAATTATGGTTATGCATATTATGCATATCCTGGTCCTGAATGTACTGTTTATTTTACATTAGATGACCTAGGTACTTTATATGAGTGTGGTGAGACAATATCAGGAGATTTTCTTCTAGGTGGAGCAATAGATGGTAATGGAATATGGTATGCTTCTAAATATGGCTCTGGAATAATATATGGTATTGATACAAATAATGGTTGTTATATGTGGCCCATTGGTGGCGGAGGCATTGGTCTGTACGATTTAGCATGGGATGATTGTACATCGACACTATATGGTACTTCAGGCTATGACTTTTATGAAATTGATTCAGAGGATGGAGGACAGGCATTTATTGGCTCAAGTGATATTCTATTTAAAGGAATTGCATTTAATTCTAATTGTATATGTTATGGTGTTGGTTATAATGGTTCAACTCATAACCTATATATTATTAACTTTTCTTCTTTTGATGTAACATTTGTTGCTCCTCTTACTAATATAAGCAGTTTTTATTTTTGTAGTTTAGAATTTGACAAAGATTATGATGTCCTATATCTTTTATTATTTGGAACGGATTTTTATACTTGTGATACTGATACTGGTGTATGTACAAATGTCTATGGTGATGGATTTGAAGGAGGAGCAGATCTCACAGCTTTTGTAATTCCATATGATACTACACCACCAGTTACTAATATATCGCTTAAAGGGAACATGAGTGAATTTGGGATTTATACAGGAGATGTTGAGGTCACTTTGAATGCTACAGATGATTTATTAGGTGTAAATGTAACATATTATCGAATAAGCAACGGTGAACTAAAAACTTATGTTGAACCTTTTATTGTATCAGGTCATGGTGAACATTGTCTCACCTATTGGTCAGTTGATAACGCTGGAAATAAAGAAGATACCAATTTTGCCTATATTAAAATTGATTTAGTACCACCAACAATCCGTCTTATGTGTATAAAATTAGATAATAATAGTTATGAAATTGACCCATTTGTGTCTGAATCTGGTAGTGGATTTTACAAGCTTGAATATTATGTTGACAACATACATATGTGTACAAAATATTGGAATCAGTTTAAATGGATTTGGACTCCCTCACATTGGGGATTTTATATGCTGAGTGGTATATTATATGATAAAGCAGGGCACACTGGTTATGATGAGGTTGAGGTATTTGTCCCCAGATATAGAACAGATACTAATCTTTGGTATCAATATCTTTTAGAAAGATTCCCATTGTTGGAGGTGTTTTTACGAATAATGAACCTGTAAAGGTAGCATTTGTCTTTGGAGTTATAGTTTTATTCATTGGTGTTGGGATACAACCTGCATTTGCAAATAATGTAGATAATGTGGATAATGAACTAAAAGATAGTTCTGATGAGATTGAAACATATGATGATTACAAAGAAATTATTACCTTTGTAAGTGGTACTCCTAGTGGGGGATGGATAGAAAGAAAAGGTCCATTTCGTGGGAGTATTGAATATAAATGCTATCCCGACACAACTTTGGATTTATATGGTTTGAGAATATCTAATGGTAAATTAAAATTATACCAAGAAAGAGATATTAGTTATGTATACATCCCTCATTATATAGGTATTTATTGCACTAATAGTTTTATATTTCCATATGGAATTGCAATAGGTAACATTGACTGGTATTAAATTATGAAACAAAGAATAATCTGTAAACCCTTGGCAGTTGCTGTCATCGTATTGTTTATTGGACTTGCTGTACAACCAAGTGTAGCAGTTCAACCAGAAGGAAAATTTTCCAATGAATCTAAAATGCAAATCATAAAAAATAGAGCATTAATTAATCATAAATCTGTTGGTATGTGCCAATCCTCATTTAATCAAGATTGTGAATCTATGTGTGGGTTCAATGTATATCCTGGCCCTGAAGAAATAATTTGTTTTTCGCTTAATGATCCTTCAGAATATTCGTCAGTATGTTCGTTGGGTGTAGCTTTTGAATCTGGTACTTATGGCTGTGATGGTATATGGTATGCTACAGAATATGAGACTGGTATATTATATGGAATAGACCCTTATGATTGTGATATTTGGTTAATTGGTGGCGGTGGTGTCAATATATTGGATTTGGCATATGACCCTATAACTTATTACATGTATGGTAGTTCAGAGGACAATTATCTCTATAAGATTAACCAGTATACAGGTGAGCAGGAACAAATCGGCCCCTTTGGCGGTGGCGTACTATATATGATTGGTATGGCATTTGATGCTGATGGTATACTTTATGGTTGGGACCTAAGTGATAGGCTTTGGACAATTGATACTGAAACTGGTGAAGCAACAGAAGTAGGACCTTTAGGTATAAATATTAACTATGCTCAAGGTGGTGACTTTTGTAGAGCAACAGATGTATTGTATATAACTGCATATACAACTTCTGGACATTTATATGAATGTAATGAAGATACTGGAGAGTGTACTCTCATTGGTATCTTACCGTGGGGAATGGAAATTGCTGGAACTATAATTATTCAAGATTGCACATATTATCCGGCGCCACCTAAAGCTCCCACAATATCAGGTCCAGATTATGGGGTAATAAACCAAGAATATAATTTTACCATTAATACAACTGATCCCAATGGAGATGATATATTCTACTACATTGAGTGGGGTGATAACACTAGCAGCGGATGGGTTGGGCCATATGCCTCAGGTGAAGAGGTAACAGTCAATCATACATGGTTAGAACATGGTGTTTATGAAATCAAGGCAAAAGCTAAAGATATTTTAGGTTTAAGTAGTGGATGGTCAGAGTCTTTTTTTATTGATATTGTCAAAGGACCCGAAATTGAGATAGATTCAATCAAAGGTGGATTATTCAGAGTTAGTGCACAAATTAAAAATATTGGTGGTTTAGAAGCAGTCAACGTTAGTTGGAAAATCACACTTGAAGGAGGTGCCATTTTAGGCAAAGAAACAACTGGTGTTTTAAATATTCCTGTAGATGGAAAAATTTCAATTAATTCAAATTTTATATTTGGATTTGGACCAACTAAGTTAACTATAACAGCCGATATACCTGAATCTTCTGCTACAGAAAGTCGAGGTGGATTTGTTCTATTGATCTATACTCATGTTAATATTGGAGGTTAAAATAAATAAGTAATCAAAAAATCTTATCTCTTTTTTTACTATTATTATAGAATTCTATTTGTCGGTATCTCTCAAGTACGTACAAAATGTTTTGTCGGAACATATAAATAATATTTATTAGAAATCTCAACGAAAATTTTTATAATTATTTGTTAATGCTGTACCAACTGTTTACTTCTTATTACAAGTTTTGCCTAACTATCACCCTTTTCATTTAAGTTTAATAAAATACAATTTCAAAAGTTACTGTTGATTTAGATTGACAAGAGAGTATATCTTTATCATTAAACCTATGGTAATGGGTTATATTTACTCTTTAAACCTATTGAAAATTATTAAAATAAATAAAATAAAAAAGAGAGGGCTAGATAATTAGCCCAAGTTTTTCAGTCTTGCTGTTATTTGTTTTTTTAGTGATTGCTTTATTTGTATCCACCAAGTTGTAAACTGGGATCGCCGATAAGTACAAATTGTGTTACTGTTTTCCTGTCTCCTAGATCTCCTAGGCCAATGTTTTGGATATAGCTCTCAATAGCTTGTGAATGGGTTTCTCCAAGTATTGTAAATCCGTTTCCATATTGTGCAAAGATTTCAGTTGTTATCCAGTTGTCAACACCGCCAGATGTACACCATTCTCCAAGAATTCCATATCCATATCCAGTGTTACCCATTGTTGCTATTGCACCGGTTTTTGGGTATTTTGCAAGTGTCCAGGCCCAAGATTCTGGTGTTGGGTTACCGTATGAATGCATGTTTTGTTCATTTCTTTTGTCAAGGAAGGTTGGTATTAAGGATACATTGAACATAGCATTGTGACATCCACCGACGACTACGATTGGATTTTTGTAAGGATTACTGATTCTTCTCATTGGTAAAAAGGGTATACCTGTGTGCCAGATTTTTAATCCATAAAGATCACCGTTTTGCCGGTTACCTGGAATACCTGGATAATGATTTGCCCAAACTGCAGGGCTTCCATGTCCAGAGAAGAACACGAAACCTTGTCCTTTGCTCATGGCATCTATTACATCCATTTGCCCATTCCAGTTACCATTTGAAGACCAAACATATTCAGTGTTTATTTCTGGAGGCATATAGTATGGTCCTCCTGCTCTTCCATGTAATAGTTGATTACCTGTTGTCCATTCTCCTTCATAGTACATTAAGCTATCATATCTCCATTCATCAAAAACGGTTGAACCACCGCTATCTGTTACCCATACATTGATATCTGTTGTATATCCATATGGTCTTGGATCATAGGTTTTTCCTTGAATGGTGAGAACTCCATTAACGTATCTTATATTGCCCCAACCAGTGAAATCATTACAGTATGCTTCTCTTTGTGTTGGTACATAGGTAAAATCTGTGAAACCAAGAACATCTCCAGGTGAAATTGTTACGATTTCTGCAACTGGATCATGAGGATAGACTAAGCCTGTTGTAAGATGATCATCATGATTGAAGGTTATTGAAGTTGATTGGGATGAATCCAATGTTATTGGAGTTTCATCTACTGGGCCATAGGTTCCATCGTTGTTTCTGCTTCGGGCATGAATAGTGTATTCACCATCTGGTAAACCTTTTGTATCCCACATAAAACCAAGTGCTTCTTGGTCTAAAAATCCATCACCAGAAACTACTAGCATTTCCTCAAACCATGAAGGATCACTTGGACCAGTTTCGTATTCAATAATCTTTCCAACTATGTCTTTTACCTCTCTTTTGTTTCTGCATGGAAGTCTTCCTACGGCAACATCAGGATGGCAATCTATTGTATCTCCATTTTCAGCGTAAATGTGATTACCATTGTAATCCCAATTCTCAAAATCTCCGCCATATTTATAGATATCTCCATAATAAAGATCTGCTATATATCCAGGTTCGTCTCCATTATATATGATGTTTGTATATCTTACTGGGAGATGCCAATCCTTGGTACCTTCATTTTTATTATCTCTTGGTTCTGCTATAAATTTGCTGTTTAAACCGCCAACAAGTAATACATATTTTGTACCCCAGGTTTCTAATGCATATTTAATGAATTTCTTAATCTGTTCAGGTTTGTCATATCCTGTATAATCGTTATATATATCTTCTGTTGTAACTAAAGTTGTGGCCATGCCTTTTGAGTTTTTATGATCGACTAAACCTTGGAGAATTCCTGCAAATTTATCTGGAGCGATTATTACTAAATCACTAGATGACTTTGTTGGGAATGGATTTGAATTTGGTACTTCATAATCTATTGTTAGTTCAACTGATTTAGCATAATTTATTGTATCTGATGCTCCAATGTATCTGATTGGATAGGTTGTTATTGTCACAAAGGTTTTATGTTCCATGTTTTCATCAAGTCCAACACCTGCAGAAATACTATACCACTCCTCTGGGAATAAAGCTTCAGATTCATAGATCGTTTCTTCTTTTACATCGGCTTTTGGTAAAGTTGCCAAATCTAGTCTAACTCTTTGTGGACCTGGCATTATTTCACTTGATAAAACCATAGTTTCAATATCATTTGCCTGACATTGAATATTTTTTATGGTTGCGCCAAAAGGTAATGTTAAAGTTTCAGTATAAATCGGAAGTATGGGTTTTCCTGGTAGTAAAAGTTTTGAATTAGCACCCTCAAGCTCTAATCTAATAGATTGTTTTTCGTCAATAACTGTTGGTTCAAAAAAATTTCTACTTATTGTCTGTTGGTATTCACCAGCCTCTTGGCCTACTGTAACTATTGCGATACTACTTAGTAACAGCAGACTTACTATGAAATATGGTATGCTTTTCATATTTGTCTCCCCTAAATTAACTATTGTTAATAACTTTCAATTTATTTAAGGTTTTGCATGATATATTAACTATTATTATATTATTTTCGGTTATTTAAATAGATTTCTATAAAAATATTATTTAAAAGGATTGTCGGGTGGGGAAGCAAGAGGGTGGCAAGGAGAGGAGGTGAAGGGATAATAAATAAAACCTTCCCCAGCCGGACAATTTCACATATCTCTTTCTTTGTAACTCATCTTTAAAAGGGTTTGTTGTACAACTATTACCAACTATCTTTACAAATATTGCCAAAAAAATTCTAATTTGATATTTATTCTATATTATTTAGTTTACCTGATACCTTTTTTATTAAAAAATCCTTAATTTCCTCTGGTTTTGTTGAATCAATGCCAAAATATTCTGGGAAAAGTTGAGTTGTCGTAAGCATCTCAGTTGAACCATGTTTTTTTGAATGAATTAGTTTCATTGTAGCAAGTTCATCTACATGATCATATGCTTTTACTCCAATCATTCTTCTGAGATTGGATTGTTTCAGAGGTTGATGAAAGGCAATCAGAGTTAAAGTCTTTAATAGGTTACTATTGATTTCAGGCTTTGCAATCATAATGGAGGAATCGATATATTTTTTCTTAACCTGCATGGTATACTTATCTCCGGCCTTAACGATCTCCATTGAAGTTTCATTCTTACGCTTTACACTGTAATCCTCAATTAATTCATTTAAAATTTTTTTTATTTTATTTGGAGTAATACCTGTATTTTCCTTAATTTCATTAATACTTACTGGTTTGCTAGCGGAAAAAAGAATGGATTCGACCAAACGTTTTTCATCTTTTCCCATTTTTAAACCCCCTTAGCTATACCCCATGCTTTTTATATATATCTTTCCAAATGGAAACCTTTTTTGATAGACTAATACCTTATTATCATAAGCAAGAAATAAAACAGAAAGTAGCACCTTAATAAGCTCTTCTTTACCTTTCTTTTCACATAAATCAAATATTGAAATTGTTTTTTTCGGAAATTGGTTAATTTTCTCCCATACAACTTTTACATCTTCCTCAAGATGGTCTTCAACTGCTGTTCCCTTCATTCTTTTTCTTGCCAGTTCAGACAATCTTTCTCTTTCCTCTCTTCTTTGCTTTTCTAGAATTTGATACTCCTCTGATTCCTTTCTTGCCTCATCAAACGCCTCAACAAGCTCGATAAGTGTAACCTTTCTATTTGCCTCTCTTCTGACCGGTTCATCTAAAGGAGATTCAGGCATATTTATTACTAGATTTGTATAAGAGTAATCATCATCTTTACTAAGCCACATTTCCGTTGGAATATCCCCCCATCCAAAAGGTTCATATTCCTCCTCAGTTTTTTTCATGCTTACAACGAGATCATCACTTTGGAGCTTTAACACTTTCCAGGCCATGTAAATAATTCTACCTGCTGTCATAAGATCGATTTTTTCTTCCTTTGCCTTCTTTAGATACATTGTTGAGAAATTCACTAGATCAATATCCCAGGGATTAAGATGCTGTTTTATAACAAGTTCAAATGCAATTGCAATTGATCTATCAAATGGATTATCAATTGAGATATGTTCCCCCTCATCTGTTTTTTGAAGCATATTTACATAATGGTTTATCCTTGTTGCATCATCTTTTTCATCAATAAGTGATTTATGAAAGAGTAAATGATTTATTACTTCGTTATCGATTTTAAGCTGCTCCAATCATTTTACCTCCTTCTGTTTTTATTTCACCGGTTGGCCCAACTGTAGATGGATCAATGTTGCCTATCATTTCAGAAACACCAGTATCCCTCATAGTGACACCATATACATGATTTGCCTCTTTCAAGGCAATTTTTCGAAGTGTAACCATTATAAATTGTGAATCTTGAGCATTTCTTTTTACCATCCTTGAGACAGTCTCTGCATTTACACCATCTAGAAACATATCCACTTCATCAAGAACGTAAAATGGACTTGGATCATACTGTTGAATTGCAAAAATAAATGCAATTGAGGCAATACTTTTTTCTCCACCTGATAGAGCTGAAAGTAGTAATACTTTTTTTCCTCTAGGTCTTGCTTTAATTGTCAGACCACTTTCAAATATCTTTTCCGGATCTTCAAGCTTGAGCTCTGCTTCACCATTTTCAGACAGTTGTGAATAAATGATTTTGAAATTGTTATTTACCGAATCAAAAACTTCTAAAAATCTTTCCTTTTTCTTTTCAGTTATTTCACTAACCAGGGTAATAAGATTTTTCTTCTGGTTCTTTAAATGTTTAACATCATCATCAAGTTTCTTCTTTCGCTCGGTTTGATGTTCATATTCTTCAAGTGCACGCATATTGACTGGTTCAAGTTCTCTCATTGATTCTTCTACTGCCTTCACTGAATCCTTTAGTGATTCAACATTTGGAAGATTAGTATCAGTTATTTCCACATTATAAAGTTTTAA
>CP070712.1:972817-986724 GCA_020350365.1 Thermoplasmatales archaeon | reverse complement strand
AACTTCTTTTAGTGGGTTTGGTCCCATTTTTTTAAGCTCATCTACAAAATCTATTACAATTGATGCAAATTTTGCACCTTCGGAAGCAGATACATATTCGAATCTAACTCTATCAGGATCAACAGCCATTTCAGCAAGAAATCTTTTTAAAAGTTTAATTCTCCTATTCGTTTTGTAATTACCTGATTGATAATGACAATCACCTGGATGACATCCCGCTACAAGAACTCCATCTGCACCTTTTTTCAGAGCTTCAAGGATGAAAACAGGGTCGACACGCCCTGAACACATTACTCGAATTGATTTTATATTTGGTGGATATTTAATTCTACTTGTACCTGCAAGATCAGCTCCTGCATATGAACACCAATTACATAAGAATCCTATGATGTTGGGTTCGAACTTATCTACCATTTTTTTTATCACCTTAAATCGAGATTTTTATATCTTTGTTAATTTCATTTAGAGCCATTTTCATAGCTTTAGGTATTGAACGTGCAATTTTTGGACTTAGTTTTTCTCCAAAAATATATGGTATTTTTTTTAGTACAATACCAATTATCACAATCTCTGAGGGAATATTTTTTTCACCAAGTTTTTTAGCAAGTATTAATGCTTCCTGAAGTGAAACATCATGGGGATTGTCAGAATGAACTGAGGATAGTTCACTTAAAAGGAAACGTCTTACCTCACCAACTTTTGCGTCTTTTATATTTATTGCATCAATGAGTATTGCTTTATCATACCCAATAATTAAATCAAGAAGGTTCATTCCACCGGTAGTTGCCTCATCTATTGTTATATCTGAATCATTTACATACTGTTTAAGTTGATTTGCAACATGTATTCCTACTCCATCATCTCGAAGTATTGGATTTCCAACTCCGAGCACTATCGTTTTCATATTATTTTTTACCTCTACATATTTTGCCTTAAGGTTTTGTACAATTTTTTATTACTATCATAGATTTTTACTTCCATCGGCATTTTACCAGGAAGGGTATGTGTAGCACAACCAAAGCATGGGTCATATGCTCTGAATGCCATTTCCACCATGTTTAGTAATCCATCATTTACCTTGCCACCCTTAATAAGACCCTTTGCTGCGTTTCTAATTGACATGTTTATTGCTCCTGCATTGTTTACAGTTGCAACAATTAGATTTGCTTTGTCAATAAGGCCATTTTTATCAAGCTTATAATGATGAATTAAGGTTCCACGGCAAGCTTCAACGACACCATATCCTTCACCTGGTTCACCTACGGGATTGCGGATTTTATCAGACGTAATCTCAGGGTCTTTTATGAGCTCAAGTGTTCTTTCTGTAGCATAAAGTAATTCAACAAGTCGAGCCCAGTGAAATGCAAGTGTTGAATTTACTGGTCTTCCGCCAAGGGTTTCAAATAGTCTCTTGTATTCTTTATCTGCTAGTGGTGTAGCCATTCCTTCTGCTGCATTAAGTCTTCCAAGTGGTCCAACCCGGTAGATTCCGCTATTTTTTCCATCAACGTAACCGTTCCATCCAATCTTTTTAAGAAAAGGGAATTTTATATAGCTCCATTCCTCAACATGCTCTCCAATGTTTTTGTGATAATCCTTTACATCAAATTTTATAAATTCCTTTCCCTTTTGATCTGTAACTCTAATAAGTCCATCATAAAAGTTGACCTTGTTGTTTTTGTCAACAAGTCCCATATTATAGGTTGATAGTTGATATGGATCACTTAGAATAACATCAACATAACTTTTGTTTGCAAGGACTATATCGTCAAATAATTTAAGTGTAAATTGTGCAAAATCTTTGCAAGATTTAGCCATAGTTTCAATGTCTTTTACCTCGTCTTTATTAAGCCCCTTTGATACTCCTCCAGGAAGTCCACAGACTGGATGAGTTGCTTTTCCTCCTAGAATTGCTGTTATTTTTTGTCCATAAGCTCGATGTTTTATTACTTCTTTTCCAATTTCAATACCTGCTTTTTCAATTACACCAAGAACATTTCTTTTTGCAGCTGGAGCATCAGGTCCAACTACAAAGTCTGGTCCTCCAAGATAATAGAAATGTAATGTATGATCATATATGTAATAACCAGCATACATAAGTTCTCTAAGTTTCTTTGCAGCAGAAGTCGGTTCAACATTAAAGGCATCATCCAGTGCTTTTGTTGCTGCAAAGTGATGCGCAACAGGGCATACTCCACAAATACGAGATGTTATTTGTGGCATATCCTCTGCACGCCGACCTTGTGAAAATCTTTCGAAACCCCGAAGTTCAGGGATTTGTAAATATGCATTTGCTACATCACCTTTATCATTAAGGAAAATAGCAATTTTTCCATGACCCTCAAGGCGAGTTATTGGATCAATAAGTATTTGTTTCATTTATCCACTCTCCTATTGATTAAGGCAGCTGGCAAACCATATTTGTAAAAAGTTCCAACAGGGTCAACAATTTGGTCAATCAATTTTTCAACTTCTTCATCACTCATTTTTTCTTCATCCTCGATACCAAGAATTGAAGCAATTGCTGAAATCATCTTGGCTCCTTGGTCTAAAGAATTAGGAGTTGGACCACCACAACCAGTACAAGGCATGTTTGCATCAAGGCATCTTGCCTCACAACTTCCACGAGTTGCCGGCCCCATACAAATTACACCTTGCTCAAGAAGACATTTTTCTTCCCACTTATCAAGTTCATAAATTCTTATTATCTTCTTG
The DNA here is from genome assembly GCA_020350365.1 of Thermoplasmatales archaeon. Taxonomy (GTDB): domain Archaea; phylum Thermoplasmatota; class E2; order DHVEG-1; family DHVEG-1; genus SG8-52-3. The sequence goes on along the minus strand of CP070712.1, from coordinate 984,009 downwards.
ATTTTTTTCTCAGTTTTTTCAAAACGACATTCATCACAAACTGATTTTAAAGGCCCAATTACACTACCTTTAGGAGGCAGTTTATTTTCAACTATTGCACCTACCGCAGTCCAAATAAGATCAGGAGTTGGTGGACAACCTGGTAGATAATAATCGACATCTATTACTTGATCAAGTTTACTTACAGAGTCATAAAATTCAGGAAGAGTAAGAGTTCCCTCCTTTACTTTTACAGATGTTTTTGGAATGAGTTTTTTTGGATTATCAAGCGAAGGATTATTATGATAAACAACATCAAAGATTTCTTCCTTGTTTGAAATATTTGCAAGGCCTGGTATTCCCCCAAGAACCGCACAAGCACCAAATGCTACCATTACTTTTGATTTCTTTCGCAATAATTTAGCAATGTGTTCTTGTTCTGAATTACGAATACCACCGTTGAAAAAACAAACATCAATCTGATTATCCTCCATTGCCTCAACATCTTTATATTTAAAATCCATTGCAACTGGCCAAAACAAAATATCAGCTAATTCAACAACATCTAGGACTTTTTCATTAATGTCTAGAACAGCTATTTCACAGCCACCACAACTTGCTGCCCAATAAAATGCAAGTTGCAGTTTCTTCTTTTTTCCAGTTTCTTTTTTCCCCTTACTCAAATAATCACCATTATAAAGAAAATCTAATCTTCTTTTTTTTCAAATACCCCCTTTTTCTTTAATAGCAGGATAGGATCAACCGCGTGATTGTCGAATCCACAATTTTTTGGATCCAACCCTAATGCAACAGCTATTAGCTGAGTGTAATAGTAAACAGGAACCTGTTTGTAGTTGTTATACAACTTTTCTGCCTCTTTTCCTCTGACATCAAGATTAAAACGGCAGAGGGGACAAGAAAGTACAATAGCATCACTACCTCTTTCTACTGCAAATTTTGAAATTCTATGAGCTCTATCAGAAACAAGTTTTTTTTCCTCAATTGTATGATATGACCCACAACATTCAATCTTGAATGGATTATCTATTACTTCAGCACCAAGTGTCTTAAGAACATCTTTTAAAATAGTTGGTTCTTCTGCATCATCAATTGCTACTTCTCTGGGGCGAAGCAACATACACCCATAGTAAGGCATTATCTTCATACCTTTCAATGGATTTTTCACCATTTTTTTAAGAGCATTAAAACCGATTTCATCTCTTAAAAACTCAAGGAAATGAAGAACCTTTACAGTTCCTTTATAATCATTTTCCCGATCCATGAAAAGGTTTAGGGTTTCAAGATCATCAGGTTTTTCCTTCATTCGCAAGTTTGTTTGTTTAAGAGTATTATAACACATATCACAAAGTGTCACTATTTTTTCTTCACCCTGATCTTGCACATGAATTAAATTTCGTAAAGGAGCTAAATGATGCATTAGATCATCATCAGTTAGAGATGATGCAACCCCGCAACAATTCCAATCCTCCATTTCTTCTACTTCATGTCCAAGCTTTTCAATAATTGCGAATGCTGATTTCTCAAGATTTTTTGCTGATGTTTTTAGTGTACATCCAGGGTAATATAAAAGCTTCATTTTTTCTAACCTACATTTTTTCTAAATAGACATACAAATGCCAACTGAGGAATAGTTTCTTTTTCCTCTTTTGCAATTTTTGTCAATAATGTTCTATCAATATTTTTTCTTAAAATAATCTGACGAAGTGCTTCCATAATCTTTGTAATGTTAATATTTCGAGGACAGCGTTCGGCACATGTGTAACATGCGGCACACAGCCATATAGTCTTAGAATTCAGAACTTCCTTTCGGTCAAGTATAACATATCTTATTACTTCATCAGGAGAAAGATCCATATCATCAACAAAAGGACATCCAGCCGAGCAAGTTCCGCACTGATAACAGCCAAATAGGTTTTCACCACATAGCTCTTCAACTTCCTTGACAAGTTCTCCCTTTTTGAGATTCATTGAATTAATATCAACAAATTTCTCAGTGACCTTGCTCATTTAGCAGTCTCCTCCTCAAGAAGCGCAGCAATCATTACATTGATTTGTTTACTATCATAGCCCTTCTGTTCAATGGCACTATTAAGACAGGCTGCCGCGCAAGAGCCACACCCTTTACATAATGCTCTATTGACCTTTGCGACCATACGAGTAGAATCTTTTGAATATGGAACCAAGTCAATTGCGGAATATGCACAGGCTTCTACACATGTTGCACAACCTCTGCATTTATCTTCAACTACTTCAGATACAATTCCCTCACCTTTCATTTTTTCCTGTGAAATTGGAATTGCTGCTCGAGATGCAGCACCCTCTGCTTGAGCAATTGAATCTACTAAATTCTTTGGATAGTGTGCAGCACCACACATATAGACTCCTGATGTTGAAAAATCAAGAGGCTTTATTTTTGCATGTGTCTCAATGAAAAATCCGGCAGAGTCAACCGGAACTTTTAGCATGTTTTTCAGTTTTTCAGTTTCTGCTCCCCCTTCTGTATTTGCAGTTAATACAATAAGATCGGCAGGTAAAGTCATTTCTTCATTTAATATATCATCATAAACCTTAATTTCAAATGGACCATTTTTTGGATCCTTTTTATCTAAAATCACTTCTGGTTTATTATCACCAGGATAGCGAATAGCAGTAACATGATAATTCTTCAAAACATCAGCGTAATATTCTTCTTCTTCTTTTCCAAAAACTCTCATATCACGATAAAGAAGATAAATCTTTGATTTTGGATATTTCTGTGAAATTAATTTTGCATTCTTAATAGATACTCCACAACCAACCCTGCAACAGTATGGTCGCTCTTCATCCATTGCTCCTGCACAATTGATAAAAACTACATTTTTTGGTTCTTTTAGCTCGTTGTTTTTTAGTTTTGTCTCAAGTTCTGTTTGAGTCAGAATATTTGTATTTTTTCCATATTGATATTTACCTTTTAGATCAATTTCCTTAAAGCCTGTTGCTACAATTATTGTTCCAAACTCAATTTCTTTCTTTTTACCTTTCTGTTTAACTTTCCCTTTATAGTTTCCGATATAACCTTCCAGTTCACTTAGTTCTGAGTCTGTCATAACTGTTATCTTTTTATTACCTCTAATTTTTTTAATCATAGGATTTATGACATCTTCTGCTTTTGTATCAGATGGAAACATTGAATGTAGATTTTTTAGTCTGCCACCTAATTTGGATTCCTTTTCTAAAATAATTGATTTAATACCCATATCTGCAAGAGCAAGAGCTGCTTTCATTCCAGATACTCCACCACCGATAATCAAGGTTTTTGGATAAATTGAGAATTCCTCTTCACTAAGTGCTTGAAGGTGCCTTGCCTTTGCAACAGATGACCTAACGAGGTCCATTGCTTTTTTTGTTGCTGCATCCCAATTATCTGAATGTACCCATGAACAATGATTACGGATATTTGCCATTTCAAATAGGTATTTATTAAGTCCTGCTTCCATCAATGTATCTTGAAAGAGCCCACCATGAGTGCGAGGTGAACATGCAGCAACAATTATTCTGTTAAGTCCTTTCTCTTGGGCAGTTTCTTTAATTTTTTTACAGCTATCCTCAGAACACACAAACATCATATGATCGCAGAATTCTACATTTGGAAGTTTCTTTGTCTCCTCAGTTAGCTTTTCAACATCTAAATAATTTGCAATGTTTTTTCCACAGTGACAAATAAAAACACCTATGCGAGGTTTTTCGTTTGAAACATCCCTTTCAGGTGGAAAATCCTTGCCAATATTTTTAGGTCTATCTTTTATTGGAGCGATAGCTTTGGCCGCAGCTCCACTTGCCATAGAGACACTATCTGGAATATCCTTTGGTCCTTGAATGCAACCTGCGAGAAAGATACCTTTTTTTGATGATTGGATTGGATCAGTTAAAAGCGAATCCTGTTTGAAAAAACCATTTTCATCAACTTCAATTCCAAGAGCCTTACCCACTCTTTTGTTATCCTTATTTGGCATAATAGCAGTTGATAATACCAACATATCAACAGTGCTTTCTTCAATTTTTCCAGTTAAAGTATCTTTATATTTTATTGTTATGCTCTTGTCTGGATTTTCATAAACTGATGAAGGCCTTCCTCGAACGTATTTCACACCTAAATCTCTGGCATGATCATAATATTGCTGGAAATCTTTTCCATAGGCTCGTATGTCCATATAGTAGATTGTAATATCAATCTCTGGATTGGCTTCTTTAGCAATTGATGCCTCTTTTGTTGCATACATGCAACATACTCTAGAGCAATATGGAAAACCAAGTTGTTCACTTCGTGAACCTACACATTGAATCCAACCAATACTCTTGGGAAGTTTTGCATCAGATGGTCTAAGTACCTTTCCTTCAGTAGGTCCAAAAGAAGAAAGTAATCTTTCAAATTGAAGGGCGGTTATTACATTATCATACTTTCCATATCCATATTCTTTTCTCATTTCAGTTGGTTCAAAAACCTCAAAACCAGTTGCAACAATAACAGCACCGGCATTAACTTCTATTTCTTCTGATTTTTCAAGAAAGGTAATTGCCTCTGGCTCGCAAACTCTGTCGCAATAACCACATCCAATGCAATTTTCATAATCTATTGTATAAACAATAGGAACAGCTTGTGGAAACTCAATATAGATAGCCTTTCTTGTTGAAAGTTTTTCATCAAAGGGATTTACCACATTAACAGGGCATACCTCTGCGCAATCATCACAACCTGTACATTTGTCAGGATCAACATATTTACTTTTACGCCAAATATTTACCTTGAAATCTCCAGGCTTGCCTTCTAGTGAATTAACATCAGCATATGTAATTAAATTTATGTTAGGATGACGAGATAGTTCAACCATTTTTGGTGCAGCAGTGCATATTGAACAATCATTGGTGGGAAATGTCTTATCAAGTTTTACCATAGCACCGCCAATAGTAGACGTTTTATCGATAATTACCACTTTGTAACCTTTATCAGCGACATCTAGAGCTGCTTGCATTCCTGAAATTCCTGCTCCGATTATTAGCACATCTGCATCTATCTTTCGTTTTTCTCCCTTTTTTGCTCTCTCTGATATAAGCTTAATAGTACTTTCAATCTCAGGCATTGTTTTATTTTCAATTATCTCTTCAGGCTCATCATAAAAATAATCATCCTGAAGTGGGATTCCAAGATCATGGTCCATTTTTTTATTATAACTTTTTAAGGGCATTTTTACCTGCCTCAAAACCTCTTTCAAAAGCTTTTACATTTAGGTCAGTAAATCTTTTTGGTACACTATCAATAACAGATTCTTTTACTGACTCGGGTTTAAGTAAACCATAAATACTAGCGAAAGCTCCAACCATTACAATATTTGTAACAATCTTATTTCCTAATTCCTCAGCAATTTTTAAGGCATTTACTTTGTATAGTTTTCTTCCAATTTCATGTCTTTTAACAAGATCAGGATCTAATATTATCACAGCATCATCTCTAATATCGTCTCTATACGTGTCAAATGATTCCTGAGACATTGCAACAAGACAATCAACACCTACAGGTCTTGGATATCCTATTTTTTCATCTGAAATGATTACTTCAGATCTTGCTGCTCCTCCTCGTGCCTCAGGCCCATAGGACTGGCTTTGAACAGCATTATAATTTTCAAATACAGATGCTGCTTTTCCGATAATAAAGCCTGCAAGAATTACTCCTTGACCGCCAAATCCACAGATTCTAATGTCCTTCTTCATTTCTTTGCCCCCTTAGGTTTGGATTCCTTTTCCTTTAATCTATCAACAAGTTTTTCATATGCTTCAAAGAAACCTGGTTTTTGAATATCTTGGAAAACTCCCAAGGGTATCTTTTCTTTTACTTGCTCTTTTTCTTGTTCAGTTCCATATTTCATTATTTTTTCTAAATCCTCTTTTAAAATCGTATTATTATCATACCATGCCCAATGTTTCTTGATATCTCCAAGTTTATTTCGTCTACCATATGCAGTTGGACATGGTGCTAGAAATTCAAGTAGGGAAAAACCTTTCTTTTGTATTCCTTCTTTTATTGATTTAATTGGTTGATAGGGATGAGATACTCCCCATCGTGCAACATAATTTGCACCTAGTGCACAAGCAAGATTACATATATCAAAAGGATGCTCGATGTTTCCATATGGTGCAGTTGTTGCAATACTGCCGAGTGGAGCTGTTGGTGCTAGCTGACCTCCGGTCATTCCATATATGAAATTGTTAATCATAATTACAGTCATGTCAATGTTTCTTCTTGCAGCGTGAATAAAATGATTTCCACCTATTCCCGCACAGTCACCGTCACCAGTAAAAACTATTACATGAAAGTCTGGATCTGCTGCCTTAATTCCAGTAGCAAATGCAATTGCCCTACCATGGGTAGTATGTAAACCATCGGCATTAATATATCCTGGAAGTCTTGAAGAACAACCAATACCTGATGAAAATATTACCTTGTCCATATCAAGCCCAAGTTCTTCGAGTGCCCAAAAAGTGTATTCTAAAACAACACCATGACCACAACCATTACAAAATATTGTAGGCCACATTCCTTCCCTGAGAAATTTTTTATTAAGTTCATCTGCTGTTTTAATTCCGACCATTTATTTCCCCTCCAAATATTTGTAAAGCTCCATTGGAAGATGCATCTCACCACCGATTTTTGGTGCTGACACCACTTCACAATGTTTGCATGCATATTCATTTACTGGATGAACAATTTGGCCAAGGTTCATCTCAGGAACTATTATTTTATCAACATCTTTTGCTAGTTTTGTAATAAGTTTATCTGGAAATGGCCAAACAAGTTTTAGACGAAGAAGACCTACCTTCATACCATTCTTTCTTGCCATTTCCATAGCAGATTCTGCAGGTCTTGCAGTGGCACCATAAGTAACAAATGCTATATCTGCATCATCCAAGTTCATTTCCTCAACCATTACAAGTTTATCAGCATCATCCATGATTTTTTCAGTTATTCTTTTTACTAGTCTTTCATGATCTGGTTGTTTATCTGTTGCTGGAAAACCCTTTTCATTGTGAGTTAGACCAGTTACATATGTTCGATAACCAGTACCAAAAGTTGGAAAATCAGGTACTTTACAATTTTTTATTGTTTGAGAATTTGTAAACGGGATGAAATCCTTCTTATCTATCGTTGCAGGTGTTCTATCAATTAATTTTAAATCTTTTTCATCAGGAATTACAATTCTTTCTCTAAGATGTCCTACTTCTCCATCTGTCATTACACAGGCAGGATTTCGATATTTTTCTGAAAGGTTAAATGCCTCAATTGTAAAATCCATACATTCTTGTACTGTACTTGGTGCAAAAGCAAGTGCCTCCAGATCACCATGAGTCCCCCAGCGAACTTGCATCATATCACCTTGCGCTCCTAATGTCGGTTGTCCTGTTGATGGACCAGTCCTTTGGACATTTACTATTACACAGGGTGTTTCAGTCATTACTGCAAATCCATAGTTTTCCATCATAAGTGAAAAACCTGGACCTGAAGTTGCTGTCATAGATTTTGATCCTCCCCAGGCCGCACCTATTACTGCTGCGATACTTCCGATTTCATCTTCCATTTGGATATATACACCACCGACTCTTGGAAGTCTACGAGCCATTCCCTCTGCAACTTCTGATGCAGGAGTAATTGGATATCCACCAAAAAATGAAACTCCGGCAAGTAGGCCGCCATAAACACAGGCTATATCTCCAAGTATGAATTGTACTTTTTTTCCTAATACTTCTCTTATCCTTTTTGGATCTCGTTTATATTTCATTTTGTTTTACCTCCTACAGGTGTTAGAAGGGTTTTTTTAACAGGTTTTTTCTCTTTTTCATCAGGAAATACAGTTATAGCAAGATCTGGGCAGATAAGTTCACAAAGTCTACAGAAATTACAATCGTTTTTTTCTTTTAATTTTGGAGGTCGTATTCCTCTACGATTCAAAATATCTGATTCTTCCAGTGCATCAACTGGACATCTGTCAATGCAGATGTTGCAACCCTTGCACCAGTCTTCTCTAACTTCTATCATAATTACACCATTTAGAATATATCTAATGCTCTAGAAATTGCCATTTCACCTCTATATTCAGGTAAAATTATCGGAGCAGATTTTTTAGGTTTTATATTTGCCTGCTCAAGCATTTTATTAAATTTATCAAGATGATTCAAAGTTAATTTTCCAATTTTTGCTTTTTTAATGTATTTTGCAGCATAGATTCCTGCACGTCTACCAAAAACATTGAAATCAAGAAGTGAATTTCCCATCAATCGGTTTTTACCATGTACTCCACCAGTGACTTCTCCAGCTGCAAAAAGACCTGGCAGAATTGTCTCAGTTTTCTCATTGATTTCAACTCCACCATTTTGATAATGAAGGGTTGGATAGACAAGGATTGGCTGTTTTGCCATATCAATTCCAAATCTTTTGAACTTTCGTACTTCACCTGCAAGTTTTGCTTCAATAGTTCCTTCGCCATGAATAATTTCTATCATAGGTGTATCTAACCACACACCAGGCATTCCTGTTGGAGTAACAATTCCTCTATCTTCTTTGCATTCCTTAATTAACGCTGCAGATTCAACATCACGTGGCTCTAATGGAAAAACAAATGGATCTCCATTGTTATTTAATGGAATTGCTCCAAGTCCTCTAATCTTTTCAGTAGAAAGAATACCAACAAGTGGTTCAGGATAAGCATCGCCTGTTGGATGTATCTGGATTGTATCCAAATCAAGAAGGTTTGCCCCGGCATGATATGCCATAATGAGTCCATCGCCAGTGGCTCCGTAATGATTTGTTGTAGGATAATTTGCTAAATGAAGTCGACCACTTCCCCCTGTTGCAAGAATTGTTGCCTTTGCTCGTATCACATAATATTCAAATGTCTCAAGATTAAATGCAACACCACCTGCTATTTGTCCCTTATCATCCATTATAAGTTCTGCGACTGGACAAAATTCAAGTACAGGAATCTCTAGGTTTCTTGCTTGATCCCTAATATTTCTCATCATTTCCATTCCAGAGTAATCCTTGCAGCTATGCATACGATTTCTACAGGTTCCTCCTCCAGATAACTCTTGAAATTCTCCATCTTCATGACGATCATACATAACTCCAAGTTGTTCATGCCAGTTTATTATTCCGGGAGCATCAAGAGCAAGGGCCCTTGCAAGTTCAGGCTTGTTTGTAAAATGGCCACCACCATAAATATCAAGGTAATGTAATGAGGGACTATCTTCTTGCCTATCAGCAGCCTGAATACCACCTTGTGCCATCATTGAGTTAGCATCCCCATGACGAAGTTTGGTAACAATTAGGATTCTATCCTTAGGAACACCAGATTCATATGCAAATAAGGCAGCAACAGTACCCGCACCACCTCCACCAATAATTAGTAAATCTACATCATAATCAATCTTTGAAAGATCGATATCTTTTGAATCGATCACGGTTCTAGATTCTAAAAGGTCTACTATACCATTGTATAGTAACATTCCTTTATCTTTTCCTACTTTAAGTTCTCTTTTTGTTCCTTCCATATAATCAGGGTGATATTTTTTTAGCATCTCCTCTCTTGCTTTCATAGACATTGGTTTGACTGGTCGAGCCATGTTTTTTTCTCTTTTATCTTCACAAAGTTTTATGGACTTTAACATATAATCTGGATAACCCTCAATAACTGTCAATTAATCACCTCCTTCCCCTTCCTCTTCTGCTTCTATCTTTCTGTTTTTGTATAAATCCATTATTTCATTTTTATCCATTTTTATTAATTTTTCAATTTCACTATCGTATTTTCTATTTTCAATTTCTTTAAGACGACTTGCAAGATTTTTTGATTTTGTATCAAGATACTTACCTCGCAATCTTCTTGCTAATTGTGATACATGGTAATGTTTTATATCAGCGGGACATCTCATTGCACAAAGTCCACATTGAATACAATCAAACGAAATCTCAGCACATTTTGAAATATCACCCCTAACCGCTCTTTGAATGTATTTCATAACCTCAATATCTTGAGGACAGGATTTAGTACAAGTATTACAAGAGACACAGCGAGCAATTTCAGGATAAATTCCCATTATTGTACTGTCTTTTGGTACAATCTTGTCGATATCATATTCTGCTTTAGATGCTGGAACAAATGGAAGTTGAACAAGATACATATTATCTTCAACAACTTTTTGACATGCAAGATCAAAACCTAGTTTTTGTTCATCCTCTTTTCTATATATTGTTGAGCATGCACCACAAAAACCAGCTCTACATCCACATCCTCTAATATATCGATATCCCGCATATTCTAAAGCTTTCATTATTGTAAGACCAGCAGGAACTTTGTAGCTTTTACCCATTATAAAAACTTCAACAGTTTCTGTTTTTTCTCCAACATTTTTTGCTTTTGATTCCTTTGGCTTTTCTATTAGGACTTGTCCCTCTTTAGTCATGATTAAATCTCCATATTATTTTGGAATTTATTTTCAAATATTTTTAAAAAGGAAAGGTAAATATATTTTATGAATTCAATACCCCCAGGTACTTTATAATCCATATGGATTTTTGCCAAGATGGCTCCTCCCTGATTACGAAAGAATATATGTAATTAATATTTTATATAGTTTTTGGTAAAAATATCATAATAACATTTATTTTTTTAATTTTTGTTAATTTGGTTAAAATTTTAGTTTTTTTTAATCTTATTATTGTTTTTTTCAGTAATTTTCGTTAAATTGAGAATAAAGTATTTATACATAATACACATTATTATTAATATGTATCAGTTTGAACTCACAAATAAAGAAAAATTGGTACTTTTTGGATTAGTCAAATATCCAGAAATGACAGATAAAGAACTATCAGAGAAATTTGATTTGAAACATTCAACTGTTACCTCAATAAGATTACGTTTAAAAAAGAACGAATTCATTAGAAAATTAATAATTCCCAAGCTTCAAAGCATGGGTTGTGAGATGTTAGTAGCAATATATTCTAATTTTAGTTTGTTAATTCCACTTCCTGAAAGAATAGAGATCACTGAAAAGGCAATCGAAGTTTTTGATGAGATATTTTTTTCAGTTGGAGAGCAAGATAAAGGATTTTCATTAAGTCTTTCAAAAGATTATGCAACAATAGGGCGAATAAATGACATCAG
>CP070712.1:958591-972717 GCA_020350365.1 Thermoplasmatales archaeon | reverse complement strand
TCTGCACGACCAGTTTGTGGAGAATCGATACTCTTCAAAGAAACATCATGCTCAGTACCACAACAAGGATTTTCGAAAATAGAAGCAGTTACTTCCATTCCGCCCTCAAAGTTACCAATGAGTTCAAATGTTCCTGTTTCTTTATCAACAGTACCTAATTGACCAGTAGTTGTATATGCTGTTAGATACAAAGTGTCTGATTCTCTATGGAAATCTCCATCTTGTGCAAAGTTTATGTTTACACCTAGAGGGCCAATTTCCGTTGCTGAACCAGTTTCTATATCAATTGACCAGAATCTGTCACTAAGATCCCAACCAAATAATGTGCCGTCTGCGTCAAATGCCATACCGATCATATATAAGACACCGCTGCCGAAAGGACCGATTTGTTCTTGCTCACCAGTGTCTGGGTCAATTTCATATAGATAGTTGCTATCTGAACTACCATACATTCTGTTTGTAACAGGATCGTATGCTAGTCCGTTCATGCCAGTACCGCCACCGCCAATAACCCACATCTCACAGTCATTATATAGGTCTATACCATATAAAAGCCCATTGCCATATTGGACAGCATACCATATTTCGTCTAAACCATATGTTCCACCGGCAAGAAAATCTCCAGAAATTGTTTCGCCACATTCTTCTATTGTTCCTGGATCATCTACATCAAAATATACGGTTCCTTCCGGTCCAGGATTTGCGTTATATCCATACATAATCTCGCCGAGAGGACCAATTGGTGATTGTCCCATTTTAACGGCGTTTTTTCCATCGGATGCTGTTAGAGGTGCTTCACTTCGTGGTGCTAGTCCATTAGAAATTGAATTCTCAATTTGTGTTAAATTATTTTTTTGAATTTTATTAACATCTGCAGTATTTGTTTTTATTGAAATCGAACTGCTTGATATAAGAGTGATAAAAATGAACATTACAATGACTATTTTTGTAATTTTAAAAATATTAGCTTTTTTTATTATAAATATTTTTTTCATATTTTCTTCCCCCTTCAATAATTATCATCAAGTTTTGGATATTTAAATGTTACAATAACAAAAAATATAAAAAAAAGATACTAAGTTGAACTTATAGTTATTAGCCAGTAGGTGGCGTAAATTTCAGTAAAAAAACAAAGCATAAAAAGATGTAGTTAAGAATTTTTTTCTAAGTTTTCTTAAATCTTGGTTTCCTAACAACCCGTTTAATATTAGATGAATGACAAGTTGTACAGGCATTAGCATTGTTACTACCAGTATCAACATAGCTAAACTCTTTCATGCAATTGTTACAATAATACCATAAGATCATAATAATTCTCACCCCTAATCTTAAACTATTATTTTAATTTTTCTCAAAGGTATATGTTGAAACTTTTTTATTATATTAAAAGATTCAGCAGTCTGTCAAGCATTGGGAAACGTTCTAACAGCCATTCATACCATAGATATGTCTTTGTTCTGGTTCTTGGAATAGTAATCTGAAATTCAGACCAGTTACTCTCTGCATCATAAGAGTCTTTTGCTTTTGCTTCAATTGTAAATGTGCTCTGGATAGCATAAGTATGGGAAATTTCAAAATCCTCTCCAGATGGATGAGGACCTTCCCAATTTTCAATATATCCATCGCCCCACTTGACATAATAATAAACGTCGTCCTCATCAGGATCAACTGAATTGAATGAAAAATTATAGGAAATATCAATTTTTCCGCTTGTTGGACCATCAATTGTTGGTGCATCTGGCGAATTTTGTGTTTCATCACTAAAAGCATATATGTTTCCATCATAACTAGCAATAAATACTCTATCATCCGAAACTGCTGGAGAAGACCAAACATAGCCACCAGTTGTATAGCTCCAAATATGTGTTCCTGTATCTGCATCCAGACAATACACAATATCTTCATATGAGCCGATGTAGACCTTGTTATCAGCTACAGCAGGAGAAGAAAAACGAATTGTTGAACCAGCCGTATAATTCCAAATACGCCAACCATTTTCTGCATCCAGACAATACACATTGCCATTCCAAGAACCGAAGTAGACCTTGTCATTAAAAACAGCAGGGGAAGAATCAATCTGACCACCAGGTTTATGACTCCAAATATATGTACCTGTTTCAGAATCTATGCAATACACATTACCACCTCTTGAACCAACGTAGACTTTTCCATTGGCTATAGCCGGAGAAGACTGAACTGAGGCATCAGTTGTATAGTTCCAAATTTTTGTACCTGTTTCAGCATCTATGCAATACACATTATTATCATTTGATCCAATGTAGACTTTTCCATTGACTATAGCTGGAGAAGACTGAATAAAGCCACCAGTTGTATAGCTCCAAATATATCCTCCTGTATCAGCATCCAGACAATACACATTATAATCATTGGAGCCTATGAAGACCTTGCCATCGAACACAGAAGGGGACGACCAAGTCAAATCATCGGTTTGATAGCTCCATATAAACATGCCTGTATCAGCATCCAGACAATATACATTGCCATCACCCGAACCGATGTAGACCTTACCATCAGTCACTGCTGGAGAAGAAAAATAAATATTCAAACCAGTTGTATAGTTCCAAATTTTTGTACCTGTTTCAGCATCTAGACAATATACATTGCTATCCAAAGAACCTATGTAGACCTTGTTATTAACCACGGAAGGAGAAGATTCAAAAGAGGATTCAGTTTCATATATCCAGATAGTATTGTTTGTACCTGGTGCTGGAGAAGTAGAATAGCCTTTATGATTGAGATCATGTCGAAACATCGGCCACTCATCAATTTGATTTAAGCATTTTGAAGGTTCTGAGTAATATTCTGAATATTCCTTATTTGACCTATTTATATTCTTATCAATCCCATAAACAGATATGCTTGTAGTTGATATCAATAGCATTAAAATAATAAATACCATGATTTTTCTCATAATATTTTTTCCTCCCTCATATTTTACATCCAATATTGTATATTTAAATGTTACAACAACAAAAATTATTACTAAAAATTTAACTAAGTTGAAATTAAAGTTTTAACCCTGTAGGCGACGTATAAATTTCTAGAAGGATTTTTTTTCGACAAAGCTATTTTTCATCATATAGTGGTTTTTTACCTCTAGATATTGATTTGGTCTTTTTTTACAGTTCTCATTTTTATATTTATTTATCAGTTAAATAAATGAATCTCCCCTTATAAAGAAAACAAATTAAGAGTATTATTAGAATCAAAAAAGTTACCCCAATATTTTGTGATGATATTATAAACTCTTGATTTTCAAGAATTGATGAGCTAAAATAAGTTCTTCCCTTATTATTAACAATAACTGTTATCTCGATTGGGTTTTCTTCATCTTGATTTTTTCTATTTTCTTTTCTTTGGTTTTTCTTAACATTATTATTATTTTGTTTTTTGTTATCTATTCTGTTATCTGCATTATTTTCTGATTTCCCTTTGTCTTGATTTTTGGAATTCCCCTTATTTTGATTTTTATTTCCATTATTTTTAGATTTTTTATTATTATTTGATTTGCTTTTACTTTTAGGCTTCTCATCTTCAGCATCATTGTCATTGTTATTTGATTTTGTGTTATCCTCGTTATTAGTGTTCTTCTCTTCAGCATCATTGTCATCATCATTTAAATTACTATTATCCTCGTTATTAGTGTTCTTCTTTTCAGCATCATTGTCATCATCATTTGATTTATCTTTACTTTGCGGTTGCTTATCCTCAACATCATTACCCCCATCATCATTTGAAAACGAATTTTCTTTAGCAATAACAGAGGTTTCTAATACAATAAAAAGAAATGAAAATAGAATCGCAATTATTATGAATCGATTCAAATGTTTAAATATCACGTTGTTATATTCTTTTAATAACTATATTTAAATCTTACTGGGAACAATATCAAAATGATAAATTTACATTTAGTTGTGGGGGATTTAAAATTAAAATTTCCTAATAGTATAAAAGATTATAATTACTTATATATTGAAAAAAATCATAAATTTCAATTTATTCCAGATGGATAAAAAGGTTTTAATTAATAATGATTTAATACAACTCTAATTAATCCTACTCATGCATTTGTAGACTCTTTAAAACTAACTAATTATTCTATTAAAAATCTTTGTAAATACCTGATTTAAAAAATATTAATGTCCATAATAAAAATGAAACAACTCCAAAAGTTATTGCTATATCTAAAGATTTTAAGACTTCAATAATTACCATATAAACAATTATAGGAATAAGTGCAAACATACCTAACCAAAAGTTTGTACGATAAATTTTCTTCCAGATATTATCTTCATCAGTTTTTTCCATATTTTGTATTCCTATTTTATTTTAATTTAAGGTTAGTAATTTATTAATTTTTAATAGATGAGGAGGAGGTTCTATATACCAAGAACAGTTTAATTTGAAACCTAAAGGAATTATCACATCAATTAAAATATGAAAAAATGGAAAATCATGATAAATTCGAACAATAAACAATGCAAATATAATAAGAAAAATATAAGAGTATATTAAAATATTCAAAAATGTACAAATAATTGGAAAATTCCAGTAAAAAATGAAATTTTTATTAATTTCTTTTAGAATTAAAAACCTATTAGAAAATGCTTTATTTCTTTTCTCAATTTCTGGATTATTTTTAAATAATATTGATAATTTGTTATCATATTTTTCTAATCTATTCAATAAACTCTCGATTAAAATAATATGTGATTTACTAATCTTTTTTGGACAAAGGTTACAATCATCCTTACTATCAGATTTAGATATATTTGATAATTCTGCAACTGCTGGTTGAATACCAACACCAATGAATATAACTATAACTCCAACTACTAATGTTTTATACAACATAGCAGGGTTTCTATCCATGTTTTCTTGCACTCCCTCAAATTTACAACATATTTTGGATATTTAAATGTTAATATCTATATTGTAAATTATCTTCTAGCTGGCCACCAATCAATTTTCAATCAAGGAATTTCAAGCATATTTCAATAAGTGTAATAAAAAAAATAAAAAGATTTTAGATTTGACTAAAATCCTAACAATTTTTGAAATAAAAGATAAGCTTTTGGATAACTTTGTTGAATAAAATAGAAAAATGAATTCATTGTCCTACTTCTTGGCATTGTTACTTCAAGTGTAACAGGTTCACCTTCAGCTCCAAATATATCGCTTGCTTTTGCAGTAATTGTATAGGTTCCTGCAGCGGTATAGGTGTGACTTAAATATCCAGTTTCGCCGTTTGGAAATGGTCCAATGCATATTTCACCAGATTCATCACCAAAATCAAAACAGTAGATTAAGGTATGTCCATCTGGGTCATTTGCAATCATGGAATATTCATAAGAAGTTCCAACTTTTCCATAACTAGGCCCATCTAATAAAGATCCTTCTGGTGGAGAATTGTCAAATCCATATGTTTTGAATGTTAAATCTGCATCTTGATCTTCTTCCCATGATGTACCATCATCTTCAGACCACCAAACTGTCCCATCTGGATAAACATCTGAAAGTTCAGCACCCCAAGCATACCAGTTGTCTGGTTCATCAACTGTATAGCAGACAATATAATATGTACTTCCTGGTGTTACTGAAATATCATCGAAATCAAATTCAACCCAGCTGAAATTTTCTGTTACAAACTCATCAGGTGGCATACTTAATTTTGTTATATCATATCCTGGAAGATCATCTCTTATTGCTAAAGTGAAATCTTGTGTTGCAGTTGAATTTTTTCCAGCTAGGATTTCCACCCGAGTAAGGATATTTTTGGTTGGAATAAATGACTGGGCTGTAATATAATTTATTTCAGGTGCCAAAAAAATATTTCCTACTGGTGCGAAAAAATCCATCTCTAGCTGAGATTGATCTAATTCATCATTTCCAGATATAATTGGGATTTCTGTAATGTTCCATACATGTCTATTATCAATGTTGAAAATTGATGTAGCACTTGCTCCAAGACTACCTAATATAAAAATTCCTACAATTAATATTGGGTATAATTTTTTCATTTCAATTGACCTCCCTCATATACATAATATAATCTATTATAGGATATATAAATGTTACACCACAACGTATTTAGTAATTAAGCCTTATTTTAACAGATTCATTAGATTTACTAGTCTTGGAAATTGATAAAAGAACCAATAGAAAAGGAGATTAAACCTAGTTCTAGTTCTTGGAACTATAACAGAAGTATCAACAGTGCAGGTGTCAGATGGATTATCATCATTAATAACAATAATTTGACCTGAATATTCCCCTTCTGTATCTGTTACAACACAGGTTACATCTATGTTGACGCTATCACCTTCACCAACACCTTCACCACTAGAAGGTGTAAATGTCCAATCTCCCCAGGTTGGAAGATCAGATGTATCAACATACCAATTTAAAAATGATCCAGGATCACCACAGTTAATTACAGATATCTCTCCATTTACAGTTGATCCGGCAGAAACACTTCCAAAGTTTAAACCATCTGAATCACAGCATATCAATGGAAATGGTTGATCTCCTATTATCACCATATATGGATCAGACCATGTGCTATCATCCCAAAAATCCTTTGATTTGGCTGTAACATTATAATAACCTTCTTCATCCCACGTATGACTAACTGTTACTTCTTCACCAGAAATGTATGGACCTCTCCAATATTCTTCTGTACCATCATCCCAATCAATCAAAATGGATATATTATCTGTTTCAGGATCAATTGTTGTAAAAGTATAATCATATTCCACATCTGGTAGTCCACCTGTTGGACCATCAATTATTGGGGGATCTTGTTCATTTCCCAATTCATATTTAACGATTTTAAATTCATCAATATATCCATCAAAATAATTTGTTAAAGTATGGGCATTCACACCCATAGTTGCTTTTGTATATTCATCGTTATACATGTTATAATAATAGCCAGTATTATTATTATCAAATACATTATCAACATAAAGTGTTGCAGTTGGAGTTGAGGAAATACCATTATGGTAAATCTCAACAAAATGCCAGCTTCCATCATTATATGAACCCGTAGAATATAGTCTAATACCTAAATTTGAAGATCCAAGTAATTTAAAAAATAATGTTCCATTAGAGAGCAATTCAATTTGAAAATCTGGATTAAATCCCCATGGTGCAGTTGTAGAATAAATAACACCATCATCTGATGATTTGAAATAAAATGAAATTATAAAATCATCAGTTTTATTATACCCTAATTCTACTGAATGCGAGGTAAAATTAACATAGTCATCTATTCCATCAAAAACTAATGCGCAACCTGAATAACCACTAGGATCCCAAGTAGCTCCATTTATTATACCATCATAATTATGACCAGAACTATCCTCTAAAATGTTTCCGCTGCATTCATCGGCCTTCCAATAAGCGTTTATATAATCATCATTTAAAGGAGAATCTATTGTTGAATTTATACTTGTTTTTTTATCGTAACCATAAATACTCGGTAATAAAGATGCTCCAATTAATAAAAAAATTATTCCGTATATATAAATATTATTATTATTTTTAATTTTCATTACTATACCTCAATAAACTCCCTTATTTATTAATAATCTATAATTTAATATTTAAAACTATACATACCAATTGTTAATTTATAATAAACATTTTAGTTCTTTCAGCATTTTTGATTATTTTAAAGATAAGCATAACATTATTCTAAAAATTGATTAGGTTATATTTTTATCTTTATATCTTCCTATATTTTTATGTGGAAATTTTTTCTTTGGAATAGGTTTATCTAAAAATTTACATAACATATCCCAACCATCTCCATTTATAATATTCATTACTAACAATTGAGATGGTTTATTTTTAAAATATTTAAGTATCTCCTCATTTCTTTTGTTGAGGTTTAATAATTTTCCTTCTAAATCCTTAAGAATTTTTTCATAAAATGGTGCTTCTTTATAGAAATTTTTATAACTTGTTTCAAGTGATTTTTTATCCCTAATAGTAAGAATAAATTTGCTATTTGGGATTTCTTTATCAATATCTTGATAAAGAATGTTATCACTTATAGGAAAATCAACAAATGCATCGTATTTGGATTTTTTTATATGGGAAATATATTTTCTCAAATCTTTTTTATGCCACGTTTTTGTATCAAATATTCTAACAGCTCTATATCCTAATATATTCAATGCTTTATAAAGTGAAGTTGTTCCAGTTTTAGGATAACCGATGCAAAAAACCTTAGGGTAGTTTTTCTTTTTAAAAATTGAGATTACATACTGATGAATAAATTGGTATAACCATAATCTATCAAAAAGAATAAGAGTTATTTTCCAAGTTAGTTTATTCATATCAAAAGATAAACAATTATATTTAACATAAATTTATCGACATTTTTTGTTAAAACTTATATGTAATGTTTAGATTATATAGATTATTAGAGGATAAATTTAGATGAAGGTCTTATTAATAAGAGTGCTTCCATTTAATTTTTCAAAAAAATCTTTTCATAAAAAACAAAAAAAAAGGTTTGAAATTGGTTTACAGTCATTTTTTTTACCACCAGTTGGATTATTATATATAGCAAAATCATTAGAAGATGAAGGTCATACTGTTGAAATAATTGATTTTTATTGCGAAGATAATCCTATTGAAACACTAGAAAAAACATTACCAAGTAGTGATGCAGTAGGATTGAGTGTTTATACTAATAGCTATAAAGATACTGCTAATGTTGCACAATTAATTCATCAAAAGGATTCAGATATACCAATTATTATAGGTGGTCCACATTGTACAATCTACCCTGAAAATGCATTGAATGATATTCCAACAGCAAATATTAGTGTAGAAGGGGAAGGAGAATTTGTTATAAAGGACATATCAAAAGCATTAATGGGGAGAAAAAAACTCTCAGATATTCCAGGAATCCGTTATCGAAAAAATGATAAAATAAAAAATGGGATGCCATTCAAATTAATAAAAAATATTGATACTATACAATATCCCGCACGACATCTCGTAGAAAAATATGAGTATGGCAAAATATACAATATATATTTTCACAAACCAAAATATACTTTTATGGTTACTAGTAGGGGATGTCCTTTTCGGTGTAGATTCTGTAATAGAAAATTCTTAAAGAAAATTGGATATAGACAACGATCAACAGAAAATGTTTTAGGAGAAATTCAAGAAATAAATGAAAAATATGGTTCTTTTTCAATAGTTGATGATAATTTCCTTGTGGACCCTAAACGTGCTCATGAGATATTTGATGGAATCATTAAGATGGGAATAGATTTAGAAATATATATCCAAGGTGCTAGAGTTGATTCAGCTGATCGAAATTTATATAAAAAAATGAAAAAAGCAGGAGTGAAGCGAATATTTTTTGGAATTGAGTCAGGATGTCAAGATGTTCTTGATTTTTATAAGAAAGACATAACCTTAAATCAGATAAGAAAAGCAGTTGATCTTTCAAAAGAAATGGGATTTTTTACAATTGGTGGTTTCATTCTAGGTGCTCCAATTGAAACCCAAGACCATTTTAACCAATCTATAAAATTTGCATGCTCTCTACCTTTGGATATAACAATATGGGAACCACTGAAATACAAAAGAGGATCAGAAATCTGGAAAGAAGCTGTTGAAAATGGTTATATAGCAGGATATGATCAATATGAAATTGTTGCAGATTCAAAATTAAACTTAGGTAGATTTTCTAAGGAGGAACTTTTAAAATATTGTAAAAAAGCATTTAAAAAATTCCATTATCGACCTGAATATATTGCAAGAGAGTTCATTCAGACTGCAACCTCTAGAGATTTAACATTTTTAAAAGTTGTATTAGATTATATATAGATCATCAAGAGATTTACTTTCTTGAAACATATAAAATTCTTTTATCTTAAGATCGGGTTGGAATACCTTGTAAATAATCAAGGTATGAATCATTTTTTTCGATTAATATTTTGTAATAATTTTTCATGTAAAATGTACTGACAGATTGAGAAATTTTTAATCTCATTAAATCATAAATGATATTTCTTGTTGAATAAAATTTTTCATAAGCACTAATTAATCCTTCTTGTAGATCAAGTGGTGACATTTTTTTTGGGTAAAATACAGCATGCTGCATATCATAAAAATCCCAATCATTACAAAAAATTCTATTTTGTGCCTCAAGTTCTTTTCTTAGACTAGTACCTATAAAGGGAGTTAAACAATCAAATCCAGGTATGTCAATTTCAGAATAACTGCAAAAATCCACGATTTTTTGAAAGATACTTTTATCATCGGTATCTGATCCAAAAACAAAATTGCCCATGATCTTAATATCATAGTCATGTATTTTTTTTATACTTTTTCTAATCATTTCTGGTGTTTGTTTCTTATTATAGAAATCTAAAGCAGCTTGATTGATAGATTCAAATCCAATTAATAAATAAAAATCAGAAATCTCTGACATTAACTTGAGTATTTTATCATTACTAGCGACATCAATACTTTGTAAAGAAAGTGCTTTTTTAGGAAATATTTCGTTTTCCTTCATCTTTTTTAATAGCTCAATTGCCCTCTTTTTATCTACAGTAAAATTAGCTTCATGAAAATGTAGTTTTTTTATTCCCTTAAATTGTAGTAAATAGTTTATTATCTTATCCGTTGGTACTGATCTTAATTTTCTACCAAAAAAAGGAGACAAACTACAAAATTTACATTCAAAGGGGCATCCTCTGGATGTTGTAACACCAATAACATCTGGATTTTTTTTAATACCCTCAACAAGAGAATAATCAGGCATTGGATATTTACCTAAATCATCTGATCTAACACCTTGGACTATTTTAGATTTAATTTTCCCTTCAACAACGTCTGCAATAACTTCTTCTGCTTCCCCAACAACTACTTGATTACAGAAATTTAAAGCTTCATTAGGTAAAAATGAAACATGAATCCCACCCAGTACGACCTTTATACCTTTATTTTTAAATAATTTTGATAAAAAATAGGCTCTTTTGACTGTTGATCCCATTGAACTTATTAAAACAAAATCCACATCATCAATATTATTATAATCTGGAGTTTTTATTATTTCATCTATAAATCTTACATAATGACCTTTATCTCTTAAGATTGTAGCAAGAAGCAATAATCCTGATAATGGAGGAGGGCCTAATAATGAAGGGTGATAATACTCTGATTTTGGTGATATAAACAAGATATTTTTCATATCAATCATTATTGTAAGATAACTTTTGAATTAAAAAACTCTTTTTACCTGAAGGTGCAAGTTTTATATGATTTGTATATTGTATTTCAAAATCTATCTCCTTAGAAAACTTATTTTTTAAGCTATTTTTTATCATCTGTTCATCTTTATTAGAAAAATATTTACCTTTAATAATCTTAATTATCAATTCTCCCTCCCGCTCTTGAATCAATTGCCAATCAATTACATTTTTAGAGCATTTAGCGATTAACCCATAAAAACCAGTAAGAGGAATATAACGATTTGTCTTTGTAATCATTACTTCAAACATTCTCCCCTCGATTTCTTTCAAGATAGGATAGTCCCTACCACATCTACATTTTTTAAGTGTAATAACTCCTTTATCTTGTGTTTTATACCTGATTAAAGGAAATATGAAATTTATAAATCCAGTTCCTACAATTTCACCTACATCGTTTTCTTTTGTAACAGATTTTCCATCTTGATCAATCACCTCTGTAATTCCAAATTCTGGAGAAATGTGGTAATTATTGCTATGATTACAGGTTGTTGCAAATACAGTTTGTTCATTATGGCTATAAAAAGCATGGACTCTGCAATTGAATGTTTTCTCAATTTTATTCCGTTGCCAATCGTAAATGGTTTCTCCTGAACAAAAAATTGCTTTTAGACTAGAAAAACAGTCGATATTATTTTTTTCTATAAATTGTGCGACTTGAAAAAGAGCCGATGGAAATGCAACAATAAATTTTGGTTTATGTTTCCTTAGTTTTTTTACATATAAATGTAGGTTTTTTTCATCTAGATGAAATGAAGATAAAGAAAGGATTTTTCCGAAGATATGATGTCTATATATTTCATCTTCATTTATAAGATATGCGTGTTTGTTTGAAAGGTGACATGAGGATTGATTTAACATTCTTTGTATAAATGCTGAATATTTTGCTTCTGCATTACCTCTCTCAAAATAAAGACCCAACGGATATCCTGTTGATCCTCCAGTTGTTATATATTCAAATTTATATCTAGAATAATTTTTTGCTCTTAGTTTGTTTATGTTTTTTCTTATTATTTCCTTTGTAAGATATGGGATTTTTTGGATATCTTTTAATGATGAGATATCTCTTGGTTTAATTCCATGTTTCTTGAATAAATGGTAATAATATGGAACGTTTTCATATGCATGATTTAACAATTTTTGCAATTTAATTAATTGATATTCTTCTAATTTTTCCTTTGACCACCATTGAGATTCAAGTAAAAATTTATATTGTTTAATATAAGTTGGGAAATGAGTTATAATTTTTAACGCGTCACCAGTAAAAGGGTATTTTTTAAAATATTCATCCAAAATCAATATCACTTTCTTATACCTCTTTTAACAATTTAATGCTAAACCTGTTTCAATTATTCTTCTTAATGAAATAAACAACAAAAGTTTTATAAAATAATGGGAAATAATTACTAAAAAAAATAAATCTTATAATTTGTTTTTAAAATTAAGGAGGAGGAACAAATTAAAACATTAATGGTACTACCCGTTGAATCAGATTTTAAGGGAACTTATAATGTTTTATTTGGATTACTTCCACCATTGGGAATTTTATATCTCAGTAAAATCCTTGAAAATAATGATATTCAAGTTAGTGTCCTAGATTTTTCAGCTGAAAAATTTGAAGATCATAAATTGATAAATGCCTTGTCAAATGTTGATGCAGTAGGAATGACAATAATGAGCACTTCAGTTCAAAGAGCAAATGAAATTATAAATAAAATTAAAGAAAAAGATCAAGATATTCCAGTAATAATCGGTGGTCCACACTGTACTTTATTTCCAAAAAGGTCGCTTGAGGAAACTGTTGCTGACATATGTATTCAAGGTGATGGAGAAAATATAATTCTTAATTTAATGAAGGCAATAAATTCAAAATCAGATCTTTCCAAAATATCTGGGATTTATTTTAGAGAAAAAAATTCGATAAAAAAAGGAGGGAAAATTGAATATTGTAAGAATCTTGATACCCTGCCATTTCCTTCAAGACACCTTGTTAAAAAATATAGATATGGACAAGCTTATAATCCACGTGTTGAAAAAGGTGAGTTAACCTCTATTATAACAAGTAGAGGATGTCCATATAAATGTATATTCTGTTCTAGACGTACTATCTGCGGAAACCTATACAGGACAAGGTCAACAAATAATATTGTCGAAGAACTATTTGAAATTCATAATAATGGATATAAATACATTGCAATAGTTGATGACTCATTTTTATCAAATAAAAAACAGGCTATGACAATATTCAAAACTGTGATTGAAGAGAATCTTAACTTTAATTTCTACATTACAGCAGCTCGTGTTGACTCTGCAAATAAGGAATTATATGATTTAATGAAAAAAGCCGGAGTTAAAAGTATTCAATTTGGCCTTGAATCAGGTAATCAAGAAATCCTGGATTATTATAAGAAGGGAACAACTGTTGATAAAATTAAATATGCTGTAAATCTTAGCAATAAATCAGGTTTTTTTACTTCTGGAACTTTTATTTTAGGTGCTCCCTTTGAAACAAAGAAACATTTTGATAATACTGTCAAATTTGCAAAATCTTTACCAATAGAAGCTGCATCATTTCTACCTTTAAGATATAGAGCGGGAACAGATATTTGGTCAAATGCAGTAGAAAAGGGTAAAATTGAATCAAATGAATATGAAGTTCATGCTGATTCTAATAGGAGGTTAGGTTTATTTACAGAAGATGAACTAAAAAAATATTGTAAAAATGCCCAGCGAATATATTATCTTCGACTGGCATATTTGTTATATCTATTAAAATCCACACTTAAAAAAAATGATTCTTCGATTTTCCGTATGTTATCA
>CP070712.1:944133-958491 GCA_020350365.1 Thermoplasmatales archaeon | reverse complement strand
ATCAAGTCCACCGGAAAGTAAGCCTATTGCTTTGATTTTATTATTATTTTTCATAAACCAATATATTTTGAATAAAGCGATTTAGCAATCTTTTTGTCATTTGTACCGATTATTATTGTTCTACCATTTTTGAAAATATTAAGTTCATAACCAGGAATTTTTAATCTAAGTACTAATTTATGGTAATCAACTTTTCCAAGTTTTTGTAATTTTTTCCCTAAATCCTCAAAAGAGATTTTCACCTCATTTACCGGTGTGATTTGAATAGCACCTTTTCCACATAAAGATATCATTGTTTCTCTTTTCTTTGCATTTAAGAACTCGAAATTATGCTTCCCACAACATTCACAATCGTTTCTCTTTTTAATATTTATATTATTAAACGAATGTGACCAAACATCATATGATAAAAGTCCTTCATTTATGTCCTTTTTTAGAAGAATTTTAAGGGCTTCAGTACTTTGGATTGAACCAATGATTGCTGGTATTGTGTTCAACACTCCAACTGTGTCACAGGTTGGGAGCGATCCTGCTTCTGGAATATCCTGAATTATACATCTTAAGCATGGAGTTTTATTGGGAATAATATTCATGCTTATGCCATATGATTCAATTGCTCCTCCATAAATCCAAGGTATTTTATGCTTAACGCATGCATCATTTATTAAAAAACGAATAAGCATGTTGTCTGTACCATCTAAAATCACATCCATGTTTTTAATGATGTTTTCGATGTTTTTGTAATAAACATCATCAGCAATAGGTTTAATTCTCACTTCTGAGTTTATTTTTCTTAATTTCTCAGCAATAACTTCTGCTTTTGAAAATCCAATATCATCTTCATCAAAAAGATTCTGTCTTTGTAGATTATTTAACTCAATTATATCTCTATCAACAACTTGTATATTTCCAATGCCCGCTCTTACTAAATTATTTGCAATAGTTGTTCCAAGTGCCCCGCAACCAATGATAGTTACTTTACTTTCGTTTAGTTTTTTTTGACCTTTTTCCTGAATATTTTTTAATAATATCTGCCTATTATATCTATCATTCACAGGCATAGTTTATTCCTTCTATAAACTCCTTGGACTTCATCAGCCTGCAAATTCTACAAATCTCATCAATAACTATTTCTGATTCTTTACTTTTAGCAATTTTTTTAGAGGATAATTTAATTTCTTCTAAAATCCCAGCATCAGTTATTTCTAATATTCCTCTCTTTCCAGATATATATCTTGATACAGCAGACTCAGTAATTCCTAATTTATCAGCAACCTCTTTTTGATTAAGACCATTATTTTCAATTAAATTTTTTGCAAATTCCTTTCTTATGATAGGTACAACGTTCCAAACTATTATTTCACAAGGAGTTTTCATGAGTTTTCACAATAGGTTATATATAACATCCATTTAATATATTTAATACTGGCCAATTGGCAAGTTTGGGTAGATATATTTAACGAAAAATGAAAATTCTATATTTCGTTAACTTCCCTAATATTTATAATGCCTAAGAAGCGTTATTAGTTTTTTAGCGAAAATATTATATAGTATATAACTAATTTAATTAATACTTGCCAATTGGCAAGATTCTTAAAGTTCGTTTCAAAATAAAACTGAATGGGTTCAAATTACTTACCAATTGGCAAGTTTGAGGAGGTATAAAATGAGGAAAAAAATTATAGCAATATGTGTAATAAATTTGATGCTAATGCTTTCAGGATTTTCTGTGAATGCAATTAAAAGAGAAGAATTGCCAGTTAAATTAATGATAGAAGGAAATATGCTTATAACAGAATTCTATAACAATAGAACTATCGAGATTGATAGTTCCGGCAATATCATTTGGGAAAAAAATGGAATGACTGCGCCTCATGATGCAGAAAGGCTACCAAATGGAAATACACTCATAACAAGTTATGGTGATCAGTTTGTAATAGAGGTAGATAGTGCTGGCAATATCGTATGGGAAATGACCGGGCTTAATTTACCTATGGATGCAGAAAGACTATCAAATGGTAATACTTTGATAACAGAGTTTGGTGGTGATTGTGTAATTGAGGTTGATAGTTCTGATAATATTATATGGGAAATAACTGGATTGAATGATCCTTTTGATGCTGAAAGACTTCCTAATGGCAATACTCTCATTGTGGAGTGTCCCTATCCATACGGTGCTAGAGTGATTGAAATAGATAGTAGTGGTAATGTTGTTTGGAATAAATCTGGACTTTCTGGTCCTGTAGATGCAGATAGACTTCCAAATGGTAATACATTAATAACTGAGCACGTTGGTAAGAGTGTTATTGAAGTTGATAAGTCTGGTATTGTTGTATGGGCATTGACTGGGCTTGCTCATCCAAAGGATGCTGAAAGACTTCCAAATGGTAATACATTGATTGTTGAGACTAGTGGAAATCGTGTAATTGAGGTAAACAATGCAGGGGATATTGTATGGGAAAAGACTGGTTTATATTATCCTTCAGACGTTGAAAGTCTCCTTAATTACCCTCCAGAATCACCTGAGATTGACGGTCCCTCTACTGGGTCATCTGGTGTAGAATATGAATTCACATTTAGTGCTATTGATTTTAATAATGATGACGTCAAGTATTACGTGCGATGGGGTGATGGATCCACGGATGAGACAACATTTCAAGGATCTGGAGAATTAGTAATACTTAGCCATACTTGGACTAAAAAGGCTACTTATATTGTGAAAGCAAAGGCTGAAGATGTATTTGGTGAAAGTAGTGACTGGACAGAATTTGAAGTAATTATTCCACGAAATAATGCTTATAAGTTTTATTTAATAGAATTAATACTAAAACAATATCCAATTGTTTTTAAAATTTTTAATTTTATGCAAGGAATAATTTGATTCATCCCTTCTTTTTATTTTTTTAGTGTCTAAAGATGTTGTTAAGGTTAATTCAATACATTAAGTTTAAACATATCACCTTTAAAAAAATTCCTTAAGTTCCTCCCCATTGGGATTATCAAAACCATTTCTCTCAATAGAAAAGAGAGTGTCTAAGATTTGAATATCTGATATGTATGTGCCATTAAACATCTTATTGAAAGAATCACAAAATCTTTTCACCTGACCTATATCCTTTGCAGTGATACACATAAGCCAATCAAAAGCTCCATGAACATAGTAACAGTCTTCGATTTGAATTGCATTTTTTCTTGCGCTCTCGTTTAGATTTCTTTTTACTTTATTATCTATATTTTCTTTTACTGCAGGTTTATGCAATCTTTTAAGAAGAATAAAAAATCTTTTCCTATCGATATTATCATCATCAACTATAGCAGTATAGCCCCATATCTTTTTATTATTCTCCAATTTTTTAATAATTTTCATTATTTTCTGTCTAGAAAAGCCTAATTTGTTAGCTAATTTCTCAGTTTTCTCTTTTGAGTTTATTTCTAATTCTCTTAAAATTTTTTTTTCATCTTCATTAATTTGTATTCTACTCCTTTTAGCCATAGATTTCCCCTCTTATTATTACAACTCCAATAGGATTCAAAATTTTCCTGGCATTAGGAATTTCTCCAATAATTTTGCTAAAAAATAATTTTAATTTTTTTAAGTTTTCATCATCAAAGACGTTGCAATTAATTTTCATAATCTTCCACCGATATTTTTATATAATAAGTAACTAATATTTAATAGTTGCCAATTGGCAACTTGAGATTTGGAGGAAAATAGATGTTCAAACCAACAAAAGAAAGTGAAATAACCGATGCGATAGTTGGTAATTTTGCAAAAGATATGAAAGAATTCAGCAATATAGATGTTATTGTTATTGGTGGCGGACCAAGTGGACTTATGGCTGCAAGGGAATTATCAAATAATGGAGTAAAGACCTTAATAATTGAAAGAAATAACTATCTTGGGGGTGGATTTTGGATAGGTGGATATCTAATGAATACAATTACAGTTCGAGACCCTGGACAAGAAATTCTAAACGAATTAAACATTCCTTACGAAAAGTGTAATGAAAATCTTTATACAACAAATGGTCCACATGCATGCTCAAAACTTATTGCAGCTGCTTGTGAAGCTGGTGTCAAATTTTTAAATATGACCAGTTTTGATGATGTAATTCTGAAAGATAATAAGGTAAAAGGAGTAGTAGTAAATTGGACTCCTGTATCTAATCTTCCAAGACAAATTACATGTGTAGATCCTATAGCTCTTGAATCAAAATTAGTTATTGATGCAACTGGCCATGATGCTGTTGTTGTTAAAAAGCTTGAAGAAAGATATGTAATTGGTAAACTACCTGGACATGGAAGTATGTGGGTTGAAAAATCTGAGGATAGCATTGTTGAAAAAACTAAGATGATCCATCGTGGTTTGATTGTTGTTGGTATGGCTGTTTCTACTACATATGGTTTACCAAGAATGGGTCCTACATTTGGGGCAATGCTTTATTCAGGAAAGAAAGGTGGAAATATTGCACTTGAACAACTGAAAGTTAAGGAAATAAAGATTGTAGAACATTTAGTTGGTGATTAAAATGGACAAAGATAGTACAAAAAAAATTGTAAGATTAAATTATGCAAAAATTGCATCAAAAGAAAACAAATCCTGTTGCGCATCTGCAAATTTATGTTGTGGAACGACAAATTTAGCAGATGATCTCAGTAAACAAATTGGATATTCCGATAAAGAATTAAAGGAAGTTCCTGATGGTTCAAATTTAGGGCTAGGATGTGGAAATCCTGTTGCTCTTGCCTCCCTAAAAGTAGGTGAAACGGTTCTTGATCTTGGATCAGGTGCTGGAATTGATTGTTTTCTTGCTGCAAAAAGAGTTGGCAAGAATGGAAAGATTATTGGAGTTGATATGACTCCGGAAATGATTTGGAAAGCAAAAGAAAATGCAGAGAAAGGTAAATTTGAAAATGTCGAATTCAGACTTGGGGAAATTGAAAATTTACCAGTAGATGATAGCTCTGTTGATGTAGTTATTTCAAATTGTGTCATAAATCTATCACCCGATAAAAAGGAGGTTTTTAAGGAAACATTCCGCGTGCTGAAACCAGGTGGACGCCTGATGATATCAGATATCGTTTTATTAAAGGGCCTCCCTGATAAAATAAAAGAATCTGTTGAGGCATATGTCGGATGTGTTTCAGGTGCAATGTTGAGAGACGAATATATAAAAGTTATAAAAGAAGTGGGATTTCAGGATATCAAAATAATTGAGGAGGTAAAGGTTCCGCAAGAATTATTTATTAATGATACATCAACACAGACAATTATTGAGGATTTACATATATCTCCAAAAAAAGCAAAAGAAGTGATAAATTCTATAAGAAGCATAAAAGTTCAAGCAATAAAACCAAAAAAATAGGTTTACCTTTTCATCTTGTGTTATCAACAAAAAGTAATCTAACAAATATTTTAAATATTTAAAAGATTATGCGCTTTTGGGGGAGTCTGGAATAGAATTCTTATTAGGGTACATCCCATCCCAAAAATTCTTTTTTTCCAGATTCCTCTTATTAAAAATAAATTAGAGATTTATTTCTCAGACATCGCCTTGTATTTTTTGTATCTCTCGTTTACATCTTTATCAAGTAAATTATGAAGACGCTTTGCTTCATCTGGAAATGTCCTGGTAAGTGAGTTATATCTTACTTCGCCCATGATGAATTCCTTTAATGTGCCGTTTGGCTCCTTTGAGTCGAGTTGGAACGGATTTTTTCCTTCTACTGCAAGTCTAGGGTCATATCTGTAAAGAGCCCAGTAACCGGATTCAACCGCAAGCTTTTCCTCGTTTTGAGTTTTGCCCATACCTGCACGAATCCCATGGTTTATACAAGGTGCATATGCAATAATAAGTGATGGTCCTGGATAGGATTCTGCTTCCTTGAGTGCCTTCATTAGTTGATTTTTATTTGCACCCATTGCAACTGATGTGACATACACATAACCATATGTCATGGCCATTACCCCAAGGTCCTTTTTCTTTGTCTTCTTTCCTGATGCTGCAAATTTTGCAACTGAACCAATTGGTGTAGCTTTTGAGGACTGACCTCCTGTATTTGAATAGACCTCTGTATCAAAGACAAGAATGTTTATATCCTCATTCATTGCAAGAACATGGTCAAGACCACCATAACCAATATCATAAGCCCATCCATCACCGCCAACTGACCAGATGGATTTTTTTGTAAGAATTCTGCGATTCTCCCATATTTGATTAAGTATTTCATCAGAATGATTGTTCTCAAGTTGTTCCTTTATTTTATTTCCCCATTCTTTTGATCCCTCTGCGTTGTCTTTATACTCAAGCCATCTTTCAAAAGCTTCCTTTGTTTCACCTGATACCTTGTTTTCGTTTATTGCCTGTTTAATTAAATCTGCAAGTTTGTTCCGACGCTGGGTCGTACCAAGAACCATACCAAAACCATACTCAGCATTATCCTCAAATAATGAATTTGCCCATGTGGGTCCATGACCATCTTTATTGACGGTGAAAGGAATTGCTGGTGCTGACCCTCCCCAAATTGATGAGCATCCCGTGGCATTAGCTATAATCATTCTGTCTCCGAAGAGTTGGGTTATAACTTTAAGATAAGGAGTTTCTCCACAACCAGCGCATGCACCAGAAAACTCCATTAATGGCTTCTGAAATTGAGACCCTTTTACTGAATAAATGTCAAAATCTCCGGAACGAATGGGAATTTTTTCAGAATATTTTTGATATGGAACCTGATTTTGTTGAGTGTCAAATGGCTTCATAATAAGTGCCTTTTCCTTCGAGGGACAAATGTCGGCACAATTGCCACAACCAACGCAATCTTCAGGGTAGACTTGAATTCTAAATGATAAATCTTCCACACCTCTTCCTACTGCTTTTTTTGAGGTAAAGCCCTCAGGTGCAGCATTTATCTCATCATCTGTTAAAAGAAAAGGTCTGATTGCTGCATGTGGACAAACCATGGCACACTGGTTACATTGAATGCAATGATCAATCTGCCATTCAGGGACATTAATTGCAACTCCCCTCTTCTCATATTTTGTAACACCTGTTGGAAAGATACCTGCAGGAGTAAATGCACTAACTGGAAGTTTATCACCCTCCATAGCAGTCATAGGCCTCATAACATTTTTAATAAAATCAGGCTCATCTGCTTCTGTTTTCTTTTCTGGTTCTAAACTTTCCCAAGAAGATGGATACGAAATTTCAGTTATATTATCAAGGGAGGCATCAACTGCTTTCCAGTTCATTTCAACAATATCTTTTCCCTTTTTCCCGTAAGTGTCCTCAATTGCTTCTTTTAGGTAGGAAATTGCATCATCAACAGGTAGAACTTTTGAAAGCTTGAAAAATACTGCCTGCATTACCATGTTTATTCTGCCACTAAGACCTACTTGATCTGCGATTTTCTCTGCATCAATTGAGTAGAATTTCAGTTTCTTTTCTGCAATTTTTCTTTTTAAAGAATTAGGTAATTTTTCCTCCATTTCTTCAAGATTCCAAGGAGAATTCAAAACAAATGTTCCATTTTCCTTAATTCCCTCTAGAAGATTATACTTATCAACATAGGAGGGATTATGGCAAGCGATATAGTCAGCATCTTTTACAAGATAGGTTGACTTTATAGGCACTTTTCCAAAACGTAAATGTGAAACTGTAATACCTGCTGATTTCTTTGCATCATATGCAAAATAACCCTGTACAAACATATCAGTATTATCACCAATAATTTTTATTGCGTCTTTATTGGCACCTACTGTTCCATCTCCTCCAAGTCCCCAGAATTTGCACTGTACAAGACCTTCTGGTGTGGCATCAATTTCTTCAGTTATTGGTAAGGATGTAAATGTCACATCATCAATTATTCCGACTGTGAAGTTGTTTTTTGGTTCATTCATTTTAAGATTATCAAAAACAGCCTTTGCCATTGATGGGGTGAAATCCTTTGAACCAAGACCATAACGTCCACCAACAATTATCATGTCCTTGTTTTGATGTTGATAAACTGCTGAAACATCCAGATATAAGGGTTCACCAAAGGAACCATTTTCCTTTGTTCTATCAAGAATTGCAATACGTTTGACAGATTCAGGTACTGCAGCAAGGAAATGAGATGCTGAAAAAGGTCTGAAAAGTCTTACTTTTAAAAGCCCCACTTTTTCTCCCTTTTTATTGAGATATTCAACTGTTTCTTCAGCTGCCTCTGCACCTGATCCCATCATAACAATTATTCTATCTGCATCTGGTGCTCCAACATAATCAAATAGACTGTATTTCCTACCTGTAAGTCTGCTTACTTTTTCCATTTCTTGTTCAACAATTTTTGGGACTTCCAAATAAAACTTGTTTGCAGCTTCATTTAATTGGAAATAAATATCAGGATTCTGTGCAGTTCCTCTAAGATGTGGATTTTCTGGATTCATTGCCCTTTCTCGATGTTTTTTTATTCCTTCCCAATCTACAATCGAAGGTATATCATCATAATCAATCATCTCAATTTTTTGGATTTCATGTGAACTTCTAAAACCATCAAAGAAATGCACAAATGGAATACTTGCACGAATAGTAGAAAGATGGGCAACGAGTGCAAGATCCATAATTTCTTGGATCGAACAAGATGCAATCATTGCAAAACCTGTTGCACGAGCAGCCATTACATCCTGATGATCTCCAAATATAGATAATGCTTGACCTGCAAGTGCTCTTGCAGAAACATGAAAGACAGCAGGCATTAATTCACCTGATATCTTATACATATTAGGAACCATAAGCAGTAATCCTTGAGATGCAGTAAAAGTAGAACAAAATGCTCCAGTACTTAATGCACCATGAACTGCTCCAGCAGCGCCACCTTCTGATTGCATCTCTTGGACTCTCAAGGTTTGTCCAAAAATATTCTTTCTGCCTTGTGCTGACCATTCATCTACTACTTCACCCATAGGTGATGAAGGTGTAATTGGATATATTGCTGCAACATCACTAAAAGCATATGCAACGTGTGCTGCAGCGGTATTACCATCGACAGATTTTATTATTTTTTGTTTTTTATTCTGATTTGATTTCAACTCACTAATTAAAGTATTTGACATAAATAACACTCCTTAAGACAAATAACCCGTATTAAAGTATAATAGATAAATATTTGGTATATAAAAAAATTTGAAAATATATACAATTTTATTTTTTCTTTTTCTTAGAAGATTTAGTATTATTTAGATATTCTGTATCAATAGGTTTTGAAGATATTATATAACCTTTTCTTTTTCTGGACCATTTTGCCCATCTTGCAAGAATTAGAGGTAAAAATAATACTGAAGTAATAAAAGAATAAGCAATTGTCATTACCATTATTACACCAAATTGTGCCTCAGGTGGAATTGGTACAAACAAAAGCATGCCAAAACCAAGTGTTGTTGTTAAGGCAGCAATGAGAAGTGCTCCACCTGTTTTTCCAATTGTTTCAGTTAGAGCTGCTTTAATGTCCCCTGTTTTATCTGCTACAAGTTTGAATCGTTCTGTTGCATGTATTGCATAATCTATACCAATTCCTATTGTGAGACTTGTTACAGTGATTGTAAGTATATTTAGACTATAACCAATAAAGTACATTGTTCCAAGAATCCATACGATAGATATTAAAACAGGAATTATCACTATGAATCCAAGAGTTAGTCTTCTATATGCAATAATTAAAACGATTGTTGCTAGAACAAAAGCAATAAAAGTTGATATTATTTGACTTTCAGTAAGTTGTGATGTTATTTTATGGGTTATTAACAACGGTCCAGTAATTATTATGTTTACATCTCCATATTCTTCTAGGTCACCATTAAGTTCTTCATCCATTATCTTGAGATCCTTTTCAAGATCGACATCCTCACTTGTCGCTGATACAATATTGATATAAACTCTTATCATCCCAGTATCATATCTACCATTTTCAGATTTGGAAATTAAAAATTGTGTTTGTATACCATACTCAAGACTATCCCACAAAAAGTCATATAATCTTTTAACATCAGCATCAGTCTGTGGAATTTTTGTAATTTCATCTAAATTAAATTCATCAATTAGAGATATGTTATTATTTGCTGCTTGTTTGATAAGAAGATAAATGCTCTCTGTTTTTGCTGATCCATCTGCATTTCTACCAACAAAGGTATCATCTTCGATATTTTGATGTGTTTTCATCATTCCCTTTAATGTATCCATGGTAGCAATGTCACCCTCAAGCAAGATGAACTCTTGATCTTGACCAACAAATGGAAAATTATCCTCAAGTTTGTGATAAACCTCAATTGAAGGCTTTCCTTCAGGTACAAAAGATTCAAAGTTAAAACCTGTTTCGATCTGGGTCGCTCCAAATCCTGCAACTAATGTAATTATTAACAAAATCCCAAGGATTTTTTTCTGATGGCTAAGAATCTTAATCGCCATCTTTTCCATGATAATGTTTAATTTGAAGCTTTGATTTTTCTGTTTATCAAATTTCTTCTTTTTTCTATCAAGTAAGTATCGAATTGATGCTTGCAAGGTTATTGCAGTAATAAAAGTGTATAATATTCCCAATGCTAGAAGTAGTCCTAAATCACGTAGTGGTGCAAGTGAAGCACTTAAAAATGATAAAAATGCAATAACAGTTGTAATCATAGCAAGAAACATAGCTGTTCCAATTTCAAGAACAGATATTTTTATTGCTTCCCCGGGGGTTCTCCCTTTTGATATTTCTAGTCTATAGTTATGAGAAAGGTGAACTGAATAATCAACTCCAAGCCCCATTAATAGTGGAAATAATGCAACTGACATAACAGTAAAGGATATGCCAAGTAGTACCATAGTACCGAAAAGCCAAATAATTGATACAAGAAGAGCAATCAAAGGTAGAACCATATAAGATACCTTTCTAAACGAAATAAATAAGACAACAAGTATAACAACAAAAATTAATGGCATTATAATGGTGTTTGACTCGGTTGTAACTTCGTTCATTTCAACAGAGATTACTGAATCGCCTGTAGCTTGCACAGAGATAAAATTATAATCTAAATCGAGGTCCTTAAGCTTGGCTAACAATTCTTGGGTCAATCTAATCTGATCTTGAAAATCCCAACCCAAGTTTAGATTTAGGATAACAATACTGGCTTGAGGATTTCTTGTATCTTCAAAATCTTTTGATAATAAACCTAATGCATTGACTCTTACTTCTTCCAAAAGTGCTGTTTTTAAGAATATAATTTTATTAGAACTTCCACTATCAGGTGCAATATCTGTGATTATCCATGCTTCGTCTATCTCTTTTAATGCTATTTGATCAGGAATTGGTATGTTTTCATCAAAATCCTTAAAAATCATATCAAAGTCTTCCCAAGTTATATTTCCATATTTCTC
This sequence comes from Thermoplasmatales archaeon, assembly GCA_020350365.1. Taxonomy (GTDB): domain Archaea; phylum Thermoplasmatota; class E2; order DHVEG-1; family DHVEG-1; genus SG8-52-3. The sequence continues at coordinate 947,104 of CP070712.1, read as the reverse complement.
AAGAAGCCTGCTTGCAATTCTACCAATTATTGGTCTGTTTCTTATTTTTTCTAATCGGTTAAGTAGTACTGTTGTATTTGCTGAAACCCTGAGCCAGGGAAGGCTACCTATTGGAGTTTTGTAATATCTTGTTCCTGCCTTGAAATTTGTAAGTTTAGCAGGTAGTTCATAAAATCCAAACCGTGGGGCAATTCCATAGGTGCTGAGTTCTTCCCTTGAAACACTTATCTCAATTTTATTTTCATTTGTGTTAAAATTTATCTCTGCTGTTTTTAATGCAAGTGGGAAATATGTTGGCTGTTCTTGTAGTTTAACCCATAGGTATGCTTCATTTTTAAATGAGTTTATTAGCTCTCTATTTCTTATATTTTGAAGAAGTGTAATTATATTTTTTATTGGTCCTTTTCCAAGCTCCCATAGTACATGTTTTGGTTCTATATGGGCTGTAATTCTATAATCAATATCAAGTCTTGGATCAGGGATAAGCATATTTTCAAAATCAATGAACCATTCTACTGTGTTCATAAGTGGAATTGGTGATTTTATTCCTGATTCGAGTTTTGAGAGGTCATAGACCTCTAGTGAAAAAATCATTTTTTCATCATTATAATTTATTTCACAGTTTTTTATGTCTATTTCATCTATTGCTTTTCCTCTAAAAATCCTTGGATACCTTTTGTAATTTATCTCTTCGTTAGTATCATCTTTCTCAAATATTTTTACTGAACTTACTTCTTGATCATCAAAAAGATCATTCAATGCAATCTTTATTTGCTCATCTGTACAATTTTCAAAGGTTTCCCCAAATTCAAGAAAACAAACCTGTTCTAAAATTGTTATTATGCTTAGTGCTTCATCAACCTCGGGCAGTTTTTTTAATTCTTTTTCTATGTAATATTGTTCTCTTAGTGCTTTGGGTGTAATTGTACTGGATTCTTGTTGATTTTCCAAATAAAGAAACATGGTTGCTTGGGTTTGACCAAAGGTTGTCATAACTCTAAAATAAGCTTCTATTACCTCATCGTCTGGCATAAATTCCATGTAATCGGTTTTCATCTCAATGCTTGGTATAAGTATTGAAAAACCTATTGTTATTAAAAGGACAAATGTTATTACCAGCCATGGTCTTTTTTCTATAAGTCTACCTAAGGATTTCAGCATGATAATTTTGTCCCCACTTACCTATAAGATTTTACCGATTAACAGTACTTTATATATAAGCCTATTTAATATATCTTTTATTATATTTAAATAACATTAGATTTAGTAGCATAAATACATTTTGCTTTTTTTAAGCTAAAATCATAATTATTAAATAACATTCATCGATTCAGACAAAGAATTTGAGGGTTTTAAATGGAAATGGATCTATCAATTATTGTACCAATTGGAGGCGTAATTGCTCTGCTTTTTGCATTTTATCTTTATATCAGTGTAAAAAGACAAAGCGCTGGAAATGAAAAAATGAAGGAATTAAGCTCAGCGATTAGACAAGGAGCTATGGCATTTTTAAAAAGTGAGTACAAGGTTTTGGTAATTTTTGCGATAGTTGTTGCTGCACTTTTGTTTATAGCTTCATTTGTTGAAAATAGCAATATTCACTGGGGTACTTCACTTGCTTTTATTATTGGAGCAATTTTTTCAGCAGTAGCAGGAAATATTGGAATGCGAATGGCTACAATGGCAAATGCAAGAACGGCTGAAGGAACAAAAAAAGAACTTAGCAAGGGCTTATCAATTGCATTTTCTAGTGGCGCTGTAATGGGAATGTGTGTTGTGGGTCTAGGAATTTTAGGTCTTGTTGGACTTTATTATCTTTTTAACAATCTATTACCAACAGATTTAGTAATGCAGGGATTTGGAAGTGTTGAAGATAAAAGAATACTTGTAACAAATATTTTATTTGGATTTGGATTTGGAGCATCATCTATTGCACTTTTTGCAAGAGTTGGAGGCGGAATCTACACAAAATCTGCAGATGTAGGTGCAGACCTTGTAGGAAAAGTAGAAGCAGGAATTCCTGAAGATGATCCGAGAAATCCAGCTGTAATTGCTGATCAGGTAGGTGACAATGTCGGTGATGTTGCTGGAATGGGTGCTGACCTTTTTGAGTCATATGTCGATTCGATAATTGCAACAATGGCACTTGCTGCGATTGCAAGTGCTGCGATTGCAAGTGAGACTTGGGTTGCAGAAGCTGGAATTTGTCTAGATAATGCAATAATGATTCCTTTAATTGTTGCTGGACTTGGTTTATTTGCCTCAATTATCGGTACTCTTATTGTTATTTTAGGAAAGGGAAAAAACGTATATGGAGCTCTACGTAATTCGTTATTTTTAGCCACAATTCTAACTGCAATATTTAGCGGTATCGTAATTTGGTTACTACTTGAAAGACTTGAACCATTTTATTCAATGTTAGCAGGTCTTTTAGGTGGGATTATTATTGGCCTATCTACAGAATACTTCACTTCTGAAAAAAGTAAACCTGCACAAGGTATTGCTGAAGCATCAAAAACAGGACCTGCAACTGTAATTATACAAGGTTTACAGGTTGGAATGATGAGCACTGTAATTCCAATTATTGCTGTTGTTGTGGCAATGCTTGCTGCTCATTATTTTTCTGGATTTTATGGAGTTGCACTCTCAGCTGTTGGTATGCTTAGCATTCTTGGGGTATCTCTTGCTACAGATTGCTATGGGCCAGTTGCAGATAACGCTCAGGGTATTTCAGAAATGGCTGGAATGGGAAAAGAGGTTCGTGAAAGAACTGAGCAACTTGATGCAGTGGGTAATACAACTGCTGCAATGGGAAAGGGTTTTGCAATTGGATCTGCTGCGATTACTTCTCTTGCATTAATTTTCACATTCATTATGACTGCAAAGGGTTTAGGTGCAGAAATTAATCTTTCTTTGGATCAACCTAATTTAGTATCAGGAATTTTTATTGGTGCAATGCTTCCTTTTGTCT
>CP070712.1:929169-944033 GCA_020350365.1 Thermoplasmatales archaeon | reverse complement strand
TCGTTCTGCATCTTGTGGCCAGCTTAATCCAGTTTTTTGCCAGACAATTGTACCACCACTGTCAACCTCTATAACACGATTAGCCTCAGTTTCTGCTATTAGCGTATTGCTTCCAATATTTATTAAATTATTATGTATTATTAATCTTGGATTTTCTATATTCATTGATGCTGCAACAGTAATAGCACTCCCGATTGCTATTTGTATACAGATTAAAATAGCTACAATTTTACTGTTCATATTTATTCCTCCCTTCAATAAATTAATCTAATATATGTTATTTAAATGTTACAATAACTGAAAACATTAGATAAATTGAAAGGAGTCCAGCTGAGGGAGGAAGAAAAGTATGAAAAAGTAGGATTATCCTAAAAAATCATTTTTGCTTCCAAACTAGACCCTTGAATTAAGGTATTCCTTTTTTAGTAAATAAATCTTATCTGACAATAGATAGCAGTCTTTTCAGCATTGAGTTTCAATTATTTCTAAAAGTAACAGTCGAAAAAAAATTTAAAAATTACTTTTTTTAAAAAAAATTATTTAATAAATCCTATGATTTTTCTAGAAAAAAATTAAGAAAAAGTTGGGAATTATAATCCCAAAATATATCTTAAGATAGGTAGTTTATTTAAAAGATTTTTAAAAATTCCTAAAAATATCGTACTTTGAATTCCTCTAGACCTTGGTATATTAACTGGTAAAGGATCTGACCAGACGCTTTCATTATTATTGATATCTTTTGCCTTTACCTTTATTTGATATGTACCAGGTAAAATCCACATATGACCTGCACTTCCAGATTGACCAGAATTATAAGGGCCTACCCAACCACTATTTGAACCATCGCCCCAATCAAACCAATAATAAACTTGTTCATTTTCAGGATCTGTTGCAGATGTTGAATAAGTGTGTGTAACCAAAATTTTGCCAGAAGATGGTCCATTTGGTATCGCAGGTTTATCAGGTGGTTGATTTCCAGAAACAATTGTAAGAGTATCAGAACCGGGTGTTGAATCAACATTTCCAACACTGTTTGTTGCTTGTACCTCAATTATATGAGTTCCATCTGATAATGGTGGAGTTGTAAAAGAAAATGATTCTACTGCTTCGTCCCAATCTCCATCATCTGGATATACATCATAACTCCATGATCCTCCATCTACTCTGAATTGCACCAATGCTATAGTATTGGTTGATACATCATTACCTGGTCCATTTGGGTTCTGATTTTGAGAAGGTACGATTGTTGCAGATCCAGTATAGGTAGGTGTCGGATCTGAGCATGGATCTGGATAATAAGGATTTAAAGTTGTATCTGGTTCTGTATCAAGAATATCTGCTATCCCATCAGCATCTGTATCCTTCCAACCCACTTGTTCTTTTGAACCACTGGATACACATAGAGCAAGATTATCCATAATGCATCCTGAACCTTCTACATCTGCTGCATTTAGATATCCACTGTTCTCTGTGACAGTATTATATTCATCAGTTGCATAAAATATATGCCCTAATTCATGAGCAAAAACTTCTTTTAATGTAGGTCCAGGAGGACCACCAGGTCTTAAATGGGGACAAACTGTAAAAGGTCCACCGAGATATGCATAAGCGTGGTAGCCATCTGAAAAGTAACCATCTACATCGTTACTATTATCAATTAGAAAGACAGTAAACGCCCAATCTGTACCATAATAACCAGGTATTGTTTCAGTAGTATTTCTAAGATAATTGTTATAATCTCTTACTCTTCTTATCCAATTTCCACTAGAATAGCCAATTTTTGACATGGATTCATTTACCCATAGCTCCTCCCAATAACCATTTGTAAAAGGTGTTGGATGTATAATTGGTTCATAACTAATATTAATAGTCTGAACCTCTCCATAAAACATTAGGGTATGTTTATATAAATTCTCACCACTAAACCAACTATTCCACATGAGATAACCACCACCAACACCAAATGATCCTAATGCAGCATCTTTCTCTTGTTGAGTCCAATCTTCAGAGCTTGGATCTACTGAACCATCACTTTCTAAAAATATTATTCCAATAGCTACAGTTCCAATCATATATTCACTTAAATCATAATAACCTGGATTAGGACTACGATCTTTTCCCGTTCTTTTTATATCAGGTGGGTTTAAAACATCATTTTGATAGAGATGTTTATAGCTCTCCCATATATCTTCATCTTGGATTTTTTTTACAACGTTAGAGCCTTGTGTTGGTAAAACAGCCGCAATTAACAGCGTAGAAAACAATATACATATTATTTTTCTTCTCATTTTCATGCCTCCCTTAAAAATTAAATAAGATTTAAGATATATAAAGTTTACATGCGTTTAAATGATAAATATTGTAAAATTTTTCAATAATTAGTAGTAGAGTATTTATTTTTTAATAAAAAAAACCAGATGTAAAGATAAATTAAATAGGCTTAAATAGCTAAAAATTCTTTGATAAGTATTAATAAAATACTTTATCAGAATATCTATTTTTATATCTATATTTAGAATTCATAACAGATTTTTACGGGTTCGATAAATTATAGCAATATTTTTAATGTAATAATATATCTGGTATATGCAGCTACATATGTAGGCCGATGGGATGAAATCTAAATCATTAGTTGTATTATTGTTTATAATACTAATTCTTAACTGTTTTATCTCATTTGATAAAATAGAATATTGTAGAGCAGATATTATTCCAAAATTCTATGTGGACGATGATTATGATAATTCAACACCAGGTTGGCAGATAGATCATTTCGATAGTATACAAGACGCAATTGATGCTTCATCATCCGGAGATAGAATTGTTGTATATGCTGGTACTTATAATGAGCGTTTAACAATTACTCATAAACTCGATATCTTTGGTGAAGAAAAAAATACTACATTTATCGATGGTGGAGATATTGGAGATGTAATAAATATCTCTTCAAAATATGTAAATATTAGTCGTTTTACTATAAGGGATTCTGGTAATAATGAAAATAATTCTATGATTCTAATCAACTCTGGAAATACAATAATTACTGATAATAAAATATTAAGTGGAAGGCAAGGGATATTAATCAATAATTGTAATAACAATGTTATTTATGATAACACAATAACTGGTAATAATGGAAATGGGATTCAACTCAATAATTCTGATAGCAATCAAATAACATATAATACTATTACAAGTAACTCAAATGGATTGTTTTTACATGATTCCTCATACAATACTATTCAGTATAATAATGGAATAAAAAGTAATAACATTAATGGGCTCTTTTTAAATGAAACATGTAATTATAACATAATATCATATAATAACATTTCAAATAATGATCAAAATGGTATATTCTTAAATGACCATTGCAATCACAATACCTTATTTAATAATCAAATCTATATTAACTCTGATAGCGGAATTCGATTTGAAAACTCAAGTACAAATAAAATAAATAGCAGTGTAATAAATAGTAATAGCAACTATGGCATAATGATTGTTGGCTCCAGTAACGAAATCTGGAATAGTATTATAAACTCAAATGGAGAACATGGAATATTTTTATTTGCAGATGATAATAATATTTTAGTACAAAATCAAATAAGTAAAAATTCAAAGGATGGAATAAGCTTATCAAATTCAACTTTAGATCAAATCTATAAAAATGAGATTTCAGATAACTCTGGATATGGTATCAAACTAGATTTTTTTTCTTTACAAAATTTGATTTATAATAACTATTTTCATAAAAACTCAAAAAATGCAATGGATAAAAGTATGGGTAATAACCATTGGTATACCACAAAAACTAATGGAACAAATATTGTTGGTGGGTCATATTTATATGGCAATTATTGGGATGATTTTGATGAAACAAGTGAAGGTGCAAGCGATAGTAATGGTGATGGTATAGCTGATAATGCGTACACAATTTATGCTTCAAACAAGGATAATGGACCCTTACTTGATGTAACTCCCCCAAATTTAAGTACTCCACAGGTTTCTCCTAATTTTCAAACTATAGGAGAATACACGTACATATCAATTACAATTAAGGATAACACCGAAATTAAAGAAGTTTATCTTAATTATACAGACCCTTATGGGGAAGCAAACAACATATCAATAACCCAAAACAAAAATGGTGATACCTATTTTTGCAATAAACAATTCTCACCTGTTGGATCTTATGAATTTTATATTGCAGTAAAAGACCCAAGAAACTGGGTAATTTCGGAAAATAATTCATTTTATATAAATAAAGGAACACCACCAAATATTGAAGATAATACGGCTTCAACAGGATCTCCTTCGCAGAAATTCATTTTCAAGGCAATTGTTACAGACAATCAAGAGAGTACTGAAGATGTGGAGGTTAAAGTTCAGTGGAGTCATAAAAACAAAGGTGGGAACGAAACCTTAGATAACCTCCATCAAAACTATTTTGAAACTACTGTTACACTTGATAGAAGTACTGAAGATTTAGTTTACGTTTTCTATGTAACTGATAAATGGGGGAACTCTGTAACAACTGCACAAAAAAGTGTAAGTATTGTAGATAATGAGCCACCTAAAATATTAATAAAAGAATATGGAGCTTCAACAGATAATATGCCAAATAAATTTACATTTGAGGCAAAAATAACCGATAACCTGGAAGTCCAAGATGCAATAATTGAATATTGGTATGGAAGCAGTGAGCATATAACTGTTGAAATGGATAGCAAAGATGACGATATTTTTGAAAAAGACATCCAACTTATTGAATCTGTCAATAGGGTATATTGCATAATTTATGCAACTGATTCAATGGGAAATCAAAACGATACTAAAAATCCTTATGCACTTACAAATGGACCCTATTCTGGCGTTGTAGCAATGGAATATAGCCTTTCTGCTGAGAAAAGCTTTGATTTGGACGGAGATATTACTAAATATATCTGGGATTTTGGTGATGGAACAACAGGTTCTGGCAAAACAACAAGTCATGTATATACTAGCAGTGGTGATTACACAATAAAGCTAACCGTAACTGATAACGATGGGAATACTGGCACTACTAATACCTATGCAAATGTAGATAAAGCAATTGTAAAAAAAGTAAAAATTTCATTGTTGAATCAAATTGAAGAATATTATGATATAGAACTTAGTGAGATTTTTTTTGCTTATGATACTGATGGAGATTCAATCGTTGACAAATTCATTGATCCAAACAACGTATTAATTGCAGTACAAGAGGGTAGTGTAAAAATAAATGGGAAAACTTACTTTTTATTATCAATCGATGATGAAAATATTCCTGAATTTATGTGGTCAGCCACCTCAAATGAAATTGTTAACTTAACATATATCTACAAAACAATAAATGATTACGATATCAATCTAGATTTAGATTCAGAAACTGCAACAGCATCAATTACTGTCAATAAGGCAGATTGGATATACGTAGAAACAAATGATAAATATCCTCTGTCGATAATTACAGTAAAAGCAGGAGACAGAACAATATCTTCAAAAATGATATGGAGAAAAAACGATAAAATCTACTTCTTAGATGATCCAGCTACTGTATACACAATTATTTTTTCAGATATTTACCCAGATGTTGAATCTCCAACTATTTTTCCAAATGATGGTGGATTGATCCATGAGAATCAAACAACAATTACAATTAATTATTTAGTTCCTGTATCAATTGTTTCTGCAACATTTGGTAGTCTTAATGTAAAATCAAAAATTAAACAAATTGGTAATACAGAATTTACGTATACTCCTCCAGGATATCTGGAGGATGGAGTATATGATTTTGAGATTACTGCAAAAGCATTACAAGGGGATAGTCAAGATACAACAATTGTAACTTATTTTTACTATGCATATACAACTCCGCCACCAATACCTGAAAAAAGTTTTATCGAGCAAAATTGGTTATTTATAATTATAGGAATTATTGGGGGTTCAGCGGCTGTTTTGTATATTCTTACAAGGTTTAATTATATAACATTTCAGAGTTTTGTTTATTTTAAAAATAGGAAAATTATTCCCTTCCTTAAACCACTTGTATTTGGTCCATTAAGAATTGATGTCAATACTGAAAATGTAAAAAAAGCAGAATTTTATGTTAATGGAATATTAAAAGATACAATAACAAAAGAACCATTTGTTTGGAATTGGAACGAGACCTCATTTATGAAAAAAAAGATTGAAACAAAGATATTTGACCAAGAGGGAAAAAGTACATCAAGTGGTGAAATGACATTTTATATTTTCAATTCACCAAGGCTATTCAAATAATACGATAGATTTATTTTTAAGTGTGGGATTTTTTTTGTAAATATGGCAAATCCTAGAAATATTCTAAATGAACTGAAATGGAAGAATAATTGTGATTTGGAGTTAGCTGAAATTTGGTATGTTCACAGAGGTGCACCAAATGATACTACGATAATTTCAGGTAAAGAAATTGTCAGTCTTGAGAAATCATTTATGCAAACAAAAAATTCCATGATTCCATATCATCGTATTTTTAAAATTATTTATAGAAATGAAATAATTTTTCAGCGTATCAAGAAAAATAAAAAGTAATCATACCACAATCCTATTTAATAATAGTTAAATACTTTCGCAGAATATTTAGGTAAAGAAAACATAACCTATAAAGTTCAAAACAAAAACCTATGAGGTAAATAACATGGCTTTCCTAGACAGATTGGATAAAAATATTGCAAAGCTAGAAAAACGGATAGAAAAAGAAGAAGATAAAATCGCACAACTAGAGGAAAAATATTCAAGTAAAAAGATTACAAAAGCAAAAATGAATATTGAAAAGAGAAAAATCTATGACAAGATAAAGTCAATGAAAGCACGTGTTCAAACATTAAAGGGACTTACAGTACGAGAAAAACAACATCAGGAAGAAAAAGCGGAAGAGAAAAAAAAGAAGGAAGAAGAAAAATTAAAAAAGAAGGAAAAGAAGAGAGAAGAAAAATAATGACTATCATAATTGAAGAAGGAGATCTTACAAAGATATCATGCGATGCGATAGTTAATCCTGCAAATTCTTATGGTTATATGGGTGGCGGAGTTGCGGGTGCAATAAAACGAGTTGGAGGTAATGAAATCGAAAAAGAAGCAATCTCAAAATCTCCAATTGACGTTGGCAAGGCAGTTGCCACAACAAGCGGATCGCTTCCTTGCAGATTTGTAATTCATGCACCCACAATGAAACGTCCTGCAATGAGAATAGATGTTGAAAACGTTAAACTTGCTACAAAGGCAGCGCTAGATAAGGGTATAAAATTAAATATAAAATCTATTGCAATTCCTGGGATGGGTACTGGTGTTGGAGGTGTACCAGTAGAAAAAGCTGCTGAAGCAATTACAAAATTGGCAAAACAATTTGAAGATAGATTTGAAAAAATAATTCTAATTGATAGAAACCAAGATATGATTGAATCATTCAAGAAATTTCTTTAATATCTAATAGAAAAACCATCAAATTCATCAGTTGGTTTCTGTTTTTTTATATCAACTTTATCAACTTTTGACAGAGAAGGGCCTTTATGACACCATTTGATCATCTCATCTAATTTATCATTATCACCTTCAAAAACTGCTTCTACTCGCCCATCATTTGTATTTTTAACCCAACCTGTAAGACCAAGCATTTCTGCTTTTTGTTTAGTATTTGCTCTAAACCAAACACCTTGAACTCTTCCAGATATTATGACATGAACATTTGATATCATTAATAACACCTATGGTCTAAATCGTAAGACTGTACGAGGAAAGGGTATTGCATCCTTTATATTTTCAATACCGCAAATCCAAGCAACAACTCTTTCAACGCCAAGTCCATAACCAGAATGTGGAACTGAGCCATATCTTCTCAGATCAAAGTACCAATCATAATTATCAATGCTTTCACCCATCTCTTTTAGTCTATTAGTCATATCATTTATATCAAGACTTCTTTGGGATCCACCAACAATTTCACCATAACCTCCGGGAGCAATCATATCAAAACAAAGTGCAGTTTTGTTATCTTTTGGATCCTTTGGTTTGTAGAATGCCATAATCTCAACTGGATAATTTGTTACGACAACTGGGGTCTCAAAATGTTCCATAAGTTTGTTTTCCTCAAGAGTTCTAAGGTCTTTTCCCCAATCAATATCCATATGTTTTTTCAAAATATTTATTGCCTCTGTATATGTTATTGTTGGAAATTTAGATTTTGAAATTTTTTCTAATTTTTTAATATCTTGATTGAGATATTCAAGATCACTTTTATTTTGTTTTAAAACCTCCTTCATTATGAATTTAATCTCTTCTTTTGCAATTTCTGTAATATCGTACAAATCCGCCCATGCGACTTCCATTTCTGCCATCCAGAACTCAGAGAGATGACGCGAGGTTTTTGACCGCTCAGCTCGAAAAGTTGGACCCATATTGTATATTTTTTCAAGCGAGAAAATTGCTGCTTCAGCATAAAGTTGCCAGGATTGGGATAAAAAAGTTTTGTTATTATAATATTTAACTTGAAATAGAGTAGATCCACCTTCACATTGGTTTGGTTGAAGAACGGGGGCATCAAATTCATAGTAACCACGTTTTCTAAAAAATTTATGAATTGCACCTACAACAGTTGATCTAACCTTTAAAATCGAATTGAGATATTGGGATCTAATCCATAGGTGTCTTTTATCCAATAGGAATTCTGGACTTTGATCTTTTACAATTGGAAACTTTTCAGCAAAATTAATAATATTGAGATTAGAAACTTTTAATTCATAACCACCAGGAGCACGTTTATCTTCTCTTATAACGCCTTCCAATTCTAAAGAAGATTCGATCAAGGCTTTTTTAGCATCATTAAAATCTTCATCTGGAAGATTCCCTTTTTTAATTGTTGCCTGTAGAATACCTCCATTATCTCTAATAACCATAAAAACAATATTTCCACTACTTCGTGAACGATAGATCCATCCCCGAATGTTAATTTTTTTTCCAGTTTTATTACCTTCTATTATGTCCTTAATATTCGTCCATTTAGTTTTTGTCATATAATATCACTCATAATTGATGCAATTTTAGCATAAATGAATTACGGTAATGTATAAAAAGTAAAGCTGTAAAAAAATAAAAAGTTGTAGAAAGTATTATAAATATACAAAAGTAATATAAACGTTAACATGCGTTAATTATAAATAATTCATAAATATTACAAAAAAAATATATAGTGTAATGAAAAATAAGATTGTAATGGGGGAGATATTATTTCCGGAAAAAAAAGATATTTAAAATATGCTGCTATAGGAATTTTATTTTTACTCCTGACAACTTCAGTACCAAATGTAATATCTAATAATTCTCCCCAATCTGAACCACCATATACACCAAGCAATCCTATACCAGAAGACGGTGCAACAGATGTATCAATTTATGCAAATCTAAGTTGGACTGGAGGTGATCCCGAAGGTGATAATGTAACATATGATGTATACTTCGGTACAACTGCCTCACCACCTAAGGTTTCTGCTAACCAAACAAGTAATTCTTATGATCCTGGGATTCTTGAATTTAATATAACATATTATTGGCAAATTGTTGCATGGGATGAACCTGGAGCTTCAACTACAGGACCAATATGGAATTTCACAACAAGGGATAACAACCCACCAAACCCACCTTTATATCCACATCCACCAGATGGTGCAGACGATATTTCGATTTATGTTATTTTAGATTGGACTGGGGGAGATCCAGATGGAGACAATGTTACATATGATGTTTACTTTGGAGAGAGTAATCCACCACCTAAAGTAATTAGTAACCAGACTGAAAATACTTATAATCCAGGAACCCTAGAATTCGGTTTAGAATATTATTGGCAAATTATATGCTGGGATGAATATGAATATTCAACAATAGGACCTATATGGAGCTTTACAACAAGAACAAACGAACCACCATATATACCAAATAATCCTAGTCCAGTAAATGGTGCAATAAATGTAGTAATCAATACCGTTTTATCATGGAATGGAGGAGATCCAGATGGGGATGATGTTACATATGATATCTATTTTGGTACCGAAAGTCCACCACCTTTAATTCAAGAGAATCATACAAGCACAACATATGAACCAGGACTCATGAACTATACTACAACATATTACTGGCAAATAATATCATATGATGAATTTGATGCAATGAGTGAAGGACCAATATGGACCTTTACTACTGAAGATGATGAAAACCAAAAACCTCTTAGACCAACAATAACTGGAGTCAAAGGAATACATGTACCAAATAGAAATTATGATTATGAAATTGTGACAACAGATCCAGATGGGGATGATGTATTATATTATATAGACTGGGGAGATGGAACATTTGTTTACTGGTTTGGACCATATGAGTCTGGTGAAAATGTAACAAAAACACATGCTTGGCCTGCACTTACAAAACTCTACGAAATACAGGTCACAGCAAAGGACATATATGGTGCAGAGAGCGAGCCTGGTAAAATGTATGTTTTTGTGTTGAATAGTAGACCTGCAACAGGTTCAATACTAGGACGTTTTATTGTTAGAATAATAGAAAGATATCCAATATTTGAAAAGATATTTTCATTATTTAAAAATATATAATTGAAAATTTGAAAAAGTAAATAAGAAAAAATAGAGGAAATTTATGAAAAAAATAATATTTAGTATTTTCATAGGAATGGTTATTATTAATTCTGTTTTTTCAGCAGCAACTACCTTTTCTAACAAAATATTTAGTTCAAATATTCAAAATATTCAGATAATTGCTAATGACGATTATTATACAACTGATGAAGATACCACACTAAATGTTGCAGCCCCTGGAGTTCTCGGAAACGATTTATTATCTGAAAATGGTACACTAATAACGATTCTAATAAGCGATGTCACAAATGGAACATTAAACCTGAATACCAATGGAGCTTTCCAATACATACCTTATCAAAACTATAATGGTATAGATTCATTTACATATCAAGCTTATAATGGATACTTTTACTCAAATTATGCAATAGTAAATATTACAATAGATTCCGTAAATGATATACCTATTGCAAATGACGATTATTATATCACCGAAGAAGACATCACAATAAATACTGGAGCACCTGGAATACTTTCAAATGATACAGACTTAGAAAATGATCCATTAACAGCGATATTAATAAGTAATGCTTCAAATGGCGAATTAAATCTGAATTCAAATGGTGCTTTTAGATATACTCCTGATAATAATTTTGTTGGTTCTGACAGTTTCACTTACCAAGCCAATGACGGAACAGATAATTCCAACACAGCAACAGTATATATTACAATTACTCCTGTAAATGACCCACCCAATGAACCAAGCAATCCTAATCCTGCAGATGGTGAAACTGGTGTTTCTGTGGATGTTGTCCTAACTTGGACTGGTGGTGATCCAGATGGTGATGATGTAATATATGACATATATTTTGGAGATTACAGTCCACCACCTATTGTTGTTGAGAACCAAACAGTAACAAATTATAATCCAGGAACCCTTGAGTTATATACAATTTATTATTGGCAAATTGTTTCATGGGACGAAAATGAAGTTCTAACAATAGGGCCTATCTGGAGCTTTACATCAAGAACTAACGATCCGCCAGAGATACCCAGTAATCCTATTCCAGATAATGGTTCAAAAAATATTGATATTAATACAGATTTAAAATGGACTGGAGGGGACCCAAATGAAGATTCAGTGACCTATACAATTTATTTTGGAAAAACATCTCCACCACAATTAGTATCAGAGAACCAAACAAGCACTATTTATGATCCAGGGCCCATGAATTATACTACAAAATACTATTGGCAAATAGTAACCTATGATAGATTTGAAGCAAAAACTGATGGACCAATATGGACCTTTACCACAGAAGAAAAAACAAATAAAATACCAATTAGACCAACAATTACTGGAGTTCAAGGCATACATGTACCAAATAGAAATTATGATTATGATATTGTAACCATTGATCCCGATGGTGATGATGTAATATACTACATAGATTGGGGAGATGGTAAGCATGAGGATTGGTTTGGACCATTTGAATCTGGTCAAAATATAACAGCGACTCATGCTTGGCAACCAATAACAAGGCTCTATGAAATCCGAGTTAAGGCAAAGGACATATATAGCGGAGAAAGTGAATGGGGAAAATTATATGTTTTTGTTTTAAATAGTAGGTCAGCAGCAAGCTTGATTCTAATACGATTTGTTGAAAGATTAATTGAAAGATTTCCAGTATTTGAAAAAATCATTACCTCAGGTCCGATATATAATTGGCTAAGTAGAATATAATTTTATTTTTTAAAATATGAGGGTTATTTTAGTTACTATAAATTATAAAATATTTGTTCAATATTATTTTTATATATGATTATTTATTTTCTTATTTTCAAATATTGATTATTTATTATTATATAGAAAAATTTATAAAAGAATAAATTAACTTTTATTATAAATTAAATAGTAAATAATATAATATATATGTTATGATATATGGAAAATTATATAAACCAACAATCTAACATTCATTGCTGATAATGGGTATATAGATTCAATCAGTTTGGTTTGTAAAACTGCACAAAAAAAAATAATATTCAAAAATGGGGGATATTATGAAAAAAACATTAGTAGTAATCTTCATTAGCATGCTATTTATTGTATCTACTTTTTCAGCTGCTGTAGTTACTGAAATTAAAGATTCTAATGGTGTGTTATTAGCTGATGATAACAATAGTATTACACAAAAAAATCTTAATGGAATTATTGATTCAGAAGATGCGATTGAAACCACATACGAAAATAATTCCTCATATAAATTTCCAACAACTCCTTCGAATATTAATGATACAGATAAAAATGATCAAAATTTTATTACAACAGATTACAGGTTAAATAATATTAGCCCTATATCAGGATCAGGAACCATAAATTGGTCTTCTGAGCTTCTAATAAATCCTGGATTTGAAACTGGAGATACAACTGGATGGTTAAATGGTGGTGGAGGTACAATGACAGTTGGTACAGATTGTCCATGGGGCACAGAATCGCCGTATGAAGGAACATACTATTCATATTGGTTAGATACAGGTTCAAATGTAAATGCTTATGCATATCAGAATGTGAGTTTGGAAAGCTACGCTAGTTATATTGATGCAGGTCGAGCTAAAATAAATGTTACTGGTTGGCTTGTTTCAGATGAATATAACGACCCAGTATATGATGAGTTTTTTATGAATGTTAAATTTTTTAATGCTTCTAATGAAAATATGAGCGGTTGTTGGTATGAGTCTGGTGGAACAAATCCTATATCTCAGGGAAGTGGAAATAATGTTGATGATTGGGCGCAATATGGAATTACAAACTATAATATACCCATAGGGGCAAGAAAGGTACAGGTTAGCTATTTTACATGGGAATATGATAATCCAATTTGGTGGCAAGGGGGTTCAGCAGATAACTTTTCAGTACAAGTTGGAATTGATGATTGGTGGAATAACTCCTGGTACTATCGTAAACTTATTACAATAAACTCATCTCTGGTAACATCTGATCTTGTTAATTTCCCAGTATTGGTTTATCAATCTTCTGATCCCGATCTCGCAAATCATACTCAATCAGATGGTGATGATATTTTATTTATTTTATATTCTGATAACATTACTAAGTTAAATCATGAAATTCAATTATTTAACAGTTCAACTGAAGAACTTTTAGCGTGGGTTAATATTACTTCATTAAGTGGGAGTACTGATACTAAAATATGGATGTATTATGGTAATCCTAATGCAAATAATCAGGAGAATATTGCTGATACATGGGATTCTAATTATGAAATAATATGGCATCTACAAGAGGAAGGAAATGGTACTAATGATGAATATATTGACAGTTCAAAAAACTCTTGTCATGGAACTGGTGGGAAGGATGATGACAGTGGAGGAATGGGCAATATAACAGAAACACCTGATAGGGTGAATGGTAAATTTGGATATGCTCAAGATTTCAATGTTGATGGTGCAACAGGTGATAGGATTTCTTCTCAGGACCTTACCAGTGCATGGAATGCTGTAACTGGCTCTGTTTGGATTTATGGTAATAATGCTGGTGATGACAGAATATGGGGAAAATCATGGGGTTCAGCTACAAATTCTAATACAATTTTAATGAGATGTACTGGAACTGGTTCTGGAGAATTAGGTTGTCGTTTCAGAACTGATAGAACATTTATAAGCGGATATGAACCTGCTTCAATGGAGAATAATGAATGGATTTACATGGTTTTGACATGGGATGGTTCTAGTGATGATACTGTCCGTATTTATAAAAATGGAGTTTTACAAGGCACTGGTCTTGTTGTTGATGGTGATACTCTTTATCCAAATCCTCCTCATGAATTCTTTACATTGGGAAATGTTGGTGATGGAGCTACTAATCGTTGTTTTGATGGATATATTCAGGAGGCAAGAATGTCATCAGTTGTAAGGAGTGCCGAATGGATTAGCACCGCATATAACAACCAGAACGATTCTTCAGCATTTCTTAATATTAGTAATGAGCAAGAAAGGAGTAATTATCCCCCATACACACCAAGCAACCCAAACCCAACACTTGGATCATTTGGTATAAACATAAACGCTGATCTAAGCTGGACAGGAGGAGACCCTGACAACGACCCAGTAACATACGACATATACTTCGGAACAAACAGCAACCCACCAAAAATAATAAGCAACCAAACCGGAACAACCTACGACCCAGGAACACTAAAC
>CP070712.1:914101-929069 GCA_020350365.1 Thermoplasmatales archaeon | reverse complement strand
ACTGTTCTTGCGTTATAATCATCAAAAATAATGCCGGAGAGAATGTGCTGTGCTGTATGCATTTTCATATGACTATACCGTGTATTCCAGTCTAAAATTGCATGAACCTTTGTTCCAACCGGTGGTTTTTCCCCCTGTATTATATGTTGAACTGAATCACCTTTTTTAATTACCTCTTTTACAATAGATTCCTTATTTTCCCATTTTAAAATTCCAATATCGGAGGGTTGTCCTCCTCCAAGAGGATAGAATGCTGTTTGATCAAGACATACATAATCCTTTTTATTTTTTGTAACACTTGCATCAAATTCCCATATATAATTACCTTCAATATTATCCATATATAGCATTTTGGTCATATTTTTGAAAAAGAATATTTAGCTAATCAATCTTTTTATTATTTCTCATATTAACTATCACAAGACCTGCAATAACAAGAACTCCTCCAAATAAAAACATTATTGTAATTTCATCTTTGAACATAAAATAACTAAACAATGTTGAAAAAACCGGGATTCCATATAGATATATGCTTATTTCACTTGCAGTTTTCTTTTCTAAGGCGATATACCAAATAATATAACCAATAATTGTTGAAAACAATCCTAAAAATATTACAGCAAACCAAGCATTTATTGACATAACTGAAACTTGTTCAATAAGTGAATAGCTTAAAAAAGGAATTAATCCAATACTTCCTAATAATATTGCATATACAGTTAATGATAGCCCAGTGTATCTATCTAATAATTTCTTACCTAAGATTGTATATAAGGCTCCCATTAATGCCGCAATTAGTACTGCTACTGCTCCAAAAATATATTCAACTTTTATTGAGGATTCTGCTTTTCCCCATATTGAAATTACTACTACCCCGATCATAGCTATGATTACTCCAAGGGCTTTTAAATATGATATCTTTTCCTTAAGAAAAATTATTGCTAGAATTACAATCTGTACAGGAATTGTAGCAATAATCAAACTTGCTGCCGCAGGCGATATAAATTGTTCCCCATAATTTAGTCCAAGATGATATACCATTACTCCAAAAAATCCAAGAAGAAATATTGGAAATATATCTTTTCTATAGAGTTTTGAAAATCTTTTTTTTTGAAATACTACTATAAAAGGCAGAATTAAGCATACAATAAGAAATCTCATTATTGTTAGATTGATAAATGAAAGTTCTTCTAAACCAATTTTTATGAATGGAAAAGCAAATGCCCAGACTAGTACCATAATTAACATCATAATTATAAATTTAAAACTTGAAAAATTAAACTTTTTTGAAGTGATATTTTGCTTGTCCATTTAGCAGTGGCAATAATTGAGGTATTTATAAAACATTACTAGATTAAACATACTCTTAAAATTTTAAATTTTCAGTTTTTATACCATTTTACTTTGCTTTAAACCAAAACATAAATAGTAACATTATTAAATATTAAATGATTGTAATCGTGGAAAGAAAGTTATGAATACTCTTGTTCTCAACGTAGATCGTGATGACGATTTTGGTAGAAAAACCAATATAAAAAGTCCAATAATCGGAATAGATAACAATATTGATGCTGCAAATAAACTCGGTCAAACAGATCCTGAGGATTCTGATCTTAATGCCATTTTTTCTGCAATATCTACATATAAATCTTTAGTTAATCAAAATAAAAATGTGGAAATTGCAACTATTTGCGGACATATGAATGTAGGTATTAAATCAGATGAGATATTAGCTAAACAACTTGAGTATGTAATTAGAGAAACAAAGGCAGAAGATGTAATTCTTGTAACTGATGGAGCAGAGGACGAAAATATCCTCCCAATAATTCAATCTCGAATTAAGATAACATCAATACAGAGAGTGTCAGTTAAACAAAGTAGAGAATTAGAGGATACATATTATCGTATTATTAAAATTCTTGATGATGAAAAGGTTCAAAAACAATTTCTTTT
This sequence comes from Thermoplasmatales archaeon, assembly GCA_020350365.1. Classification (GTDB taxonomy): domain Archaea; phylum Thermoplasmatota; class E2; order DHVEG-1; family DHVEG-1; genus SG8-52-3. Next base: position 927,116 of record CP070712.1, on the reverse strand, counting down.
ACCTATTGCTCTTGTTTTAATTGTATGGGCATTTTTTGTTCTACTTGATATGGCTGCAAGTGGATTTGGTGCAATTTTACTAACCTTGGGAGCATATTTATTGATACGGGTTTTCAAATGGGAAAGAACAATGGCAAATATATGGCAGGAGATTAAATCTGGTTTACTTACTGGAAGATTATCAATCTATACAATAATTCTTGCAGTAGTAATTTTAATTGCAAACTTAATATTGGCTTTTTATACTGTTACCGGTACTTCTTTTGGATCTGATGTTGAACTTCTACCTCTTTTATTATTTGTAATTAATATGATATGGGGCATCGTAATTGCTGGATTAGTGGTTATATTTGGGCGAGTAATAGATATCTATGTTAAAGATAAAAAAAAGCCATGGAACTATTGGATTGCTCCATTTTCCATTTTTGCATTTGGTTTTATTTCTTATGCAGTTTTTAGGTCGTTGTATGATGCTTTGATTAATTGGCCTTTTAGTTTTGATATAACTCCTTTTTTTTCCTTAAGATTTATTGGTTATGCTAGTGCGGGTATTATGATTGCATTAATTGGAGCAATTTCACATCATTATATAAAAGAAATTCATACAACTGAAGAAGAAAAACTTGAAATTGAAAAACAAAAAAAACTAGTTTAATAAATTTAAAATATGTTTTATAAAGATTGGGAGTCTATTTATAAAAAGATTGCAAAAGATTTTAATTTTCGATTAGAAAATGAAAAAAAAGCAGTGGATGTTTTTGATAAACTGTTATATAAAAAACAACTTTTTCCCTTGGAAAAATTAGAAGAAATAATTAATGATAAAGAAGTCGTAATTTTTGGTGCAGGGCCTTCCTTAAACGATTCAATAAATTTGAATATAAAAAAAATTAAGAATTTAGTTAAGATTTCTGCAGATGGGGCAACAAGTGCTTTATTGAAAAAAAATATTTTTCCAGATATTATTGTTACTGATCTTGATGGAAATGTATCTGACCAAATAAAAGCAAATTCAGATGGAAGTATATTAATTATTCATGCACATGGTGACAATATTTCTGAAATAAAAAAATATTTACCTAAATTAAAAAAAGGAATAATTGGAAGTACACAGATTAATCCTCTATCTTATAAAAATATCAATAATTTCGGAGGTTTTACTGATGGAGATAGAGCAGTTTTTCTTGCATCTCATTTTAATGCTAAAAAGATTTTTTTAATCGGTTTTGACTTCGAAGGTAGAATTGGAAAATATTCAAATATTGAAAATAAAGATTTAAATCTTAAATTAAGGAAATTAAATTGGTGTAAATATTTAATAGAATTTCTGATTGATAAAAAAAAGAATATTTACTTTCTCTAATGTGTTTTTATTAGTTACTTTAATTAAGAAAAAACATATTCCCTCCTCCGAATTATGACAGTTATTGACGGATTATTAATTTTTTTTACAATAGTATTTCTATATTTTTTATTTGTATATATCCTACATAAAAAGGAGATTTTGAAAAAATATAATATCTCTTTATATGGTCCAGCACTTCTTTTGCGTACTACAAAGGGAATAAATTTTTTAAAAAAAATTTCTAGTAAAAAAAGATTCTGGAAGGCATATGGGAGCTCTGGATTAGTATTTTGTTTTATATGTATGATTATTTTTGTACTTTTTTTCCTTTGGCAATTTACATTTGTAATCGGATTAACACCTGAAGAAAGAGCAACATTGTTGCCTGGTGCAGAATTTTATGTTATTTTACCTGGAATAAATCCAATACTTCCGATTGAATATCTATTTTATATAATTCTAGCGTTAATTGTTGCAATTATTGTTCATGAATTCTCGCATGGAATTCTTACCCTTGCAGGGGATCTTAAAGTAAAGTCAATGGGAATTTTATATTTGATTTTTCCAATAGGTGCATTTGTTGAACCTGATGAAGAACAAATGAAAAAAACAAAGATTACAAAGCGAATGAGGGTTTATGCGGTAGGCCCACTTTCAAATTTTGTAATGTTTTTTATTTGTTTGCTGCTTTTTTCGTTTATTTTTATCTCTGCAGTTCAACCTGGAACTGGTTTAACGGTGTTTGAAATAATTGAGGATTCACCCGCTGATGAGATTGGAATTGAAAAAGGAGCAATTATAACTGAAATCAATGGGACCGATTTAACTCAATATAAAAGTCTTGATGAAAGAATTGATAGATATAGAGATATTGTAGATGAAACAAAAGCAAATGAAACTATAACAATTTCATATATCTATAATAATGAAGCTAATAATAATATTGAAATCAAACTTGTTGATAAATACACTTACACAAAGAATAATTCTTTCAAAGGAAAAGGTCATACCGGCATCTATACTTTTGTTGATGAAGAAAGTAATCTAGATCGTTTAAAAAATCCTTTTGAGGATCCTTTATATCGGTTATTAAATTTTATTTCAATTCCAATTTTAAGTTATTTTCAAGGTTATAATCCAATAGCTGCTCCTTTTACTGATTCCTATATTATTTCAGGTCCACTTGGATTCTTACCACAAGATTTTTTTTGGATAATTGTTAACTCTCTTTATTGGATCGCTTGGTTGAATCTTATGATTGGAATATTTAATATTTTACCAATGGTTCCATTAGATGGTGGTTTTCTATTTAATGATGCAATACGGTTGATTGTTAAGCGTACCAAAAAAAGTATTTCAGATGAAAATTTAGAAAAAATAGTTAGAAAAATTACAACGGTTGTATCACTGATAATTCTGATTGTTATTATTTCACCAATATTGCTAAGGTATTTTTAAGAAGCCTTACCAACCGTTACTTTACATGGTGAAGGGATTTTCATACCTGCTTTTCTAAGCGCATTCTTTGCTTCTTCAATAAAATTTTCAGTTGTCTCAACTATCATGACAACCTGATTTTGTTTTATCTCAGCAGCAGTTCCTACTGCTTTCCCAAAAGCAGATCTCATACCTTGAGAAACCCTATCTGCACCTGCGCCTGTTGCTTGTTTATTTTCACGAAGTACGACATGAGGATAAACTCTAATATGTACTCTATAGTTTGTTGATCCGACCTTTTTTTCCATTGCTCGGTTCACAGTTATACGAGCAGATTCTAATGCATTGTGTCTAACATTACATTTTTCAAGAGTTTTTAATGAAATTTGAACAGGGAATTTTTCTGTTTTGTTGCCTAATACAAATTGGGTTATACGTGAAACAGGTACACCTCCCATATATTCTTTCCTAGTGGAAGGTTTTCCCCTGACATATCTGTACATACTTCCTGGTTTTCGTGCCATTTAAACACCTGGTATCTCTTTAGGTAGAGAAATCGAAATGAATATGGTGTTTATAACTCTTTTTACAGAAAGTTAATTTTTGTTTTAACACCACAACCTTTAAAACAGCAATTAGATTGCCTAAACTCACATAAACTTAACGACTTATGGTGAAATAATGACAAAAGATAAAATAATATTACCTGGTGATCAAGTATCCACCTCTGAAGAATTACTTCCTGGTGAAGGAACCTTTGAAGAAGATGGTATCATAAGGGCAGCCAGAGTTGGAACATATTATGTTGACGAAAAACATAGAAGAGCGATAATAAAACCTTTAACAAGTATTCCAGTTGAATTAAAAAAGGGAGATATAGTTCTTGCTCAAGTGAATTCAGTTAGATCAAATATGGTAATAGCAGAGGTAATTCATGTAATCGGTAAAAATAGAATGATTACTGGAGATACGAATGGTACCTTACGTGTTTCAGAAATCTCAAAGGGATATGTTAAAGATCCATCGACCGAATATGCTCCAGGAGATATTATCAGAGCAAAAATTACTCAGGTTAGACCAAGTGTTCAGCTTGCAACAAAGGATAGAGACCTTGGTGTAATCAAGGCTATTTGTACTAAATGCAGATACTCTTTAAATAAAAAGGAAAATTATCTAAATTGTGATAATTGTGGAAATAAAGAAAGAAGAAAGACTGCGATAGATTATGGTGAATACGACATTAAAAAGTTTTAAGATGGATTATTGAATATGGTAAGAGAGTGATAATCAATGGAGTTAAAAACAATTAAAAAAACCACAAAAGAACTGATATTGGAAATAACAGGAGAAACTGAAACGTTACTTAACCCTGTTGCTGAGGTATTATTGGATTATGACGATGTTGATTATGCATCTTATATGTCTGATCATCCAGAATCAAAGAAAAGACGTTTATATATAAGAGTAAAAAAAGGTAAACCTGAGGAGATTCTAAAAAAAGCTGTTAAACAGTTGGAAGATGAAATAAAAACTTTCAGTAAGAGTTTTGTTTCAAAAAGTAAGAGCAAAAAATAAATGAATGTTTTAGAAGCCGAAAGAATCGTAGGTATTGAAACTTTTTTCGCACCTTTTGAAGGAGTAGGTGGAAAACTAAGATCACAACCTGAGGATTTTATTGTTACCGAGATTTCTAATTATCCGAAAAAATCTAAAACAGGAAAATTTTTAATTGCAGATGTTACTACAAAAAATTGGGAAACAAATCTTTTTGTCAGAGAATTATCAAACAAATTACATATTTCAAGACAAAGAATAAATTTTGCAGGCACAAAAGATAAAAGAGCGGTTACAACTAGAGTGATTTCAATTTATAAAGTTACTTCTAATCAAGTCTCAAATATTAATATTAAAAATGTTAAAATTGAAAATGCTTATCGCTCTGATTTCCCCGTTAAAATTGGTAATCTTGCAGGTAACAAATTTGACATTGTAATTAGAAATATTAACAAAAACATTGGTATAGAATCTGTTGAAAATATTATTAATTACCTTGAAGAATCTGGAGGATTTCCCAATTTTTATGGTATTCAACGTTTTGGTATAATTAGACCAATAACTCATATTGTTGGAAAATTTATTGTTAAGGATGATTTTGAGAAAGCAGTTATGAAATATGTGGGCAATCCCATGAAAGAAGAAGATGCGGAGTCATTTAAACAAAGGGAAAGATTTGAAAAAACCAGAGATTGTTCAGAAGCTTTGAAATCATATCCTAATAATCTAAATTTTGAAAAGGCAATTCTTAACAAATTGGTAAATAATCCAAACAACTATGTTGGTGCGTTAAAGGAATTACCTAACAATCTTCTTACTATGTTTATATATGCTTATCAATCCTATCTTTTTAATAGAATACTTAGTGAGCGTATTAGAAGAAAATTACCATTAAACAGAGCAATTATTGGAGATATGATTCTACCTATTAGAAGAGGATTAATTGATACTTCAGCAATAAAAGTAAGTAATAGTAATATTTCAAAGGTAAATTTACAGATTTCTAAAAAAAAGGCTGTTGTAAGTGGTATTTTATTTGGATGCGATACAGAATTTTCAGAAGGTGAAATGGGGGAGATTGAACATAAAATAATTGATACTGAAAAAATTGATCCAAGAGATTTCATCATTCCCGATATTCCTAGAATTTCGTCTAATGGATCAAGACATCCCCTGCTTGCTTTTGTTGATAACATAGATTGTAAAATTTTAAATGATGATTTAAATGAGGGAAAAAATTCATTTAATTTGAAGTTTTCATTGAAAAAGGGATGCTATGCAACTTCTTTATTACGTGAGTTTATGAAAGCAGATGATATAAAAAATTATTAAATTATATGATGGAAATGGTTTTAACGGTCTTTTGGCATTAGGGTGCTAAAACATTTAACATATGTTAGGATAAATTGGTGAAAAAATAGATGATTAAGTCCCCACCTCAAAAATACATTCCAAAAAAGGTTGAAGAACAAATTCTAAAATTTTGGGCAGACAATAAGATATTCCAAAAATCAATTGATCAGCGAAAGGATTGCAAACCATATGTTTTTTTGGAAGGTCCTCCTACTGCAAATGGACTTCCCCATCCAGGTCATATTCTTACTAGAGTTATGAAAGATTTGGTACTTAGATATCAAACAATGAATGGTCATTATATTCTAAGAAAAGCGGGTTGGGATACTCATGGTCTTCCTGTCGAAATTGAAGTTGAGAAAAAATTAGGACTTGAAGATAAACAATCTGTTGAAAATTTCGGTATAAAAAAGTTCAATGAAGAGTGTAAGAAATGTGTTTTTCAATATGAAAACGCATGGGTGGAAATGAGTAAGAGAATTGCATTTTGGATTGATATGGACAATCCATATATTACTCTTACAAATGATTATATTGAATCTGTTTGGTGGTCACTTAAGCAAGCTTGGGAAAAGAAGCTTCTATATAAGGGTCATAAGGTAGTTCCCTATTGTCCAAGGTGTGGAACAGCACTTTCAGCTCATGAGATTTCTCAAGGTTATAAGAATGTAGAGGAGCCATCTATTTTTATTAAATTCAAATTGAAAAATGAGGATGCATATTTCTTGGCTTGGACAACAACACCCTGGACTCTACTTTCAAATGTCGCACTTGCAGTTCATCCTGATGAAACATATGTAAAGATAAGATATAATAACCAAATTCTAATTTTTGCTGAGGAACGTACTGCTTCTTTATTGAAAGGTCAAGAATATGAGCTTATAGATGGTTTTTCAGGTAAAGAACTTGAGGGAATTGAATATGAACCATTGTTTGATTATGCAAAACCAGAAAAAAAGGCATGGTATGTTGTACTTGCTGATTTTGTAACTATGGACGATGGTACAGGTATTGTTCATATTGCACCAGCATTTGGTGAGGATGACTATAATGTTGGTAAAAAATACGACCTGCCTGTTGTTCAACTTGTTAATCTTGATGGTACATTTCCAGATGAGGTAAAACTTTGGAAAGGAAAATTTGTGAAAGATGCAGATGCAAGTATTATTGTACATCTTCAGAAAAGAGGTCTTATTGAAGGTGTGCATGCATACAGACACGATTATCCGTTTTGTTGGCGATGTGACTCCCCGCTCTTATATTATGCAATGGAGTCCTGGTTTATAGCTATGACACAGGTTCAGAAATCACTTGTCAATAATAATAATCAAATAAATTGGTATCCAGAGCATCTTCAACAGGGACGATTTGGAGATTTCATTAGGGAAGTGAAGGATTGGGCACTTTCACGTAAAAGATACTGGGGTACTCCTCTTCCGATTTGGACATGTACTGATAAAAAATGTAAAAATCAAATATGTATTGGTAGTATAAAAGAACTTAGTGAACTAAGTGATAAACTTCCAGAAAATTTTGAACTTCATAAACCATATGTTGATCAAATAAAAATCAAATGTCCAAAATGTAATTCACCTATGAAACGTGAGGAGGAAGTAATTGATTGCTGGTATGATTCAGGTTCTGCTTTCTTTGCTCAATGGCATTATCCATTTGAAAATAAAGATAATTTTAAAGAAAATTTTCCTGTTGATTTTATTTCCGAAGCTCTTGATCAAACAAGAGGTTGGTTTTATTCACTTCTAGCAATTTCTACATTTCTCTTTGATAAGTATCCATACAAGAATGTTCTAACCTTAGGTCTCATCTTAGACAAAGAAGGTCAAAAGATGAGTAAAAGCAAAAGAAATTATGTTGACCCTGATATAATTCTTGATAAGGAAGGTGCAGATGCTCTAAGATGGTATCTTGTTTCTGCTAGTGCTCCATGGATGTCAAAAAGATTTTATGAACAAGCTGTAAAGGAAACTCTTGGAAAATTCATTCTGACATTTTGGAACTCATATAATTTCTTCACTACATATGCTTCTCTTGATAAATTTGATCCAAAGAAAGATACAATTTCTTATGAAAAAAGAAATTCACTTGATAAATGGATATTAAGCAGATTCAATAAAACAATATCTCATGTAAAATCCTTTTTGAAAAAGTTTGAGGTACATAAAGCTGCAAGAGAAATTGAGAACTTCATAATTGAAGATTTTAGCAATTGGTATCTTAGAAGGTCCAGAAAGAGATTATGGGTTGAAGAAAAAACAAATGACAAACTTGCAGGTTATTCAACAATGTTTGATGTCTTTTTAGGACTATCAAAATTACTTGCTCCGTTTATTCCTTTCATTACAGAAGATGTCTATTTAAATTTAAGAACAGACAATATGCCCGAAAGTGTACATTTATGTGATTATGTAAAAGCTGATGAAAAGATAATCAATCAAAAACTTGAAGAGGGAATGGAAAAGATTAGAGCTCTTGTCGAAGCAGGTAGAGCTCTTAGATCTAAGATTGGTATTAAGGTAAGATATCCACTTGGTAGTGCAATTATTGTTTGTGATAAAAAAATTGAGGATTCAATTAAAAATCTTTTAGATTTGTTAAATGAAGAAATAAATGTTAAAAAGATCTCTTTTGAAAGGGATACATCCAAATTTATTACAAAATCCATTAAACCTAATTATTCAAACTTGGGAAAAAGATTAAGAGAAAAATCAAAAGCAGTTGTTGGTAAAATTGAACAAATGGATATGAAAAAGGTTCATGAAGATATTACAAATAATAAAAAAATTACAATCGATATTGATAGCGAAAAAATAAATCTTACAAAAGATGATTTTGATATTATTGAAACTGAAAAAGATCATATTGCTCGAACTGAAACTGAAGATGCAATACTTCTTATTGATACCACCTTAACAGAAGAATTAAAAACAGAAGGTCTTGCAAGAGAAATTGTGAGAAGAATCCAATCTATGAGAAAGGAGCTGGACCTAGATGTTGAGGATAGAATTACGACACAAATAAAGGTTGATAATGACAAAAAGAAAGCTCTTCAGGATTGGGATAAATATATTAAGACCGAGACAAGATCAAAAGATTTGGTATTTTCTGAAAAACCTTCTGGTAAACATGTGAAAAAATGGAAAATCGATGAACTCGAAGCAGAAATTGGGATTAGTAAATAATTATATTTAAACCAAATTTTTTTTATATTGTTCTTATTTACAACCTTTTAATATGTTATGTCTTGGAATCGAAGGAACAGCTCATACCGTTGGTATCGGTGTAGTAGAACAAAATAATTCAAAATGCAGTGTTCTTTCAAATGTTTTAAAGATTTATAGGCCTGAACAGGGTGGTATTCACCCTCGTGAGGCAGCAAATCATCATACTCTTTACATTGCAGATTTGATAAAGGAATCTGTTGATAAAGCAAATGTTAGTTTTTCTGAAATCGATCTTATTTCATTTTCAAAAGGGCCTGGTCTTGGTCCTTGTCTAAGAACTGGTGCTACTGCTGCGAGAGCATTGTCGCTAACTCTTAATAAACCAATTATTGGTGTTAATCATTGCGTTGCTCATCTTGAAATTGGACGAGGAACATTAGAGGATTGTACTGATCCTGTCCTGTTATATACATCTGGTGCAAATACACAAGTAATTGCTTTTGCTGAGGGCAGATACAGAGTATTTGGTGAAACTTTAGATATTGGAATCGGTAATTGTCTTGATAAGTTTGGAAGAACTGTTGGAATTGATTTTCCCTGTGGTCCTACAATTGAAAAGTTAGCATTAAACGGAAAACAATACATTGATTTACCTTACTCTATAAAGGGAATGGATATTGCATTTTCAGGGCTTCTTACAGCTGCTGAGCAATACTATAGAGCAAATAAAAATTTAGAAGATATTTGTTATTCTATTCAAGAAACAACCTTTGCAGCTTTAACTGAAGTTACTGAACGGGCAATGGCCCATACTGAAAAAGATGAGGTTCTGCTTGGGGGAGGTGTTGCAGCTAATAAAAAATTACGTGAAATGGTTCAAACAATGGCAAAAGAAAGGGGGGCATCTTTTTTTGTTCCAACAAAAGACCTTTGTATTGATAATGGAGCTATGATTGCATGGCTTGGAGTCCTTATGTATAACAGTGGTATTAGATTGAAAGTTGAAGATAGTTTTATTGATCAGCGTTTTAGAACTGATATGGTGGATGTGACCTGGCGTGAATAATGAGAAAATAATTTATCAGGGCGCTGAAGCAAAAATTTGCAAGACAAAATATATGGGATTTGATGTTGTTAAGAAAAGGAGAATTCATAAATCATATAGAATTGATGAAATTGATAACCGTCTTATTTTTTATAGGACCAAAGAAGAATCAAAACTTATGACTGAGGCCAGAAAATATGGTGTCTCTGTACCGATAATTTTTGATGTAGATTCTGAAAATGGTATTATTACAATGGAGTATCTAAAAGGTAATAGAATAAAGGATATTCTGAATGACTTAACTGAAAAAGAACGTCATCGAATATGTAAAATGATCGGTGAAAGTATCGCCAAATTTCATAATAATAAGATAATTCATGGTGATATTACGACTTCTAACATGATTTATCAGGATGATAGAATCCATTTCATTGACTTTGGTCTTGGTGAGAAAAATGGTGAAATTGAAGCAAAAGGTGTGGATTTACATGTTCTTATGGAAGCTATTGAATCAACACACTCCAAATATTCCAACTGTTTTGATTATGTTTTGGAAGGTTATAAAAACAAATTAAATGATGATGCAAATCTTGTGATAAAAAAAATAGCAGAGATTGTAAAAAGAGGCAGGTATAGATGAAAACAGTATATTTTATTACTAGTAATAAAGGAAAGTTCTTAGAGGCGAAAAAGAAGTTTTCCGAATCAGAAATCAATATTATTAAAAAAGACCTTGGTTATCCAGAGATTCAGGCTGAATCTTTGGAAGAAGTTGCCAATTTTGGTATAGAATACATACAAAAAAGATTTGATAAATCATTTTTTCTTGAGGATGCTGGTTTATTTATAGATGGGTTTAATGGTTTTCCTGGGGTTTATTCAGCTTATATATTCCATAAAATTGGTTGTTCTGGTATTATAAAATTGATGGAAGGACTTGAAGAAAATAATAGAAAAGCGCATTTCAAATCAGTTATTGGATTTAAAGAACCTAATAGTAAACCTGAGCTTTTTATTGGAGAAGTCTATGGTACAATTTCAAAAAAACCTTTAGGTAAATATGGTTTTGGCTATGATCCGATTTTTATTCCAGATGGAGAGGAAAAAACCTTCGCTCAAATGGATACAGTAGAGAAAAACCAATTTTCCCATAGGGGAAAATCTCTAAATAAATTGTTAGATTTTTTTAAAAATGGGAAAATAGAAACGTTTAAAAGCTTATAAGTACAATATTGTATATTAGGATATATATGACAACGCCTGAAAAACTTGATGAATTGAGTAATTTAGAGAGTAAATTTAGTTCTAAATATCTTAGGTTTTTTAGGATATTTTTAATTATCACGATTTTGCTAATTATTTTATTAATTATTTCTGCTATTGGTATTATATTTCTTGGGTTGGGGATTAATTGGTTTTTATTTAGTTTTGATGGTTGGTTGGTTGGTTTATCCTTAATTATTGGATTTTTTATTTTACTTGAGATCATATTTTATTTACATTGTTATCTTTTGAGAAGAAAAAGAATAAAACTTGGAAAACCTGCACCTGAATTTATTGATGGAAAAAAGGTCATAGAAATCACTTTTCCAAGGGGCACAGATGGTGGAATATATAGTAAAACATATATCGAAATCGACAACAATAATATTTTACGTTTGAAAAATCTAATGATTCCCCCAGATGAACTTTGGTAAAATCTATTTTTTCAATATCCCCATTTCAGTTAGTTTTTCAGGTAGATAAGTATCTGTAACATAGTCCAGACCATATTTTGCAAGGGCCTGCTGTTCTGATTTCTTACCCATTTTCAACTGTAGTTTAATTTCCCCCTTCCAAAATGAGTCTTGAAATCTTGGGTCGGTTAGTTCGTTTTTTAATGCATTTATGTCTTCTTTTGTAAGTTTATCGGTTGGTAAATCATAGTTTTCGATATCAGAGGGAGTGACACCTAGATATTGTGAAGGAGGTGTTGCTAGATATTCTGAGATATGTGCAGTTTTTATAGCACCATATGCAATACTTGCAAAAATCCTATAGCTCCATGGATCACAATCTGTAAAAACTAAAACAGGTATATTTACTTCTTCATTTATTCTTTTTATAAATCGTCTTGTAGATCTTGCTGGTTGTCCTTTTAAGTGGACAAGAATTGCATTATTGGAGGTATCAAAACCGTTTTCAACGAGACGATCGAACATACCACCAGTTTCTATGGCTATGATAAAGTCAGCATCAATACTTTTAAAGGTAATTTTTTCAGGTTCAACATTATATGGAATTGAATATCCTGCATCACCAACATCATCTTGACAGTGAATTTTCTTTTTTTTATTATTCCTTGTCTTTTCTTCAATTGTTATGTTACCAATGACTCTTGCACCGTCCTCTTCAGGTCTGAGTTTAAAGTCCTCTCTCATACAACTTGTAATTACCTCTAAATCCTCTGCAAGTAAATTTGATTCTTGTTGGGAATGAAATTTTGCTAAATCCCATCCTTCAGAGATATAGTACATCTCTCTAAGTGTTGATGATTTGTTGATTTTTATCATATCTTTTATGAAATCAGCCATATACATTGTACGAAGAAGCATATATGCACCATCAAGTGATTTTGCATTTCGCTCTGTGATATTTTTTCCATATTTCCATACGTTTAGCTTTTCATCAAACTTAATATTGGACTTTGTACGAGTCGGCAAGTTTACAAATGGTATCTCTGTTTTTTGAAAATCATCATATATTTTTTTAGCAATTGCATCAATCTTAGTAATTACTTGAGAATAATCCTTATCCATAATCCTAATCCCCCTCCCATTTATCTGCCCCGATTACATAGGTTGGATTTATATTTTCAATGTACAAATCATTTTCATCAAAATCTCCTTTTTCAAGACCCGCAAGCTCAAAATTAATATCAATTTTATTTGCAGGAGGTATTGATTCAAGATCCCATTTTATATAATTATTAGATATCTTAGAAGGTTTAGGTGTAGTTGTTCCGACAACAGCATCTTCAGGAATTATTGCGTATAGGTTTAATTTCTGAGGGGTTTGCTTATAATTTACAACCATAATTTTACTCTTTGTTATTGTACT
>CP070712.1:898906-914001 GCA_020350365.1 Thermoplasmatales archaeon | reverse complement strand
TATCAAAAACCTATTACATATGATACAACAGATTATCCAATAGAAAAGTACACACAGATAAAAATCAATGGAATTAATGCACAAGTTAGTGCATATACACATGACGAGCGGATAAAACGCTTATATGGTGAAGCTTTTTCTTATGGCAGTAGCCCTGAGATAAGCGCAGATTCATTTCTTCAATCAAATGCCCATATTCTTAATGTGGATGCTGATGATCTAGAGTTTCAAAATATTCAACCTATAATGTATAATAGCGATACTGGTGAATACAAATTTACAGGAGTGAATTACAACCAAAATAAAAATAGTATTCCTGTCTTCAGATCACGACTTATACTTTTAGTTAGAAATGAAGATAATTATCCACTTGTATATGCCTCAGTTGATTTAAGAAATCTCAATGGATTTATCCCACAAGTAAATGAAGAAAATCTTAATTCTCAAGAAGGAATAGCTAATGCTAAATTATTGAAACCAAGTTTAGTTGATTTTACTAATCCGGATTTGGTAATCTGGGCTGGTATTGAGAATATGATTGTTCAGCCTAAGTTAGCATTTAACTTCATTGGTGATAATGGATATGAAAACGGTGCCAGCAATCCTGAAAAATACCTATTTGTAACAGATGCAGAAACCGGTGAAATACTCTATTATGAAAATCTAATCATTAATACAGATGTAACTGGAAATGTCCAAGGTAAGGCAACCCAAGATGTTGGTGCAGATTTTTGTGAGGAAGAACTAGCAGAAAATTTAATGTGGGCTCGGGTAAACATTGGTAGTACAGTTGCTTATGCTGATGAAAACGGAGATTTTACAATTCCTAATGAAGGAACGGACCCTGTTATTGTTCAATCAGGACTTCGGGGTGAATGGTTCCGGGTTTACAATCAAGGAGGAACAGATACAATACTTTCCCAAACCGTAACACCACCAGGACCAGCAAATTTCATGCATAATGAATTGAATGACAATGAGTACAAAAGAGCTGAGGTAAATGGTTATATACAGGCAAATATCGTACGAGATTTCACAATTAAATATAACCCAGATTACCCCGGGTTGGACCAAAATGAATTTCCAGTTAATGTAAATATTAACAATTACTGTAATGCTTATTACGATTATGAATCGATAAACTTTTTCAGAGCAGGAGGAGGATGTGCCAATACTGCTTTTTCAAGTGTTATCCATCATGAATATGGCCATCATTTAGTGGCAATGGCCGGAAGCGGACAAGGCCAATATGGTGAAGGTATGGGTGATACAATGGGTGTATTAATTCTTGAAGACCCGGGACTTGCATATGGCTTTTATGGTGACTGTGATACACCGATGAGAAGTGCTGATAATGATCTTCAATATCCATGTGGCGGTGGGATTCATTATTGTGGACAACTTCTCTCTGGTTGCATTTGGGATACACGAAATGAATTAAATATCACAGATCCCGTAAATTATAGTGATATCATAAATAACCTTGCAGTCAATGCTATGCTTTTACATACCGGTGATATGATAGATCCAAGTATAACTATTGATTTTTTAGTTCTTGATGATGACAATGGTAATATCTACGATGGTACACCACATTACTATGAGATTGCTGCCGGTTTTGGTGCTCACAATATGGATGCCCCTCCAATATCCCTTCTTAATTTTGAATTCCCAGATGGGCTTCCTTATATAATAAAACCATGTGGAGGAACAACATTAAGAGTAATTGTTAGTAACATAACTGCTTATCCTGAACCAGGTACTGGAATATTACATTTTAACGATGGTGACGGTTGGATTGAAATCCCAATGGAGGAAGTAGAACCTAACATTTATGATGCAGTTTTCCCAGGAGGAGAATGCCAAAATCAACCTTCATATTATTTTTCAGCTGAGACTACTAATGGGTCAATACAAAACTGGCCTCCAACAGCTCCAGATGATGTTTTAACTACATTATTTGCTTACGATTATGAGATTAAGATATCCGATGATTTTGAAGAAGATCTTGGTTGGACGGTAGAAAACGATCCCTATCTAACATCTGGTGCATGGGAGCGTGGAGTTCCTGTAGATAGTGCACGAGGCGATCCACCCGCAGATTACGATAATTCAGGACAGTGCTACCTTACAGAAAATATCGAAGGTGATTCCGATGTTGATGGTGGAATCACATGGCTTATCTCTCCAACTATAGATTTGGAAGGATATGATGATGCAATAGTTGAGTATGCTCTATGGTATACCAATAACTATGGAAACGACCCGAATAATGATCTCTTTAAGGTTTATGTATCAAATGATGATGGTGCAAACTGGATTTTAGCTGATACAATTGGACCTGTTACTTATTCAGGTTGGAGTAAGAAAAGTTTTATGGTTGGAGATTTTGTAGTACCTACTAGTCAAGTAAAAATACGTTTTGAAGCATCAGATCTTAACGAGGGATCTGTTGTCGAAGCAGGTATCGATGCTTTCAGTATAACTATTTTTGAATGTGACCCACCCCTTGCATCTGATCTTGAATGTGATGGAAGTTTATTTTGGGAGGATGTCTCACCAGGTGCAACAATAACTGGAGAATTTGACGTTGGAAATACCGGTGAAGAGGGATCTATTCTTAGCTGGAAAATCAAAGAAGAACCAGATTGGGGAACATGGACATTCACACCAACAAGTGGAACACTAGAATCAGGAAATTGGGTGACTGTTAATGTTGAGGTTGTCGCACCAGAGGACCCAAATGAAGAGTTCAATGGAACAGTTAATGTAGTCAATAGTGAAATTCCCTACAATGATTATTGTGAAATAGAGGTTAATCTTAATACACCAAGAACTAAGGATATACATAACTCATTTTTGCTTTGGTTCTTTCAACGATTTCCAATATTCTTTGAAATATTACAAAAACTACTAATCAAATAAAATAACTATAAAACCTCTCTCTTTCTTTTCTTTATTTCAATTAAAAATTAATTATATTCCTCTTGAGAAATGATCATAGCCCTTTTCTTCTATTGCTTTCTCTTCTCCATTAAAAAATAAACTTATTTTTTTATTTTTGATTATTTCACCAACTAAAAAACCATTGACCTTATCGATATTTTCCTTTGATACTGTATATACTAGTTCAAAATCTTCTCCACCAAAAAGCGCATAATCAAATTCGTTATCTCCTAGTTTTGTTGCAACAGTTCTAACTTCTTCAGATATTGGAATTTTGTCTTTATAAATCATTGCACCACACTTACTTTGTTTACAAATATGACTTATTTCCGGTGCAAGTCCATCGGAAACATCAATCATTGAATTTATAAAAGGAGAAATTTTTAATGCAGTTTTTAATTGAGCATTAGGTTCAAGATAATACTTTCTAACTTTTTCAAAACCTTTGATTCCTTTTTGAAACAATCTTAGACCTGCTCTTCCATTTCCCAAATGCCCAGATACCAAAATATAATCACCTGGTTTAGCACCACTTCTCAAACATAAATTTTTATTATCAACTTCACCAGTTAGTGTAATTGAGATAAGTATTTTTTCAGAGTGAGTCATATTCCCACCAATTATCTCAATTCCATATTTATCACAAGTTTTCCACATACCTTCATATAATCCATCTACAAATTCCACATCAAGATCTTTTGGTAAAGCCATTGAAACTAGGATATACTTTGGTAACGCTCCCATAGCAGCAATATCAGAAACGTTAATTTCAATTGCCTTCATTCCAATTTGGGTGGAATTAAACCAATCTCTTCTAAAATGATCTCCTTCAACCAAGCAATCTGTTGTTAAAACTTGAAAGTCTTTTTCTGTTCCGTAAATAGCAGCATCATCACCAATACCAACTAGAATTTTTTTATCTTTAGACCTTTTTGTAATTCTATCTATTAATCCAAACTCACCAATGTCTTTAACTTTCATTGATAGCACTCTTGCTTGTTTTTACAGAACAAAACCTACCACACATAGAGCAAACATCTTCATCAGCATCCGTGCATCTCTCGCGAATATCTTTTGCAATTTCAGGGTTTATCGAAAGCTCAAGCATTCTTCTCCAATCTAGATTTGACCTTGCCCTACTCATTTCATTATCCCAGTCGATAGCACCACCAAGACCTCTAGCAATATCAGCTGCATGTGCTGCAATTCTTGAGGAAATAACACCCTCTTTAACCTCTTCAACATTAGGAAGTCCTAGATGTTCAGCAGGAGTTACATAACATAAAAAGTCAGCACCATAATAAGCAGCAAGACATCCACCAATAGCACTAGTTATATGATCATAACCTGGTGCGATATCTGTCACAAGAGGACCGAGAACATAAAAAGGTGCACCGTGACATATTTCCTTTTCAAGTCTAATATTTTTTTCAATTTGATTTAAGGGGATATGACCTGGTCCTTCAACCATAACTTGTACATCTTTTTCCCAGGCCTTTAATGTCAAATCCCCAATCACCTTTAGCTCAGAAATCTGAGCTTTATCAGTTGCATCCTTAAGACAACCTGGTCTAAGCCCATCACCCAAGCTTAAAGTTACATCATACCTTTTTGCCATCTTTAATATTTCATTAAAATTCTCAAAAAGGGGATTTTCTTTTTTATTATGAATCATCCATTTTAAGATTAATGCACCACCCCTACTTACAACACCCATCATCCGCTTTTTTATAAAAGGTATAGAACTTCTTAAAAGTCCTGCATGAATTGTAATAAAATCCACACCATCCTCAATATGTTTTCTAATCCCATCAATGAAATCCCTTTCATTAAGATCAACAATATCATCAACACTGCAAGCAGCTTGATAAACAGGAACAGTTCCAACAGGAATATTACTATTTTTTATTATTTCACGACGAATTTTGTCGATATCTCCTCCAGTGCTTAAGTCCATTACAGTATCTGCCTTTGCATCGACGCATATCTTAAGTTTCTCTAATTCATGATTTACTTCAGCTCTATCAGGAGATGAACCAATGTTTGCATTAATTTTTACTTTTAATCCCTCACCAATTCCAATCGGATTAACATTTTTATGAAGATTGGATGCAGGTATAACAACTCTACCTTCTGCAATTTTTTTAATTAAGTATTTAACATCTATTTTTTCTTTTTCAGATACAATTTTCATTTCATTTGAAATCTCATTATTTCTTGCCATCTCTAATTGAGTCATATGGATTTACACTCCCCAATAATTCTTATAAAATCCTTGATTTCGTTATATACATCATCAGAATTTAAAACAGCTTTAATCGAAACTATAGAATCTGCTCCAGATAAAACTACATCATTTACATTTTTTTTATCAATTCCTCCAACTGCTACAATTGGAAGATTAACTTTTTTTCTGATCCTTTTTATCATTTCTATTCCACAAGGTTTGTTTGCATCTATTTTAGTATCTGTCTTAAATATGGGGGCAACACCAATATAATCAAGTCCAAGTCTTTTAGCTTCAAACGCTTCTACTGGATTATGAACAGTTTGTCCAATAATTTTATCTTTACCTAGAAGTCTTTTAACAATTTCAAAATCCATGTCATCTTGGCCGATATGTACCCCATCTGCATCTACTGCTAATGCAACATCGATTCTATCATTTATCAGAAACGTAGCCTTTTTAAAACAAAGTTTTTTTAATTGTTTTGCCTCTCTTATCATATCTTTTACACTTTTATTTTTTTCTCTATACTGAACTATTCTACAACCAGCTCGTAATGCATTTTTAACATCAGAAATTACTCCATTTCTAGTAAAATTTGAATCTGTAATCATGTAGAAATCAATATTTCCCAATTTATTCGACATTAATTATTCCTTCAATCTTTTTTTGATTATGACTTATTTCCCCTTTTAGTCTTTTAATTAGAATATCTGCAAGTTTCTTTCCAGAAAGTAACATTCCTCCAAAAATTGGACCCATTCTATTTGTTCCAAAAGCAGCATTAGCTGCCATACCAACAACATAGACATTATTGAATATTTCTTTGGTATTCTCAACAACTGTTCTTTCTCCAATATCAGCATTCATTGATTTCTCACCCATAATTTTTCCAGTTTTAGTAAATAAATTACCATCAACTTTTTTCTCAAGAATTTTTAACACTTCTAAAGGATGACCTGTTGCTTCAACAACATATTTTGATCTAATAGACAAAGGATCTACATGTAAATTTGCTATCTCAACAGAACTCCAATTTATAACAACCCCACATACACCTTGTTTATCTATCATAACATCTTCGACAGATATACAATTAAATATTTTTACACCAGCTTTAACAGCTTTTGAACAAATTGTTGAAATTGCTTCAACTGAATCAGAGGTATAGTATCCTTCGTCATATTTATCAGAATTTATTCCAAATTCATCTAGAATTTTTTTACCATCTTCTCCAACAACAATTTCATTGAACATCATGCCACCACCCCACATGCCTCCTCCAATTGAAAGTTTTCTTTCAAATATAGAAACCTTGAATCCATTTTTGGCTAAGTAATAAGCTGTAGTTAGTCCTGCGGGTCCTGCACCAGCAATTATTACATCCTGATCTAAATTGTCGATAAATTTATTCATATATCTTTCAATAATTGCTTTCGTTATTTTTTCATCTTTTAATTTCATTTTAATTCCTCTCTTATTCTAATAACTTTATTTACCACATCAACTGCATCTTTTCCAAGGACATATGCACATGGTTCAATCCCAAAATCCCCCTTATGTAAAAGAACATCAACATTTTTTTTATTGTCATTAATTTTAAAATCTTTTGATAAATAACTATAAGAAAAACCAGTTTTTTCAATGTTTTTTATATATGCAATATTCATAATTGCATTTGCTTTTATATGCTTCTTTAAATATAGAAGAAGTGAAGAAAGATGTTTACTTTTTCCAAATCTTATTCCATTGTTATTGGTGACTTTATCATCTGCAATTATTAAACCATTTAGAAAAGCAGCAATATCTTCTGAGTTTTTAGCTTTATTTTTCGCCATTGCAATATTAATTTTTACTTCAGGAATAAATACACTAATATCTTTTCCTTTCAACAAAAAGAAAGCTTCAATAAGGTTATTGATAATATTATTGTTTTCATCGCTTATTATTTCGTTTTTTTCAGCAATGTAATAACGACCAATAAATGAATTATTTGCAAAAGTAATACATGTAAAAAAATTTGTTGAATCTCCATTATGAATTTTATAAGAAATTATTTCTGCTAAATTTAAAATATTTTTTGGAATTTTTTCATTTGAACTACAATAGTTACTAACCATTGGTTGAGTTAGATTTAAGATTTTAGATATTCTTGATTGTTCAAATTTTTTATTATACAAATTTATTGCTATTGCTTTTTTTAACAAGATTGTATCATCCATTTTAACAAAAAATGCCTCATCAACCATATTAATGATTTATATGAATATATAAACAATTTATAAAACTTTTGTTTGGTGAAAAAATTTATACTTAAACAATTTGATATCAAATTGTGCTAATAATTAGAAAATTCCAGCCAGCAGATATGTTTTCAGTTATAAAATTAGCATCAGAAACTCTTACAGAAAGATACAATCCAAGTTTGTTTAATTATTTCTACGAGACATTTCCAGAGGGTTTTATAGTAGCAGAAAAAGCCCATAAAATAATTGGATTTTTAATTGGAGTAAAGATAAATCCAGAACTTGCAAAAATACTTATGCTTGCGATATCAAAATTATATAGAAAACAAAATATTGGTACTGAGCTATTAAATCAATTTTTTAAAGAAATGTTTATTGAAAATATAATAAGAATAGAATTAGAAGTTAGAATTAAAAATAAAATAGCTATTAAATTTTATCAGAAACACGGTTTTAAAATAAAGGAAAAACATAGAAAATTTTATCAAAGTGGAGAAGACGCATATACTATGATAAAAGAGTTTTAAGACTTAACAAGGGCTTTTTCCTTTTCTGTCATAAAACGCTCTGACATTTGTTCAAGTCTGTTAGAAACCTTCTCTAAACCAGGGCAATTATTATTTGAAAGTAAGTCAGCAATTCCTTTACTTAATGTAAAAACAGCTAATTTATGCTCTCTTTTTGACTTATAAACCTGGAAAGGTGTTACATCAAGCTTTACATAGGCATAAAATTCAACACCACCGTTATTATGAACAATATCCTCCAGGTGAGTTTTTAATTGTAGTAAAAACGTATGCAATTGAATGAGTTCATCTTTTTGCATAATTAACTTCCCTCACGCCCCTTTTTGAATATATTGACATAATATTTTGCCTTTTTATGGTTTTCTATTGAAAGTATTTAAATGAGTTATTAATTTGGGTTCTGAAAAAAAATAAAAAAAGGAAATAAAATTAATCCAAATCCTTTTTAGTTAAAATCTTAACAGAAGTTGGCTTTTTTACAACGTTACCTAGTTTAATTCCAACAATTTCTGTAATATTTTTTGTGCTTGCTATATCTAAAAGTCTTTGAGTAATTATACCATCAAATACAACTGAATAAATGTTATCACTTTTCTTAAGAGAATCAGTAAGCTCTCTTACAGGTATCTTTTTTATCTCTTTATCCTCCTTATCAAAAAGCACTGCTTTTAAAGATCCTGAAATATCATTAAGAATTTTACCATATTTTTTCTGTTTATCAGTAATTATTCTTTCTTTTACTTTTTCTTCTTTTTCTTCTTTTTCTTTTTTAGATGTCGAAGATTTTGGTTTTTCCTCAATTTTTACTTTCTTTGTAGGTTTTTCTTGAATTTCTTCAGTTTTATCCACTCTTTTTTCAAATTTTATGTCATACATTTCAGCGTATTGTTCTGCTGGTATCTTGTTTTTTAATGCCTTCATGATAAGTTTTTGAGGAATTTCCTCTACCTCTCTAGTAGCTGGTGCTCGTGCAACAAAATCGATATCTGCAGTTTGCAATAGTTCTTTTAAAATCAATTCTCCGCCTCTATCTCCATCAACAAAAGCAGTTGAAATTCTTTCTTTTGTTAGACCTATTACTGTCTTAGGGATATTTGTTCCGCCTACTGCAATAACATTTTTAATACCATATTTTAAAAGATTTAGTACATCTCTTCTACCTTCTACAATAATTATTGCATCACTTTTTTCAATATGAGGACCTGCTGGGCAATGGTCAGGACCAAAATTAGAAATTTCTTCAACTTGTACAGCTTGTCGTACATTATCTGCAATGCTTTCTCCTTCTACCTTTCCTTCCTCCATTACTTTGTTTAGTAATTCCTTTGCTCTCTCAATTACCTTTTTTCTTCGAACAACTCGTACATCCTCAACTTGATCAGCAGTTATATTTGCTTTACATGGACCAACTCGATCGATACTTTCAAAAGCAGCAGCTAGAATTACTGTTTCAACTTTATCAAGAGATGTTGGAAGGGTAATTACGCCTTCACTTTTTCCATTTTTTGATTCAAGTTCTACTTCAATTCTACCAACTCTAGCAGATCTTTGTAGTTCTCTTAAATCTAATTCATCACCAAGAAGACCTTCGGTTTGGCCAAAAATGGCCCCCACCACATCAGATTTTTCAATGATACCATCAGCCTTAATATAAGCCTTAATTAAATATTTCGTTGTTGCTGGATCAATTACCATTAACTATCACCTTGTAAATTTAATCTCGAAAAACAGCACCTTTATCCGCTTTCTAGCAAATAATAGGTGGTGAATCCACACAATGTTTTTGCATCTGATATTAAAGACAAATTAAGCGGTTGAATATGAATTAATCCTAATTGATTAACGCACCATTCATGGTGCTATTTTTCAATTTTATTTTTCTCTTAATACATATATATTAGCTTTGCGCCATATTTAAATGTTATGCCGATATTCTGCTAAGGTGTTCTATATGAGGGAGAAAATATACATTGGTGTTGCCTGGCCTTATGCAAATGGATCACTTCATCTTGGGCATATTGCAGGTTGTTATTTACCAGCAGATATTTTTGCAAGATTTTGTAGAATGAAAGGTAAAGATGTCTTAATGGTTTCTGGGAGTGATGAACATGGAACACCTATTACTATAACAGCAGAAAACGAAAAAACAACTCCACAAACAATAGTTGATAGATATAACAAAGAACACACTGAAAACATGATTAATATGGGAATTTCATTTGATCTTTTCACCCGAACAACAACAGAAAATCATGCAGAAGTTGTACAAGATATTTTTCTTACACTTTACAAAAATAAAGATATTTACAAAAAAAGTGTTGATGCCTTTTATTGTAGTAATTGTAAAAAATATCTACCAGATAGATACATTGAGGGAACATGTCCACATTGTAAATCTGATAAAGCAAGAGGAGATCAATGTGATGAATGTGGAAAATTATTAGATCCTCAAGATCTTCAAGAGGTAAAATGTAAGATATGTGGTGGAACTCCTGAAATAAAGACAAGTGAACATCTTTTCTTTGCATTAAATAAATTTGAGGATAAATTACTTAATTGGATAAAAAACAAGAAACATTGGAAACCTAGTGTTTTGAAATTTACTGAAAATTGGTTAAAAGATGGATTAAAAGATAGAGCAATTACTAGAGATATTTCTTGGGGTGTAAAGGTTCCAATAGACGGATTTGATGATAAACGAATCTATGTATGGTTTGATGCAGTAATTGGTTATCTATCTGCAAGTAAAGAATGGTCTAAAAAACAAGGAAAACCTGATAAATGGGAAGAATGGTGGAAAAATCCTGATTCCAAACATTATTATTTTCTTGCAAAGGACAATATTCCTTTCCATACTTTGATTTGGCCTTCAATAATAATGGGATATAGAAAGGAATTGAATTTACCATATGATATCCCAGCAAATGAATACCTTCGATTAAAAGGTGAACAATTTTCAAAAAGTAGGGGGACTGCAGTCTGGGTTCCTGACATACTTGAGAAATTTGATGTCGATTCGATTAGATATTATCTATCAATAAACATGCCAGAAAACAAAGATACTAATTGGATGTGGGATGACTTTATTGCAAAAAACAATGATGAACTTGTTGGAACATACGGGAATTTCGTTCATAGAGTTGTTACATTTACACATAAAAACTTTGGTGAAATCCCAAAATTAGGTAAGCTTGATGATTTAGATAACAAAGCAATTAAAAAAATAGAAGAAGCAACTAAAGATGTTTCAGGTTCTATAGAAAAATGTAATTTTAAGCAAGGATTACGAGCCGCAATGAATCTAGCACAATTTGGTAATTTTTACTTTGATCAAAAACAACCATGGAACCTTGTTAAAAACGATAAAGATGCATGTGCAACTGTTCTTCACATTTGTTTGAAAATTGTAAATGCTCTAGCAGTAATTATGTCACCTTATTTACCGTTTTCATCTGATAAGATATGGTCAATTCTTGGACATAAAGATTCAATTCAAAAAGGTAATTGGGAATCAACCTTTGAGGAATTAAAAGTTGGTTTTTCTCTTGAAAAACCGATGCCGTTATTTAAAAAACTAGATATTGGTGATTTTATGAGTGAAGAAGATGTATTTTCAAAACTTGATTTACGTGTAGCAAAGGTTATTGATGTAAGAGATCATCCGAATGCAGATACATTGTATATGCTTTTAATTGATCTTGGGGAACTTGGAAAAAGAGTAATAGTTGCTGGAATGAAACCTCATTATTCAAAAGAAGAAATGAAAGGAAAATCAATAGTTATTGTAACGAATTTAAAACCTGCAGCAATTAGAGGCGTTAAATCAAATGGAATGCTTCTTGCTGCTGATGACGGAAAAGGTGTGTGTTCACTTTTAAACCCTGGTGATTCCGAGCCTGGCTCAGCGGTATTTATTGAGGGAGTTGAAAGGGAACCAGAAAAAATTTTGGAATTTGAGGATTTCAAAAAAGTAAATATGATGATAGATGATAAACAAAAGGCATCTTATAATGGAAAAATACTAAAGACTAAAAAGGGAGATATTATTTCAGATAAAAAAATCGAGAAAGGAGCAAAGATTTTATAAAAAAAATGGGGAGATTGTATGAGTGTTGTAACAGAAACTAATTTACCATTGAAAGAATTTAAGAAGGGAAAGGTCAGAGATGTTTATGATGTAAATGATAAACTTCTTCTTATAGTGACGGATAGAATTTCTGCATTTGATTTTGTACTTCCTGAACCAATACCAAATAAGGGAGTTTGTTTAACCCAGATTTCCAAATTTTGGTTTGATTATTTCAAGGATACCGCATTAAACCATGTAATATCTGCAGATATTAGCGAATTTCCAGATTACTTAAAACAACATAAGGATGTTCTAAATGGAAGAAGCATGCTTGTAAAAAAAGCAAAGGTCTTTCCAGTTGAATGTATCGTTCGTGGTTATCTTTCTGGGTCTGCTTGGAAATCCTATCAAAAGGATGGTACTGTCTGTGGTATAAAACTACCAGAGGGTCTTAAAGAATCAGATAAATTTAATGAACCTTTATTTACACCTTCCACAAAGGCTGAATCTGGTCATGATATCAATATTTCATATGATGAAATGGTAAAACTCATTGGAAAAGAAGATGCAGAAAGGATAAAAGATTTATCTCTGAAGTTGTACAAAAAAGGAGCAGAATATGCACTTGAAAAAGGGATAATCATTGCAGATACTAAATTTGAATTTGGAAAAATAGATGATAAAATAATTATTGTCGATGAGCTTCTTACTCCTGATTCTTCCAGATTCTGGCCAGCAGATCAGTATGAACCTGGAAAATCACAACCAAGCTTTGACAAACAATATGTAAGAGACTATTTGAGTAGTACTGGTTGGGATAAAAACTCAAGTCCACCAAATCTTCCAAATTATGTAGTTGAAGAAACACAAAATAAATACTTTGAGGCTTACGAGAGACTTACTGGAGAAAAGCTTAAGTTTTAATTTAATACAAAATTTCTGATAAGTAAACTCAATAGATAGATTTAACAAAATATATTCGAAAAAATCTATCTAATATATCTTTTTAAATATTCAAAAATATATATCATCCTTCAATTATAGGTGAACGCCAATCGTAACCTGGAGTTCTAATTCCAACCTTTGGAATCAATGGAGCCCGACTTTTATGTTGATTTTTAATTCTCATTTTTTTTATACGTAATACCTCAGATTTTTTTACACCAACTATCCCTGAGATTTCATCAATATCAATCTTTTTTTCTAAACCTGAAAGAATCCTATCTAATTGATTATATGAAATTTTTAATTCACCTTCATCTGTCTGTCCATGCCAGAGTCCTCCGCTTGGTGATTTTGAAATTACATTTTTTGGAATTTTAAGATATTTCGCAAGTTCCCAAACCTGCGTTTTATATATATCTCCAAGTGGCATGATATCAACACCACCATCACCATATTTTGTGAAGTAACCAACCAACATTTCAGATTTATTTGAGGTACCACAAACAAGATTACTTTTCATATTTGCATATTCAAAAAGAAGTATCATTCTTGCCCTAGCCTTAATATTTGCAAGGGCAAATCTATCAGGTTTAATAATAGAATTATTAGAAATTGCCTTTACCACTTCAGAAATATCCTTTTTTTCACAATATAAATCAAAGTTCTTTATGATTATATCAATATCCTTTCTATCTTTTTCTGGTGTTGTATCCTCAGGAAGATAAAGACAAAAAACATTTTTTTTACCAATAGAATCTCTACATAGAATTGCAGTTACTGCTGAATCAATGCCGCCAGACAAACCTAAAACAATACCTTTTACCCCAGAATTATTAACATATGTTTTAATAAAATCCTTAATAATTGTTGAAACTTCTTTTAGATCAATTGATAAATCAATATACAATCTTCTCACCTAAATAATATCTATTTCTTAAGTTCTTTATATATGGATTTTCCATGTGAATCAATTGCAACAACAAGTGGTCCAAATTCCTTTACCTTAAATATCCAGGCAGCTTCAGGCATATTAAGTTCTTCAAGCCAGTAAACACCTAAAACTTCTTCTACTTTATCTGCAGCAAGGGCACCTGCACCACCAGTGTATGCTGTATAAACTCCAGTAAATTTTTGAAGGGCTTTTTCAGTTCTTTCACCCATTCCACCTTTTCCAATTATTATGTTGATACCAAAGTTCTCAATGAATTTATCCTCAAAAATCTCCATACGACTGCTAGTTGTAGGTCCGGCTGACACAACCTGCCATTTACCGCTTTCTTTTTTCATCAAGGGACCACAATGATACAATGCCATTTCAGATGGATCAAAAGGAATTGCATTTTTTCCTTTCTCAAGCATCATATGATGCGCTTCATCCCGAGCAGTAAATACCATTCCAGTAACATAAACAATATCACCCATCTTCAATTTTTTAATTTCATCTTTACTTGCTGGTAAGTTTAGATGATACTCCATTTATTTCACCTCCCAGCTACCATCTGAGTGAATTACCATTTGTGCCCTTCTATCTGCCCAACATTGAACAGCGATTCCAACAGGCAAACTTGCAGGATGCCTATGTGCTTTTTCTATATGAACATCTAGTACAGTTGTTTTCCCACCAAGGCCCATAGGACCAATACCACTATCATTAATTCTCTTAATTAACTCCTCCTCAATTGCAGCAATCTCTTTATTCTTATGTCTCTCTCCAACAGGTCTCAAAAGGGCTTTTTTACCAAGTTTCAATGAAAGATCTGCACCTCCCCCAATTCCAACACCTACAACTGTTGGTGGACAAGGATTACCCGCAGCTTTGATCATCTCCTCAACAATAAAATCTTTTACACCTTCTATTCCTACACCAGGTTTCAGCATTCCAAGTTTACTCATATTTTCACTGCCACCACCTTTTGGAAAAGCAGTAATAATTACATCACTTCCCTCTATAAACTCCCAAGTAATATATGGAATTTGATCTCCAGTATTATCTTTATGATTTTCACTAGTAAATGGATCTATTGTATTAGGTCTAAGTGGAATATCTTTTGTTGCTTTCTTAACAGCATCAATAATCAAATCTTTCAATCTATTGATATGAGGAAATTCTACTCCCACCTTTACAAAAAAAGTTT